>CAJTZS010000050.1 GCA_910584055.1 uncultured Muribaculaceae bacterium | reverse complement strand
TCGTCTAAATCAGACGGGGCGCTGAGTCATGGCCTTCCTTTGGCTGAATAGTTACTTTTTGAGGTGAATCCCATATCTGCAGTGACGATTCCATTACAGCAGAAATTACCATGGTTCGGTTGGTCCATAAAATCACCGCCATAAGCAAAATAATACCCCGCGCCTTTACCCGATACAGGCATTTTTATTCCTTGATCCTTAAAATCCCAGATGAATTCACCCGTCAATGCAGGATATTTTTCATAAAGATTCCAGAATTCTCTCACGTTACCCATGGAATTGCCCATGGCATGGCTATTCTCGCATTGCATATGCGGGCGGCATTTAATACCTTTCAATGCATTGAGCATTTGTTTTCCGCCAATTGATTCGATAGAATCAATTCCGGCATACATAGAACTTGAAACATCGGCATATTGGCTGTTGCCCTCATAATGGGCCAATCTTGTTGTGTCAAGGGCTTTTATTGCCTTGTCCACCTCCTTGAAGTTTTCTCCATTTCCCGATTCATTGCCGTGGCTCCACATGAATATGGATGGATGGTTCCGGAAACGCAGAACCTGATTTCTTGAACGTTCAACCATTGCATCCCTGAATTCTACTTTATGTGACAGACTCCAATCCCCGTGGCATTCCACATTGGCTTCAGCGATGACATAGAGGCCATATTTGTCGCAAAGATCATAGAAATAGGGGTTGTCGGGATAATGTGAAGTTCTTACGGCATTGATATTTAGCTTTTTCATTGCGATAATGTCAGCTTCTGTTTCTTCTTTTGTAATTGTACGTCCGGTATATTGGCTATGGTCATGTCTGTTCACCCCTCTGAAAAGCACTCTCCTCCCATTGATGGTCAAAGCTCCGTCATTTCTTATACCAATTTTTCTAAACCCTATTTTACAACTCCTG
Source organism: uncultured Muribaculaceae bacterium (assembly GCA_910584055.1). GTDB lineage: Bacteria > Bacteroidota > Bacteroidia > Bacteroidales > Muribaculaceae > Lepagella. The sequence goes on along the minus strand of CAJTZS010000050.1, from coordinate 28,144 downwards.
ATATCAATGGTCTGTTTGCCGTCTTTTAAAACTATTACAAGGTCATAAAGATTCGGGCTTTCGGCTGTCCATTTCAACGGATTCCATATTTTTTTGAAATCTATTTTTATTTCATTGTCTTTCACGGGAATGCACTTGTATGCAATCGTTTTTTTATTATTGTCGATAATCTTGCATTCGATTTTTGGTGAAGGTAATTTTTTCCCGTCAAGACTTATCTCCACGGAAGCTGTTGCGTCTTTATAATCCTTGTCTAAATCAGATTTGAAAAAGAAATCTCTTATTTGCGTTTCGGGGGCAGACCATAGTATAACGTCCCGCATAATGCCGGTAAGCCTCCAGTAATCCTGACATTCCAAAAAAGAGCCGCTGGTGAAGCGGTATACTTGCACGGAAATGGTGTTTGTTCCGGGCCTTAATGCTTTGGTGATTTCGAACTCGGCGGGAAGATAACTGTCCTCGCTATATCCTATGTAATGTCCGTTTATCCATAAATAAAAGCCGTGACCGACACCATTGAAGCGGATAAACGTGCGACGTCCATCCCAATTGGAAGGAACGGTAAAATCCCGGCGGTAAGAACCGACAGGATTCTTCATGTATTCATTATATGTGAAATAATCCGGTCGGTCTGACATCACAGAGAATGTTTCAGGGTTATATTTAAAAGGATATACATAGTTACAATACAAAGGTTTGTCCCATGGCTTATTATTCCTGACAGAAAATATTTGCCAAGGGCATGGCACAGTTATTTCATCCCATTTATCAACAGGATATTCATCGCGCTCATATCCTACGGGGCGCATGGAAGGGTTGGGGACCCACTTGAATTTCCATGTGCCGTTTAGAGATTTGCAGTAAACACTGTCAAATTCCGTTGTTTCAATATTTTTGAGGGGTAAGGAAAGGACGCAGGATTTTTCGCGGTTGACGTGTGTAATTTTTGTATCATCCCATTCTGTATAAGATTGGGCATTCACCTTAAACGATGTTAAGAAAAAAGCCACGTACACTACTAATTTATAAATTACAGACCTGTTCATTTTGTGATTAGCTGATTTATGATTAAATTTGTTATACGAATATGGAAAATGAGTTTAACATAGACGAAGATGCGCTTTATGTCGTTCGCCTGAAGGCGGGTGACCATGAGGCTTACGAATACCTGTTCCGGAAGTATTACGCTTCCATCTGCGCCTATGCGCGTCGTTTTGTCGATGCCGATGAAGTGGAGGATATTGCCGATGAATGCATGATCTGGCTATGGGCCAAACATGAATCGCTCGAAATCCGCAACACTTTCCGTCAATATCTTTTCACCATGGTCTATCATCGGGCCGTGAAGGTTGCCGTTGAGAGGCGAATTGCCGACCGCACCGCCACCTACATGGAAGATTACCGTCTCCGTTATGAACTGAATGAAGAGGATTTTCTGACCGGCAAAGAACTCCGCGAACGGATTTTCAAGGCCATAGATAAACTTCCAGACACATACAAGGATGCGTTCATTCAGCATCGTTTTGAAGGGAAGAGCTACAAGGAAATCGCAGAAGAGTGCGGGATGTCCGTGAAAACTGTGGATTATCGTATCCAACAGGCATTGAAACAGCTCCGGAAAGATTTGAGCGATTATCTGCCTGTTGTGGCGGTCATTGTCATCATGAGTTATCTGGAGACGGATATCAACCACAAATCAATGACTGACAATTCTCCCGTCGAAGTCAATCTTGTAGTCTGATTTAAGGTTCAGGTGAAGGTTGTCGATCTGTTCCTCATCGGATATAACTTTCATTCGATTCCCCTCCAATTCAATGCGGCAATTATAGCACCCTAACGACCCGTCGGCACGTTCCATAACGAAAGCGTTTGTCAAGACCGCTTCGGCAATGAATTTGAACACCTCGTGCACATCATTGTCGGAAGAAACCATCGTCTGCCAGTCGCTGATCATGGGGACATATTGTTCCCCGATGATGAATTCCTCATTAGGATACATATCCGGATGTGGACAGCCATAGGAAGGAGAATCGGCGGTGACATCGGGGTTTGCGTCGGAAATCTGTTTCACCTTGACTTTGGGATCTACGACGAATGCCCATCTTAATTCTCCCTTTTTATGGTCAATCAAAGATGCAAAAGAAGCCGCTGCGTCAAAAGTCTCCTTAAGCCATCGTTCTTCGCCTGTCAGAAGGTAAGCATAATAAGTGGCGTAAGTTCGCCATGCGCTCCAGCCATGCGGAGAAGAAATCATGTTCGGCTGCATGTGCACGTCATATTGCGTTTCCCAGAAACGCATTGTTCCCCCTCTTCTTCGACCATCCGGAACTATGCTCTGGGTAAGGCATTCATGGCCATTCAATAGTTTCAACATGGCGTTTGTGTATTTATCCCTCTCTTTTCCGTCCTTACAACGTAAAGCCATCGCTCCCATCTGTAATGCCGAGCAGCTAACCATTCCATCTTCATAGGTGATTTCCCCTTCGGTGTTGAAATCCCCGTCCATAGCCACGAGGCGGTCAATGGCTCTCCGGGCACACTTCTCATATCGTCTTGCCTTGGATTTCCTCCCGGCTGCGTACTCTGCATCGGCTAATTCGAGCAGACTTTTAGCCGGATAGATAACGGATGAATAATCAGTGTGTCCGTTCATGAACGCACCGTCATTCTTCTGCGAATATGATATGAACCAATCGGCAATTTTCTCAGCCGTTTCAAGGTCTCTTATGTCCCTATAAGCTTCATATCTGTCTGCCAGCATCCCGACTGTTGAAGAGGCGTTCTGTATCCGCCATTCATATTTGAAAGGTTTGCCAGTGGCCTTATCGAAAAGGTCTCCGATAATGTGATTGAACCTGTTGTTGAGGATGGAATCGACAGTAAGATCCGGGAAATGTTTCGCTGCTAAAAAAGCGGTGTGAAAACCATACCAGCTCTCCACATGAGATGTCGCCTTCTGTTTGCATCTCAACGCTTCCTTACGGGCAATCTTCATTGTCTCGCCCCATGGATAACGGACATTTATATATCCGTGAGAAGATTTTTCACCATCTGTTAGAATCAGCGAATAGATTCCCGGGTTATCGGATGTAAAGGATGCCTGCCATTTGTTCTCTCCTGCGGGAAAAATACTTAAAGCATTGCCGTTAACCGTCAATACCGGATTCTTGCCATAAACCATAAAGTTGAGCGATTGCCCCGGTGCGCAGGATGTCTGAGGAAGCTCTATCACGGGGAGGTCCGCGACTGCATTAATCTTCTTCGGAAAATCCGAAAGGGAGTCAAGGTCAATAATCTTTATTGTCCATTCCCTTTCCTCGCCCGGTTTCAGCTGCCAACAGTCATGCGGATGATGTTCAGGGAGGGGAGGATTTGCAAGCAGGTCAAGGTTTAGGGATTTAATCCGGTGTCCGTAGAACCAGTGTGGCTCCGGTTCCTGATAACCGAGGTTATAGTCGAGATGCCATGAAGCCACCGGATTTTCCGACACTATGGCCTTGACTTTACCGTTCGGAGACTGAAGATAGCCGTAGCAGTGTGAAGGTTCGCAGACCATCAAAGTAGGGAAGAACTTAACGTTCCATTCCGGAGACTTATCCATATACGTGTCGATTCCGAGTTTAAGCGACACCGTTTCCGGTTGGAAAGGGGTATGGCGTGTATTCCGGAGGGTTATGTGGATTGTTTCAATATTGTTTTCTGAAAAAGATCTGATTTCATTTTCTATCTTGGGAACGGAACGTGTTACAGAATCTTTTTCTTGAAAATATATTTCATGTCTTGCGGCAAGGGCAAACCCTATGGCATTAAGACACAATAACAATAATAAAAAACGTTTCATGAAAGATTTAAAAACGGATTTAGAGTTTAAAAAATAGGAGATGCAGAGGTCATTTCTGCCACTCTGCATCTCCCGCGACCTAAAATCTTTTAATACCTTTAAATTTCTTAATATCCCGGGTTTTGTAACACCAGACCCTTTCCTTCGTCAATGAATCCTTGCGGTATAGGGAAGAGTTCCATGTGGGGAGCTGCTGTTCGCGAGTTTTTGTATAGTTTTGCATACTCGATAAACTTCCCGTGGCGTATCAAGTCACTTCTACGCCATCCTTCGAAGAAAAGTTCATGGCCTCGTTCCAACAATACGGCATCAAGAAAATCTTCGAGTCCGGCAAAGTCAGATGGAGAATAGGGAGTCAGTCCTGCCCGTTCATGCACACGGTTGAGAAGATCTATGGCATCCGTTGTGGGCGCGCCGGCTTCCCGTGCAAGGGCTTCTGCCTGTAAAGTGAGAACGTCTGCATATCGAAGCACAATCCAATCAATAGACGAGCCATCACCCGTATCCGTAGGATCTTCGCCATACTTCACGGGAAGCGGACCGAGATTAAGGATCTCCTTGGGATTTTTTTCGCTATATTTTATTCTGTCTGTCCCTACAAAACTTGCAGCTATGGTTTCGAGGCGTTTGTCATTTGGCTGAAAGGTATGATAGAAGCTCCAGGGCATGCGATAGCCATTCCATTTGTTGACAATCTTGTCGTTGGTGGTTGGATAGACGCCCGGCAACACATGTTCAAGCCAGAGTTGTGTGTTTATACCTTGATCTTCGGTGCATGCGAAGATGGTTTCCTTGTTCCCTTCTCCGGCAAGGGTGAAAATATCCTTATAATTCTTTACGAGGTCATAACCATATTCAGGTTTCATCAACTCTCTTCCAACTTCGGCAGCATCGCTCCATCGTTTGTCATGCATATACAGATGCATCAGCACTGTCAATGCGGTTCCACGGGTGAAACGTCCGTAATTGCTGTTGCCGTATTCAATTGTATAGGGCAGAACCTTCGCCGCGGCAATCAAATCTTCTTCGGCAAATTTCGATGTATACTCTGCCGAAGAACGAGGACTGTTCTGTGTCATGAACGGTTTGTCGATTGCTTCGGGGTCAATGAACTGAATTCCACCATAAAAGTCATAAAGAATATACGTGAGCCAGCCGCGACCACAACGTGCCTCCGCAATTGCCTTTTCTTTCAGATCCGGGGCTATCTCGGATTCCTGGCAGATACGGATAAAGTTGCTCATCTTCGTTATGCCATTGATATTATTGGCATAGATGAGAGTGGAACCTTCATTATTGCGTGTGCTGAAATTGACATTAAGATATTCGTACCACCAAGTGTCGGTCCATCTGCAAGTGGCAACATCGGTACACATGTCGCTGATGATCTGCACTCCACGGTTGTTGACGGTGAACAGTCCCTCGTAATGATTGCTTCGGAAAGGAGCGTATACAGAACCGACCAACATCGAAGTCAAGTCTGCTTCCGTCTTAGGGAAAACAGAAGTGGATATTTTGTCGTATACTTCCGACTGAAGGTCGCAAGAAGTTGTTGCCAAGCCACCGATGGCGGCAATGACAATGGAAATGACATTTATTTTTTTCATTGTTTTAATCATTGTTTAGAAAGTGATTTCCACACCTATGTTATAGGAGCGTACATTGGGATAATAATCACCGGTTTCGGGATCCAGACCTTCAAAGTTGGTAAACATAAACGGATTGTTTACATCTGCGTAGACACGTAGATTTGAAAGTTTTCCCTTTGTCGGAATCGTATATCCGAGTGTGATATTGCGACAGCGGATAAACCACATCTTCTTTATGAAATATGTAGTGTTATGAAGCCGGAATGAACTTTGAGCCTGTGAGAATCCGGGACGCCATCCATCGGGATTGTCGGTTGACCACATATCTTTTACAGCTGTGGTGGTGTTGCCGCTCATGGAGAGGTTGCCGACATTGTCAAGCCAGAAATCTTTGTAGCAACCTCCGCTCCACTGGTTGAAATGTCCATAGAAATACAGGTTAAGATCAAAATTTCTCCATTTTAGGGTGTTGTTGAAACCCATGATGAAACCTGGTTCGCTTGATCCGACTATGATACGGTCCGCATCATTTATTCGGCCATCGGGTTCACCACTGAGGATTGGAAGACCATGTTCATCGACTTTATAAGTGCCGTCATCATTATACACATAGCCGCTGATATCTTTGATCTTGACCTGTCCCGGAAGCGCGTCTGGCATATGAGGTACGACCTCTCCCGGCTGCACAAGACCGTCGGCTACATAATAACCCGAGAAGGAACTAATCCAGTTGTCATATTTGTCATAAGCATTGCCTACCCAACTCGGAGAACGCTCTTTCCATTTGGCTCTTGAGAACGAGAATGTAAGGTCTGATGTCCATGTAAAGTCCCGGTTGTTGATGTTGACTGTGTTCAGAACCAATTCAAGTCCGTAGCTCCTCGTTTTTCCGATATTGTCAGCAACCGATGTCACTTCCTGTAGAAGCGGTAGCGCACGCCAGTTGAGCAGGTCTGAAATTTCGCGTATGAAATAATCGGCACTGAAATTTATTAAGTTGTTGAGGAATCCGAGGTCAATACCGAAGTTCCATTCGGTAGTGGTTTCCCAGGTTATATTGGGGTTGCCTAACTGTGTCAGCTGGAGACCCATGTACTCCGTGCCGCCAAATCCTTTATTGAACTCATTTCCCCAACGGTCTTGATTTGAATAAAAGCTTACGGATTGGTATCCGATGGATGAATTACCGGTCTGTCCCCAGCTCACCCTCAATTTACCATTCGATAACCAACTGCGGGTATTGTCAAGAAATTCTTCATCGGAGAATCTCCATGCAGCCGCCACTGAAGGGAAATAGCCCCACTGATGTCCTTTGGCAAAATATGAGCATCCGTCAGCACGCATGGTGGCCGTTAAAAGATATCTACCCTTGAAAGCATAATTTATACGGCCGAACACGGAAGCCATCTCATCATTGCCGGCAGTGGAGCCTACCCAGGGCTTTACATATTGTCCCATGCCCAAAGAGTTATAAAGAAGGGCATCGGTAAGGAAATTACTGTTGCCTGCATTGAATCCCTCGCGATTGAATTTCTGGTATGAATAGCCGGCCACTGCATCCAGACGATGATCGTCGCCGAAATTCTTATTATAGCTTCCTGTAAATTCAAGAAGATAGTCATTCTGATCATATTGTGATATGTCGGCATGTCCATTGTCTTTTGCACCATACAGAGTGGTTGTCGGCATGTAAACTTTTCGTTTCTGATTATTTCTGTCGATGCCGAAAGTGGCTTTGAAAGTCAGGTCCTCAATAGGTTTGTATTCAACGTACAGCGAACCGAGGAAACGGTCACGGCGGCTTTTGTTGGTTATATCGAGTAGAGAGACCGGGTTAGGCATATAAGACCTGTCGGGGTTCAGCGTGAAGTTTCCGTTCTCATCGCGTATAGGCTGAATAGGGCTGCTTTGTGTGGCAGAAATTATAATACCTGATTCTTCGTTCTGTCCGGATCCTCCGGCAATGGAGCTATGGTCTTGCCGTGAAAAAGTCAGGTTTATTCCCGCACTCAGATACTTGTTGAATTTCTGATCCATGTTCACCCGAAGAGTGTATCTTTTAAAATCGTTATTCTTGATGATACCGTTTTGAATGAAAGCGTTTCCTGAAACAAGGTAACGTAATTTATCTGTTCCTCCTGAAACGGAAAGGTTATGCTGGGTCTGCATGCCGGTACGCGTCACAGCTCCAATCCAATCTGTTGTCTCTCCGGTGAAATCTTCTACATCATATCGGGGAACGAAAGGCGTTACGGCATCTTCATCAATTCCTCCATAGATACCGATGTTGTTGTCCATACGCCATTTTTCTTTCATATACCGATTGGCCTGAGTCATGAATCCGTAAGCGTCAAGCATATCATAGTTCTTTGCAATCTTCTGCATTGATACCGAACCGGAATAGCTTACCTTGACGTTTCCTTTCTGTCCTTTTTTCGTAGTGATGAGAATTACGCCATGTCCGGCGCGTGCACCATAAATGGCGGTGGAAGATGCATCCTTGAGCACTTCGATAGATGCAATGTCATTAGGGTTTATCGAACCGAGAAGATTGTCGGAAGAGCCGCTGTCATATTTGCCTACCGATATATTCCCATCGTTAACCGGATTTACAGGAAATCCGTCGATTATTATCAGAGGACGGTTGTCGCTGTTCGGTGAGCTGAAACCGCGAATAAGGAAATTTGAACCGGATCCGGGGGATGCGCTGTTCGATGTCACCTGAAGCCCCGCCACTTTGCCGGCAAGGGCATTGCTCGCCGAAGATACCGTCGCGGCTGTGGAATCATCTATTTTCACGGATGCGACAGAACCGGTAAGATCCCGTTTTTTCATTGTGCCGTATCCGACAACCACTACCTCGTCCAGCAGTTTATTGTCTTCCTGAAGTTGAATGGTTCCCCATTCTCCAGCCGCTCTTTTCTCACTGCGGGGAACAAAACCCACATATGAAAAATCGAGTGTAGGTTTAGCATTGGAGACCTTGATACTATATGCTCCGTCAAGATCTGTGACGGCATAGTTCTGGGAGTTGCGCTCCTTGACGGTAACACCGATTAAGGGTTCTCCGTTCTGGTCGCATACAATCCCGGACACTTTTTGCTCTCCGTTTTGTCTGTCGGTCTGATTATTTGTTTTCGACGCGTTTTTTCTGACCTTTTTCGTTTTTGCGAGAATCAGTTGTTTGCCGCTTATATGGCATTTGATACTTTTGTCGGCAAACATGTTTTCGATAATTTTGTCTACAGACTCATTTTCGGCCTTAACGTTGACACGTCTGTTCAAATCCACGTGTCTGTCGTTGAGCAGGATTTCAAATCCGCTTTTTTTCTTGATTTCATCAAGCACCTGTCCAATGGTTTGGTTCTGGGCGTTGATGTCAATTTTTCGTGTCTGTCCATATATCGGCATTGAGAATGCCGCCATAAAGAGCAGAACGATAGATGTAATACAACTTTTCATAAATATTATTTAGGTTTGTTCGTAAAGTTTCTGTTTTTTCCATGCATTTTACAGCTCGGAGATGACGATGACCGGTTTATCCTGGAGGTTATCGGCATCGTCGATATACGACCATTTGAATGAAGAGGAAATGCTCAAAGCATTAAGCATCACTTCGAGGCTTGATACGGTGATCGCTCCTCCTGAGAAAGAATGAGAGTCCACGTCTTCGAGTTCAATTTTAAATGCTACGTTATATCTTCGTTCAAGCTTTTTCAATATTTCCGCGAGCGGTGTCGAATTCAAGATGATTTTGTTATCCATCCACGCGGTTTCAGCTGCGTTGTCAGTCCATTGTATTGTTATTGAATCATCAGACAAATGCGTCAATCTTTGCTGCGGCATCAGAATATGTTCATGTTGACTATTGGATTTATCCTGATAGTTATAACCGATCCTACCTTCGACAAGTGAAACCGTATATTTTGAATCGTCGTATGCATCGATGTTGAATTTCGTGCCATACACGTTCACTTCATTTCCGTTTGCCATTGTGACCGTAAATTTCCGGTCTTTGTCTTTTGAAACATCAAAAAAAGCTTCGCCTCTTAATTCGACATGTCTTTCAGACGAACTGAAAAAATATGGATATTTTATGCTGCTGCATGCATTGAGGATTACAATAGAGGAATCTGGCAACGTTATGCGGGCAGTCATGCCGGGAGTTGTCGTGAATTCAACCATTTGTGCATCCTCTGATGCTCCATGTCGGTTGCCGACCATTAAATAAACTGTGCCTATGAGTAATGGAATAGAGATGATTGCAGCAATATTTCGCAACCAGTTCAATATTTTAAGCCTGTTCCATCCCAATTTTGATTTGACACGGTTAAACGCTTTTCCCGTATTGATTGAGTCATATACGTTGAGCGAATCAATATCGGATATTAGTCTGGCAATACTGATGTTTTTATCATTTTCCATCATTTTCGATAAAGATATGATTTATAGGGTTATGCTATTAAGGTATTTTAAGAGTCTGTTTTCCTAAATGTAAAATAATGTTTAATAACATTTATTTTTTAACAAGCTCTTAAGCAAGCTCCTATTCAAGGGAAAGTCTAATGGTTTTGTCTTTTACCGACACTATAAAATCACCCGGTTCAATGATGACGTTGCCGTTTTTATCAAGAATGGATAAATCGCGGAGGGGATTTATTTTAAAAGTGAATACCTGTCGGTCTCCTGACTTTATATATTTCTTTTCAAAGTGTTTAAGTTCTTTGATAGGCCGCACCGTAGATGACACCGGATCTGAAATATACCAATGAATAATTTCTGCACCATCCCTGTCGCTTGTATTCCTTACTTCAACAGACAGGGTCAGTTCATCATTTTGTTTAAATTGTGTTTTATCGGCAGTGATTTCACCATATTCAAAAGTGGAATAGCTTAATCCGTGTCCGAATTCATAAAGAGGTGTTGAAGGTATGTCTTTATAATCACCGTGAGGAGAAAATCTTGCGCCGCGTCTTATGCCATAATAGAGAGGAATCTGTGCTGGAGTTCGTGGAAATGTGACAGGCAGCTTTCCCGAAGGGTTTACACGGCCTGACAGAATCCCCCCTAATGCATTCCCACCCCGTATGCCGGGTTGCCACACTTCGATTATGGCATCAACCACAGGTTCTATGTCTGAGAGGTTTACCGGTCTTCCGCTGGTCAAGGCAAGAACCAATGGTTTCCCGGAATTTTTAAATTCTTTTATCAGTTCTCTCTGTATGCCCGGAATGGCAATCTCCGCACGTGAGTTGTTCTCACAACTCCAGTTGCCTCTCTCTCCCATACAAAGAATCACAACGTCTGCTTCCGCAGCCGTTTTAATAGCTTCCGCGAAACCGGAGCGCTCTTCCCCGTCGAAGTCACATCCTTTTGCATACATTACCTCAGCTACGCCCTTGAATTCCTGCATTATGCCATCTAACAGAGAGGTTGCGTCATCAATGTCGCCATGACTGAACCATTCTCCGTACATAGCCCGTTTATCGGTAGCCGCAGGACCGATCACGGCAATTTTTTTGTGACTCAACGGTAAGACGTTTTGATCGTTCTTCAAGAGAACCATGGATTCTTCCGCCATCTTTTCGGCTATGGATAGGTTCCAAGGAGTCATCAACCGTTTATCCCGTGAAATCTCAGGGGTGTAAGGCCGTTCGAATAATCCGAGACGAAATTTAAGGCGCAGAACCGATCTTACAGCATCGTCAATTCTTTTGATTGGTATGACTCCGGCATTGACAAGGCTGTCGAGGGTAGAGGAATAACAACCGGAGCACATGTCGATGTCCACACCTGCCAATAGGCTCTGTACTGCCGCTTCGGCATAAGTGGAGGCGGTGGACTGATAATCCTTTAATTGGGATACGGATGCCCAATCCGAGATTGTAACACCATTGAAGTTCCATCTGTCGCGTAATATTTCCGTGAGGGTATGACGGTTTGCCGTGGATGGAACGCCGTTTATATCGTTGAAAGCACTCATGAGCGTGGCAGCGCCTGCATCCACACATGCTTTGAAAGGAACAAGATGGACATTCCATAAATCATTGTCTGAAATATCGGTCTGGCGGTAATCCCGTCCCCCTTGTGTCGCTCCATAACCTACGAAATGTTTGAGGCATGCCGCCATGTGTTCGGGAGAGGAGAGGTCGTTTCCCTGATACCCTTTAACTGTCGCAACCCCGAATATAGAATTCATATAAGGGTCTTCACCAAAAGTTTCAGTGATGCGTCCCCATCGGGGATCCCTCGCCACATCAAGCATTGGAGAGAAAGTCCAGTCCGTTCCGGAGAGGCGAGACTCGCTCGCTGCCATGGCGCATACTTTCTCAACAAGTTCAGGGTTTCCCGAAGCCGCTTGGGCGAGGGGCATAGGATAGATGGTTCGGAAGCCATGGGTAACATCATGAGCAAAAACAGCGGGTATTCCTAACCGAGTTTCTTTAAGCACCCTTTTTTGCAGGTCGTTGCGCATTTTTGGGTCTTGGCTATAGTATATGTAAGACCCGGCTTCCAAAGGGTAATGATCATCGATCTTGCCGATATTGTGAAGGTTCATGTTGGTGCCGTGAACATATTGGTTGAGTTGCATGACTTTTTCATGCAATGTCATTCGCGACAGCAGGTCTTCAACCCTTGTTTCGACAGGAAGTTTCGGTTTTTTATACAGAGGTGCGCCTAAGAGAGTGGTCTGGCAAAATACCAGACCACTAAGTGCCGCAATTTTTAATACCGTGTTCATACTTTTTTATTTTCTGATTGCTATTTCATCAAAATATATGATTTTCCCTGCAAGAGCATTGTTTCCGTCAGCGCATAATTCAAATTTATTTATGAAATCCCAGACGAATCCTTCCTCGTTTTCCGACGGCTTCTCTTTCCAGGTTCCCATAGTTCCGTACACATAAAAATCTTTGAGAGGAATAGAGATAATCTGCCATTGACCGTTGTTAGCGAATTTAATTGCATCGTTGACCGAAGAGGATGTGGTAATGGTTTGGATATTTCTCCATTGCCAGGGCGCCCCGTCCTTGTATTGCTGGAATCTGATTGTAAGCTTGTGTATCGGATCCTGAGTCCGCACTGCAAACTCCAGCTTAGCTCCTGCCTCTGCATAGCGTTTTAAATTTATTACAGGCCATGCCGTGAGCGTTATAAGGCTGTTTGCATTAGAGATATCCCAGCGTATGCATGATCCGGAGTCTCCATACGGGCGGTCGGTATAATCGAAATTTGCGTTCTGTATGTTTTCAGGTGTCAGCCATGATGCGCGCGAATTTCCATAAAGCAGTATATCCGGACAATCGTTATCAAGACCTGCAGGGACTGTCAATCCCATAGCCTTGATTAGATCCTTGTCAATGTTGAGTTCGAAAACCGGTGACCCGTCAAAGATATCGAAGTCTCCGCGATATTGCCATGCTGTCCAAGCTATTCCAAGTTGTGAAAGTTTGTCACAGGTTGCTTTATACCATCTCACGCGGTCTTGAGTCGGTGCATTTTCAAGTGCTCCGAATTCTCCGCAGAAAAGTAACTTCCCGTTTTTTTGAGCCCAGTCATATGTCCTTTGCAGGATTGCTTGTAAGGCAGCCTCCGTGCCTTCGGTTGGATATCTGTTATATGAACCTTCCCGGTCGGTGCCCTTAAATTGGGATGGCATTGAAGGCATTCGGGCTGCGTCATAAGGGAAAGGGACATTCTTTATGTATTTTTCAGGAGATTCCGACCACGATGCACCTTGATGGGTGAAAATAAACGGGTCATAAAAATGGAAAGTGTATATCGTCCTCTCGTCATCGTAATTCGGCAATGCGATAAGTTGTTCGGGGTTGCATTGATATGCCGTAGCAATGATAATGTGCTTTTCGTCAATTTCACGAATTGCAGATATAAGGCGACTTTGCATCTGCGGCCATTCATTTTGCAGAAATGTGCCATTAGGCTCGTTGCAAAGCTCAAATATAATCTTGTCGCTTCGTTTAGCATATCTCTGGGCGAGTTGTTTGAATCCTGCGGTCAGGATGGCCTCACCCGTATCAGCCGGAAAATCGCTCCCATAGCTATGCTGGTCGAGGATGATAAACATATCATGACTTTCCGCTAACTCTATGGCATTGTCGAGAGCCTTAAGAAATGTACCTGAGAATTTATATTCCGGTGCGTTGCCCATATTATACGGAAAATTTATAGGCACGCGGACAACGTCGCATCCCAAACTTTTCAGGTCATCGAAATCCTTGTTGTTGAATGCATCGGGATTGAACCATTCTTCGCTGAGGTTGAGCCATCCCGACAAATTGAATCCTTTCGAGAAAGGCACTTTGGTTAGAGGTCCTACCGGTTCTTCAATCGGTGGTTCTTCTTCTCCCGGTTTGGGATTGACCGGCTGATTCGGTTGCTCCGGGGAATCTTTGCATGAAGCAAGGTTAACAAATAACAATACCCAGAATAAATAAAATAATCTTTTCATGAAAATATCAGTTGTGGTTAATAATTTTACATGGTAGTTCTTTTTACAAGGGATCGTTGTTTAAAATTCTCCTAATGACATTTACAGGATTTTGTTGAATCGGGGATATGTTCTATAACATAAAAAAATATTTAGGGATAAGTAAGGAATATCTCCCCTTGATTATGAATTTGTTTAAATCGCTCCAAAGTTAAGGATGAGTTTAAGCAAGTTCTAATATAAACTTAACTAAACTTTAAATTAAACATCATGATGAAGAAAATCTACACACTCGCAGCAGTGGCGATGTCCACGTGTTTTGTGCAGAACGCGCAGGAAGTGAGGACCCTTTATGTGGCCGGTACGGCAGGGCAGATTGTCAATTACGAACAGTTGGGCAACTGGGATATCGTTCATCCTGTGGAAGTGCCTCTCAAGGATGGTAAATTCACTATTGAATGTGAAGGCTTGTCGGCAATCGGAGTTTCAACAAAGAAGGCGATGACTACCGAGCAGGATGGATGGGACATATGGTCAGAAAACAGGATCGGTCCTTCACAAACCCTTTCTGCCGCAAATTTAGGGCAGCCCATTCCGGTGAAAGGTCCCGGCACAGGTGATCAGAAAGGACCGGACATTCTCACACCCTGGGTAGGTGACTATGTGATTGAAATTACCGCGGACCTTAAAACGATGACGGTTACAACAACCACTCCCGAACCTGAAATTAAATATTATCTGTATTTTGACGGGAACTGGAATAATTTCGCAGTTGACAAATGGGCATTCGAAAAAGAACCGGGTATGGATAATGTCTATTGGCTTGACTGCACGGATGACAACAAAATCGGTCCGACAAGTAACATCAATGTTATGAGGGACAGCAATTGGAATAATTGGTGGACAAGTCCGGTGCGTCCAATAAACCTTCAGGGAGAGACAATGAATTGGGTATATAAACTGACAAATAATCCGGAAGGAAACTCAATACCCGAAGGAACAGTGTATACCGGAACAATTAAAATTGTTGTGCCTAAGGAAATCGGTTCCGGCTCTATTCTTCAGGTAACTTTCTATCCTGATTTCATGGATCATGACAGTTCTGCGGTAAAGGAAATCGAAATTGACAACAATGCGGAGACCGAGTATTTCAACCTTCAGGGAATCCGTGTGAAATCTGTTGAGCCTGGCAAACTGTATATTAAAAAAGACGGCTCCAAGGTGTCGAAGGTTATTGTAAGCAAATAAACAACGACTTCCATTATGAAAAAATATATTATCGCGAGTGCTCTGACACTCATGATTCCTTCAATTTACGCAGAGATCCCATCAAAACTTTATTTGGCGGGGAACAATGGTGCGCAAATAAACGGAACAACAATAGGTGACTGGCAGCTTGCAAATCCGATGGAGATTACCACGGGTGGAAATGTTGTTTTAGAAGCAAAGAATCTTGAGTATTTCAAGCTGTCAGAAACGAAAGGCAGCAGCAATGGTGACTGGAGCGGTTTTAATAGCGGTGTATGGGGGCCGGCTGAAATAGTGAGGGAGCGCAATTTCGGGAAAAGCATGTCTTTCGTTAAAGGCGGTAGGCAATTCGATTGTCCTTGGAAAGGAGACTGGACTATCGAAATTTCAGCAGACCTTTCAACAATAAAATACAGCACCACGACTCCTGCACCGGAATTCTATCTTTTGCCTGGTCTGGATAATTTTAACAATGACAGTTGGAAAATGGAGAAAGAAACCGGTGTCCAGACATATTGGATTGATGTTACCGACGCAAATTCCCTGAAGGATAAGTGGGTATATTTTGCTATTAAAGCGGAGGGGAATTTCTGGACTAACAGGTACTGGCAGATTGGAGCGAAACCGGAGTGGAATAAACCCGTGCAATGTGTTTATTGGACATCGGGAGCTGTTCAATTTAGTGATGAGTTTACCGGCACGGTCAAACTTGATTTTGAAAACACCCAACAATGGGGCACGACAGTATATGTGACGTTCTATGATAAGATCATGGAGCATAAGTCTCCAAGAACAAGCATATACGTAGCCGGGGTCAATACTTCAATGGTGAATGGAATTCAACTTGGTAACTGGAATATCACATCTCCGGTTGAGGTCAAGCTTGTGGATGATAAGTTCACACTTGAATGCATGAATATCAGCAATATTGATATATCGTTGGAGAAAGCGAATTCTTCTGACCAAGCCGGATGGGATTTATGGGCAGCGAACAGGATTTGTCCCTCTGTGGATGTTACAGAGTCCAATTTAGGTACTGAAATAGCCGTGAATGGTCCGGGAAATGGAGAGAACAATGCCGGAACAACGAAGGTTCCATATCTTGGCAACTATATTATCACCATAGATAAGGAACTTAGAACAATGACCGTAACCGAAAAAGAATCCATATATCATCTCTATCATGACGGAAACTGGGATAATTTTGCTCAGGATCAATGGAAATTTGAGAAAGAGGAGGGAGTGGACAATGTATATTGGCTTGATGTTTCTTCACTTGGCTCTTCCTCGAATCTAAACATAATGAAAGATGGTAGTTGGAATCATTGGTGGACAAGTCCTGTACGTCCGGCTAATCTGTTAGGGGAAGAGATGGACTGGGTTCACACACCGGCATCAAACCCCGAAGGGAAAATGATTCCTGATGGCAGCTCTTATACCGGTACAATACGTATAGAAGCACCTAAAGAAGCGGGAAGCAATTCTATATTGAAAGCAAGATTCTTCCCCTCTTTTATAGAACATAATTCCAATAAAATACCTACCGGTATAGAGGAAACATTTATGGAAGACGATGTTGAACCGGAGTATTATAACATGCAAGGTTTACGCGTGTTAGCTCCTGAGCGCGGCAATATCTATATCGTGCGTCAGGGATCGAAAGTGAAGAAGGTTGTGATGTAAGACATACTTACTTATCGGAATGGTTGATATTAAGCGGCGTGTCGATATTAATTTACGGCACGCCGCTGTTATATAAATATAAATACGAATACAAATTCATTTAAATCATGAAAATATGTGTGGTCGGCAGCTCGAATGTCGATATGTGTTCAAAGGTGAGTCATCTGCCTGCGCCGGGAGAGACGGTGGGTGACGGAGTGTTCATGCAGGCTTATGGCGGCAAGGGTGCTAATCAGGCTGTCGCCGCTAAAAGGCTTGGCGGAGACGTGAATTTTATAACAGCTGTCGGGGATGACGCGCTGGGCAGGGAGATGATGGTGAATTTCAGGAAAGAGGGGATATGTGTTTCCGATGCCGTCATGAAGGAAGGTGAGAATACCGGGATTGCCTTGATTATGATTGACAGCAAGGGGGAGAATTGTATCGCCGTCAATCCGGGTGCGAACGCATCCCTTTCGAAAGAAATGATCGATGGTTGTCGCAAGACGATTGAAGATGCCTACATCCTTGTGATGCAGGCGGAAGTGCCGTTCGAGGCTGTCAAGTTTGCCGCAATGCTGGCAAAAGATACCGGTGTTCCTGTTCTCTATAATCCGGCCCCGGTGTTTGCCGTGGATGACGAGATGCTTTCCATGACCGAGATACTTGTGGTCAACAGGAACGAGGCGGCGGTGCTTGCCGGCACTGATGATGTGGAGACAGCTGCCATGCGGCTTTATACGCGGGGTGTCACGAATGTAGTTGTAACTCTTGGTGGAGACGGTTTATATTATTTTGACGGCATCGACGGAAAGTTCATGAAATCTTTCAAGGTCGATGCTGTCGATGCCGTCGGGGCGGGCGATACGTTCTGCGGAGCTCTTGCGGTGTCATATGCAGAGCATGGGCGGAAATTATGTCCGGAATCATTGCGGTTTGCAATGGCAGCGGCAGCGCTGTCGGTGACAAAAGCCGGTGCTCAGCCCTCGATTCCGACGCGGATACAGACACAGACTTTCCTCGCAAACCATATGAAATGATATATTGTAAGGCACTGAAGCCATTTGGCTTCAGTGCCTTACAATATA
Organism: uncultured Muribaculaceae bacterium; assembly: GCA_910584055.1. Lineage (GTDB taxonomy): Bacteria > Bacteroidota > Bacteroidia > Bacteroidales > Muribaculaceae > Lepagella. Next base: position 10,267 of record CAJTZS010000050.1, on the reverse strand, counting down.
TCATTTCATATGGTTTGCGAGGTTATAGGTGTTTTTGTGGCTTTTTATAACCACTTCTATGCCGCTATTTTTTGTAATACATTAAATCGAAATACATTGCCCGTGTTTCCTCTCCGGCATCTTTGTCAGAAAGGCAATGAAAACCACATTTTTCATAGAAGGGGACGGCATTGGCATACGCATCAACAGTCAGGAAACGGCAACCACTTCGTGTCATTCGCGCAAATATCATTTTTATCTGCATGATAACCATTTGCCCCACATGTTGATGTGCGTATTCCTTTGACACCCCAAGACGTCCGATTTTTACTGCCGGATAAGCATGATATCTCTTGCTGTTGGGAATTTTCCGATTCAACTTGTTCCATTTCGGTTTCTCATCAGGGTCAAGTTCTATCTTGTCATTGAGCAGACAATAATATGCAACAGTTTTATCTGCCTCCTTATCTTCAAGCAGATATGTGACGGCCAGCATCGCATCAAGATAATTTTTGGCATCGTCAAAAAGAAAGCCGTTCAAATCGGAGTCTCCGCAATCAAACGGCTTTATAGTTGTGTCGGCTTCAACTTGCCGGAATATCAGCTTCTCAAAGTCCATAATCACATTGGAAATGTGCTTATGGCTTTGAATGCCTCATACGCTTTGCGGGCTTCTTCAATTTCTTTCGCAGAGGCACGCCCTACATTTACCATTCGTTCTACGAATCGTTTTGCATCTTTGCCTCGAAGTACAGGGGTTTCTTTAATTGGTCGTGCCATAATTGGATTTTTTTTGATTTATGGTTACAAAGATACAACAAATTTCTGATATATAGAGTTGTAAAGTCGAGAAATCTTACAACTTTGATTGCAAATATTGTTTCATGGCTGTAACTCGAATAACATCACATCCTGATGAATTACCACGGAGGCACATAGTACAGAGAAATTTGAGAAATATGAATTATGTTTTTTAACATATGGATTTGATTTAGGAATCTCTTTTAAGCCTGTCCCTTCTAAAATATGAAACGAACGCTTATAACTATACTGCTGACGGGTAGCATGACATTTGCAAGTCTTGCTGTAGAAAAAGCTCCTGAAACACCCGTATCGGTTGTCCTGGATACAGATCTCGGGAATGATATCGATGACCTTCTTGCGCTCCAGATGCTGATTAATTATGAGAAGCAGGGGAAGGTGGATGTCAAGGGGATAACGGTATCAAAGGCGAATACAGGGGCATATGAGCTCGCTAATAGGTATTATGACAAGTATGGATGCGCTAATCCGGCATTCGGATATGTAGGTGACGGACCGAATCAGGAAGGCGGTAATTATCTCGCAGCATCTCTGGATGCCCTCGGCATCGTCATGAATCATACGCCCACAAGTGATATTCCTGATGCGACATCCACGTTAAGGAAGCTGCTTCGCGAAAGTGAGGACTCTTCCCTGACAATTATCGCTATAGGTCCGATGACAAACATGTCCCGGTTATTGGACAGTGATGGTGATCAATACAACTGCATGTCAGGGAAAGAGCTGATTCGAAAGAAGGTCAGGAGGCTTGTTGTTATGGGTGGAGATTTCAGGGAGGATGCCGGTCCGGAATGGAATGTCAAGCAAGATGTAGTTTCCGCAAGAAAAGTTTTCGAGGAATGGCCGTCGGAGATAATTGCTGCAGGTTTTGAGGTTGGGGCTGCTGTCCTCTATCCCCATCACCGTGTTGTCAGCGATTTTGGGGAGAATCATCCCTTACGGATAGGTTATGAGAACTTTCTTAAAATGCCGTATAACCGTCCCTGCTGGGATCTTACGGCTGTATTATATGCGATAGAGCCGGAGTCGGGATATCTGTCATTGTCGGAACCGGGCCGGATTGCAATCGATGATGAGGGACGGTCGATTTTTAAGGAAAGGGATGACGGCAAGCACAGGTATGTGATATTAAGAGCTGTGCCTGAAAGGTTTGCGAAGGCTCTCGCAGACTGCGTAGGGGTGTTGCAAAATCCTCAAATGTAGGGATGTTCCATGGAACATCCGATAATGGATTCCGTGTTCTGACAAGGTTGGCGGATGCACCATGGTGCATCCCTACAATTTGAGACGCAATTAGTCGAGTTCTTCACATTAATCATTACACATTCAACATTACACATTAAATATTATGTATATAGTCAACAGTTATGCCCTCGCAGTGGTGTTATGTATCGTGACGATGATCTGCTGGGGGAGTTGGGGTAATACCCAGAAACTTGCCGCCAAGAACTGGCGTTATGAACTTTATTATTGGGATTACACTATCGGTATCCTGTTGTTTTCAATTCTTCTATGCTTCACACTCGGAAGTTTCGGTTCTGAAGGAAGGAGCTTCATCCCCGATCTGATGCAGCTCGATTCTTCAAGGGCGGTCAGCGCATTGACCGGAGGCGTTATATTCAATGCTTCCAATATTCTCCTCGCAGCGGCAGTCTCAATCGCCGGAATGTCCGTGGCTTTCCCGTTGGGTGTGGGCATCGCTTTGGTTTTGGGCGTTTTCATCAACTATATCGGAGAACCGAAAGGGAATGCTTCCATGCTTTTCATTGGTGTTGCGCTTGTTGCGCTGGCCATAATATGCAACGGTCTTGCCGCAAAAAGCAAGGGTGAAGGAAATCAGGATTCCAAGAATTCCCGTAAGGGAATAATATTAGCGGTGGCGGCCGGTGTACTTATGTCGTTCTTCTATCGTTTTGTGGCGGCGGCGATGGACCTTAACAATTTTGAAAACCCGACACCGGGTATGGCAACGCCCTATACCGCATTCTTTATTTTCTCATGCGGAATATTCCTCAGTAATTTCGTCTTCAATACGCTTGCCATGCGTTACCCGTTTGTCGGAACACCCGTCGGGTATTCGCAATATTTCAAAGGGAGCATGAAGACACATATGGTTGGTATGTTAGGGGGAGTTATCTGGGGACTCGGCACAGCTTTCAGCTACATCGCGGCAGGAAAGGCCGGAGCGGCCATCTCTTACGCGTTGGGTCAGGGTGCGCCTATGATCGCGGCGTTGTGGGGCGTGTTCGTATGGAAAGAGTTCAAGGGTTGTCCCCGCATAACCATGAGATTGTTGGGTATGATGTTCATACTTTTCATAATAGGGTTGTCATTGATAACGATAGCTGGGGCATGAGAAGAGTGAGATTATACGCGGGGTGCGCTCTATTGGCACTTTCGCCGGTATTTGCCGAGGCAAAAATATATGAACTAAAATCTCCCGACGGGAGGAATCAAGTTGAGATTGAAGCGGACGGGAACCTGAATTATTCTTTCCTGAGGGACACTACAAGGCTTCTTGACAAGTGTTTTCTTTCAATGAACGTTGACGGCAAAGAGTGGGGAAGAAACGCTAAATGCAGAGGTATCAAACGCATGTCATCGGATAGAACGGTGGATGTTACAGTGCCGAGGCGGTTCAAGACATTGAGGGACAAATACAATGCCTTGATGCTTAGGTATAAAGGGTATGATGTGGAATTCCGTGCGTATGACAACGGCATAGCTTACAGGTTTGTAAGCGCTGACCCTAAGGCAAATGAAATAAACGCCGAAGTAGTGAACTATAATTTCGCGGGCAATCCACGGACATATACGCAATTGACCGATCGTCTCCAGCAATGGTTCGAATATAATTATACCGAGCGTGAAATGAATTCACTTCCTGCCGACAGTCTCATTATTCTGCCGATGCTTGCGCGTACAGGCAAATACGATGTTATGCTTGCAGAGTCTGACGTGTATGACTATCCCGGATTGTATCTCCGCTCAGGAAATGCAGTCCTTAAGGGTGAGTTTGCCGCATATCCCCGAACGGAAAAAACGATGGAGAACGGTAACAAGAGATATGTGGACAAACGCGAGACATTCCTTGTCAATAAAGCGGGAAAACGGAGTTTCCCCTGGAGGATTGCTGCGGTGTGCGAAAGTGATGCCGAACTGCTCGCGAATGAAATCGTATATCTCCTTGCATCGGAGAAAGAGAGGAATACAGACTTCAGTTGGGTTAAACCGGGGAAAGTGCTTTGGGACTGGTGGAATTGCTGGAATGTTTATGGCGTGGATTTCAAGGCGGGTAAAAACACGGTCACATATAAATATCTTATAGACTGGGCTGAACGCAACGGTCTGGAATATGTCTTGTTTGATGAAGGATGGAGCGCTCCGTTCGACCTTATGACGCTTGCTCCGGATGTGGATATGGAGGAGGTGTGCCGTTATGCTGCCGAGAAAGGTGTCGGTGTATTGCTTTGGACAAAATGGGTGAACCTTGACCGCCAGATGACCGATGCCCTCGATATGATGAAGAAATGGGGAGTCAAAGGTATAAAGGTGGATTTCATGGACCGTAACGACGCCGCGATGGTGAATTTCTATGAGAAGGTTGCCGAAGAGACAGCCAAGCGACAGATGCTTGTCAATTTCCACGGCTCTTATCCTCCCGACGGGATGCGCCGCCGCTATCCCAATATCATGACCCGGGAAGGTGTGTATGGTCTTGAGAATAACAAATGGAGCGACCGCGTCACTCCGAAGCATGACGTTCTGCTGGCATATATCAGGCAGTTTTCCGGTCCCATGGATTATACCCCCGGGGCGATGCTGAATGCGCATGAAGATAAATTCCGCTCCATACATGACGAACCTATGAGCCAAGGCACGCGCAGTCATCAGGTGGCGCTGTATGTGGTCTTCGAAAGTCCGTTGCAGACGCTTGCCGATTCCCCGGTGCATTATGATGCAAATGCCGGAAGCCTTGAATTCATCAAGAAAATACCGACAACATGGGATGAGACCGTGCCCATTGCAGGCGAGATGGGTAAATATGTCGCCGTTGCTAAAAGAAAGAGTAATGACTGGTATATAGGGGCAATCAACGGATCGGAGAAGCCGGTTCATCTTGACATCCAACTTGATTTTCTTCCGGAGGGCGACTGGGTCATAACATCTCACTCAGACGGAGTGAATGCCGACACCCAGGCAAAGGATTCGAAAGTAGAAACAACAGAGTTAAAAGGCACATCTCTATCTGTCGATGTGGCTCGTGGAGGTGGATATGCTGCAATAATCACAAGAAAATAAAAGTTATGAAGAGAAGGTGTGTTTTATGCTTTCTGATGCTCCTGTTTTTGACGGTATTTCAGAATCATGCACAGAATGCAGGGAAAGAGATTTATGTGGTCGTTTCACCCGACCGCGATGACTGGACATATAAACCCGGAGAAAAAGCGACATTCACAGTGACGGTGCTAAAGTCCCAGCGACCGATGAAGGATGCGGTTGTCGATTATGAGGTCGGACCGGAGTTTTATCCCGACAGGAAGGAAAAAGGGAAAGTGTTGAAGGATGGAACTATGAAAATCAGCGGTACGATGACTAAGCCGGGATTTTTACGTTGTATAGTTAATGTCCGGGACGGAGAGCGTTGGTACAAGGGGCTTGGCACAGCGGCCTATTCTCCGGAGAAGATAGAACCGGTAACGACAATGCCGGATGATTTCGAGGCATTCTGGAAAGAGAGTCTGGAGGGGGCGAGACAGATTCCTCTCGACCCTCAGATGACATTGCTTCCGGAACGTTGCACGCCAACCGACAATGTATATCATGTCAGCTATAATACAAAGAAATGGGGCGGCCGTTTCTACGGTATACTCAGTGTGCCGAAAACTCCCGGTAAATATCCCGCCTTGCTACGTCTGCCGGGTGCGGGATGCAGGCCATATGACGGTGACACCTATACAGCTCCCGGCAAGGCCATCACCCTTGAGATAGGAATTGCCGGAATGCCCGTGAACCTTGACCCTGAGGTATATGAAAGTCTTATCAATGGAGGGGGACTTAACCACTATTGGCGTTATGGCTTGCACGACCGCTGGTCGAGTTATTATCACCGGGTGGTCTGCGGAGCGGTGAGGTCGGTTGATTTTATCTGTTCGCTGCCTGAATATGACGGCAAAACGTTGGTGGTCTCCGGTGGATCACAGGGTGGTGCTCTGTCCATAATTACCGCCGCTCTCGACCCGAGGGTAACATATCTGACGGTGGCTCATCCGGCGATGTGTGACCATCACCGAAGTCTCGAGAATAGTGCGCCCGGATGGCCGCAGTATTTTCTTGGAGAAGAGCATCCCGACAAAAGGATGCTTGACACTGCAAGATATTATGATGTTGTCAATTTCGCCCGTATCCTTAAAACTCCAGGCTGGTATACATGGGGATTCAACGACACCGTGTGTCCGCCGACATCATTCTATGCGGCATTCAATGCAGTGAAAGCACCTAAGAAGAAATCGGTTTATCTTGAAACGGAACACTTCACTTTCCCGGCCCAGTGGGACGAATGGCTTACCGAGATACGAGAGGCGTTGAAGGGAAGAGATTGAGCGCCCATTTGTTGAAATTACCAGAATCAAGAGCAATGTCGAAGATGGTGAAGCGGGGGCGTATCCGGCGTGCACGCGGTATGCTTTGAATAAGCCGCTCGCGCGATATCCCGATTTGTTCGGGATGCGTCGGTGCGCCAACCGCTTCCAAAGAATCGCGTAATTGATTGTAGGGGATAAGCTGATGCTTCAGTTTATCCCTTATTTCCAGCCAATTGCTGATTGAGGGGAAATCTTCGGAGAACATCTGTTCATAGAGGGCGGTGGAGGCGAGGGTGCCGATGGCGACCTGAAAACCGTGTGAAGGGACAGAGCCATCCACCATGTGATGGTTCTCCATGTTCCAAAGGTGAGACAGGAGGTGTTCCGCTCCGCTGGTGGGACGGCTCGACTTGTGGATCTGCATTGCAATGCCCCCTAACAGCAGTCCTTCCATAAGGTGATATAAAGCGGTGCGGTCTCCATTATGGAGACCGACAGGATCGGAAAGTGCAATTTTTAACCCTTTCTGAACAATATTGAAGGAAACAGGGTCAATCGGTTCTATACCTAAGGCATCCGCGAGAATCCAGTCGGCTCCGGCTGTTACTTTGGCGAAAAGGTCAGCGTAACCGCCGGCCGTTATTTTTTTAGGAGCCTGCGATATGATGTCAAGGTCTGCGATGAAACCTAACGGTGCGCGGCAAGAAAAACTTTGTTTTACGCCGTCTTTTATTATCGAGGCTCCATAGGCTGTGTATCCGTCCATGGAAGCCGCTGTCCCGACTGCCATGTATTGCCTACCTGTATGGGCAGACGATAGTTTCGTTATATCGTTGATTGTGCCGACACCGACGGCTACGGGTATGGCATCCGTTTCGCTTAAACTGGCGTCAAGTTGCTCAACAAAACTCCATTCCGCGTGAAAGTCGGGATCGTTGAATATAAAAGGTTTCTCAGGGCAGATACCTTCCGATATGAAAAGGTTTTGCAATTGTTCCCCGGCTATTCTCCATGTGATTGGGTCTGCTATTATGACGGGACGTTTCCCATTGAACAGCTGCCTGAACATATCAGGAGTTCCGGCTATTGCTCCATCGCAGATTTTGATAGCCTTTGTGTCGGGGGCGTATGACAGAATTTCATCTAATTCCATACGCAAAATTACAAAAAATATCGTTGTCCGTCACCAATAGAGGTAAAATATTTCACTCCGGCGGATTACCAGGTTTCGTAATGGACGTTATCGGGATTCCATTTGTCCTTGGGAGGTTGTGGGGCGCCGGGTGGCCGATGATGGCTATACCCATCGGTTTTATGTTTTCCGGAAGTGAAAACATTTTGGAAAATGCTGAGACCCTGTCGGCTTTGGGGTATATTCCGCACCATACCGCTCCAAGTCCGATTGAATGAGCGGCCAAGAGAAGATTTTCCATTGCTGCGGAAGTGTCTTCTATCCAGTAGTCTCTGTCATCTTCGGGGAATGTGGCTTCGAGATCACCACAGACCATAATTGCCAGAGGCGCTTTCGCTGCCATTTTCATGGAGCCGAAGTTGGTGCCGATTGTGTCGAGCATCGTACGGCTCTCGACAACCACGAACCGCCAAGGCTGTTTGTTGCCTGCAGATGGCGCCGCCATTGCCGCTTTAAGCAAGACCTCAATGTCGGTTTTTTTTATGGAATCTGCGGTGTAATCCCTGATGCTTGTGCGCGTCATGATATTTTCGAGCGCAATGTTTGTTCCCGAGTTAGTTTCCTTACAATCTGCTGAAGATGAATTTGAAGCCCATTTATAAGACACGAACACAAGCCCTAAGGCGAGGAGCACTGTTACGAGGGTATGAATTTTCATTATTTTACATTTTTAGAGAATAGGTTTTCTTGAACTTTAATCAATGTGCCCGTAGGGCAGATGAAGCGGCAATATGGGCGCGGTATGAAGAATGACAGCACCACCATCAGACCTCCGCATATCAGGATTATGTTGGATGCGGATTCAACAAGGAAGGCCGAGAAGAGCTCATAATCCATCCATTGGGTGATCACCGGAATCCAGAGGCAGAACATAAGCACAGCCCATAATATCCTGCGGAACCATTCGAGAGCGTGGGTGGCTTTTTGTGAAATCTTTATTTTACGTTTGCTGCACATTCCTGCCAATTGCTGAATTGACCCTAAGGGGCAGATGTGTGAGCAGTAGTGCTGTCGTTTGCCGAAAACGGGATATATGAAAGCGGCAATCAACATCAATACAGGGATTATACCTTTCCACATTACTATTCCAGAGGAAAGATAGTTGACAATATGGCCGTATGATATGAACTCGCCACACCAGAATCCGAGCACGGCCACGTTCAGGCACATCTGCACGAAATGATATGTCTTGTTTTTGATGAAAAGAGGGAGAACGCACGCTGACAGGGTGACAGCCAGTGCAAACCAGAAACGCAGAGGCATTTTCCCGGAATGCTCTTCAACAACTTCCTTCGAGCCGATTTCATCGAGATAGAACTGCAGGCCCCGATGCATATTCTCCTTTATTGCTTCGGACGACATAGTTGCGCCGCTCACGGCATCGACCTTCATGGATAGGGCATCATTCACACTTTTTCCTTTCCAGTTGTCGATCAATCCGGACGCCCGCTTGAAAAATCCAGGAGTTTCAGTATTCGGCAAAGCCTCCACGTTTTCAATAATCCCGTCTTTGGAGATGATAATAGAGAGGGGAGTCTTTCCGGAATATCCTGTTATATCGGTTAATGAAGAGGTTTCAATGACTGAACCTCCGGATTCATTTGTATGGTAGATCTCAGACACAGATGTTACGGAATCTGTTTTTTCAGAAGTTTTTGTCAGGTCTTTCCCTAAGATAGATTTATTGGTGTTTATTGCAGCCCCCGTCATCATCATCAGACAGATCGCGAAAGCCATAATACGTTGTAAAGTTGTCATCTTATTTAAGGGAATAGTTTCATTTATAAATATTGATAATATAACTGTCGTTGTCAGCGTGAGCGACTCTGGCATCAAAACCGTAGAGTCTCATTTCGTCGGCGAGTTTTTCAGCGGGAGGTAGGATATCGCTTTCAGAGTGTTTCTCGCGGTGGACGCTGTTTATGAAATCCGGTCCTGTCGGAAACGCAACCGTTATGACACCGTTTTCTTTAAGGCAAACGGAACGAAGCCATTTAAGTGTCTCGAACGGGTCATGCAGGTGAGGATAAACGCAATACAGAATAATACGGTCGTATTCTCCCGGTATGTTGTCTTTTTCAAGATCGAGATTTAAAAATTCGGGGGAAGGAATAAGTTTTGAAAATTTTTCGCGCGCACGGCTTAACATGCCGGTGGAATAGTCTACGGCCGTTATATGTCCGTCTTTTCCTATTTTTTCGGCAATATATGGGAGAAGCACACCTGTGCCCGTGCCCAGATCGAGTACGCTGTGTCCGGGTTTCAGATCAATGAAACCGAGCACGAACCTTACTTTATCAGGGGTCGAGAGCACTTCATTGTCATCCCATGTAGGGGCTAATCTATCGAAAAACTCTTTCTCATCCATGTATGTTTCAAGGTATTTACAGCTTGTTAAATTATCTTTTTGCGCCTTTCCCAAATAATTCCGAGTGCGAGCCAAGACGGAGTAAATCGATTGATTGGTTTTCATCATCAAACCATATCAAGAGGAAATCACCTTCAACATGGCATTCGATGCAATCTTTATAATCACCCGAAAGCGTATGCGCTTTATAAACTTCCGGAAGTTGGATGTCTGCTTTCAGCATATCCAAAACTTCTTGGAGTTTGTCTAATTTTCGGGGATTATTCTTTATCAATACTTCGGTTATTTTTTAGTGGCTCCGAGGAGCCGAGTGTTTAATCC
>CAJTZS010000049.1 GCA_910584055.1 uncultured Muribaculaceae bacterium | reverse complement strand
AACTGGAGATTTCTGCATCGTGCTTAACATCTAACTTTATTTAATCTCTAATATATTAATATTCTCCTTCATTCCGCAACCGAATCGCCTCAAAAATAACTGCGTTTTATCTGTTCATTAATTTTTATCAACTACTTATCAATTTTTTATTGTAAACCGCCATTCGATGCGGTTCTTGTATCGGTCGCCGGCGCGCAGGAGCGGTGAGGGGAAATTAGGCTTGTTGGGAGCGTCGGGGAAATTCTGCATCTCTATCGCCACACCCTCTTGCGGACCGTAGGAACGGCCGGTACAATTCACAGGTGTACCGGATACGCGGTTCGCTGTATATATCTGCGCTCCGGGCTGGTCGCTTCCTATGGTTAGCACGCGACCTGTCTCCTCATCGCGAAGCTCTATCAGATTATCCTGAAACTTTCCTCTATCCCAGTTGTCGAAGACCCAGCATTGCCCGTATCCACCTCCGATATTGAGCGGAGGAAAGTCCGCGTTTATGTCGCGTCCTATTTTCTTTGGTTCAAGAAAATCCATCGGAGTGCCTTTTACGTCAGCTATCTCACCGGTAGGAATATGTGTTGAATCGATCGGAAGCCAGCAGCTCGCCTTCACCTTAAGGATATGGTCAAGAATCTTTCTGGAATCTGAACCTTTTAGATTCCAATACACATGGTTGGTAAGGTTGACCACAGTATCGGCATCGCTCACAGCTTCGAATGTCAGACTGAGCACATTGTCATCGCTCCATCGGAATGTGGCACTGACATCCAATGAGCCGGGAAAATTCTCCTCCATATCGGCTGAATGATATGTCATCCTTACCCCATCCCCTAAAATCTCGGCATCCCATATGCGGTTTTGAAAACCCGTCGGACCTCCATGAATGGAATTAGGTCCGGCGTTGAGGGCAAGCTGATAAGACTTGCCCTCAACTGTTAGATGACCGTCGGCGATACGGTTTGCATATCTCCCCGGAGATTTGCCGAGACACGCATCATCATCCAGGTAATCGGCAGGATTCGCGTAGCGCAAGGCCACGTTACCGAGATTGCCGTTGCGGTCAGGCACATTGACCTCCAATATTCCTGCACCTAACGTTGACAACACCACGGAAGCTCCCGAAGCGTTCTCAATCCTGAACACTGTTATCTCCCCTAACCTACATCTATATTTCTCTGTGTTGATTTTCATAAGCATATTTTTGTTGAGAAGTTGCCGCAACGGATAAAATATAGACCTGCATCATAATCGGAAATGTCGATTACCGCTTCGCTTTCGTTGCAATCAATACTCATTTTAAGAAGACCCGAGGCATCATATACAGAAATGATGTCAAGCCCGGATTCTCCCCTCAGCGTAAAGACACCCGGAGATTGCATTGATAATGAATAACCCTCATTAGTGGTTCCAAAACTTGTCACCCCGGACCCTTCTTCAATATATTCTAAAGCTCCGGGAATCGTTTTCCCGCTGCGTTCAGCTCCAAGCTGATCAAAGTCAAGTTTTCCGTAAATCAAGCCGCCTGTGTTCACATCATCTCCAAATTCTTTTTGGAAGTCACGTTGGCTCACATCAATCCGGGCTAAATCTTTTCCCCCGAAATGTTTTGATTTCAAAGGTACATACATTGTCGCTGTAGATTTATCCTTTATCAATGTTGGAACGTACATACCTCCCTCCTGCATGCCATCCATCATGTTACATAAATTCGCAAGTCCGGTTTCATGAGTCACGCCAAATTCCGATGAGACATTCGGCGAGGCAATATTACACCCCTCCCTATCGGTGAAAAGATTGTACCCCTCAGAAACGAGGGCTGCCGGATCCGCGAATGAGAGGTCACTCAAGGCATGAGTTCCATTGGTATGGTTACCGGCAATTATGCTGTTCAGGATTTTTACTTTACCGCCATCCACAATATTCACTGCCGAAGCAACGAAATTTTCAGGAGCAGTACACACAGCGTTGTTGCCCACGACAGTGACATGAGCCATATTTAAACGGGAGTCCGACACATTGTCGCCGCTATTCGCAGGAGCGTTGCAAAGTTTTGCACACACTGCAGCCCCTGCATATCCTTTGACAATCACCGAAGCTCCGCTTTTACAATTAAGTGTATTGGCCGCAAATGTTGTATTTAAAACTGAAACTCCGACATTAGGCATATTGTCGTTTATGTAGAGAGCGCCGATTGTTCCGCCGTTATTGCCGGTGAATGATGAATTGATAATCAAAGTTTTTGCCTCTGTAAACCATATCTTCTTCTCATCTACGGAACCGAACGACAAATATGCCGCGCTCCCCGTCTTCGTGGCCGTATTCCCTTCGAACGAACATCCCTCGATCAGCAGGTTTCCATATGTGCTCGCAGCAATTGCACCCCCATCGGAGCTTTTGTTATTACGGAACACACAGTTGCGCAGAGTTATATTATTCACTGAACATAATTTCCCCGCTTGATACGCGCATATACCTCCACCGAAAACAGTTGCAGAATTATCCTCTACCCTTACATTCTCCAGAATCAGGTCGCTTCCGTTGAAACGAACTGCACCGTCCTTTGTCCCGGATGTAGACTTATAACCCTTAATAATCAAATTTTTAAGACGCAAAGATATGTATGCATTAACATTGATTGGTGAAGACTTCAAATTTTTTCCGGAGATTATTGTTTCTCCCGTATCATCTATAAAGTCGGCATCATATCCCCCCTCTATCGCAACAGTGTAGCCGGGTGCTATGAATTCATTATATTCACCTGAGGCTACGAGGACAGTATCGTCGATTCGTGCCACAGACACAGCCTCGTTTATTGTTGTAAAAGGGTTTCTGATAGAACCGTCTCCACCCTTTGAGGCATTGCAATCAACGTATATCACATTCGGTCGGTCAGGATTCAGTTCTGCAACCACATAAACCGGGAAATGGTCACTGACAGGATATTGAGTGCCTTGAAAATCAAATTGATCAGTAATGATATGACGTTCCATTATATCCATGCCCCGATAAAAATGATAATCAAGTTCAGTACCCGTATACGATGTGTCAGAGATGGGATGATAGCCATTGTAGGTCCATGTGACTTTACGGTCAGTGACAGGAACGGAGAAATTTTGAGAAGCAGTCACCTCCTTTGCGGCATCGAGGAATGAGGCCTGATAAGCCTTAAGACCGATCTGTGCGTCCGCAAGACCTCGGTTAGTATTGAAATCCCCTACTATCATCACAGGAAGCCCCGAGGCCACATCCTTAATTCTTTGGGATATGACCATCGATCCATACGGACCGTCAAGACTCCAACCGTTGTTGGTGTGCGCACTTGCGAAAATGAAAGTCTCCCCGGTAGATTTCTCTTTTAGTTTCACCCAACCTACCACTCTCGGTATGGGTTGAATCTTGGTGTCCCAGCCATTGGAAAACTTATCGGGAGTGGTGCTTACGAAAAAAGATCCCTCCTCAACAAACTCATAACGCGACTTTTTAAAAGCCACGGCAACATATTCGCGTTTTAGTGTCCCGTCTCTATCCCATGCATGGAACTCATATTCCGGAAGCCAAGCCTTCATATCGTCAAGTTGAGTGCGACCGGTGGCAGGGTTATAATATCCTTTCCCCTCGCCGCAAAGCTCTTGAAACCCGACAACATCAAGGTCATACTTTTTTACAACATCACTACAATGCGGGCCACGGATCTGCCAATCCTTCCCTTCTGTATCGCCGACTGCATAGATTCTGGTATTGAACGTACCTAATTTATGATTGTCAGCGAATATTGTATAAGTACACGACATCAAAGCCAGTGCACAACAAATTATCCTTTTCATAATTTTAAGGATTTGTTTTTATCTGATGGATGCTATTGCAACTAAAAGCCGTGACCGCCTAAAGGAAATCCATGCACAGTTCCAGGTCTTCCTTGTTAGTGAGGACATAGGAGGCACCGGCCATCACCATAGTTTTAGCGTCTGCATCGCCCCACGTCACACCTGCCGGGATAAGTCCGGCTTCCTTTGCAGCCAAGATACCGGTCTCGGTTCCTGAAACGAGCGTTATCTCCCGTCCGGTCAACTTACTGTCACCCTTTATTTTCAACAGAGCGCCAACATATTCCGCCAGGTTTCCCGGTGCTTTGAATTCAACCACGGTCACGCCCTGGGAACGAAGTTTCTCAATCTGCGTCCTAACCCATTCAATCTCCTTACCTGATTTATCTTTCAGGCATTTGTCAACATCGAACAATGCAAGCCGCATTGCCTTACGAACATACGGCAATGTGTCGAAACTCAGGTCATTCGGGTTTACACGGGGGTCTCCGGTCTTCTTCATCCACGACATCAGACGTTTAGCCATCTTCTTCTTCGTGCCTGCGTAAGAAGCGCTGTCGGCAACATTGTTCAGGCATCCGGGATCCGAACGCAAATCATATAATTCTTCGGCGGGTCGCAGACCGAAAGCTCTATCGAAGATCTCTTTAGGATATTTGTCGCGATTAAAAACCATATATGCCTTGGCCGGGCCATGTCCGGTATCACCGAACACCGGATCCATTCCCGCCGGCATACGGTCGGGATAAAGGTTGCGGATATAAAGGAACTCTTTATCCTGCACAGAACGCATCGGATAGCCATAGCCACCGGGACGCGTGTTAGTGTGGCGTTCGCGGTCGGAATATATTTCCTTTCGGCATGCATTATAATCCCCTTTAAACACAGGTATCAGACTGCGCGAATCCATCTTCTCTTTTGGTTTGACACCGGCAGCCTCATAGAACGTGGCGGTCAAATCCATAAGACTCACAAAACCGTCACACACACTGCCGGGGTTTATCACACCCGGCCATCTTACGGCCATAGGCACATGACATCCGAGATCGTAGAGATTGGACTTGGCACGGGGGAAGGAATCTCCGTTATCACCCGTTATAATCAGGAGCGTGTTGTCAAGGCGACCTGATTTTCGGAGAGCTTCCATCACTGCTTCGCATTCATCCTGGAAAAGCTGAATATTGTAATAATAATCCGCAACATCCGTCCTTACATCGGGTGCATCGGGAAGATAAGGTATTAGAGTAACCGAATCGGGGTTGAAACCATGCTCCTTTCCGGAACCGACCTTATACGGACGGTGCGGACGGCGGCTACCCATCCAGACGCAGATCGGCTTGTCTTCCGGAGCGTCTTCCTCAATATATTTCACAAGATCTTTTACTTCGCGACCGGCCGGATTTCGTTTCCACCCTGTTTTATTCCACACTCCCGGTCCCCATCCTTTACCCCAATACACCGCATCATACCCCGCCTCTTCGAGGACATCGGGATATACCGTAAGGTCTGCGGGGAAATAGCTGTTGAGATTACACCCGTCTTTGAGTCTGTGAGGATGCTGGCCTGTGAGAATGCTGGCACGTGAAGGAGATGAATGCGGAGCGGCTGAATAGGCACGCGTGAAAAGCATTCCTTCGGAGGCTATGCGCTCCAGGGCACGAGAATCCGCCTCCGACGCGCCGTATGATTTGGCATGCGGAAAACCCCAGTCATCGGCAAGCATCAACACTATGTTGGGACGGGTGTCGGTTCCCCCTTTTGCAAAAGCCGAAGCCATCGCTCCACCCGCTAAAAGAGCCATCGAGGCTCGAAAAAAATCTACATTCATGATATTATTTTTTCTTGGCTATTATTTTTTCTTGGCGTTATCTATGATTTTACTAAGCGACGGAGTGGCATTGATCTTTTCGGCGATATTTATCGCAGCGCGCTGATAGCCGTTGTCGCTGGGATGAGTGCCGTCAACTGAGGTTTCATGGTCAGTGCCGGTATATAGTCCAGGTTGGAAGAAATAGATATTCTTATCCCTCTTCATGACTTTTGCAATCTCCTCCCGGGCAGCCTGAGCCTTGTCAGCCTCATATTTACGCCTGTCAAGATCAAAATTGGTTACCTCCCGCTTCACGGTTTCAAGAAATATGAGTGGAGTCTTCGGATGTTTCTTGCGCACAGTCTTCACAAAATCCGCGAAACGTTCGCGAATCTGTCCAGCATTGGGATTAGAGAAACAGTCGAAGATAAACATGTCGGCATCGGTGTCGCATATAACCTCCGCAAAAAACTGTTCCATCTTTTGCTGTCCGCCTGTACCATAATTGGCTATATCCACACCGAGAATACGCGAAAGCTGGGCCGCCCACGTCATACCGGGGCGACATGTTGACGTGCCATGGGTATAGCTCGAACCCATAGCTACGATCGGAGCACGTTTGATTTCTCCGCACGACTCAATCATCGCGTCCGGAGCGACACCGACTGATATGGAATCAAGCACCATAAAACAAGGGAGATATAGCATACACTCCTTCATTGTCGTGTCCATATTGTTGACAAGAGTGTCGTTATGCTTCGTGGATTTATATTTAGGACGACCCACACCTGCCCAAAGCCATTTACCATCCTTCTTGATATATAAGTCGAGACCCGCCTCGGCAATAGGATGCCAGCTATTGCTACGGTGTTCCTTGTCAGTCTGCCATTTAGCGGAAATCACCGGAGAATTGGTTTTGAAGCTGACAGCCATTCCTGTGGGCATCTTATAGTATTTACGCACTGTGGGTGTCAGGTCGGGATACTTGTCTGTGTCCACACGTTGCAGGCGAGGACCGTCAGGCTGAGGCTTATTGACAATCTCCAAGGTTGACGCATCCACATATCTCAGGTCCTTCCTGCCTTCGCTCCATGCATGAAGTGAAACAGAAACCAAAACAAGTAATGCTAAAACTTTCTTCATAATCAATCTTTTTAATTATTTCTAAATTCCCTAAATTCCCATTTATCGCACTGAACATTATTCCTCGCAGAGCCGCAGAGGGCGCAAAGGTTTGACACTTTTAGGGTCGTAAACTCCCGGCTGAGTGGCAGATCCTGCAGCGGCGATTTTAGCGACATGCTCCGCTGCTCGGCAGGAGTGGAAACGACCTCTGACAACCGGATATGCATGCTCTGCCACTCAGCGGCTCTGCGAGGTCGTTAATAAAATGACGCGTCGTTGCATATGGCCGGATGGGGAGCTGCTGTTGCTCGCAACGGCAGCATAGACACGGGCAAAATCCGATACCCGATGAGCGTGTCAATCCAATCAGTTGCTCCCCTGCTGCCGTTGCGAGCAACAGCAGCTCCCCATCCGGCAGTAGGCATAGATACATTTAGTTTGAATCAGTAAGATAAATGGGAATTTAACCAACTTGAATTGTGATTTAGAGCTGAATGCCGAGGTTTGCTATAACTCAGCGGTGATCATTGTCGGATAGTGGTCGGAGATGTAGGGGACACCCCAGTCGGGTTTGTTGAAGTTTTCGAATTTTGACACTTTCGCATTGCGGTAATAGATATAATCCAACACGTGACGCGGAGTAAGTTTTATTTTCCCGAACCCGTTGAACGTAGGTTCATGGTCAGTCACCGGAACATCACGACCATCCTTCATCCACAAATGAAAAGGCTGCAGCCCCCAGCGGCGTATATCGTCCGCTTCGCGACTGGCGTTCATGTCTCCGGCAATAAACACCGGCGCATCCTCACCGGCGATCTCCTTCATTTTCATCACATTCAGCACCGCCGAATTGAGTTTTGCCTCAAGGTCATGGTTCTTGATTCCCAGACAGAGATGCGTGGCAAAGAAATAAAAATCTTTTCCGGTGGATTTCTCCTTGAACTTTCCCCAGCATGTGCCACGCCATTGCCCCGTACTATGTTGCCAACAGCGTGACGGTTTCTCAGGAGTGTCGCTATGGAAGAACCATCCTTCCTTCAGAGGCTCGACAGTGTTCTTATTGTAAATAAGGATAGTATTCGCACCGCTTCTCGAACCGGTGCCGGCAATCTCTATCTGACCGTATTCCGGCAAAAGTGTCTTCAAGTCGTTGCGCATGGAGGTACGAGCCTCTCCTACCGCCACTACATCAGGCTGAATCTCGCGTATAAACTTCTGGACAGCCGTCTTACGGACATCCCAACTTGTTTCGCCGGTATCCTTAGGGCTGTTATACCGGATATTGAATCCCATCACCTTCACTTCCGACATAGCGGAAGCGCACACGAACAGCGCCGCCGCTGCCGCCAATATCATTCCTTTACAATTCATATCTTTTGTTTTTAATGGAGGGCTGAGAGGAGGCCGTAAAATGGTGCTTCCGTAAGATGTTTTGCAGGTTCGATGCATCTGAGACATTGCAAATCTTTCAACGTCTCACGCAGTGAAGGAGCGAAAAGTCCGAATGATTTGGAAATCTGGCCGCCGAACAGAAGGCATTCAATATTGTTTTCTGCAATGATCGGGGCGATGCATTCACCCAATATTCTTCCTGCTTCTTCGAATGCTCTCTTTGAATGTTCATCCCCGGAAAACGCTTTCTCCGCGATTTCCTTGACAGTGATTTCAGAATCGCTGTCTCCGGAATTTTCCCGATAAAGTCTTGTTATTCCCCTTTTTGATACGTAATCCTCCAATATCCCCTCACGGAAAGGTGTCCGGAAAATTGAAATCCGGGGAGAGCCAAATTCATTCGTCTGCAAATTCCCGTCAAGGCAGCATGCGAAACCGAGTCCTGTACCGAGCGTCACAAGCGCGGCATTCCTGTATCCCCGGGCGTTCCCACAATACATTTCTCCCAATAATGCCGCGTTAACATCATGCATGAACCTGACAGGCGTACCTTTCAAGATAGCCGGATGGCTACTAAAAACCTCAATCAGATCAAGGCCATAAATAGACTGAAACTTATGCGTCATGTACGACATTCCCTTGGCGTAGTCGAACGGCCCGGGAAAGTCCACCCCCACACCGGCAACACTCAATCCTCTCTCAGCGGAAAAACAGGCTCCCCTGGTCACTGCCGTGACCAGGGAACCCAATATTTCATCACAACTGCCTTCCGAATGCATCGGAACACTGAATTGCGAGCCGTCTATAAGCCGGCCTTCGCCATCAGCCACGAATCCCTTAAGGAACGTGCCGCCTACATCCATCAGCAAATAGCTGCTATTCATTCTCGAAACCATCCTTGAGCATCGTTTTGTGCACACGAATCGGCTCCACGCCAAGATTTTCCACCACATATTCTCCGATAGTGGCCGGAACCACCACCATATCCATGAACTCGGCATCGAAGTAACGTTCTGGATTCTCTTTGGAACGGATGCGTATTTTCTCACCGTCAACAAGAGTCAGCACATGGAATTTTCCATTTGTATTGTCTTCTATCTGCTTATCAAATTCAAGACGGCGCAGGGTGAAATATAGAAGTGGAGACTCGCCGACAATCACCTCCGCCCAGCCAGCTCCGCTGCGAACGGTGCGTGGTTTCTGCACGATATTTTCGCGGACCCATGTAGTCTTACGGTCTCGTGCCACAGTGCGTTCGCCATGATAGGTGTGTATCGGGCGTGGAACACCGTCAAGATCAGGACGCAAATAGTCATAGAGCTTGTATGTATAAGAGCCGATGGTCAACGAACCGATCTCAAGCACCACCTGGTTGCGACCGGAGGAATGGACAGTACCGGCCGGTATCATCACCTGCAATCCGGGCTTCGACTCCTCGTAGCTGATATACTTCATATAGTCAACGGGCTTATACTCCTTGTCAGCGATCTTTATCTCCTCGATAAATTTATCGACATCGGCATCATCGCGGAATCCTATGAACGTCTTGGCGTCATGACCCGAAGCTACAACATAATAGCTCTCGTCCTGACGGCCGAGTTCATCAAAATTCTCACGGTTATACTGTTCGTTGGAGTGACATTGCACCGACATGTTGCCCGTGCTGTGGTATGAGTCATCGTAATTGAAACGAATCGGGAAATATCCTCCGAACTTGTCAGCGCATTTCTGCCCCATCACCTCCTCGCTGTCAACGGTGAAGAATGTCTGGAACGGGAATTCCACCTTTTTATCACCAACTTCCGTCACAATGCTCACCTCCATCGGAATGAGGTCGAATACCCAGGCGCAGTTGCGCATCTCATCTGGAAGATTGCGGAGTTTCTTTACATATGTGCCGCCCCATACACCCTCCAGGTATACCGGTTTGGTGCGGAAAGGATACGACGCCATCGCGCTGAATATAGCCTTCAGCGAAGCCATCGGCACAAGCTGCAGTCCACCTACCTTATCGCTTGGCACATAATAATCCACAGACCCGGCGCGAAGCAACTCACGA
Source organism: uncultured Muribaculaceae bacterium (assembly GCA_910584055.1). Taxonomy (GTDB): domain Bacteria; phylum Bacteroidota; class Bacteroidia; order Bacteroidales; family Muribaculaceae; genus Lepagella. The sequence continues at coordinate 19,466 of CAJTZS010000049.1, read as the reverse complement.
CGGAGATGCACCGCCATCTCGAAATCGGCATAATAGCAGCGACGTATGATCTGATTGGCAGGACGCGCCTCCTTCTGGCCGAGGTTCACATATTGACCGCGGCGTATACGCAGGATGGACTCTTTCGGAGTCACATCGAAATAAAGTTTCAGGTCATAAAGGTCATGATTCTCCGGAATCAGACAGCCGTTGCCGTAAACCACCACAACTTTGCCATCGTGCCCCTCCTTCAGTTCTTTAAGTTCGGAACGGAACTTATCTATCTTGGCGGTGTCAAGTAACGCCTGATACCCTCCCTTGAAAATCTTGCCGTAAAGGAGCGTCGGATCTTTTTCGCGATCCCATTCAAGCAAAGAATCGATCATCCCGTTAATCTCCTCCTCACTTTTGAGGTTATCGAGATAGTCTTTCTGTTCAGGAACGATACCTTTAGCGGTAAGTTGCTGGGAAAGCAGGTTCAACATTTCGGTCCATTCCGCAGTTGCATAGCCGTCCATAGCAAGGACTATGTTTTTATTTGAAGACGCTTTCTGCATATCTTCAATTTCCGCGGCAAGGTGTTTTGCACAGTTCAGCGAACCCGTTATTACGGAGTTTGCTATTTCAGCGGGGATGTTAGGGCGGTTCACCGGACGAGGATCGTCATACGGGAACGGATTGTACATAAAGCTCATAAACGTTCAATCTTTGTATTATGGTTTTTAATGGTTTTAATGGTTTGAGATAATTATAACATTGTTTGGTTTAACAAGATGTTAGATGATTTCGTGGTATTCGAAATCCATCATGCCTGCAAGGTCGCGGAGCTGCGGAAGCCAGTCACCGTCAACTACGGCGAAATGCTGCGTAGTGCCGACCTTGATTATCTCCTCGAAGAGTTTTTCCACAGGCACAACCGGACGGAATATGGTATGGGAATAAGTGGCGAGAATATGCTCACCGGGAAGCGATTCCACAAGCGTTGCCACAAGCTTGTAGCGTCCGCCGCACTCCACAAGCTGAGCCATAGTCTTGAGTCCGGGGGAGATGCGATACCACGCGAAAGGCGCGCCTGCATATTTATAGCTTGTCTTGGCGAAACGCACGTCACGGGCAATCACCACGTTTTGCTGCCAGTCAGAATCATTATGGTCGTTTGGTCCGGCATGTCCACCGGCAAACGTGCCGAAATCGCTTTCTATGTGGAACGGCTCGATGAAGTTGACGTTCTTTCCCGACATCAGTTTCATGATGTAGGTAATCAAACCTGCGCCCATATCCGCTTCGGGCACGAGCACAGATGTGTTTGCGTTGAACCAAGGATGGTAGAAACCAGCCCTCAATCCCACAAGCTCGAACATTGCGCGGTCTATGTCGTTAAAGACCATGACATCGATATCGGAATCCTGAGCCATCTTCGCCAGACCGATCGACGCACGCACCGATGCCTCGAATTTGTCATAAGCCACATCGTCCATCATCTTATACCGCGAAGTCAATGCATCGCAATATTCTTTAAGTTCCCCCTTACCGACATTGTCAATTACATCGCCATAAACGGAATACGGGAGGAATCGGATTTCCGGTCCGAGCTTGGTAAACACATCGTAGGGGTCGATATAGGTAGACCACATAGCTTCATTGTAATTGGCGAGCAGACCTACGATGCTTTGCCGCAGGACCGCACGGGCACGCGCCGCGGCTGCAAAAGTGCGTATCTTCCCGTTCACCTCTTCACGTGAACCCATCACGACCTTCACATGTCTGCGTCCTGTACGGGGAATTGAACCCGATGCTTCGAGAGAACCGACCAGCGTGCCGGAACACAGGTATTCGATAAAGTCATCCTCCTCAAGGGTGTTTTCAAACGCCATACGGTCTTTTGCCACATTCACAAAAATCATCGGAATCTCCGGCATGTCACGTAGGAACCGTATCCACGCGAAATCCTCACTCCAGCTCAGGAATTCAGCGATCACAAAGTCAACCTTCCTGTCGTAAAATTCCTTCATCGCCTTCTCGGCATCCTCTTTTTCGTATACTATTCCGGGGAAAACGATATCAAGGAAATCCAGGTTTCCAATAAGATCTTTCACCACAATATCCTTGCGCTCGCCATACGTGCCGTGGAGAGTGCCCTCCCCAAGATTCTTAAACCGAGGGGAAGCCACAAGCAGCAGCCCCGCCCTCCCTTTTCTTGTTTTATCTGAATTATTCATTTCGTTTCGTGTATTTTGTCATAATCCTTTTTATAGAATAATTTCCCTCCGACAATCATCATAATGCCGCAGAACACCCATATCGCGGCAAGCACAGAGATTCCGGCAGACAGGCTCATGGTCTCCTTTATTGCGCCGAGCACAACCGGAGCGAGTGAACCGAAACCGAATCCCACCATGATCATGGCACCCGATGCTGATGAATGCAGACGTTCCGGAGTTACATCGTAAAGCACGGTGTAGGTGTTTGCATCGAATAAGGCTCTCATGATACCGAACCCTGACAGGCCGATGTAAACCACCCAGATTATCTCGGAGTTACCCATCAGGAACACGAACGGGGCACCGAGTAGCAGTCCCAATCCCTGCATGGCCATTCGCAGTCCGGGGTTCCTGCGCGCTATGCGGTCGGAAAGTCCACCCGCAATCAGGACTCCTATAAACGCGAACAGATGGGTATAGAACATTGAATTGAATCCCGCCGCTGCAAGGCTCTGATGGAATTTCTCATAAAGATATGTAGGCATCCATGTGAGATAACCAGTCAGTACAAATATCAGTCCTCCGAAGCCCAATGTCAGAATCAGGGCTGTCGGCGTTGTGAACACGACCTTGAAACCATCCCAGATATGTGTCTTGTGAGGAGTGTCACCATCAATCACTTTCTCTTGTTCTGTAACCTTTTTATCCTTAAGGGTGAACATCATCACAAAAGCCCAGACCACGCCGACAGCGCCGAATACGTAGAATGCCGACTGCCATCCCCATTTCTGCCCTATATATCCGGCAACATACCCGCTGACGATCACGCCGACATAATATGCAGTCTGATGGACAGACATAGCAAACGCCCGGGTCTTGTCGTGATATTGGGCAAGCAGTGAATAATTGGATGGTCCGAAGAACGCCTCTCCTCCACCGGTGGCAATACTCCTGAGAATCACCAGCACCAGGAAGCCGCTGGCGAATCCCGTCAGCATGGTTGCCACACTCCAGAACAGGAGGCTTATGGTCACTATCCATTTCTTGCTGAAAATATCTCCTGCCATGCCCCCGATAGGCACAAGCACCGCATAGAAGAGATTGAAAATTGTGGCTATCCACCCTACACTCACATCGCTGAGATGAAGGTCGTCACGAATCAGGGGAAGCACCACATTGAACACCTGGCGGTCTGCCTGATTAAGCAGGAACGCCATCCACAGCAGCCCCAAGACTGCCCATTTATAATTAGTCGTTGAAGCGGGTTTCATACATTTCATAGCCTATTTCACGAATTTTTTCTATTGTCTCATAATACGGAGTGTCGCAGACATCCGTAAAACCTACCTGGAAATTCTCTCCGTCGAAGCGCCCGCTTGACATCTGATCTGAAAATTGATGCCAATGCGTTCCGATCATATTAGGGTGGCGGAGGGCGGAATGCACATAATCATAATAGCTGCGTGCGCGGTCTGTCTGGTTATTTGTATGCACCTGCCCCGGATGGAAGAGCCCACGGTCGGTTGCCCCGAAATGGAACTCACCTATCATCACCGGCTTATCAAATCCCCCCGGAATCTTAAACCAGTTTAAATTATGATAATATAGATTATAGCTTATCACGTCACAATACTTAGAAGCAGCAGAAAGCACATCGATATTCCACCCTGCAAACCTGCAGCCGAGATATAGTTTATCGGGAGCCAGCTCCTTAAAGACACGGCGCACCGTGCTGAAATAAGCCTCTATTAAACGTCGGTTGAAATCCTCAATATCCTCCCCGGCGCCGTCCGGGACATTCTCACGATTGGCAAGCAACGCTTCCCAGGAATCAAATTCCGAGCCCCATTTCCCGTTGAGAGCCTCTATCGAGCCATATTTCTTTTTCAGGCAATTGACCATCTCTATTTTAGCAGCCTGAGTCTCGGAAGCCTTGATCGCAGCCGTTGCAAGAGTCTTGGGCGTTCCCCAATTAATTTCATTATCTACGAACAGACCAATACACCAAGGGTCTTCAATCTCCCGTCTCTTTGCTTCGAGGCGTTCACGTTCTGTAGCCTCGAACGACGGATCAAACGGATCCATGAAATGCCACCAGGCTCCCCCTGCGCCTTCAAGGGGCTTTGAGTGGATTTCTATCCTCTCCACATATGGTGTCCTGTCCATCATATAGATAGAGCGGTCGGAAGAATTGGCAATAGTGTTGAGCCCCCAGCTTTTAAGCCGTCTGTGAGACATCTCGGCAAATTTATTACGGAAGTCCGGCCCATATTTGCGATATATATTGGCGCATGAATAGTCATAGGTAGTGTCGATGCCCCTTACAGTGTAGTAAGGTTTCATCAATGTGTCGTATGTAAAATAGAATTGACCTAACTCAGAATCCTCCTTAGGGAGATTTTCAAAATAATGGCGGCGGTTGTCAAGAGGCGTTATACCGCTTGAGGGGGTGACGCGAACCACGCCGTGCGACCAAAAAAGATATCCTTCCGGATCTACAAGCCACCACTTCCCCTTCACCTTCTCGACTCGATAATGACCGGTGGCTTTCAGTCTTGGACCACGCATCCAGCCTCCGAATTTCGAACGGTCCTTCGGACCGGGATGAGAGGCGAGGTCTTTCTCCTCCTCTTTCAAGGCTTTCTTGAGATCCTTTTCACTGTGAATCTTCCCCGGCCATTCCTTATGTTTAAACTGACCGAAATTGTCGATAAAAGGAAAGAACTCATTCTTCCCGAGCTTCATCATCGGTTCGGGTTCTTTAATCTTCCCGGGAAGTATCTTAAAGTCTGAAACCGCGTAACGCACCCCTGCCGTGTGCCGCCGCGCAAGGATTTTTATGGCTTTCACTTTCGATGGGTTAAAACGATAGCCGTAATGACCCGCTGATGCATACGGATACACATGCATCCCACCGAAATCGGCGTCAACATCAGGATGAAGAATCTCTGACGGAAACCAAATCTCCATTTGGCGTGTTTCCCCGGGGGCAATATAGAAATTATCGGTAAGGGTGCCTGCCTCCGCCCCTTTTATGGGAGAAACATATTTCTTTTTTTCCTGCATGTGGAAGGTCATCTGTAGGTACTGCATTGAGTCGAGGTTCTCCACATTGAAACTCACACGATTATAACCATCCAGATTCCAATTATTTTCAAATATTATCCCTGAACCCCATGCATTGGCGGTCACCTCGATTCTGTCGCCGGCAACATTCAGGTCACAAGTAGAATTAGGTGTTACCTTTACTTCAGGGTTAGCGGTAACTTTCAGAACCGGCAACTGCGCTGCTGCAGCAGATGCAGCGCATGCTATGCAGGCAGTCATTATCGCATTTTTAATGTCAGGCATTCTCATTTCATTGTTTTTTAAAAGAGGCGCAACGACCCGAGGACCGTTACGCCTCTTCACCGCTAATCTACATTATATCATTTCATTGCATTCATTTGAGGAGTTTGGCGTTTGCCGATCCCGCTTTCACAACGTATACGCCCTGCGGGAAACCGTTCAAGTCAATAATGCCAGAGCCCACAGCTACGCGGCGACCTGTCATATCGTAAACTTCTGCCTCGGCATCACTTTTGATTTCATATCTGCCTTCGCCAATTTTCACAATCTCAAGAGCCTCTATACCGTCAGCTACGACACCCTTTATACCGCTACCGGCTTTGGTCACATCATAGCAACCTGACCATGTTTTCTCACCACGTTCATTGCCAAGTATATCTACAGTAAGGTCAAGATCATCAAGATAATCGATTGTATATGAAAGATTCTGATATCCCTGAATATGTTCACGGAAAGCCGGAAGTTCCCATGCTTCAATAATTTTCTTCGAGTCTGCCTCTTCACATCCGACACCTGCCACCGGTGCTATGTAACCCACATAACCGTCTACATATGGCTCGTTATCACCGAAGATATCGCTCTGGTTGATAACCCTCCAATTGTCTCCGACTTCATATGCGGATGTGACACGACCCCAATCTTCGACCCAGAAATTACCTTTGTTGATCATGGTACGGCCTCCCACGAAGTTGTAGCCAGCTCCAAGCAACTGCGGCACATCCTCAGCCGTGGAACATTTCCCGACTGCAAAACATTGATTCGAAGTAGAACCCTCGGTAGGATTCAGCGCGTTGTCCTTCACATAAGAGGCTTTATAATTGGTCTGCTTCGAACCGTCAGGCATAAACTCGCCATATTCCACCTCCACATAATCCTGAGGACTGACGATGATATTGCCTCCCAAGAACATTGTTGTATTTCCACCCAATGTGACGGTTGTTCCGGTTGCCTGCTGATCCGTTACAGTGAAATTATAAATTGTGTTATAAGCAAATACGCCTAACTGAGGTGTGGTTTTTGAAGTGGTGTTCATACGAAGGAATCCGGCCATGCGCTTGATGTTCATGCCACTGCCATCAACAAAATTGTTCACCATTATCACATCGCAGCCATGCTTTTCACCATTGATCAGGCCTCCTTCCTCTGTCCAGGCTGCCGTGTTTGAATCATAGAATGAATTTCCATATATAACACAGCGGTCCATTACAAGGAGGGTATGATTTGTGTCATCACCGCTTCGCAGAGACATCAGTATCGATCCGATCCCCTTTTCCCTTGTATTGGTGCATTCCTTTAGCTGGATATTGTTCGAGAATACGCATCGACGGCATTTGAGTATGGAAAACTTGGGTACGATTATACCGCCGTAGGTGGTGGTGTTATCAGTGACGACAACATCCTCCATTGTAAGGAGCGCGTTTTCAAGATAAAGCACGGATCCTGTGAAATCCTCCACCTGACATCCGCTGACACCCTTGATCGTCAAGCCTTTCAGTATGGTCTCGGTAGTTTTATGATCGCCCTCAAGGCTCAGGAACACATCTGTGTTACCATTATTGGGTGTGAGGATTGTGGCATACGACTCCGGATCGTAATCCGCGATATCTGTTCCCTTGGCTGATGAAGAGAAGCCGCCGGTATAATACACGCCATTCACAAGTTTGATTGAAGATGCGACATATGTACCTTCGGAAAGGTATATGTTGTCACCTGATTGATAATTCCAATCCGGTTTCATGGCATTTTCCCATGATGACCCGTCGCCTGTACCCCTTGACTCCGGGGCCACAAAATAATCCTTGGCCTGCGCGCCAAGCACTGTAAACGCTGCAATCGCGAGCAAGTAGTTTCTTTTCTTCATGATGATATTAGTTTAAATTTTTGAATTTTCGTTGGGATGCGGTTTAAATCCCGCATCCCAACGCGGTTAACTGTCAAAATGTAAGTTTGTCATCCCAACCGGGATTCTGGGTCAACGCCCCTCCGGTAAGGATACGCTCGGTTGTCGGGATACCATAGAGGTAGTCCCGGGTTTCGGTCCAATTACGCTCGAGACCGGGCTCGCTGTTTCGGATTGTGAAACCGTGGTCGCCCTCCGAGAGGATAATGTCCTTACCGATCTGGAAGAACTTAAGACCAGAACCGGAGGGTTTCTTGCCTTCATACAGACAGATATTGTCTCGTCCGTCTCCTGTCATGTCATATTTGCCAGGACCGGGGAAATACATTCCGTAAAATGGTTTCTCATATACTTTCCCCTCCTTCCAGCGAAGGATGTCATGATAGTGGTTGTTCTCCAAAGCCAATTCTATGAGACGTTCGCGGCGCACCTCAAGAATCACACCGGTATTGCTGCTTTTCGTAACATTGGGATATCCCCATTCTTCGCTCATCAAGAAGGGATCGGGATTCTGGTTTGCTTCAGCCAGTTTCAGGTCCGGCATCTTCACGCGCTTACGGAGCTTGTTGATGGAGTTGTCAAGATCGGTCTGTGTCAATGTTCCCAATTCTGCCAGAGCCTCCGCATAATTGAGATAAACCTCTGCCAAACGGAAGATGGGGAGGGCGGAACGGCAATGGTCATATGAATTCTGGGCTGCTTCCGCCACATACTTGATAAACTGATAGCCGCCCTTCGTGCTCGTGAAGTTTGTGAAACTTAAAGCCGCTGAGCCTTTCTGTTTATAACCGGGGCAAAGCACAGTCTGGGACATGCGCGGGTCTCGGTTCTTGCACTCATCCTGATAGCCTATGGTCATCCAGTTGGGGTCATCGGTAAAACGGGAGCCGTCGGTCTTCAGATAGAGACAGACAAAACGTTTTGTCAAGGAAATCCCTCGAGTCAGCGACGCGTCATTGGCATTGTGCGACTTGCCGGCGGATTCACTGCTGATGCGTGCCCAGATATATTCGTTCGGATCCGGTGTCTGCGAATAGAACATTTCTCTGTAAGGCTCTTTGCCCGAAGTGTGCAGTGAGTAACCTCCGCTTTCCATGAGTAGTTTTGATGCATCAACGCATGTCTTCAAAAGTTCCTCCCAAGGGAGATGGTTGGGATTGAATGGATCGCCATCGTGATATTTACGGAACGTTCCCTCAAACAATGCAGCACGTGATTTCAACGCCAGCGCTGTCCAGGCACACACCTCCACTGCGTTGTGTGCCTTGGGAAGGAGTTCATAAGCCTTGTCACAATCTTGAAGGATATGGTTTATAACTGCATCCCGACTGTCACGTGGCTTGGAGAGCATTGCATGATCGCTTGAACCGATAGGCTCATCATATAGTGGCACCTCTCCAAACTTCACAAGCATATTATAATAGAAAAGTGCCCTGAAGAAATAAGCCACGCCCTCATGATGGTCACGTGCCTCCTGATCGGAGCAGCGGTGAGAATATTGGAGGAAATAGTTTATGTCCCTGAGTTCTTCCCATCCCCATCCCACTTCGCTTGCCTTGGAAGGAAGGGCACGTGTGCCAAGCAGCTCGGGCGACGGGAGGTTTGTTGCTACAAGCTCACTATTCTGACTATACCATAAATATGTCCCGATTCCAGGCATTAGTGTATAAAATGAGTTGGTATATTGACGCAACTCCGTCTCCGACCCGAAATATGTTTCAGGGGAAAGGCTGTCTTCCGGATACTGATCCATCGAGGTGCAACTGACCATGAGTGCAACAATCGATGCAGATATCAGATAATTATATATTTTCATGATTATTCTAAGATTTAGAAAGTTACATTAACACCGAATGTGAATGACTTGGAGAAGCCATATACATTTCCGTCGCCAGTCTTGACACCGGATTTTGTTGCCGTTTCCGGGTCGATATGCTTGGTGTGCTTCTTAAAGGGAGACCAGTAAGCAAGATTCTCCGCAGAGAAATACACACGCAGCTCGCTGAAGATGTTTTTCCATACGGGCAATGTATAGCCCACAGTGAGATTCTTCAGACGGAGATAGGAGACATTCTGGAGATAGCGGTCGTTAGCCACATTGAGCGAACGCTTGCTCGAATATGCCTCATATGTGCGCAGACGCGGGAAATATCCGTCGGGATTGTCTTCAGTCCATACCTGGTCAAGGAAACCCTCGGGCACGAATGCCATGTAGGGACGGCAATAAGGTCCCCAGAATGTGCGCGACTCATTCATCGGATACCAGTGGCAGCGTCCCACCCCCTGGAAGAAAGCAGAAATGTCAATTCCCTTCCACTGGAGGCTACCCCTAAAATTGTAGTTGTAGCGTGGGCGTTTGTTACCGATAATGACACGGTCGCCGGAATCTCCGACTTTACTGTTACCGGGTGTGATGGCATTGTCGCCGTTGAGGTCAATGAATTTTACATCACCGGCGTGCAGACCCTTGTCCGGACCGGAGTTCATTCCGTTATGGACATATGTGGCACTCTCTATCTGATCCTGATATGCCTTGGCTTCCTCCTCTGTCTGGAAAAGGCCGTCAACGCGATAACCCCAGATTTCACCGAGGGTTTCACCAACATAATGCTTGCCAAGAATCTTCTCCGGGTTGTCGAATTTTGTGATTTTAGTGATCTGGTCGCCCAATCCCGCTCCTACAGAATATGTGAAGGGACTGCCGAGCAGAGTGAACGAATCATTCCAGTTTACTGAAATTTCGAAACCCTTCGTACGCAAGTCGGCACAGTTGGATTTAGGAACCTTCGCTCCATATACGTTAGGAAGCTGTGCTCCTGATGTGAGCATGTCTTTGGTGTCGCGGATATATAAGTCTCCCGAAAAACCGAGACGGTTATTGAAGAACCCGAGGTCAAGACCGATATCATAGGTTATGACTTTCTCCCATGTAAGATCGTCTGCGACAGGGTCACTCACTTTTGCGTAATAGATTTTGTCAACTCCATCGAAAGTTACCTTATTGTTACCATTATTGGTTGACATCTCAAGGATATAGTCATAAAAACCTACCTGCTGATTTCCAAGCATACCGTATGAAGCACGGAGCTTACCGTTGCTCCATATCGGCTGCAGGGGTTCAAAAAATTTCTCCTCACTGAAGCGCCAACCTACGGATGCAGAGGGGAAGAAACCCCAACGATGATGTTTTGCAAATCTGGATGTGCCATCGTAACGGCCCGATACTTCCACAAGATATTTCCCTTCGTAATCATAGTTGATACGTCCGAAATATCCATAGGTAACTGAATTGTTGATCTTATCGGTGATTTCGGTCGGATTCCCGGTTGCGATTGTCAGAGAATTCACATCCTCGCTAAGAAGGTCTTCACGTCCGGCCTTGAAATAGAGATAGCGATAGATATCACCGTTGAATCCGACCGTCGCTTTGAAGTTATGGCTGCCGAAATTCGGGGTGAATTCCATGTAGGCATTGATTGTCTGACGCGATGTGTTGGTCATGTTGCGGTAGAACTTGTCGCTGAACTTCGCATCATTGTAGTCTCTGTCAACATATTCAATCACTCCCTCCGTGCGGCTGAACGGAACAGGCATTGTACGGTTCTCTCGAGTAGTGTTCAAGAACAGATAAGCATACTCTCCGATAATTTTCCACCATTTGAAAGGCTGAATCTCGATAGTGTTCTTAACGAGAACCTCATTCTTACGGTCTACCGTCTTGTGCTTTCCATGGTTCATCATCGCATTATAACCTCCACCTACATTCACCGAACCCGTTGAGACAAGACCGGGAGCGAACTGGAATACCGATGTTCCGTCTGGGTTGGTGGGAAGGAAAGCAGCATATGTATGCAACTGCGCGAGGTAAAAGAAGTTGTCGAGGTCGTAATAACCCGGATGATCATAATGTGAATTGAAGTAACTTACATTCGCGCGATAACGCAGCCAGCTTGTAAGATCAGCATTAAGTTTCGCCCTGAATGAATAGCTCTTGAATTTATCGTTCTGGATATTAAAAATACCATCCTCAAGATATGCCCTGCCGCTTACATAATAGCTCACCTTCTTGGAGCCCCCACGTATCGAGACATTATAGTCCTGCATGGGACGACTCTTCTTGAAGTAGTGGTCATACCAGTCATAGTTGGCATAAAACATCCAATGCTTGTCGGGAGTAGGTACAGCCCAAGGACGCTCAGGATTCTCAACTTTATCATCAAGACGCATCCACAACTGGGCATATTCATTTTCTTGATATTCCGTAAGGAAGCGTTTGCCGGAATTGGCAAGCATAGATTGCTCATTAACATACATTTGCCAGAAACCGCTTGACATATACTCGGTGCTGGTGGTTGACTGTTTCCAGCCGGCTTTGAGGTCAAAGCTTACGCGTGCACGCTGTTCGTTCTGACCGGACTTGGTGGTTACAAGCACTACGCCTGCAGAAGCTTTCGCTCCATAAACGGCAGCCGCCGAGGCATCCTTAAGGATTGACACACTCTCTATATCGTTGGCATTGACACGGGTAAGATCCATCTCCACACCGTCCACAAGAACGAGAGGCGTGCTACTGTTGATTGAAGTTGCGCCACGGATATTGAGTGTCGTCCCCGAATCCGGACCCCCGGATCCCATCGACAGGTTCAGCGAGGGATCGGCTCCCTGAAGTGCCGTGGCGGCATTTCCTGTGGGACGTCCGTTAAGGTCTTTGGCCTGCACGACGCTAACAGCACCGGTGAGATTCACTTTCTTCTGGCTGCCGTAACCAACCACTACTACATCATCGAGATCTGACGCCATCTCCGACATGCTGATGTTATATGAATCAGCATCTCCGATTTTGACAGTCTTGGGTGCATAACCTACGTAGGAAAGCTCCAGAACATCACCTTTCTTGAGATTGATCAATGAATAGTTACCATCGAGATCAGTGGCGACAGCATTGCGGGAATTCTTTACCTTAACGGTCACGCCGACAAGCGGCTCACCGTTTTCATCAGTAACGACACCTTTGATCCCTTTTGTGCCATTATTGCGGGGTTCGTTCTTCTCTTTAGTTGTCTCCTGTTCCTTTTCGGCACTTTTCTGAGAGACAACCACAGTATTGTCGCTTTTCAAGGTATATTCAAAAGGACTGCCGGCAAAAAGCTCGTCGAGCATCGATTTTTCAGAAGCGTTTTTCACCGAAAGCGAAACCTTGTTGTCAAGGCCCTTAAGCGAAGTATTATAGAAGAAATGGAGATTGGATACTTTCTGTATCTCTTTCATGGCCTTACGGTAGCTGACGTCAGAGAACGAGACGGTCACATTTGCCGATATAGGCATTGCGGCTATTGCCAGAACCGTGGAAACGACCGCCAATTTTAGTTTTGTCGTAAGATTGTTTTTCATAACGCGGCTCCTTTCACTTTAATGGTTTTTGCAATCTCTATCTTCTCCCAGTCCCAGTTAGGATATTCGAGACGTCCAAAGAAATATAGCTTCACATCTCCGGGTTCAGTAAGCGTTATCGGGCTTGACACGCACACGTTGTCTTCATTGAATTCCTGGAAATCCACTTCTTGTTCCGTTGTCTTGAACCACCAAGAGGTGTACCACCAATAAGTGGAAGCCTTAAGCGTCGGGCCTCCGGGGTGAGTCATGCGGATAGTGCATGTCACCACATCGCCTACTTCATACACATCCTTTGCCGGAGTGACTTCGATCTCGCCGTATACAGGTATACCTCGGTCATCCTCGTCGCTACAACTCCACAACGGAAGGAATGCGATGAACGCAAGCAAAAGTTTTGCAGTCGTTTTTAGCATGATTTTATAGGTTAATTAAAAAAGTTATTAATTCCTTTGTAGGGATGCACCATGGTGCATCCGCCTTAGGATCTTGTTCTTAGTTTCTGTAGATATAATAGGTATTGTCATTCTCTTTGCGATAGTTTGCCTCGCAGGCCTCACTTACAATTTCGAGAACCTGTTCAAGATTTCCCTCGAGTATCATTCCATACAGTCTTTCCTTACGCAGCGAAGGAGACTGGACGGTGATTGAAGTGCCATAGGTGCGTGCCAACCTTTTTGTCAATTCCTCTAAATTGATGTTATCGCAGTGTATTTCCCCCTTCTTCCAGTCGCAATAATCGGATGCGGTGACAGATTCGGTATTTACATGTCCTGTTGTCCGGTCGTATGTCAGCAGCATGCCCGGATTCATTTTCACGTTATCCCGCGAAGACACGGCATTCACCTGACCATCCTTCAACACCACGGTAACAGTAGAATCATCCGGATAGGCAGTAACATTGAATTCGGTACCCCGGCACTCGACTTTCAAGTTATCACAGTCAACCATGAACGGGTGTTCCGGATCGGTCTTGACATCGAACCATGCCTCGCCATATAGTTTCACTGTTCTATCACCTGTCTCATTATCATAAAGATAACTCAATTGCGTAAGGGCATTCAGTATTACTGAAGAGCCATCGGGCAATGTCACCCTTGACTTCTCTCCCCCCATTGTCCTCACAACCAACGGATGCACCGGCTCTTGTCTTTCTATACCAATCACCGTCAATACTACGAATCCCGCAATAACGGCGGCAATTGAGAGAAAAAAGGTTTTTAAGCCGACTTTCTTCCCTTCCTTCTCGGTCACGATATTCTGGCATATAGATTCCAGATCAGCATCGTCCACGACAGGAGACTGACCGTCTATCCAGTCAACCACCCAATCATTTAAACCGGGATTAGTCCTGACCCAATTTGACAGAAGCATCACATCCTCCTGACTTGCCTCTCCCGACAGAAATCTCTCGGAAATACGGATAATATCTTTATTCTGAAGATTCATCTGAATTGTCTTATCTGGATTACATGAATTGAATTGAAGAAAGAGAAAGAGCCATCGTCATGATTATGCCATAGCGTCTGCGGAGTTCCTGGCGCATGAAACGGAGACCGAGTTGCAGATGCGTATCCACAGTGCTCATAGACACGTTCAATTGACCGGCGATTTCTTTTACCGAGAAACCTTGCAGCTTATTCATCTCAAACACTGCCCTCCGCATCGGCGGCATATCTATAAGTATCGTATCCACATACTGCTTCATGAAACTCATATCTACATCCATATCAGTTGTCAGTTCAGAAATATCGATTTGCTGCGTCAGATAGTTCATGTATAGCCATTCCACCGTTTCGTGCCGACTGATATTGAACATTATGTTTTTTGCCGTGGTGTGCAGATATGATATCATGTTCACAATAGTTGTCGAAGAATCAATCTGTTCCCACAATCTTTGAAATGCCAACTGTGTCACTTCTTCAGCTAAATATCTGTTACCCTTACTGACATTCAGCACAAAGTTGAAAATCTTGCCGGAGCTTTGCTTAAACACCAGTTCAAAGTTTTTCCTTTGCTCTTTCTTCGAATGGTTTGACATAATATCAGGTGTAGATTGCAGTTAGAGAATACCTAAAAATCAGATAGTTCAAAAAAGGGAGGGCCGTTACATTTTATCGAAAATCAACACTGCGAGATCGTTCTGACCCAAAGTGGCACGGGAACCGTCAGCTTTTACCGAAGCGTTGCCGAGAGTGGCACTTTCACGGTATTTATAGCCCGGCACATCTATCACGGTCTCTATCGGCTCTCCGGCAGATACACGCGTAGCTACGATAGCCATACTGCCGCCATTGACAAACGCGCGGGCCTCCACTTCCGGATTCGTTGACGTGAAACCCTGTGTGTCGCGATATGTTCCCGCGAGCAACAGGTCTGCATATTTGTCTTTTATAGCGTTGACTTTAGCGAGATATGCCTGATAGACAGGTGTCTCGTCAATCAGACCGCGACAACGATAGATTTCAATATCGTTACGGAGACCTTTGAGGAGAGTGTTGTTGACCCTGCGCGGAATATCATTGTCGTCACGTATCTCGCGGTCTGAAACCACAACTTCGGGAAACGTATATCTGAACCAGTCGATGAAACTGTTCGGACCGGCCGTAACCTGATAGATATGGATATAGTCGCAATAGTTCGCAGTGGCGTCGGTGAGCCATTCCGTGCCAAGCGCGAACTCAGGATCGTGTTTGGCATTGTGATCGCGAATCTGCTTCAATGTCCTGGCTTTGTCGGCTATCACACAATGGTTGGGGACGGGGAATTCACGGCTGCAGTCCCAGTTGGTTACTGCCTCTGCATAACCCAACTGGTCATAAAATACAGAGTTAGCTCCTAAATTGCGAGCGCGGTCAGCCATCTGGATAAGCTTGTCGCGCCATTCGGCATTACGGGTGTCCGCCACGCAGAAAGTGCGTGCATCGTAAGCTCCGAGGAAAGATCCGTTGCCGGTGAAACGGTATTGCTCAGTCAGTTCCGCCCCGGTATTGTCATGATAGGCAATATCCTTGGCTTTGCCCTGCTTATAGAAATCACTTTCACGGTCTATAAGCTTGCCGTTGTAATACATCAATATCTTGCCGCCGGAAGCTTTATAATCGGCTATCGCCTTTTTCCAGGCCTCGTCTCCCCCTTCTTCCATATTTGGAGAATAATCGGGATTACCGTTGTCCATACCTTCCTGCCACCAGCCGAAGGGGAAAACAACGTTGCAGCCTACACTTTCTCCGGCCTTCTTTATGCGGTCGTTGAGGTCGGCATAGCGGAAATGATATTCTCCATACTGGGATTTGAAGATAATCCTGTGCCATCCTTTCATTTTCTTCACCCATTCGGGGCTGTCGCGATGCTCCCACCAGGTCTTCGCCCAGTCTTTGTATAAATCAGATGTCTTGTGCCATGTTCCGGTGTATGGGGCAATTACATTCGCCGTATTGACCCATGTCTCACCACAGAAAACGTGAGGGAATTTCTGGAATCCTGTTTCAAGACGGGTGAATTTCCGGTTGCCATCGGGATAGAGACGGAGGCTATGGCCTGTGTCCTGAAATTTAGGATCGTGCGAACCGAGATAGAGACCCTCGTTGTCGTTCCACCATGCGAAGCAATTGGCAGCCATGTTGCCGCTACATCCGGCCGTTGTTGCGCGGGTGGGATAGGCAGCAGGCATCTGGCGGAAACGTTGCCCCGGTGTGCTGTAAGGCTTTGCCATTGAATATTTCTCTATCAGAGCTTTCGGGTTGTCGTAGACCTGACCGCCCGTGTGCGTCAGGAATAACTTATAATCCTCCGGCAAAACCATATCCTGAATCAAGGGGTAATGCAACTCCCGCACTATTGTGTGAGGCTGATTGTTGGAGATTTCAGAACTGAACCTCACCATCTCCGGTTCGAGGGATACAGTGAATTTCAGTCCGACATTCACAGTTGTGTCAGCATGTGTCACGGAAGGATATACAAGGGTGATTGTGTTACCCTGTTTGCTGACTTTCGGAGATGCCTGCATACCGGCGGATATCTCATTCTCCTTAAAACCGGGCCTCTCGTAATAGAGTCGCCATAGATATCCCTTTCCGGCATAATCGCGGCCTGTCTCCATATTTTTAAGGCTTATAAGCCTACCCTTTTCATCAAGGGTGATCTGCACTTTGTCATTTTTCAAAGTGTAATCCTTAGCACTGACAGCTCCGTAGCATCCGGCAACTGCCAATGTAAAACACAAAAGTCGTTTCATGATATATGTTATTTTCAGTATTTACATGTCAGCATCAAGGGGTAATGATCTGAAACATATTTGAATCCATCCACCGGTTCGGTGATCGTCACAAAGGAAACCGGCTCGGCATTGCGATAATAGATCTGGTCTATCTTGCGATGCGGGGTGTCTTCTCCGCGCCCGAAGGCATTGAAGCTATTGATTTCGGGATGCTGGTCAAATTTGCGTGCATCTTCCATCCATTCAGCATATGGGGAGAGGGCTTTCACTCCATCGTAATTTATAGAGCCGTCCGCTTTCTGCAAAGAGCAGTTCATGTCTCCCACTATGAAGCATGTACCCTCTTCTCCTGCATATTCTTTCAAGCGCTTAACGTTAAGCTGCGCCGAGTGATAGCGCGACAGCACATAAGGTTCGGCAGCTAATTCAGGCTTTGTGCGCACAGGCAGATGCGTAGATATCGCGGTGAAAACCTTTCCGTTTTTCCTGTCGCGAAGCTTGACCCATATCGATACGCGCCACGTGCTGTCAGGTGCGTCAAAGGCCGGAGAGGGCACTTCGGGAGTCGGGCCGAGATAGAACCAACCGCCATCCACTTTCTCAAATTTGTCTGAACGATAGATCAAGCCCACATTACCGCCACGGCTGTCGCCGGTGCCCGGAGCTTCCATATAGGCATATTCAGGCAGAGACGCTTTGATATAAGCCCGCTGTGCAGTACGGGGCTCCTGAAGGCCGACAACATCCGGCGACATCTTCTTTATCAGGTTCACGACAGCACCTTTGCGGACATCCCATGAGTTCTCCCCCAAATCTTTCGGTGTGTTATATCTCACGTTGAAGGACATTATTTTCAGTTCCTCCGCGCCGATATTACCGGCGCAGAGTACTGAAAAAAACGCTACTAAAACTAATACCCTTTTCATTCTTAGTCAGCTTTCTTTTTACCTTGATTTTTTACCTTTTTATTTCTCTGCCACAGGCAGTTTCACCCTCAACATGATAGGATAATGATCGGAGATATATCGTATGTTGTTATACGACTTGGTTATGGTTGTAAAATCTATACCCTCGGCATTGCGATAGAAAATATGATCTATTATGCGGTTAGGATTCATCGCCCCGCTGCCATAGGAATTGTAAGACGTGACACCCGGCGGGGTGTTGTCCTTGACCTCTGTCCGCGCTTCCTTCATCCAGGCTTTAATTGTTCCGAGGATTCTCTGACCATCGGCATTGTCCTCCCCTTTACTCGTTTTCCACGCCTGATTCATATCACCCATCAGGAAACACATCTTGTCATTGCCGGCGATTCCCCTCATTCTTGCGAGACACAATTCCGCACTCTTCAGCCGAGCCTCGATATATGCGTTATTGTCATATGAAGAGTTGGTGCGGACAGGGAAATGAGTACCCATTGCGACAAACTCCGTGTCTGATAATTTGTCTTTGAGAGTTGCCCACACCGTGCAGTGATATTTATTGTCGCCGACACTGAAGCTCTTGGATGGAGTATCGGGTGTGTCGCTAAGCCAGAAATACCCAGATTCAACAAGCTCGAAACGATCTTTGCGATACATCAGCACGTCGTTACCTCCGGTTGATCCTGTGCCCGGGATTTCAATCATCGCATACTCCGGCAGTTCTTCTTTCATATAGGGACGTTGCGGTGTATTGAACTCCTGACCGCATATTACATCAGGCAGCTGATCTTTGATCATGGACACGATTGCAGGCTTTCTGCTGTCCCAGGATTTGTCGCCGGTGTCAGAATCCGTTTTTGTACGTATATTGAATGACATTATACGCAATTCACTCGACTCTGCAGGCGTTGGAGTCGGAGTTGGAACGGGAGTCGGTTCCGGTTCCGGACTATCCGGCCCGTCGCCACCGCATGACTGAAAGGACATCGCAGCGCAACATAATGCACATGATGTAATGATTCTAAAAATAGATTTCTTGGTTAAGTCCATAATGTGGATTTTACAGTATTATAGATAGTAAGTTTTTCAGTGAAGGTTTTTTTCGGCATGAGCCGTTTTTCCCCTCTGTATGAATTAGGACACTTCCCTCAAATTTTTTTGCTAACTGAATTTTATTAAATTTCACATGTTTTAAAACATATTTTCAATTTCATCACACAAACATTCTTAATTCCAACAACTTAAATAATCTAAAAAAATCTATAGAGTGTTCAATTTGATAATATAAAGTAAATTCCTGTTTATCGCACTGAACATTATTCCTCGCAGAGCCGCAGAGGGCGCAAAGGTTTGACACTTGTCTTTTAGGGTCGTTAACTCCCAGCTGAGTGGCAGAGCCTGCCGCGGCGATTTTAGCGGCAAGCTCCGCTACTCGGCAGGAGTGGAAACGACTGTCTTTTCCTGATTTAGGTTGACCGTCTGAAGGTCCTAACCCTGATAGAAGT
>CAJTZS010000048.1 GCA_910584055.1 uncultured Muribaculaceae bacterium | reverse complement strand
ATAACTGGAGATTTCTGCATCGTGCTTAACATCTAACTTTATTTAATCTCTATTGTATCAAAAAATAATCACAATTCTGCTAAAATAATTTCCCACATCCGAGATAACCGTACTCCGGTATATGCCAGAGGGCAAAAAGGATTACTTCAATCCGGTCATGCCTGGGTGATAGATGGTTTGTATCATTCAGAAACCAATGTAAGCTACACGCTGTGGCGATTAACAGATGTTTGGTATCCTGAGTTTAAATATGATAAGGCAGAAGCTGCCAACGAATATAATAATTATCACGCATTGATAAAATTCCATATGAACTGGGGATGGAATGGTAAATATGACGGATGGTTTTTCGATGATAATATTAAAATCAAAACAGATGAGGAAACCCTAAATTACCATTACGACAGAAAAGAACTTTATATTCGCGAACCCTAAGCTGAAAATTATGAATAATAGAAGATTATATCAAATATTTATTGCCATTATATTTAGTGTGATATTTCTGTCATCATGCCAAATGCAGGAGGTAGATGATTTTCATCCACTAGAGTTTAAGGTAATCGAGAATTCAAATCCGGGAAATATTTCTGTCAGAATCGAACATATAAAAAAGAAGAGCGATAATATTTACATAAATGTTTCAAAAGGGGGAGGGTATCTACGATTAGAGTGTAACAAGCATTTGGATAAAGCATTAAGTGCGTTCGATACTCCATATGAAGATTGGTACAAACACAATTATAATAATGAATGGATGAAAATCGAAACCTCAGGGAAATATATTGACATTACATTTTTTAACGATGTTGACTATGAAGGAAAGAATGCTAAAATTAGTTTTCGAATAGATTCATTACTTGCCTTAACAGCAACTTTGGTTATCCAAAGAAATCCATGATTTCTGATATATTGAAGTTGTTAATAGTTTAGTAAGTAGGTAAGAAAAATTAAACGATATATGTAGGTAATGAAATCTTGCCCAATAAAACTTGTTCTTTTTGGCTGTTTTCACCTTGTAATTCAGTTGCATATGCCTATATGCTCCTTCATTACGCGGCAAAAACATCTCAAAAATAACTGCGTTTTATTTGTGCATTAATTTTTCTTACCTACTTAACAAACAAAATGCACTATATGAGAAAAGAATATTTCACATTATTGGTAATCGCCTTGGGGTACATATTGGGGGGCTGCAAGGAAGAGCGAGATGGCGGGTGGCCGGCATTCAAATGGAAAGTAGAGTCAGTTTCCAATTACGATGAAATCAAAGTCGGAATAGACAAGAATAGCAACGTCATTGTCGAATTATACTCTAACGCAGGAGAGGTTATCTTGAATGCAACCAATTACAATCCTTGGATATGCGATATTAAAGTTGGCGATATATGGGAAAAAGAAAAGTCAACTAAGGAGAGCGATTGGCATAACAGAACATACGAATGGGGAACAATAAACATCGATGGCCATATCGCCAACCTCCGGTTCAGCGATTTATCGGAAGAATATAAAGACATACCCATAAACATATATTTAGAGGACGGTGATGCCTTCTCAAGCATTTTTATAAAGCGAATGACAGAGGAGCAATGACCATCGTGAACGGCTAAAAAAGTTTTGGTGAAATAGTTGGTAAAATCGGAAAATAAGTTGTAACTTTGCAATCTAATTTTTCAATTGGCAATGACACAACAATCCCATTCCATAGTCCGCAGACTGCGCATGAAGCGCAGGGCGGTTCATGCGGCTGAAAATGGGGGCATGCGTGCAATCGTGTGCAAAATTGTGAACGGATAAATAGCGGCGTCGGGCAGTGTGCCCGACGCCCTCTTTTTCATATATGTTTATGTTGTTTAGATGCTATTTAAACAACTTCAAAGATATTGACTAACCAACATACAGAGGTAAGAAAAGAAATTATGAAAGTAGGAGTGGTGATGGGTTCCACAAGCGACTGGAACGTTATGTCGGGAGCCACGACAATTTTTGATTCCTTCGGAATCGAGTATGAGAAAAAGGTGCTGAGCGCGCACCGCACACCCGCACAGCTCGAGGAATGGGCCTCGGGAGCCCGCGAACGCGGTCTCTGCGCCATCATAGCCGGAGCCGGCGGGGCTGCACACCTCGCCGGGGTAGTGGCGGCATTCACTACATTGCCGGTGATCGGCGTGCCTGTGAAATCCCGCAGTCTCGAAGGTCTTGATTCCCTTCTTTCCATGGTGCAGATGCCTCCGGGCATACCGGTGGCGACCGTCGGTATCGACGGAGCCAAAAACGCAGCCCTTCTCGCTATCGAGATTATGGCCGTGACAGATCCCGAAATGAAAAAACGTCTTGACGATTTCCGCGAAGAGCAGGCACGCAAGGTACTCGAATCTGAAATATAAAAGCCTAAAGAAATGTCTAAATCAAGAATATTTGTTGAAAAGCGTCCGGAATTCCGCACCGAGGCAGAAAGCCTCCGTCGCGAACTTAATTCGAACCTTGGACTAAATATAAAAAATCTCAGACTTCTCTGCGTATATGACCTTTTCGGCTTCACTCCGGAACTTATCGAACGCAGTTCCTACCGTGTGTTCGGAGAACCGGCAACCGATAACGTATCTGATTCCGTAGAGATCGGCGGAATGCCTTATCTTGCAGTGGAATGCCTTCCGGGGCAATTCGACCAGCGTGCACACTCGGCAGAGGAATGTGTCAGACTTATCGAACCGTGCGCCGATATCGAAATTAGCAGCAGCCGGCTGATGATTTTCGATGAATCGGTAGGCGAGAGGGAAATGGAGCGTATCGCAAAATACTGCATCAACGCAGTCGAAGCGCGACAGAAGGATCTCAACCGCCTTGAAAAGCCGGAACGCGCCGCAGCGAAGCCTGTGCCCGTATTGACAGGTTTCCGCGATATAAAGGCTGAAGAAGCCTCTGCATATTGCAAAGAGAAAGGGTTGGCAATGAATGGGGATGACCTCATGGAGGTTGTGAACTACTTCACCACCGAAGGTCGCGACCCGAACGAGACCGAGCTCCGGATTCTCGACACATATTGGAGCGACCATTGCCGCCACACTACATTCACCACAGAGCTGACAGACATAAACATCGAGGATTCCCCCATATCCGGCACCTTACGCTCCGCTCTCGAGGACTGGAAACGCATCCGCCAAGACCTCGGACGCGAGAACAAGAGCCTTTGCCTCATGGATCTCGCCACAATCGGGGCACGCTACCTGCGCAAAGAGGGGCTATTGGAAGACCTCGAACAGAGCGAGGAGAACAACGCCTGCTCGATATATGTTGACATCGATGTTGACGGGAAAGAGGAACGTTGGTTACTCCAGTTCAAGAACGAGACACATAACCATCCTACAGAGATCGAACCCTTCGGAGGCGCTTCAACCTGCCTCGGAGGTGCGATCCGCGACCCGTTGAGCGGCCGCAGCTATGTTTATCAGGCAATGCGCGTGACCGGTGCCGGCGACATCTACAAGCCGGTGTCGGAAACCATGGAGGGTAAACTTCCGCAGCGGGTGATTTCACTGAAGGCCGCAGCCGGCTATTCATCTTACGGCAACCAGATCGGTCTCGCCACCACTCACGTCCGCGAGATATACCATCCCGGATATGTTGCAAAGCGTCTTGAAGTCGGGGCAGTAGCCGGTGCCGTAAAAGCATCCGACGTTCGCCGCGAGCGTCCGCAGCCGGGAGACGTTATCCTCATGTTCGGAGGCCGCACAGGTCGCGACGGCATAGGAGGAGCAACAGGTTCATCGAAAGAGCATAACGAATCCTCTCTCGAGGAATGCGGCAGCGAAGTTCAGAAGGGCAACGCACCCGAAGAGCGCAAGATCTCGCGACTGTTCCGCCGTCCGGAGGTGACACGCCTGATCAAGAAATCAAACGACTTCGGGGCAGGAGGCGTCAGCGTGGCAATCGGTGAGCTGACCGACGGACTCGACATATATCTCGACCGCGTCACTACCAAATATTCAGGACTCAACCCGACGGAACTCGCCATCAGCGAATCCCAGGAGAGGATGTCGGTGGTGGTGGAACCCAAAGACCGAGAGGAGTTCGAACGCTACTGCCACGAAGAGAACATCGAAGTGCGCCACGTTGCAGACGTAACCGATTCCGGCAGGATGAGGATGTATTACAACGGGGAACTCGTGGCAGACCTGAAACGTGAATTTATCGACTCCGCCGGGGCCCGGCATTTCGCAAAAGCAAACATCGGCAGCATCGACAACATAGATCCCTTTAACCGCGACATAAAGGGCACAGGACTTAAGGAAAGATTCCTTAACAACCTTGAGGACGAAAACGTCACTTCGCAGAAAGGTCTGATCGAAATGTTCGACTCATCAATCGGTGCCTCTACCGTGCTGATGCCTTTCGGAGGAGCGACACAGGGCACGGAAACGCAGGCCAGCGTGCAGAAGCTTCCGGTGGGAAACCATCACACCGACACGGCTTCAATCATGACATTCGGCTTCAATCCTTATATCAGCAGCTGGAGTCCCTATCACGGTGCGGCATATGCTGTGGTGGAAGCCTTGACAAAAGCTACAGCCGCAGGTGCAGACTTCCGTAAGCTTAGGTTCTCGTTCCAGGAATATTTCGAACGTATGCATAACGAAACATCCTGGGGAAAACCATTGGCGGCCCTTCTCGGGGCACTCGAGATGCAGCTGGCCTTCGGACTTCCGGCAATCGGCGGCAAGGACTCGATGAGCGGAACATTCAACGACATAAACGTTCCTCCAACACTCATCGCTTTCGCTGCCGGCACGGTGGATGCCCGCAAGGTGATAAGCCCGGAATTCAAGAAAGCAGGCAATTACATATACATAATCCGCCATACGCCCAAGGCTGACCTCACACCCGACACCGCGCAACTGATCCTCAACTTCGGAAACGTCCGCAAGGGCATTGAAGGAGGGGAAATCCTGTCGGCATGGTCTGTCGGCTTTGGAGGCATTGCGGAAGGTCTCGCCAAGATGAGTTTCGGTAACGGCATAGGAGCTGACGTTAAAGTATCCGACAAAGATCTATTCGATTTCGGGCACGGCTCGCTTATTGTGGAAAGCAACGCAGAGCTGTCTTTCCCGAATGCGGAACTTATCGGCAAGACAACCGAAGGCAGACTGATCGTCAATGGTGTAGAGATTGCGATAGGGGAGGCCTTCGAAGCGAACCGTGGAAGGTTCACCAAAGTTTATCCCGACCGCAGCGGCGTAGAAGAAAAGGTTGAAAACGCAACCTCTGGTAAAAACTCCAGCCGCTGGACCGGAGAGAAGACAGAACACCCGATTGTTTTCCTGCCACTATTCCCCGGCACGAACTGCGATTACGACATGACCAAGGCCTTCGAACGCGAAGGGGCGGAAGTCAGAAGCAGCGTATTCATCAACCTTACGGCCGAAGATATCGAACGCTCCGTAGAAGAGATGGCACGCAATATCGATGAATGCCATATCCTCGCCATCAGCGGCGGTTTCTCCGCAGGCGACGAACCGGACGGCAGCGGCAAGTTCATCGCAAACATCCTGCTCAACGACACTGTGAAAGCCGCCATCAAGCGCCTGCAGGCACGCGGCGGCCTGATATTGGGCATCTGCAACGGATTCCAGGCACTCGTGAAGTCCGGTCTCCTACCTTATGGAAAGATCGGGGAACTTTCGGCTGAAAGTCCGACACTTTTCCACAACGACATCAACCGCCATATCTCGCAGATTGTCAGCACCCGCGTAGGATCAGTGGCATCGCCCTGGCTGGAAGGTTTCGAGATAGGGGAAATACACAGCATAGCCGCTTCTCACGGTGAAGGAAAATTCATGGCCTCTGCCGAACTGGCGGCCGAACTCCGCGCCAACGGGCAGATCGCATTCCAATATGCCGACACCGAAGGCAACGCCACCATGACATCACCGGCGAACCCCAACGGATCTACAGAAGCGATCGAGGGAATCATCTCTCCCGACGGACGCATCCTCGGCAAGATGGGACACTCCGAACGCTTTGCCGACGGTCTGATGAAGAACATTCACGGCAACAAGATGCAGAACTTATTTAAAAACGCAATAAATTACTTTAAATAATGGCTAAAAGTTATGAGGCTTCAGGTGTGAACCTCGAAGCAGGATATGAAGTTGTGAGCCGCATCAAGAAACATGTGGCCTCCACCGTGCGCCCCGGCTCGATGGGAAACATCGGAGCCTTCGGCGGCATGTTCGACCTCGGGTCGCTCGGATATGAGCATCCTATCCTTGTGAGCGGCACCGACGGCGTGGGCACCAAGCTTAAAATTGCTTTCTCACTTGAGAAACACGACACAATCGGTATCGACGCCGTGGCTATGTGTGTCAACGATGTGCTCGCGCAAGGAGCCAAGCCGCTTATCTTCCTCGATTATGTGGCAGTGGGCAAGAACCATCCGGAGGTGGTGGAGGCAATCGTCAGCGGCGTGGCCGAAGGTTGCCGTCAGGCCGGTTGCGCCCTCGTAGGGGGTGAGACAGCCGAGATGCCGGGAATGTACACTCCCGGGGAATATGACATCGCCGGATTCACGGTCGGCGCAGTGGAGAAGAGCAAACTCATCGATTGCTCGAAAGTGAAACCGGGAGACCTTCTTGTGGGAATCGCATCTTCCGGAGTCCATTCCAACGGATTCAGCCTCGTGCGCAAGATCATTTCAGACCAAGACCTTGAATTTGACCTCAAATATGAAGGAACGGGCGACCAGACATTAGGCGAAATGCTGCTGACCCCTACAAAGATATATGTGAAGCAGGTTCATAAGGTGCTTGACGAGATAGACGTTCACGGCATAGCCCATATCACCGGCGGCGGTTTCGATGAAAACATACCGCGCATCCTCCAGAAAGGACAGGGCGTGGAAATCGAAGAAGGAAGCTGGGAGATACTCCCCGTGTTCCGTCTTCTCGAGAAATATGGTAAAGTGCCACACCGCGAGATGTTCAACATCTTCAACATGGGTATCGGAATGGTGCTCGCCGTTAATCCGGAGGATGCAGCGCGCACCATTGAGATCCTTACCGGAGCAGGAGAGAAAGCTTCGGTGATTGGTAAAATTGTGGAAGGAGAAGGAGTGGTGTTGAAGTGAAAAGGATAGCGGTATTCGCCAGCGGAAACGGCAGCAATTTCGAAGAAATCGCAAATGCTGCGGAAGAGGGTAGAATCCCCGACTGCGAGGTTGTGCTTTGCGTATGCGACCGTCCCGGAGCATACGTAACTCAACGGGCGGCAAGACATGACGTTCCAGTGCTGGAATTCCGTCCTAAGGATTTTGAAAGCAAACGCGACTTCGAACGCATCATCGCCGACCGCATGGATGGCCTCGGTGTGGATTTAGTCTGTCTCGCTGGGTATATGCGCATCATCGGCGATGAATTGCTCAGCCGTTATCAGGGACGCATCATAAACCTCCATCCGGCACTGTTACCTGCATTTCCGGGGGCACACAGCATCCGCGATGCCTTCGAATATGGTGTCAAAGTGTTTGGAATAACGATACATTATGTAGACGAAACCCTCGACGGAGGCAAAATAATCGCCCAGAAGGCAATTCCATATAACGGGGATGACATCAAAGAACTGGAGGATATGATCCATGCCGAGGAACACCGGCTATATCCCGAAGTAATAAAGCAGATTTTAAAGGATCAGTAATCAAATTAAAACGATAAACAATAACAGGCGCAAAGCGCATAAGATATGAGAGCATTAATCAGCGTAAGCGACAAGAGGGGAGTGGTGGAGTTCGCCAAGTCCCTGCAGGCACTCGGATGGCAGATCATCGCCACCGGAGGCACAATGACAAAACTCCGTGAAAGCGGTGTGGACGTGATCAACATCAGCGACGTTACAGGTTTCCCTGAAATCTGCGACGGCCGCGTCAAAACCTTGCACCCGAAAGTGCATGGAGGACTGCTCGGACGCCGTGACATCCCCGACCATATGGCCCAGCTCGAAGCCAACGGTATCGAGACAATCGAGATGGTATGTGTAAACCTCTATCCCTTCGAAGCAACGATCGCTAAAGAAGGCGTGACAATGGAGGATGCAGTGGAGAACATCGACATAGGCGGTCCTTCGATGCTCCGCAGCGCGGCAAAGAATTTCCGCGATGTGACAGTAGTATGCGACCCCTCAGACTATGACACCATTCTTTCGGAAATACGCGAAAACGGGAACACGAACCTTGAGACACGCCTCAAGCTCTCTGCAAAGGCATATACCCATACAGCACTCTATGACTCGCATATAGCGACCTACATGCGCCGTCAGGCAGGTCTTGACGAGAAACTGTTCCTTGCGTTCGACGAAGTTCAGAGCCTCCGCTATGGAGAGAACCCCCATCAGCAGGCGATGTTCTATCGCTCCGAGGAAGAAGTGCCTTATTCAGTGGCATATGCCAAACAGCTCGGCGGTAAGGAACTCTCATACAATAATATTCAGGATGCAAACGCCGCCCTCCAGATTGTGCGCGAATTTGACGAGCCCTTCGCAGTCGGTCTCAAACATATGAACCCTTGCGGCGCTGCAACAGGAAAGGATATCAAGGAAGCCTGGACAAAGGCTTACGAGGCTGACAAGGTCAGCATATATGGCGGTATAGTAGCCGTGAACCGTCCCCTCGACGGCGAGACAGCCAAACTGATGAAACCCATCTTCCTGGAGATAGTGATGGCCCCTGAATTCACACCCGAAGCCCTCGAAGTGTTCGCAACTAAAAAGAACCTTCGCCTGCTGCAGGTGAACATGGCGAAATGCGACAAGAAACAGAAGCAATACGTCGGCGTTACAGGCGGACTTCTCGTGCAGGATGCCGACCTTGAATGCAAGGAGATAACCGAGGATATGACCGTAACGGAGCGCAAACCCTCCGCTGAAGAGCTTGCAGACATGAATTTCGGCTGGCGCGTGGTAAAGCATGTGAAATCAAACGCCATCGTGGTAGTTAAAAACGGTGCCACAGTTGGTGTGGGTGCCGGTCAGATGAACCGCGTGGGCTCAGCAGAGATAGCCCTTGAGGAGGCTAAGGCGGCTGGTCATACAGAAGGTCTCGTGCTTGCCTCCGACGGTTTCCTGCCCTTTGACGACACTGTCGAGTTCGCTTCCAAATATGGGGTGACAGCAATCGTTCAGCCCGGCGGCTCAATCCGCGACGAGGATTCGATAAAGAAAGCCAACGAGAAAGGAATCACCATGCTCTTCACCGGCATGCGCCATTTCAAACATTGATTATGAAAAAAGTATTAGTCATTGGAAGCGGAGGGAGAGAGCACGCCATTGTCGAGGCTCTTTCCCGCAGTCCGCAGGTTGACAAGATATATTGCGCACCGGGGAATGCCGGCATTGCCGGGCTTGCCGAATGTGTGAGAATCGGGGTGGAAGATGTTGATTCCCTCGCCAAATTCGCAAAAGGAAACGACATTGACCTGACGGTTGTCGGTCCGGAAGCGGCTCTTGCCGCAGGTGTTGCCGACCGCTTCGCTGAAGAGGGTCTGAAGATCTTCGGCCCGACAAAAGCGGCAGCGCGTATCGAAAGCTCGAAGGAGTTTGCCAAGGAAATCATGGACAAATATGATGTCCCCACCGCTGCATACCGCGTATTCGATGAATTCGAACCGGCATGGGAATATGTTCGCAACCGCCCATTACCGGCTGTCATCAAATATGACGGGCTCGCTGCCGGCAAAGGCGTTGTCGTTGCCCTCTCATATGAGGAGGCGGAGGCAGCCCTTCGCGACATGCTCCTTGACGCAAGTTTCGGAAAAGGGAGAGTGGTTGTCGAAGATTTCCTTGACGGACCGGAATTCTCGTTCATGTGCGTGGTTTCGGGAGAGAAAGTATATCCTCTCGCCATAGCACAGGACCATAAACGGGCATTCGATGGAGACAAAGGTCCCAACACGGGCGGCATGGGGGCATATTCTCCAGTGCCGTTCATCTCGGAAGATATCCGCAACGAAGCGCTTGAACGCATCATCCGCCCCGTAGCCAAAGGGCTCGTAAAAGAGGGTGTTCCCTTCACCGGCGTTCTATATGGCGGCCTTATCCTCACCAACGAAGGTCCTAAAGTGATTGAGTTCAACGCACGCTTCGGCGATCCGGAGACAGAGGTTGTGCTTCCACGCATGAAGAGTGACATCTACGCGCTCTTCAACGCAGCCGTAGCAGGCGAGGATTTCGAAATCGAATGGAATCCGGAGGCAGTGCTCGGCATTGTGCTCGCATCCGAAGGGTATCCCGGCAGCTATGAAAAGGGTGTCGAAATCAAAGGCTTAGAAAACGTGGATTCATCCGTCTACCACATGGGCACGGCGGTGAAGGATAATAAGCTTGTCACCGCAGGCGGCCGCGTGATGATGGTTGTAGGGAAAGGCTCGACCTTAGGGGAAGCCCGCGACAAGGCCCTCGCCGACATTTCCCGCATCGACTGCCCGGCACTCTTCCACCGTAGCGACATCGGCTACCAGGCAATCCAATAAAGCCCCATAACCCCCCATACATCCCCATTAAAAAGAAAAAACAATGATAGAAAGATACGGGCGCGACATAATGCGCCAGGTTTGGACAGAAGAAAATAAATTCAACGCCTATCTCAAGGTCGAGTTGCTTGCCGCCGAAGCATGGAGCAAATTAGGAGTCGTGCCGGAGGAAGACGTGGTGAAACTTAACGAAAAAGCCACATTCAACATCGACCGCATCAAGGAGATAGAGCTGCAGACACGCCACGACATCGTGGCATTCACCCGTTGCGTCTCCGAATCACTCGGAGAAGAGCGTAAATGGGTGCATTACGGGCTTACATCGACCGATGTCGTTGACACAGCCAACGGATACCTCTTCAAACAGGCTAACGCCATCCTTCTTGAAGACCTTGAGAAATATATCGACATGCTCGGCCGTCAGGCTGAAAAATACAAATACACCCCTTGTATCGGACGCACACACGGAATTCATGCCGACATCACGTCGTTCGGTCTGAAATGGGTGCTCTGGCGCGCCGAGATGCTCCGCAACCTCGAACGCTTCCGCGCTGCGGCACGCGGCGTTGAGGTAGGTAAGATCAGCGGTGCTGTGGGTAATTTCGCTAACATTCCTCCCTTCGTTCAAGATTATGTATGTGAAAAGTTGGGTATCGCCTCTTCCGACATATCCACTCAGGTGATACAGCGCGACCGCCACGCCTACTATATGGCCACCCTCGCGCTCATCGGTGCAAGCATAGAGCAAATGGCCCTCGAGATACGCAACCTCCAGCGCACCGAAGTGCACGAGGTGGAGGAATCTTTCGGCAAGGGACAGAAAGGTTCCAGCGCGATGCCTCATAAACGCAACCCGATCTCAAGCGAGAACATGTGCGGATGCGCACGCGTGCTCCGCGGATACATGGTGACCACATACGACAACGTGGCTCTCTGGCACGAGCGCGATATCTCCCACTCTGCCACTGAACGCATCCTCATGCCAGACGCAACCATCCTTCTCGACTATATGCTCAACCGCATGATGGGCATTCTCGAAAACCTCGTTGTCTTTGAAGACAGGATGAAATCAAACATCTATCTCACCAATGGTGTGATCTTCGCCCAGCGCGTCATGAACGCCCTGATTGAAAAAGGGTTCGTACGCGAACAAGCTTACGACACCGTGCAGCCCGTGGCAATGCAGGCAATGGCTACCGGAGCCAGCTATCACGACCTGCTGAAACAGAATCCCGTAGTGATGGGTGCACTCACTGAAGAGGAACTCGACAGTTGCTTCACCCTGGATTATTATATGAAGAATGTAGATTATATCTACGAGCGCAACGGGCTTAAATAAATAATGTTTAATGTTGAATGTTAAATGTTTAATGACATATGATGCAAATCATTTAACATTTAACATTTAACATTTAACATTAAACATTGAGCATTTAGCATTACACATTAAACATTTAACATTACACATTAAACAAAAGATATGTCACAAAGATTAGTTGTCATCGGATCGCAGTGGGGCGATGAAGGAAAGGGTAAAATGACCGACTACTTCGCTTGCCGCGCAGACATGGTGGTCCGCTATCAGGGCGGCAACAATGCCGGTCACTCCGTAGTGTTCGACGGAAAGAAATACTCACTCCAGAGCATACCTTCCGGTATCTTCAACCCTAAGACCGTCAACGTTATGGCAAACGGCATGGTGGTCAATCCGGTGTCTGTGATAGCCGAACTCGACCGTCTGCACCAGCAGGGAATCACCGACTATCAGCTTTTCATCTCAAACCGCGCCGCCATGGTGATGCCATGGCATTCAGCACTCGACGGTGCGTATGAGAACATGAAGGGGAAATCACTCATCGGCACTACGAAGAAAGGTATCGGCCCGGCGTATTCCGATAAATACAGCCGCATAGGGCTTCGTATCGGCGACCTTCTCGAACCGGAATATTTCGCAGAACGCCTTCAGGCCGCACTCGATGTGAAGAACCGCGAACTAAAGATGCTCGGACTTCCCGAATACGATTTCAAGGAGGTATATGACCAATACATGGAAATCGCCGGAAAGATCGGTCATATGATCACGGATACTTCCAAACTTATCAACGACACCCTTCTCACCGATGCAAAGGTGCTTTTCGAAGGGGCACAGGGAATGATGCTCTGCATCGACCACGGAACCTATCCATTCGTCACCTCTTCAACACCATCGGCGGCGAGCGTGCCAGTGGGAGCCGGAATATCCCCGAAATGGGTAGACAATGTGCTCGGCGTTGCCAAGGCCTATTGCACCCGCGTAGGGGAAGGTCCGTTCCCCACGGAACTCTTCGGTGACATAGCCCATGAAATCCGTGAACGCGGCCATGAATACGGCACGGTAACCGGCCGTCCGCGCCGCATCGGCTGGTTTGACGCTGTCGTGGCACGCTATACCGCCCGTCTCTCCGGTATCGACAACTGGGCGTTGATGCTCTTCGATGTCCTTTCAGGTCTCGACAAGGTTTGCATCTGCACCGGATATGAATGCGACGGCGAAATCCTTGACACCCCACCTTCCACAATAGCCAAGCTTGCAAAGTGCAAACCTGTCCTCATTGAACTTGAAGGCTGGAAAGAGGATATAACCGGAGTTAAGGATTTCAACGAACTCCCCGAAGCTGCCAAGGCATACGTGCGCAAGATAGAGGAAGTTACCGGTGTTCCCGTCGGTATGATTTCCGTAGGGCCGGACCGCACTCAGACAATCACCATTTCCCCTGAACTTAAAAATTTCTGATCAATATGAGCTTTATAGACGAAAAAGTGGTGCAGGAAGGTATGACATTCGACGATGTCCTCCTGATACCGGCATACTCCGAGGTGACTCCGAATATGGTTAACCTTGCCGGCCGTTTCTCACGCAACATACCGCTGAACATTCCCTTTGTATCAGCAGCCATGGACACCGTTACCGAAGCCAACATGGCTATAGCCATAGCACGTGAAGGAGGTATCGGTGTGATACATAAGAACATGTCGATCGCCGATCAGGCGGCTCAGGTGCGCAAGGTGAAACGCGCCGAAAGCGGCATGATCTATGACCCCGTCACCATCACCAAGGAACAGACGGTAGGGGAAGCCTTGAAACTGATGCACGACAACCATATCGGCGGAATACCCGTTGTGGATCCGGAGAATAAGCTTATAGGAATCGTGACAAACCGTGACCTCCGTTTCCAGCAGAACATGGAACTCCCCATCGAGGAAGTCATGACGAGCAAGAATCTTGTCACCACAGACAATCCTAATCTTGCGGAGGCATCGCAGATTCTCTTGAAAAACAAGATCGAGAAACTTCCGGTGGTTGACAAGGAGGGAAAACTGATGGGACTTATCACATATCGTGACATCACCAAGATTCAGGATTATCCATCCGCCTGCAAGGACGAGAAAGGGCGTTTGCGGGTCGCTGCCGGTGTCGGGGTTACCTCCGATACTCTTGAGCGCGTAAAAGCCCTTGTAGAGGCCGGAGTGGACGCTGTAGTCATCGATACCGCTCACGGTCATTCAGCAAACGTTGCAAAGACTCTCAAAGCCGTTAAAGCGGCATATCCGCATCTTGACGTCGTTGTCGGCAATATTGCCACAGGCGATGCTGCCCGCTTCCTTATCGAGGCAGGAGCCGACGGTATAAAGGTCGGTATCGGTCCGGGCTCTATCTGCACCACCCGTATCGTGGCCGGTGTCGGTATGCCTCAGCTCTCCGCCATCTTCGACGCAGCCAAGGTTGCCAAAGAATATGGCGTCCCGGTTATTGCAGACGGAGGTCTGCGTTACTCCGGCGACATCGTGAAGGCACTTGCCGCCGGAGGCAACTGCGTGATGTGCGGTTCAATGTTTGCAGGGGTGGAGGAATCACCCGGCGACACAATCATCTACAATGGCCGTAAGTTCAAGTCATACCGTGGCATGGGTTCGGTGGACGCTATGGAGGCAGGGTCGAAAGACCGTTATTTCCAAAGCGACAAATGCGACTCAAGCAAGTTCGTGCCGGAGGGCATCGTGGCCCGCGTACCATACAAAGGGACACTCAGCGAAACGGTTTACCAGCTTGCGGGAGGACTCCGTTCGGGCATGGGCTACTGCGGTGCGAAAGACATCGAGGCCCTTCATAACGCCAAGTTCACGCGCATCACCGCTGCCGGCGTAGCCGAGAACCATCCCCACGATGTGACCATCACCAAAGAAGCCCCCAACTATTCAAGGGGATAATCCTTATGAATAATGTTTAATGTTAAATGTGTAATGTTTAATGACATTAGGTTCTAAACATTACACATTGCACATTAAACATTGCACATTAAACATTTAACATTGCACATTAAACATTTAACATTAAAATTAAGCATTAATTGAAGTGCAGAAGATATTAATCATAGATTTCGGTTCGCAATATACACAACTCATCGCACGCCGCGTGCGCGAGCTGAATGTATATTGCGAAATTCACCCCTTCAACAATATTCCGGAACTCGATGCGGACGTGAAGGGCGTGATACTCTCCGGTTCCCCGGCTTCCGTGCGCGACGCGGACGCCCCGAAACCTGACATCAGTGCAATCAAAGGAAAGCTTCCCTTGCTTGGCGTATGCTACGGGGCTCAGCTTCTCGCCAACGAGTATGGCGGCGAAGTAGAGGGCGCTCCCTCTCGCGAATACGGCCGCGCCATGCTCACAGTGGTAGAGCCGGAAGATGCCCTTATGCTCGGCGTTCCTTCACCCACACAGGTATGGATGAGCCATGGCGACACCATCACCCGTTTGCCGGAGACATACCGCATAATCGGTTCAACGGAAAACGTAAAGGCCGCAGCCTACCATATCGAGGGCGAGCAGACATGGGGGATACAGTTCCATCCGGAGGTGTATCATTCCACCGACGGCACTAAGATTCTCTCGAACTTCGTGCTCGGCATCTGCGGATGCGACGGCTCCTGGAGTCCCGCGTCTTTTATAGAAACGACCGTAGCGGAGTTGAAAGAGAAGCTTGGAGAAGACCGCGTAATCCTCGGTCTTTCGGGAGGTGTTGACTCCTCCGTGGCAGCCATGTTGCTTCACAAAGCCATCGGCGACCGCCTCACCTGTATTTTCGTTAACAACGGCCTGCTGCGAAAGAACGAGTTTGAGGACGTTCTCGACTCCTACAAGAACATGGGGCTTAATGTCATCGGTGTTGACGCTTCCGAGCGTTTCTATGGCGATCTGAAGGGCATTACAGACCCGGAACAGAAGCGCAAGATTATCGGAAGGGATTTTGTGGAGGTATTCAACGCCGAGGCCAAGAAGATTGAGAATGCCAAATGGCTTGCACAGGGCACCATCTATCCCGACGTTATCGAAAGCTGTTCCGTGAAAGGGCCCTCAGCCACCATCAAGAGCCATCACAACGTGGGCGGACTTCCCAAAGAGATGAACCTCAAGATTGTGGAGCCGTTGCGACTCCTCTTCAAGGATGAGGTCCGCAGGGTAGGCAAGGCGATGGATATGGATCAGCGTCTTCTCGGACGCCATCCTTTCCCCGGACCGGGTCTCGGCATACGTATCATCGGAGAGGTTACGCCGGAGAAAGTGCGTATCCTTCAGGATGCAGACAAAATCTTCATCGACGGACTCCGCGAGGCGGGTCTTTATGACCAGGTGTGGCAGGCGGGAGTGATGCTCCTGCCGGTACAGAGCGTCGGCGTGATGGGTGACGAGCGCACATATGAGAGCTGCGTGGCCCTGCGCGCCGTGATTTCCACCGACGGCATGACGGCCGACTGGGTTCACCTCCCCTACGAATTCCTTGCCAAGACCTCCAACGAGATCATCAACAAGGTCCGCGGCATCAACCGCGTTGTCTACGACATCTCCTCCAAGCCGCCTGCAACGATCGAGTGGGAGTAGGGATGACACATATACACCACACAACAAATGAGGGGCGATGCTTCGAGCATCGCCCCTCACTATTTATTCGCATGGTTTATTACTTGCGGGCAATTTTCTTCTCAACTACTTCACAAGCTTGTGACTACCGCTTTGCGTAACAACTATGTATATTCCTTTGGCGAGAGCATCCATCTGAGCCGGAGTCGGCGATTCAAGAATTTTCGAACCGCTTACAGTATAAACTGCCAGAATTTCCTCACACTCATCAACGCCAATCGACTCAACACCCGAAGATCCACCCTTTACCAATACTTTACGCGTTGTGGAAATACCGTTATAAGCCGTAACTGTCACATATGCATGTCCGGGAGCCACAGCTTTGAGAGAGCCTGTATTGTCAACGGTCACACAAGACGGATTGCTACTGGTCCAGGTAAGAATTCTGAAAGTAGCGTTCTCCGGCAGGATCTTAGCCAAAAGCCGCGCGCTCTCCCCTGGATTCATCTCAAGATCATCTTCTTCCATTTCGAGGGAAGAGACAGGATAACCCGAACGGAGCATTATGCCCGAACTTATCAATTCTCTTTCATCAGTATCATTACCATCCGCGTCCTTCTTATAATATGTCACCTGAACATTATATTCCCCTTCTTCAAGATCAAAAGGTAGGGAGACACTGAGATTATAAATATAATTTGACTGCATGGTAAGGCTTGGATAAGAGAATGTCCAGCCCTTTCCTTGTGTCTCACCAACTTTGAACACACCTACAGAAAATTTCGGGGCTATTATATCCTTTGATCCGTAATTCCCTATACGGATGGTCACGGCATTGCTGGAAGAATGAGGTTCAACATCTGTCGGAGAGAAAGCCATCACACGCAGGTCAGTCTTCAATTCATTACCCTTACCTGCAACCTCCAGAGGATAGTCGCCCGGCAGGTCACGTCCAAAAGCATCCCGGAAAGATACCGTAAAGTCCATCTTGAGCTGCAAGTCAAGTGTCAGGCTGAAACTTAAAGGCAATGTCTGTCCGGCAGGTAGATCGTATCTACCAAGAGGCATAGTGCTCAACTCCCTCCCCTTGGAATCCTTCAGCACCATCGTCAAGCCACCGTAATAATCCGTATCAGGGCTGTAATTTGCCACGGTCATCAAGAAATCATGAGCTTGGTTGGCATAGACCTTTCCGCTGTAGTTGAAACTTGTCACGGCCATTTCAGGAGCTGTGGTCAACCCCTCACTCTTTGTCCCATCAACAAATGAACGAGAGCCATCAGCCGCAACGGTCATATAAACGTGGTCATTATATCCGTTGACAACTCTAATATAGTCCCCATCCTCAAGCTTTGTATCATAATATCCCGGATATATGGTGTATCGTCCCTCCGGGAACTCCTCAAGATATGCTGAAACCTCTTTAAATCCCGAACCGTTGGGTACATTTTCACATGTAAGGCCGGGAACAAATGTTTCATTTCCCGTCTCATCCTTCACAATGACACCCAGATAGCCGGTGAAAGGTGTAACTGACATATTCCAAAAACCTTCAGTATATGTAACTGGATCTTTCACCTTGAAAACAGAGAACGTCAGAACCTGTCCGTTATTGGACTTATCATCCCTCTGATTTGAGAATGTAAAATTACCGCAGCAAATAAAATAAGGCGCTTCCTCCGTGCCCGTATCTACTCCGTCTTTTACCGGACGGATATTATAGCTTATCCCCTGATTCGAATTAAAGCCGCCTGTAGCACCTCCTATACCAAGGCTTGAGGGATTGAGACGAGCCAGATAAAAATATCCGTCACTGACACCGCTCCATCCCCAATTGAAATGGAAATAATGACGTCCGGCGTAACCGTCGCACACGAAAGAATGCCCACCGGCATCGCCACGGCCATTATAAAGCACCGGTAATCCCTCCTTGAGGTTATCATATATAATTTTCTCGAATTCAGAGGAAGTGCAATAGTCACGATATTTATAGCGTAGAGCACGACTGTACTTGAAATTCTCCACAAGCGCATGACCCTGATCGCGCGACACGGCACCGCTACCTCCGGCCTGTTCCATATTATAGTTCATGTTTACCGATATGCCGCAGGCATACATCAGCTCCGCAACCGCGTTCGCCTGAGCATCAGTCCAAGTTGGATTACCCTGCGCGTCATACTCATATTTATCAAGCATATCGTCCCATGCGAACTTGCATTTGGAAAAATCACATGAAAGCTTCTTCTGAACCACATCCCTGTATGGTCCCCAGTCGTAACTATTTGAACCGACACCGACATCCGGCCATTTGTGATAATACATCACCTGAGCCAAAGAGGTTGCCACACAACCAGTGACAGTGGGGACCTTCTGCGTCACAGCGCCGTCCGAGTCAGTTACATCGAGAGTTGGCGACATTAGACTGTAAGGAAGCCCCTGATCCCATTTCGATTTCAAGAGTGGAGCAACCGGAGTCCAACTATCGTCGGATGCTTCGGCACGCGTGGCGTAATCGGGATCATTCTCCAAAGTCCACGCCATTTCCTTGGCATATCCTTCCATAAACCATAACATCGCCGGAGACACTTTCGCAGCATCGAAGATGCCGCTGTCTCCATAGCCGAGCACAGCTGGGAACGAATCGTCTGCGGGAGTCATTATAAAACCATCTCCACCTCCTTTGTTGAACACATATACCATCGGGGTGGCATCGCTCTCCGAGACATTGAAAGTATGAGCAAGCTTCACACCTGATATTTTTGGAGCTTTTTTCATCATCCGAACCGAGGGCGAGCCGAGGGCTCGATTTACAGCCTCACCCGGAGTCAACGGTTTTGCATCAGCAATAAATGCAATTGACATGCAACAGGGTAATAGCGCTAATAATCGTAGTGTTTTCTTCATACTAATGGAATTTAGTTATATTTTTTACAAAATTAATATTTAGATTCAAATTTCAATAACATTTTTTTATTTTTTTAATCAATACAAATTTAAAAAAAGCAATCAATCGTTATAATAAAAGCAATTTGAATGTTAATTAATGTTAATATATTCGATGTGTATGAAAAATATTAATAATTTTACTCAAAATTTTTAAATCACATGTAGAAAAAAAAGAGAAACAGGTTCTGGATTCCTATTGCTACACCTATATCCACTCATGGATCAAAACTGTATATAATTTTAGAAATCAATTATTGTTTAATTTTAAAATTACCCTTTATGTTAAAACGACTACTACCAACTTCGGTGGCTCTGTTGGGCATATTGGCGGCCACGGCCGGACTTCCACGCATCGAAAAGGCGCAAATCGGGAAGTCTGCCATGACATCCGTTATGCCGGAGCAGACAACCTCCATGGAGAAAGGGGCGCAAACCAACAAGTTTGCGACAGAAATGCCGGACTACAAGGCATCGTTGAAAGAAATGCTGGCAGCATCCGATCCAACGGAACTGCAGTTCTGCGAATCGCCGCTATCTGCAACGCAGGATGAATTCGCAGCTCAGGCTCAGCCACAGTGGGTTAATCCAGAGCCTTCTATCGGACTGAAGATGGCAAACGTCACCAAGTCTTCAAAACTCGAAACCGGCACTTTAATCTCTAAGGATTTGAACTACAAGGATATTATGTATTCTTTCCGTTTAACCCTCGAAGATGGAGAAAATGCAGGTTCATACACATTATCGGGTCTTTATGGACGTGAAGAACCCGTAGAGATAAATGTAGATTCCTATTCCGGCCTGGTCACCATACCTCAGCAGGTTGTATATACGCATTCCACGTATGGAGAAGTAAGCCTTGTTCCTTTGCGTATAGAAATCGGTGAAGACGGTGCACCTAAATTCTATATGGTCAAGGGCGACCTCCACGGATTCGTTCTGGAAGACGGGTCCATCCGATTGGCCACCTGGGGACTTGCCGTGACGCAGATGGATCCCCCTGCAGAAGAAGGCGGGGAGCCGGTGAGAGGCAAATATTACGGTCAGTTGTTCAACATCTTCAAGTCTTCAGACCTGAAGACACCAAACACAGTGATATCTGGGTATAATATCAGCCAAAACAAGCTTTCCATGTATGAGGCCCTGTTTGAACAGACGGCTGCCAACGAGATGACGCTTTACGGTTTCTGCAATCTTCCCACCAGCGACGTGCTTACAGGAAGACTTACCACTGACAAGCGCATTCTTGTGTCACCTCATGTGATTTACAATAACATGCTTTATGGTCCATTCTGCAATTATCCTGCTGATTTTACTTATGACGAGACTACTTCAAAATGGAGTGTCAAAGTCAACAGCAAAGAAAACATGATCCTTCAAGGAGACGGCAAGGGATCTTTCACAATCCCAGGCTACGTAATATCTGCCAAAAGTCAACCTACCACAATCGCGTACGCTTGGAACGATATCAAGATTGCATGCGATGCAGAAATCAAATATCCTGAGCCCGTCACATTGAACCTACCCGGAAACGGCACTGCTGAATCTCCCTATGTGATACAGACCGTAGGAGATCTTGACAATCTTGCCATGATGAGCGATGCAGGAGAGAGTTTCGCGGGCATTTGTTTCGAACTCGGCTCCGATATAGACTTTACAGGCAAATCATCCACGTCATGGGCGACTATAGGAAATACCTCCGCACCCTTTGAGGGAACTTTTGACGGCAAAGGTCATAAGATTTCCAATTTTTCTGCCAACGGAAAAGGTTTCCACGATACAGGACTTTTCGGAGTTATCGGCAAAAGCGGTGTGATAAAAGACATTCAGTTCGAAAAGGCGTTCGTAACAGGAATTGGAGAGAATATGGGCGTTCTTGCCGGAGAAGCCTCTGGCAAGATAAGTGGAATAACGGTCAACAATTCTTCTGTTGACTGCGATGGAGTGCTTGGCGGTGGTATAGTCGGGAATCTCGCCGAAGGAGGCGTGCTGACAGACTGTAGCTTCAGTGGTTCGGTGACATCGGTCTGTACAGCAGCCGGTATAGCGGGGCAATCAGTTCGCGCTGACATCAAGAATTGCACTGTTAATGCAGCCATCTCTCTTGACGGCTCGCAATCCACTATTTACAAGGAAGGTGCAGGTATTGTGGGAACAATGATGATAGGAAATCTTTCCGATTGTAGCGTCTCCGGCACTATCGCAGACAAACTTGGCTACGCCCATCTCGGCGGTGTGGTCGGATATCTCTATCAGGCTACAATGACAGACTGTTTCAATACAGCGGCGATCTCAGCTAAACGAGCAGTCATTGGGGGCATGACAAGTGCCGATGAAGGAGAAACGAGCACAGGTGGACTTATCGGAATGCTTTCCGATTCAAAGGTAAACCGTTGCTACAATTCGGGCACAATCATAAAGACGGATAAAAGTGATCAGGTCGGTGGCCTCGTAGGTTACCTTCTGGTATCTTATGTTTATTCTACAGATAAAGATCCCTATATGAAGGGAATCAGCGATGTTAGCGAGTGCTACACCTCCGGTCAGATTATCTCCACATCGACAGACCCGATGAAGGGACTTTTCGGGGACACGTTCCTAAGCAGCGGATTTAAAGGCCCCAAACCTTATGAGGTGACTTTCAAGAATTGCTGGTATGACAGTCAGGTGCTGGGTATGAGCTACCCCGAATGGAGCAAAACTACCGCACAGTTAACTTCCGGACTGCCGGAAGGCTGGGATTCCAAAGGTTGGAAAATAACCGAAGGACTCTATCCGGTGCTGACAGCATCGGCTGCTTCCCAAGCCCAGGCACTTTCCGCCGCGCCTTTGGTTATGCGCGACAACGATGACTGCATAAAAGTAAAAGTATCGTTCAAAGTTGTCCCGGCAGATAACGTGACGTGGGCACTTGATTATGATGCCGAGGCTGGGGAGACACCCACCGAGACAGCCGCCTTGAAAATGAACGGCAACGAAGTTACAATAAAAGATCAGTATGCCAACGCGCTGGTAACAGCCACAAGTGCCGATGGCTGGGGTTTGAAGCTTTACCGCCTGGCCGTGGTTCCAAAAGTGTTCGAAGGAGAAGGGACTAAAGACGACCCGTTCCTGCTCAGCACCGTTGAAGATTGGAAGAAACTCGATGAAGCTGTCGGAACATATGGACAGGCTCACCGTGGCGACTACTTCGTGATGCCCAACGACATCGACTTCTCGAAAGCAGAAGATTTCCAAGGTGTAGCTGCCGGAACTTGTCGTCCGTTTAGCGGTTCATTCGACGGGACATATCATCAGGTTCACGGACTTAAACTCAATGCTGTAGTACTCGATAATACGGGAAAAGCCGACACCAAGCTTTCAAAAGGTTATTATGGGCTTTTCTCTGCCATCGGAGCTGAAGGCTCGGTGCGCAATCTCACAATCGCTCCAGACAACGAGTTTATGTTCCTGACTTATTCCGGCGCGGTGGTAGGAGCCAACCTCGGAACAATCCAGAATGTTCGCAATTATGCAACAATCAATGCAGTGACAAGCTACACCGGTGGCATAGCCGGTCTCAACTCCGGCAAGGGACTGATCACAAAATGCTATAATGCAGGTCAGGTGAATTATGGTCTCACATGCGCCGGAGGAATCGCCGGTTTCAATAATCCGGAAGCCACAATTTCTTTCTGCCAGAATGACGGAGACATAGTGAATACCGTTGTCAACAAGCTTGGAGCAAAATATGTGATGAACACAGTCGGAGGCATCTCCGGGGATAATCTCGGCGTGGTTGAAAATTGTGTGAACAATGCAACTGTAAGAGGATATAATAAAGTTGGCGGTATCGTTGGACACACCAGTGCTCAGAGCAACAACGGACACGTAAGGGGAAATGTGAACAATGGTGTGGTCACAGCTCACAATACCAATACGACCGACCGGGGAGGCGTAATCGGACAAGTTGTCGGTTCGCCTGAGATATCCGGCAACTGGTATGATGCATCCCTCAACGTGAATGGGGGAGCCAACAATAAGACAATGCAAGGTGTCACAGGCCTTTCATCCAGCGAGATGATATCTGCAACTGAAATGGAAGGGACATCGGGACTCGATTTCAAGGAAGGAAGCTATCCGGTGCTCCGTTCTTTCGCTAACGAGGAAGCGTCTAAGGCTCTGAGAGCAATATATGTAGCATTTGCTCCAAAACAGCTCAGAACCAACGTGCTTGTAGACGTGCCTCTTGCAAAAGCTGATGGCCTGGTATTCTCATTGCGAGATAACGCATTCGTAATTGAGGGTGACATGCTCAAAGGTGCGACACCGGAAGGACTGGCACTAACGACTGACAGTATAACGGCAACCCTCAACGATAAATACTCGAAATCATTCATGATTAATGCCGTTCCTGTGGTTCTCGATGGGGAAGGTACAGCAGAAGCTCCATACCTTATCAAGACTCCTGCCGACTGGAACAAGCTTGCCGAATTTATGGAGACCTCTAAATGGGAATATCTCGGAAATCATTTCAAGGTTGACGCAGACCTTGACTTCGCAGGGGATTCTATAAAAGTTCTTGGAGTGAACGGCACCAATTTCCAGGCTATACTCGATGGCGCGAGCCACACCGTCAAGAATTATAAATATGACAACCCCAACCAGATATGGAGCAGGCTTAAAGGCCCGAACCTCTATACAGGTAAATACTTAGGACTAATCGGCAATCTCGGAGGTTCGGGAGTCGTAAAGAACTTTGTTCTCGATGGCGAATTCAAAGCCTATGGCTATGCGGCATCAATGGTCGGTGAAAATTACGGCACAGTGGAAAACATAGTCAACAAGGGTTCCGTACAGACCACTGGCGACAACTATGCTGCCGGTATTGTTTATCGCTCGCATGAAAACGCAATTATCCGCAATTGTGTCAATGAAGGCGAAGTCATATCTAAGAAGGGTTATGCATCAGGTATCGTGAACCTGACACTCGAAGGGTCGCTTGTCGAGGGCTGTGTGAACAAAGGTTCCATACAGACTACCAACACAGCCGCAGTGGCCGGTATCGCCTATAGCCTTGGCGGAGGGATGAAGGAATGTCATAACAAAGGCACACTTACCGCAACCAGCAATATAGCGGGCATTGTTAACACCGTTGCCGCTACAGGTTGGATGGAAGGATGCTCCAACAGCACGGATCTCGACTTCTCCGGACTTACTAAACCGGCATCCAATATTTTCGGTATAGCCAACTCTCTGACAAACCGCAAGACTGATTCTCCGGAAGGGACAGGATTCATAAAAGATTGCCATAACACTGGAATTATAAAAGGAGGCGCTACGATAATCGGCGCCATAGGAACTATCGGCCACGGCTGGACAGTCAGCGATTGTTCCAACACCGGGGATGTCATAGCCGTCAATCCTAAGT
The DNA here is from genome assembly GCA_910584055.1 of uncultured Muribaculaceae bacterium. GTDB lineage: Bacteria > Bacteroidota > Bacteroidia > Bacteroidales > Muribaculaceae > Lepagella. Next base: position 6,310 of record CAJTZS010000048.1, on the reverse strand, counting down.
CTGCCTTAGCTGCAGGTTTTGCTTCAAAGGTAGGCGGAGCCAAGGAAATTGCACTCCTTTCAACAATTGAGCGGTGCTATAATTCCGGAGTCGTGAGCGGTGCCGCAAGTGGAGTGGCAGGATTTATCGCTACGGCCGAAAACTTCTCATATCTGGCAGACTGTTATAACCTCGGTGATGTAACCAATGCCGCTGCCGACCTTGCTACGGGAGGTGTTGTCGGAAAACACAATGGCTTCATGGAGCGTTGTTTCAACTCAGGAAATGTTGTTACAGCAGGATATGCGGGCGGCGGTCTGGTTGGCTATATGGCCAAAGGAGACAAGACTTATCCGGCAAAGATGCTCAACTCTTTCAACATCGGAGACGTGACATCGACATATAACGGCAATAGCACCAACGGCAACGCCGGTGGTTTGGGCGGTTACCTATCCACTTGCGACAAGGAAGTCCCACATTCTGCAATAAACTGCTACAACACTGGCAACATTACAGCCGAGAACCGCTCCGCAGGACTATTTGCAGGAGCATTCTCTCCGCTCGCTGTTGTTGAAAACTGCTACAATGCCGGTAAAGTCACCTGCAACCAACCGGATTCTCAGGGACGTTACTATTGGAGCGGCACAACCTTCTCAAACAACTACAAATATGTGCTTTCGGAGGGTGACACCGTGTTGATGCTCGCTGGCCACAAGAACTGTTTCTATGATTCCCAGCTTAATCCCGGTCAGGAATTCCGTTCAGTGACGGGATCTAAAAAGACTACTGACCAGCTTCGCAAACTTAAAATAAGCGAAGGGTTCATAAATCCTGAACACGGAGGATTCCCCTTGCTTACAGCATTCAAGGATCATGACGTTGCAAATGCCGGTAGTGCTCTTGTTTTACTCGCCTCAAAGACGGGTGAAGCTTACGACAACGTGACAGAAGCCATTATGCTTGTGGGACCGACAGAAGCCGAATGGACTGCCACTGGAGCACTTTCCATCGAGAATGGCAAAGCCATCCCTACAGCTACAGGAGAAGCCTCTGTGACATGTAAGCACAAAGGATTTTCCAAGACATTCGTCCTGAAGGTAACCAGTGTGCCCGACGTTTCGAATGTAGAGGATTCCTTCGCCGACAAAGACGTTAAAAGCGTAGAAATAATTGACCTCTCGGGCAGAAAAGTCATGGACCCCCAGCCCGGACAGGTTTACATCATACGCACAATCTTCAACGACGGAACCACAAAAGTAGAGAAACGCATAGTTCAGAATTAGAGAGCGTGCAATAATTATTGAATTATTGCCGCTCATCCTCGAAAGAAGTTAAAACACACGGCCCGGCTGTTGGATTTCAGCAGCCGGGCTTACTTTTTCCAAGATGACTTATACAATAGTCTCGACAATCCTGTAGTTATTATGTAAAATATCATGTTAATTTTTCAATTATGAGAAATAAATTGTGTTTATTCTTATTATCCATGCTTGCCTTAATTGGAGGGTGTTCCAAAGGTGGAGATGAAATCATAATCACAGAAGAGCTGAATACTTCTCAAGCAGCCAATGAAGAAGTTTATAGTAATCAGGAGATTCTAAATGATTATTATTCCAAGCTTTAAGCTATTAATGATAGCATTATGACATTAAATTCAAATAATACTCGCGTCTCAAGGGAAGACATAGCAATTGCAGGTGCTGATCTTTCCGGGGCATGGGTAGGAGCAAAATGGGGATGGAAGCATGGGAAAGGCATCGTAGGCAAAGTAGCTTTAAGTATTGCGTCTGCAGCATTTTTAGGTGTAATAAGTTCATTTTGCGCCATGTATGGATTAGAATTATTTCCTTATAATGTTTTGAAATATGACTATCTATATCCATATAATATGTCTGTGCTTTCGGAGAAAACACTTAACGCTGTAGTTGCGTCATATCTTCATAGAACTGGGAAAGACGCTTGGTTTGATTGCAATTTAGACAATTTGGAGTTTATTGACTACTCCGTTCTTCATCCGCAATACAATATAAATTTTACATTATATGATGATGAAACGCAAGAATATGTAGAGATGAGTACCTATTTGATTGCCTCAATACATAATGATGCTGTGAAAACTATTGTAGACAATAAAGTTCCAATTATAATTAATGACTCAATGCTCCAAGAGCTTGATCTCGATAAACTGAATATTAACAATTTATCTAATAATATTGACAAATTAGATAATTGTTTTAAAACATATGGAAATGATTGGATATGGAGAAGCGATATTCAATTAGAAGAACCCATTAATTTTGGAAGCCTTCCTGACAATGATTCTGAATCCATAAGCGAAACAACGATAAGATTATTCACGGATGGTATAAAAAATGTATCGACCACTTCTGGAATAGGAGATAGACAAATTAAAGAATTCGTTGAAGCTTATATTGATAATATCAATGAAACTGATTTCATCGTTGATGCAGAGAAGGCACTAATGATTTCAACAATTTTTGTCAGCTCATTTAGCTATCAATACTGGTTCAATCAGTCTGGAATAATTAGACCGATTTGATTTAAATCAAATTCTCAGTATAGAATTTAAGATGAGTGACTCTCCTTCCTCTAAAGACACCCACAACCTCGCAAAAGGGTTGTATATCGTCATAACCGATAAAAGAAGCTGTAAAATTACAATATAGCACCTTTAGATAAAGCATATTACTTAAGCGGGATTTGTATAAAAGCAAATCCCGCTTGTATTCTACCGCCGTAACTAATATTGCCAATTAATATACAAAAAAATAAGATTTAATATTCAATATGTCACTATATTTTCCATTAATATTAAAAAATGATATATTTTAGTAACAATCCTTTGCAATATTAAAATTTAATATATTTGCATGTGAAGAATTAAAGGTTTATCTTTATATTCATGAAAACTAAGAGTATGTTTGAATTTAACACGAATTCAAAGTTTGAGTATATTTAAAAAATTCTTTTCCTTACCATGAAGGTCCTTTCCGGTGAATTTCACGAGTCTCATCAGTCGCATAGCGGGCTATGCTCCTTCTTCGACTCGTGAAATTCCCTCGAAAATAACTCTTAAAATAACTCTTCATGTAAAGGAAAGTTAAATTCAAACATACTCTAAAGAGGCATATATAAAACAAGTGATGAAGTGAAGTGACACAGCCTCTTTCTTATATCCTTATTTTTTTCACCTTCCCATTGACCCGGATTATATACATGCCGTGCGGCAAATAAAACGAATTGCCATTAGTCTTATCGAAAAGTTTGCCATCAATAGTATAAACTTCTGCAACCGTATTGGAATTTATGCTGACGGTGTTTCCTGTTACCGTAATCATCTCTTTGTCTGTTGACATATCGTCAACACCGCTTTCTTCCGTAAGGGGGAGTATATTTTGAAATGTGCCCCATTGAGGATGTGACCGGTATGATTCAATACTATTATCAGGCACATACACTTTGGCATTGGAATAAGTAGCTCCATTGAAGGCACTGGAACCAATAGACGGAGGATTCACGGCCTTAGAGACAATGACAGGTTCAGCTCCATAACGCAGACCGCTATAGCAGAATGCACAAGAACCAATGGACTTCAAGGTGGACGGGAAAGTGATTTTATTTAAGCTGCTGCCGTAGCATGCCCAACCTCCGATTGATATAATTCCTTCCGGAACTATATATTCCGAATCGATTTTAGCCGGAGGATAAGTAAGCATCGTACCTTGGATACGGTCATAAAGCACACCTCCATCAGAAAAGAAAGCCGGATTTTCACTGTCGACATCAATATTAGAAAGATTATAACAGGAGTAAGACTCTATGGCGTATTCCCCAATTGATGTTATATTACGTGGAATGTGGATTTCTCTAATCATGTATGATGTAAATGATCTTCCTCCGATGCCTGTTACATTATATATCCTGCCTTTATTTTCGAAAACTTCGGGAATCTCCATCCTATCAGTCGGATTGATTACACCTGTAATTATCACATCAGGATATATCCCTGAATATGTGTACGTTCCATCGTTAGAGGATACCCAATCATCCGGGTTTCCTTCATCGACAATAAAGGCGAATTTTCCCCATTGGCTGTCGGCAGCAAATGCCTCACGCGTTCCTTTCGGGACAAACAAGGCCCCGTTCTCTCTATTTACACCTTCAAGTACACACCAGGAGACAGGTATCACGTCAGGATTCTGCAAAACTATTAATGCCAAATCCTCAGAATAATTCAAGGCATTAAGTCCATAATAACGCACACCCTTGGGTATCTCCAATCTTGATAATTTCGTTTTTCTTAACGCATTAGCCCCCAAACTAATAAGACTTTCAGGCAAGATAATGGACTTTATGCCCTTCGTATCAAAAGCTCCAGCAGGTAAAATATTACCAACGATATCAGCACCTGAAAGGTCAATGTATTCAAGCATTGGCATTTCATCACGCATAAAGGCAATGTCGCTTTCATCGATTCGGCCGGAGATGGATATATTGTTTATGTATAAGCGATCTTCTTTATCCTCCAACTGTTGACCAAATGTTCCCGGTGACTTCACATTGAAATAGCGACATTCCGTGATAAGCTCGTCATCCGAACAAGCCATAAGGGTAATGTTATATTCGGGCTCATCCACCGACTGAAGCAATATCCTGTTCGGGTCAATCTGAACTCTGTCAAGATCAGGACGAACCCTGACAAAATGATGGTCCTTACCGGCAGGCCAGTTTATGTCTATATTATAGGATGACGAATAAACTGCGTCATACTGTCTTGATTCACCATAAGTGCCTTGGCAATGTCCTTGATACGTAATATCATTTTTTCCAAGTACGTTGACGTTAACTGTCGCTTTCAACACTTCATTATTCCTTACATTGCAACAAGTATTGATGTTTTGGAATGATGTAACCTTAAGCCAATCTTCATCTCCATTCTCCTTAGTTATAAAACATAGTATGTCTGTATCAGAAACATCCGTGTTAACTTTCAATCCGCAAAACCGCTGCCACTGCCCGAAACCTAACCCTGGCGACAAACTTAAATCTTTCTCTTCATGAACCAATTCTTTAATTTCATTATCTATTGAAATCAAAGCCAAGGCAAGGGAGCCTTGAAAATTAATGCCCGAAGCGTAAGATTTATTCCCAATCCAATCGACAAAAACATTGAACGGCACATTCTTCTGTACGTTCTCTACATCAATTTGCATTCCAACACCGCTACCGGATGTCATTTCCAAAGGAGAAGAACCGGCACCCAATTTTTCCGCATGACAGTTAAGGCTCGTCAGCAATATGACACTTACCAAGATTAAAGCAGTCCTACACATAGTTCAAAAAAAAGCAAACGTGGTTTTAAAAAATTTTAATGTGACTTAAGTATCTTTTACAAATTAGTTATTCAACTTTCGTATGTTCTGAATCAAAACTTAAACCATTAAAACCATGAAAGGTCTACGACCATCGAAATGCACGAAGTGCAAATGGTCTTATTGGTTTTAATGGTTGAAATTATTAAAATTAATTACATGCAAAAATTGAGATACTTATAATCGCGAATTTAATCAAATCCTTTCAAAAGGCAAAATATTAAATTGAGTTATATATCAAAATATTATTGAAAAAATCAGCAATTTAGGGATTAGACTAAATTATTTAGGGATTAGACTAAATTATATGTAAAGACTCACAGTTTTATTATTGCCATTCGCGCTGATATTATTAAGAATGTTGGAAACCGGTGCATAGGAGTTTATTAGTAGAGTGTTCAGTTCGATGTTCGAGTTAAAAACCTGTTTAAGTTTATTTACGATGATAACATAATATTCGTATGAATTAACCCAGAGGCGCTGAGGTAACACCACTGCCTGTCACCCGCCACAAAGAACGGAAACATACACCTCTGTATCTCTGTGCCTCGGTGTCAGTTACAATAATACTCATTAGGTAAACCGAATTTAAACAACATCAAGGAACTGAATACACTATTTGTTTAATAACAATTGTGATTCTGGGGTTGCTGATTGTAGGGATGCACCATGGTGCATCCGCCAGCCGCATGACAATCGAACACCTATCTCGGATGCACCGGGATGCATCCCTACATTTGAAGGCTCTGCAATATCCTAAGTTATTGCATTTTACAACACTATTAGTATCTTTGCAAGAACAATATGTTATTTAAACGACTTCTTGAAATGGAAGACCTGACTCGCATATGACAGCGCCTGCATCCGCCAGCACCATAATCTAAGAGCTTGTTTAAAAATAAATGTGAATTTGGGGTCGCAAGCTTGGAGCAGCTTTT
>CAJTZS010000047.1 GCA_910584055.1 uncultured Muribaculaceae bacterium | reverse complement strand
TTTCATCGCGCGTACGTGCGTGAATATAACAACTTAAGAATTTCTAATGTCTATTCGACTGAATGACAAAGCCAAATCGGCCCAAAAGAACAAGTTTTAGCGTTCAAGATATCAACTACTTTTATTTTTATGAGTTGAAAAGGTCATTCATAGTGACCTCGCTATGGACTATACTGTGATTTTTCCCGGTTCCCAGACCGAAAGTTGTCACGAATGTATTAACTACAGATTTCTTTGTTTTTGTTTTTGTCTTGAAAAGCCAACTACGGCTTCTGATCTTTTCAGCATAGTCCTTCGTCAGTTTGTAAGGCTCCTGACTGAATTTCAGCTCGCACAGGTGGATTATACGGTCGGATCTTTCAATGATAAGGTCTATCTGGGCACCCGGTGTTCCGGATTCTTCGTCTGTCTTGCACCTCCATGTGGAGACAGAGGTAGCCATTCCCGACACACCGAGAGCCCTTTTTATCTGGTTGTGATGCCCCATACATATTAGCTCGAAAGTAAGTCCCATCCATGACGATATGCTCCTTGATTCGATATGATGTGTCCACCAACATTCATCCTTGGCAAGATTACCCTCTATGAATTTGAAATAGAATAGGGTAAAATAGTCCACCATCCTATAGATTGCTTCCGTCCTGCGATTCCCGAATAAATTGGTCTTGTCTATGAAATTGCATCGCTCAAGGTTTTTCAAGACTCGTGTCAAGAATGCCCCGCTCAATCTGGTTTTTGCCGATATTTCTTTTCTTGTAAGACCATTCCGATTTCCTGCGAGAACTTTTGCAACTTCTATGTATGAGTCCGCCCCAGGAAATATTGCGTTGTAAAGCTCATCGAATTCCTCCTTCATCTGACCATTTTCATTGAAGCAAAGAGTATCTATGTTCTGGGCGAGGCTCAGCTTTACGTCAAGCATCTTCAGATAGAATGGAACGCCCCCGGTGAACATATAGCTCTGGAGAATCTGATATCTGTCCCAAGAGAATGAATTTGCGGAAAGGAACTCTTCGGTTTCCCTAAGAGTGAAAGGGCGTATGTATATGCGGCTCCGGATACGGTTGTATAGTCCTCCCCGGTTTTTAAGGAGTTTGTCAGTCATCCAGGATGTTGCAGACCCCGTGGCGACAAGCAGGATGTTCCGTCTGCCGACAGCCCAACCGTTCCAGAACGATTCAAGGGCGGTTACAAAATTTGACCTTTTTGTATCCATCCAGGGCATCTCGTCAATGAAGACCACAATTCTGCGGTCGTTCCCGAAAGAGGACAAGTAATCTTCCAAAGCGTTGAATGCCTGATACCAATCGGAGAACTGCATCTGCGGTCTACCGCTGTAAATATGGATGGCTCTTGCAAATGCATTGAGCTGGTCTCTTGTCCTCTTGTTGTGTCCACCGACATATTTGAAATCATATTTCCCGTCAAAAAATTGTTCAACAAGGAATGTCTTGCCTATTCGTCTGCGCCCACACACTGTCACAAACTCGGATTCGTCAGAGTCAAGCGCTTTTTGTAGTTCTGCACATTCCCGTTGGCGTGCTATCAGTTGTTTAACCATGAGTTTATCTTTTGCACAAATGTAATGATAATAATTGTAGCATCCAAGAATTGAGCACGAAAAAGTACCGTGGAACAATGGATATGATCAACTATGGTATTATTTTGTGTATTGCCGGGCAGTCAAAGCTCGATATTGGACTATCAGAATGACTTTAAACTCCCGATGCACCCAACAAACCTAATTTCCCCTCACCGCTCCTGCTCGCCGGCGAACGATACAAGAACCGCATCGAATGGCGGTTTACAGTAAGGAAATATTTTAACAAATTTTAATTGGATAATTCATTTACTATTCATATTTTTGCATCGCAGACCGTTTGTGGAGCCCGGTTGAGGGCTTGCGGGCGGGATGTGGACATTTTATCATAGCGTTTACTTACGCTTGTTCTTGACTTCTGAAATCTCGCAAATTTCTAAACTGTGTCAGGAGCGTAGCAACGGTAGATGCGCGTGGATATGTAATTCCCAAACACCCCCGGCTTTCGGGAGAAAGTCTGGGTGTATTGATTGCATATACAAGCGTAGGCTCTACACGTTGCCGTTCTACACAGTTGGGCAATGCGAGAGCCTCAGAAGGGAACGGCAATAGTAAGGTTCCTACGCTTTTGTATTGACTAACCCATCATGAAAATGTTATCAGCAGGAACCATGGTAACCGATTTAATCCGTATGAATCTATTACGAAGTTTTCTGCTGGCGGCAATGTTGGTCTCATCGACTATAATTGCTGTGGCGCAGGCAAAGCCCGCAACCGTTGATATTTCCGGGGTTGTGGCAGATGAAACAGGCGAGCCGTTGATTGGCGCGACTGTCTTGGTGAAAGGCTCAAGTGTAGGCGCAGCTACCGATCTTGACGGTAATTATACGCTTATCAGTGTGCCTTCAGACGGAACGTTAATTTTCAGTTATGTCGGTTACGAAACAAAAGAAGTGGCAGTCAACGGCCGCGGTAAAATTGACGTAACACTTTCTGAAAACACATCCGTCCTGAACGAGGTAGTCGTTGTGGGCTATGGAGTTCAGAAGAAACGGGATGTGTCTACCGCCATCTCCCAAATCAAGGCTGAGGACATGGCAAATTTGCCTTCAAGTGATTTCCGCCAGTCAATGGCCGGCAAGATGCCCGGTGTGTCTGTGATGCAAACATCCGGTGACCCGGAAGGTAACAACGTTATGGTCCGCGTGCGTGGGGTAAGTTCCGCAACAGCCGGTAACGATCCCCTTTATATTGTCGACGGTGTGCCTATGGAAAACGGGCTCAGCAATGTAAACCCTAACGACATAGAAAGTCTTGAGGTGTTGAAGGATGCATCGGCGGCAGCTATCTATGGAAGCCGCGGCTCGAATGGTGTTATTATCATTACCACGAAGAAAGGTACTACGGAACGCGCCTCTGTTTCCTATGACGGGTGGGTTTCCTGGGACAGAGTTTCGAAAAAAATTGATATGATGAATGCCTATCAGTATGCGGCAATTTCATCGGAAGCTCACACTAACGCATATCTGGATCTACATCCCGGCGGCACAGCCGCCAATGGTAGCCGCCCGGAATCATATTCAAATTATCCTATTGAATTGGAACCTTACCTTCAAGGAATTGCCGGGCTTACCGATACTGATTGGCAGGATGAAATATTTCGTACTGGGGTCTCACACAATCATAACTTGGCAGTAAGTGGCAAGTCTGGAGACACCAATTATTTCATCTCCGCCAATTATCTTAATAAAGAAGGAGTTATAATCAATTCAGATTATAAGAAATATTCATTCAGGGGAAATGTTGATGGTAAATACCAACGTCTTTCATATGGAGTAAACATGTCTCCTTCTTATTCTGAAAGTGCCAGGGTGAATGCTTCCGGTTCATATTCAAGTGGTGGTGTGGTCCAGTCCGCATTAGTGTCTTGTCCCATATGGCCTGTTTATAATGAAGACGGGTCATATAACTGGCAAGGGAACGGTTATTGGCGCATAGGTAATGATTATCAACATAACGAGGTGCTTAACCCTGTCGCATTGGCTGCGCTTAATAAAGACAAGGTTACTCGCTTCAGTTTCACTGGGCGTGCGTATCTCGGTTTTGACTTCGGTCGTGGATTTAAATTCCAGACATCTTTCGGCGGTAATTATTATGGCGCGAATAATGAAACTTATCGTCCATCGACATTGCCGTTGATTGGGAAAGATAATTTTGACAAGCCGTCGAACCCTGTCGCAGAAGCTTCAACCGGCAGTTACTACAACTGGCTTGTGGAGAACCAGCTCACATGGAATCGTGATTTCGGTGCGCACAGTATCAACGCAGTTGTAGTGCAGTCCGCGCAGAAAGAGACATACAAGGGTGTATGGGTGAAAGCGACGGATTATCCTAATGACTATATTCAGACTATAACCGGAGGAACGGTTGCTGATGGAACGTCGAAGACAACCCAATGGTCGTTGGCTTCGTATCTTGCCCGCGCTCAGTATGCCTACGACGGTAAATACATGTTGTCGGCGGCAATCCGCGCTGACGGGTCATCACGTTTCGGCAAGAATAACCGATGGGGATACTTCCCTTCTGCGTCTGCTGCCTGGCGTTTCACCGCAGAAGATTTCTTCCGTAATGTATCGGCTCTCAGTTGGCTCGACGATGGTAAAATTAGGTTCAGCTATGGCGAAACAGGTAACTTTAATATCGGCAACTACGAACATCTCTCCACTATGGGTATAGAAGATTATATTCTGGGTTCTGGAAGCGGGTCTCTCGTAAGCGGTTATAAACCCACATCCGTGGATAATCCGGATTTGACTTGGGAAAAAACGAGCATGATAAACGTGGGTCTGGATCTGAGGGCTTTTAATGGTTACCTGACATTCTCGGGAGAATATTACAATGCCGACACTCATGACATGCTTCAGAAGGTGCTCGTGCCACGACCGACCGGATATGGAACAACGCTCATGAACATAGGTAAGGTGAATAACCATGGTGTCGAGCTTTCACTAAGTTCAAAACATTCGTATAGCAATGGCTTTGCTTACAGCTTCAACGTGACATGGGCAAAGAACTGGAACGAAGTGAAAGAACTCGGTCAGAACAATGCTCCGATAATATCTTCTGGTTCGGTGGAACATGCATATTATATAACGGAAGTCGGCAAGCCGATCGGCAGTTATTATCTCCTTGTCCAGGACGGTATCTTCAGGAATGAGGAGGAGCTTCGTGCATATCCCCACTTCGACAACGCCCGTCCCGGTGATTTCAAGTTTGTAGATGTCAACGGGGATGGTGTCCTTGATGTTAACACCGACCGTGTCGCGGTCGGTAACTATATGCCCGACTTCACGTATGGTTTCAATGGTCAGGTTTCGTGGAAGGGTGTAGACCTGTCTTTTGCCTTTCAAGGTGTGTACGGGAATGAAATCCTTAACTTGAACCGACGTTACCTCGATAATCTGGAGGGGAATACCAATGGAACTGTTGCTTCACTTAATCGTTGGCAATCGGCTGCCAATCCAGGTGACGGCAATACGAACCGGGCCAACCGCAAGCAAACAGGTTATAATGCCCGTACTTCAACATGGCATGTTGAAGACGGCTCTTATTTGCGCCTCCAGAATCTTGCAATAGGTTATACTCTTCCCAAGAAATGGCTCAGTCGTCTTCATATAGAGAAATGCCGTATATACTTCTCTGCCAATAATCTCGCAACTTGGACCAAATATTCAGGTTATAACCCGGAAGTAAGTTTGCGCTCTTCCAACGCTCTTACCCCCGGTGAGGATTACGGCACCTATCCTTTGGCCAAAACATTTATGATAGGCCTTAATATTACTACTTTCTAATAGATCAACATATGACCAAATATATAATTAAAGCCATGCATGCATTGGCTGCCATCCTGCTGATGGTTGGTATACAGTCGTGTAGCGACAGTTTTTTCGACTTGGAACCGGATGACGAAGTTACGGGAGATAAAGTTTACAAGACAGAAACTGACTTCGAACTCGCTGTTAACGCGGCATATTCCAAGTTGCAGACTCAGATGAACTACTATATTGAAATGTGTGAATATCGCAGCGACAATATGACACTAAAAGCACCGACGGCCGGTACGCAGGACCGCTATGATATCGACACATTCAATGAAAAGTCTGCCAATGGTATTCTCGATGCCCTCTGGGAAAACTTCTATAATGGAGTTTATCGTTGCAATAAGATTCTCGACAAGATAGATGATGCAGAATTTGACAGCTCAAAGAAACAGCAGTTCAAGGGGGAGGCTCTTTTTGTGCGTGCCCTTACGATGTTCAATATGTATCGTGCATGGGGACCGGTGCCATTTCCCCGCCGTGTGCTTTCAGTAAATGATGCTCTTAAACTTGGACGCCCTTCCGAGGATGAAATGTATAGCTATCTTGCCGGAGACCTTGAAGAAATAGTTAATAACACCATGCTTCCAGCGAGTTATGGTTCTGCCGACATAGGTCGCGCAACTTCTGGAGCTGCTAAAGCTCTATTGGCTAAAGTATATCTAACATTCGGTCGTCATCAGAATGCCGTCAATATCCTCTCGGGTATGATCGGAACTTATGATCTCCTCCCCTCGATAGCCGATGTGTTCGATGTGAACAACAAGATGAACCGTGAGATTATTTTCGCAGTTCGCTATAACAAGACGGTTGTTGGCGAGGGGCATGGTGCGTGGTATTCAATCACCAACGCTACAGACGACAATAACCGCACGACTACATTGTCTCATCTCTACGACGGCACGAATGATGACCGAGCAGGTTTGCTTGAGTATGTTAAAGTGCCCGGAGTGAATACTTACCTCATGCGCAAGTTTTACGACACCCGCGATGAATCTACGAAACAATATGGAGCGGACAATATACTTCTCCGTTATTCCGATGTCGTCCTCATGTATGCCGAGGCTCTTAATGAAGTGAACTATGAGGGCACAGCGGATTCGAAAGCGCTTGCCGCTTTGAATATGGTTCATACCCGTGCGGGTCTTAACCCGATTGATATTGCAGACGTACCTTCACAAGAGTCTTTCCGAAAGACCGTGATGCTTGAGAGGCAAAAAGAATTCCCATATGAGGGACATCGTTGGTTCGACAGCATTCGTCTTGGGGGTGCGATCGAGGCTGCAGCAGCTGACGGAAAGGAGATCCAGCAATATCAGTTCCTTTATCCGATTCCGGAATCCGAGCTCGAACGCATAAACGATAAGACTTTAATGTGGCAGAACCCAGGTTATTAATATTAAACAGCATTTAATTAAAAACTCTCATATGAAACTACATATATTGCTGATAACACTTGCATTCAGTGCCGGCTTGGCATTGACATCCTGTAGCGATGAAATGGATTATTCAGCTCCCCTTACTCGTTTTGAAGTTGATGGGGTGAGTGTAACTCCCGGCGATGAATCCGCACTGTTGACCTGGCAGCCGCAGGCAGATAAGCCAGAGCCTGTATCTTATTTAATTTCATGGGTATCAGGTAGTGCAGACGGCAACGGAGGCTCAGATGAAATTGGCGGCAACGTTACCTCCTATACAGTGTTGGGGCTCACCAATGATGTTGCATATACATTCTCAGTACAGGCACGTTATCCAGATGGCCTTGCCCGCAAAATATCCGTTACGGCAGCGCCCAAGACAACCCGTATCCCGGTAGGAGATTTCAAGGCTGTGGCAGGTGACAAATGTGTATTCCTTTCATGGACTTCCCCTGAAACATCACTGAGTTACACATCGGAGATTGTGGTGACACAAAACGGAAACCCTGTCAAGACAGTGGAATGCGCTAAAGGTGAATCCTCTACTCTTGTTCAAGACCTGACAAACGACCTTGAATATACATTCACGATTACAAATGTGTATGATCATGGTCGCTCGGTTTCACTTTCATCGTCAGCCGTTCCCGGTCACATCACTCCGATTACGTGTATGCCCGAATCGCCCCGTCCATTCGAGATCTGTCAGCTCGAATACAATCCCGCTTTCTTCGTTCAGGGAACTATTGCATCTGTTGAATGGAAAGTTGAGGGAGTGGTTGTGTCTAAAGATTCAAAAATCACTTACCTTTTCACCCATCCTGGTGTCATTCCGGTAACTATTACGGTTACATTCACTAATGGTCAGACAGCTTCGGGCACAATAGATGTGGAAGTCCAGCCATTTGCATGGACAGAGTTTCCTAACGCAGGGTATCAGAAAGCATCGAATTTTGCATTCTCTCCTGACGGTCAAACCCTTTATAGTATATCGCAATCCACCAAGGTCCTATATGCAATAGATGCTATCGCGGGCACTGTGAAATGGCAGCATACTTTTGATGCCGCTACTTACGGAGCCGGGGTGGCTGTAGGAAAGGACGGAAAAATCTATTTCGGCACAGAGGATAAGGACGGAACACTTTATGCTTTCATGCCAAGCGGTACTGTACGTTGGACGGCCAAGATGGGGGCTGCTGTCAAGGCTGCTCCAGCGGTAACCTCCGATGGAGTGGTATATGCCCTATGTGACGGAGCTAAATTGAAAGCCTATAACGCTGATAATGGCTCCGAAATGTGGTCTGCCGATCTTTCCGGCAATGCAGGCGGGGTGGCTGTAGACGAGCGCGGCAACATTTATGCCGGCACATCCGCCGGTTTATGGGCGTATAATTCAAAAGGCATCCGTATATGGCAATCGACCGAAGCCCATAAGGTAACAGAGCGTGGTGGGTCGCTTGCAATAAATAGCAAGGATAATATTATCTATGCCACGCTTAAAGGCAAAGAGGGTGTGGCTGCCGTTGATATGTCTGACGGGTCTACGAAATGGACTTATAAATCAGATTACAATGACTGCTATCACCCGGTAGTAGATGAAAACGGCAATGTATATTTCTGTGAAAAGAACGGGGCTTTGTATTCAGTTTCGTCAAGCGGTGTGCTTAAATGGAAATATACGGAAAACCTTGGATATACTTATTCCGGTTTTGCAATCGGTAATAATGGGCATGCTTACATTACGCAATATGCTTCCCCCTTTGTAGTGCTTGATATTGCTCCTTCGGGGTCGGCATCGATTGTTTCCAATATTGCTCAGACGATGTCGCCTGTTATGATTGGACCGGATGCGCGTCTGTATTATGGGCTTAATGGAACGATTGCCACTGTCAATATTGGTGTACATGCTGCTTCGGGATGGTCATGCCGCGGAGCCAATCTTCAAGGAACTAACTCTCTAAAATAATTGACAATGAATCATATCGTGAAATATATATTCAATGCACCGGGTTTCCCTGCCCGGTGCATTGCAGCCATATTGTTATTGTCGGTTACTGCTATAGTTGGTAGTTGCGGGGACAATAATGACAATCCGATATCTCCCGAACAGCCTACAGAACAGTCGGAAGTGTCTGAACTGCTTTACAACTTATGGGACACGTCTCCTATGACTGTAGCGCAGTCATCACGTTACGCGGCTTATAATACGATTCAAGGATGGGCGGACGGTTGTCCGGCTGAGACGGTGTTTCTCAAATATCTTACAGCGGACGAGTCAACGGCTGCCGCCCTTGAAAAGGTTTATCCTGCACTTGAATGTTATAACCTCTCTTTTCAACGCGTGTTAGATGCATTGAAGAACGGGTTGCCAGCCGGTTCAAAACCCAAGATATGGGCCTTGTATAATATGGGTATTGTGGTGCAGACGAATGATGGAAATTACGCAATTGATGTGTATCATCGTAGGGGTGTGGAGCTTGCTCCATATATAGATTTTTACGCAATCACTCACATACATGCCGACCACAAGTGGGAACCCTTGGCTGTAGCAATGTCGAATCTTGGTAAACCGGTGTTGACGAATTTTACAATTGATGGAGTTGACAACAGCCAGTATAATGCTATAGAACAGCGAGATTACATCATCGGAAAATTCAATGTCCACTCATTTATAACACATCACAACAGTTCGCCGATAACATCGCTTGCGATTACTGCATTTTATGTTGATGGCGGCGGTGTGAAATTACTTCATTCCGGCGACAGCAATTTCATTGCAGACGAATTTGCATCCATGAAGGACAAGGATGTGGATTTCTATATTTTCCGCTATGCTGTCAATGCCTTGACAGAGAATAACGTGCTCGGAAGTGTTGTCAAACCCAAGGTAGCAGTGCTCAGCCATATCCTGGAGCTTGGACATAAGGATGTCGCCAACAGCAGATGGAGTCTGGCTTTAGGTCTTGACAGGGCATCACGTCTTCAAAATGATAATGTTGCAATGCCTTTCTGGGGCGATTGCTTAACTTTAAACTAAACTAAAATGAAACTAAAATATTTGTTTGCAGTAATTAGCTTGTTTGTTTCTTTTTTCGCTACCGCAGAAGACGCAAACCGTGCGGCAATATTACGAAATAAAATTCTCAATGGAGATAAATCGGAAGTGCTCGTAGTTGCTCATAGAGGAGACTGGCGGTTCGCTCCTGAGAATTCTATTGCGGCTATTGAACACTCAATCGCCACCGGAGTCGATATCGTGGAGCTCGACTTGCAGATGTCGAAAGATTCAGTGCTTTTTGTAATCCATGATTCGAAACTCGAGCGCACCACTACGGGCAAAGGTCGTATCAGCGACTGGACGGCCGATTCTCTGAAGACACTGAAACTGAAGAACGGAGCCGGCATCCGCACAAAACATTCTCTCTCTACGCTCGAAGAGGTGATGAATGTGGCGAAAGGTAGGGTTTTGGTAAACCTTGATAAAGCTGACAGATATTTCGATCAGCTTATGCCGGTTTTGGAAAAAACGGGTACGGCATCACAGGTAATAATGAAAGGTGGCAAACCGGCGGCAACCGTTGACAGCCTCTATGGCGGTTATCTTGATAAGGTGATTTACATGCCGGTGATTCATTTCGACAAACCTGGCGCAAGGGAGCTTGTGGAAGGATTTGTCAACGAATTCAAACCGGCAGCGTATGAGCTTGTTTTCTCGAACGATACTGATGCTGAATATGTGAAGCAACTCAGAAAACGGTTGGACGGCAACGCCCTGATCTGGTATAACACTCTTTGGGATACCCAATGCGCAGGACATGATGATGATCATGCCCTTGACAATCCAGATGAAGCTTACGGTTATCTTATCGACACTCTCGGCGCGGGAATCATTCAGACCGATCGTGCTGAATTGCTTCTTAATTATCTACGTTCCCGTTCACTCCATAAATAATTAAGGATGGAAATATCTCAAAGTATTCAGAATTACCGGGGACTATTGTCGAAAGTCGTTGACTTTTATCGCATTTCGTCTCCTTCCGAGGGAACATCCGATGAAAATAGTTTAAAAAAAATCAGGTGGGCCACTTTCTTATCGGCTACGTTGGGTTATGCGATATATTACGTGTGCCGCTTGTCCATGAACATTGTCCGTAAACCGATTGTCGAAGATGGCGTTTTTTCCGAGACACAATTGGGAATCATCGGTTCTTGTCTGTTTTTCGTCTACGCCGTAGGAAAGATGGCAAACGGCTTCCTCGCAGACAGGTGCAACGCACGCAGGTTTCTGGCGACGGGGCTCTTGTTCACAGCCATCATTAACCTCATTCTCGGTATGACTGATATGTTCTTGGTTTTTGCTGTATTGTGGGGATTGAACGGCTGGTTTCAATCGATGGGCGCACCTGCCTGTGTGGTTTCGCTAAACAGGTGGTATTCTTCCAAGGACAGGGGTACGTATTACGGATTTTGGTCAGCCAGTCATAATATCGGAGAGGCGATAACATTCATAACTATCGCCCTGTTAGTAAGTTGGGCCGGCTGGAGAGCCGGTATGTTGGGTGCCGGTATAATAGGCCTGATTGGATTGGTTTTTGTGCTGATTTTTATGCGCGATACACCTCAAAGCCTCGGTTTAAAATCACCGGAAACAAAGATTGTTGCCTCTGATGAAGGCAAAACAGATAGCCAAACAGATTTCAACCAGGCACAAAAAGCCGTTTTGCGCAATCCTGCAATATGGTGTCTTGCCCTTGCGAGTGCATTTATGTATATATCCCGCTATGCAGTCAATTCCTGGGGTGTATTCTATTTGCAGGCTCAGAAGGGCTATGATACCCTTGATGCGTCATTCATAATTTCAATCAGTTCGGTTTGCGGTATTGTCGGCACGGTGGCTTCCGGACTGATGTCTGACAGAATTTTCAAAGGCAACCGTAATATCCCGGCGCTGATATTCGGATTGTTGAATGTGGCTGCATTATGCCTGTTCCTGCTTGTGCCCGGAGAGCATTTTTGGCTTGATGCTGCTGCAATGGTTATGTTTGGACTCGGCATAGGAGTGTTGATTTGTTTCCTGGGAGGGCTTATGGCTGTGGATATCGCACCGAGGGCTGCCGCTGGTGCCGCGCTCGGAGTCGTAGGTATTGCAAGTTATATCGGTGCCGGATTGCAGGATGTGATGAATGGTATACTTATTGAAGGCCATAAGACTATAGATGCGTCAGGTACGGAAATATACGACTTCACATATGTGAACTGGTTCTGGATTGGGGCTGCAATGCTGTCAGTGATACTGACGTTGATGGTATGGAGGGCACGCCGTAACGATAATTGAACTTACAGCTATAATTAGCGAATCATAGGGTATAAAAAGTTTGTTTAAGGTTTCATGGAATTCCCGACAATTCAAGACATTGCACTGCCTTGAATTGTCGGGAATCTTCTATGTCTGATTATAATCCCTCTTGTACCGGCCGCTCCTACTGTCTGCAGGAGGCTGTGGCGATAGAGATGCAGAATTTACCTGAAGCACAAAATCGCATCGAATGGCGGTTCAAGTTAGAGACCGAGTAGCCATCGCCATGCCTGCACGACATGGATGGTCTTGCCAGCTTCAGTATTGATTTTGTCGGTGGTGTCAGCCGTGATTATCCAAAGATTATCACAACCTGTGGTTTCGGAGGCTTCAAGCAGGCCGTTTATTTCGCGCTGACGAGTTTCGGGCTCTTTATTATAGCTTATTCATACTGTCCTAAATTTGGGGACAAATACTCCTTTTTTGTCCTAAAAAAACAGACACCTCAAAATAACTGCGTTTTATTTGTGCATTAATTTTTCTTACCTACTCATCATAAATTGCATGAACGCTCTTATGATTGAATATTCATATTTCAGTTCTTTTTAAGGATGGAAAATGGTTTTCGATGGCTTTAATGGTTTGATTAAAAACGAGTTGGTGAAAAGTGGTTGTGAGTGTTTATAGGTGGTTGGAGAAAATAGGAAATTCTTATTGAATTGATTTGTTATTTTTATGTTGTGTTTTTTGCGTTTGTTTGATGAAAAATTCGTAATTTTGCGGCGGTAAAAGAAGAATTGCTCCAAAATTATATGGAAGGCAAGAAAAAGGTCAAATTCACCAAAATGCATGGTGCAGGGAACGATTACGTTTACATCAACGCAATGGAAATCGTTCCCGATAATCTTCCCTCCCTTTCCCGACAGATAAGTGACAGACATTTCGGTGTCGGCAGCGATGGTCTTGTTGCCATAATGCCTTCATCTAAAGCCGATTTCCGCATGAGGATGTTTAATGCCGACGGTTCGGAAGCCGAGATGTGCGGTAATGCGTCGAGATGTATCGGTAAATATGTTTTTGAGAAAGGACTTACCGACAAGACTGAGGTGACTCTCGAAACTCTTGCCGGAATCAAGATACTCAAACTTGAAGTGAGGAATGGCGAGGTGAGTTCTGTCACGGTTGATATGGGAGAGCCTGAACTGCGACCCGAAGCGATACCGGTGAGGAGTGAATCCATGGTTTCAAAGATTTCGGAAAGAGAGTTAATCAACGGACGGGAATACGTCATAACGGCTGTCAGCATGGGAAACCCCCATGCTGTAATTTTTACCGACAGCATAACTGACAAGCTTGTATTGGAAGAAGGTTCATGTCTTGAGACAGCCGATATATTTCCTAATAAATCGAATATAGAGTTTGCGCGTATAATAGACCGAAACCATGTCGAGATGCGCGTGTGGGAACGTGGGTCCGGAGAGACGTTTGCATGCGGCACGGGGGCTTGCGCAACGGTTGTGGCCGCTGTGCTCAATGGTCTCACGGAACAGCGGGTTGTTGTCAAACTTTTAGGCGGTGAACTTGAAATCTATTGGGATGATCGATCGAATCATGTGTTTTTGAAGGGCGGTGCTGAATTTATCGCAGACGGAGTGTTCTATCTTCCAACAACCTATGAATTATGAGAATAAACGATAATTTTGAAAAACTTCCGGAGAGTTACCTTTTCTCGGAGGTGGCAAGAAAACTTGCCGCATATAAATCCGAGCATCTCGGCGCGGACGTGATAAGGATGGATATCGGGGATGTCACGTTGCCGATAGCTCCCTGTGTTATTGAAGCGATGCATAGGGCGGTCAATGACATGGCAGGAAGCGACACTTTCCATGGCTATGGCCCTGAGCAGGGTTATCTCTCGCTCCGCGAGGCAATAGCTGTGGTGGATTACAGAAAACGCGGTATAGATATAGATGCCGATGACATTTTCATCAGCGATGGCGCGAAGTGTGATCTCGGTAATTT
Organism: uncultured Muribaculaceae bacterium; assembly: GCA_910584055.1. Lineage (GTDB taxonomy): Bacteria > Bacteroidota > Bacteroidia > Bacteroidales > Muribaculaceae > Lepagella. The sequence goes on along the minus strand of CAJTZS010000047.1, from coordinate 16,980 downwards.
AGGAGACATCTATTCTTCCGATAGCATCGTGGCTCTGGCAGATCCCGGTTATCCCGTATATGTTGATACCACCGTGATGTCAGGCCGCGCCGGAGAGATGTTGCCTGACGGGCACTGGTCGAATATCGTTTATCTCGATTGCAATGCCGGGAATGGCTTCAAACCTGCGGTGCCCGAAACGCATGCCGATGTGATAATCCTCTGTTCCCCTTCGAATCCGACTGGCGCGGTGATGACACGTGAAGAATTGGAAAATTGGGTGGATTATGCATTGCGCGAGAAGGCGCTGATTATATTCGATTCCGCTTACGAGGCGTTTGTGAGGAATCCGGAATTGCCACGTTCCATCTACGAGATAAAGGATGCCGACAAAGTGGCGATAGAGGTGCGGAGCTTTTCAAAAACAGCCGGTTTCACGGGGTTGCGGTGCGGGTATACGGTTGTGCCGAAAACCTTGTTCGGCGCAGATTCCGAAGGACGGCAAGTAAGCCTGCACAAGCTCTGGAACCGCCGACAGTCAACGAAGTTTAACGGGGCAAGCTATATCGTACAGCGCGGTGCGGAAGCTCTGTATACTCCCGAAGGACGTGAATCCGTAGCAAGGCATATCGATTATTATCTTGAGAACGCCCGCACGATACGGGGTTGCATGCAGCAGGCCGGTTACACGGTATTCGGAGGAGATGATTCCCCTTATGTATGGGTGAGGGGGAAAAACGGAGAGACTTCATGGGAACTGTTCCGGATAATGCTCGAGAAGTATAATATTTCCTCCACTCCCGGTGTCGGTTTCGGTAGCCAAGGGGAGGGATATATCCGCTTGACAGGTTTCAATTCACGCGAGAACACAATACGTGCGATGGATAGAATAAAATAGAGAATATAAGAGAATATAATAAGAAATGCCCGAAGCCGGGCTTAATTAAATATTTTATATTATGTCTAATTTAAGATTTAAAAGTGTGGAGGAGGCTTCCGGACGCAAAGCTGTGAAAGTGGAGCTCCCCAAAGAGAGAGTGGAAACCTATTATGGCAAACAGGTGTTCAACCGCCAGAAGATGTTTGAGTATCTTCCGAAAGAGACGTTTGATTCCCTCGTGAAAGCTATCGACAACCGCGAACCCCTCAGCAGGGAGATCGCTGATAGTGTGGCAGACGGAATGAAGCGTTGGGCTATCGACAATGGTGCGCGTCACTATACCCACTGGTTCCATCCTCTCACCGGCAGCACGGCCGAAAAACACGATGCCTTCGTGGAACATGACGGCAAAGGTGGAGTAGTGGAGAAGTTCAACGGCAAACTGCTCGTGCAGCAGGAACCGGATGCATCGAGTTTCCCTAACGGCGGTATCCGCAACACTTTTGAGGCTCGCGGTTACTCAGCGTGGGATATTTCATCGCCGGCCTTCATCATTGACAACACGTTGTGTATTCCAACGGTGTTTATTTCCTACACTGGTGAGAGCCTTGACTACAAGACACCTCTGCTCCGCGCCCTAAACAGTGTGGACAAAGCGGCTACGCGTGTCGCCCGTTATTTCAATCCGGAGGTGATGCATGTGCAGACTTTCCTCGGATGGGAACAGGAATATTTCCTTGTCGATGAGGCTCTGTTTGCCGCCCGTCCGGATCTTGTGATGACAGGCAGGACGCTGATGGGTCATGAGTCGGCAAAGAACCAGCAGCTTGAAGACCACTATTTCGGTTCTATCCCGAGTCGTGTAGAGGCATTCATGCTCGATCTTGAGACCGAGGCTCACAAACTCGGTATCCCTGCGAAGACTCGCCACAACGAGGTTGCCCCCAACCAGTTTGAGCTCGCTCCGGTATTTGAGGAATGCAACCTCGCCAATGACCACAACCTGCTTCTGATGTCGGTTATGGAGGAGGTGGCCAAGCGTCACAACTTCCGTGTGCTTCTGCACGAGAAACCTTTTGCTGGAATCAACGGAAGCGGTAAGCACAACAACTGGAGTCTCGGCACTGACAAGGGAGAGATGCTTTTCGCCCCCGGCAAGACACCGATGGATAACCTTAGGTTCATCACTTTCGTGGCAAACGTGATGGCAGCGGTGCACAGACATAACGGTCTGTTGAAGGCTTCAATCATGAATGCAACCAACGCCCACCGTCTCGGAGCGAACGAGGCTCCTCCGGCAATCATCTCAATGTTCCTGGGTTCACAGCTCAGTGCAATCCTGGATGGCGTGGAGAATTCCGAGGGTGATGAGAAGATCATGGTGAAAGGGAAAGAGGAGATGCGTCTTGACGTAGCTCAGATTCCCGAATTGATGATCGACAACACCGACCGTAACCGCACAAGTCCGTTCGCATTTACCGGTAACAGGTTCGAATATCGCGCTGTCGGCAGTTCCGCCAACTGCGCTTCCGCATTGATCGCGCTGAATGCCGCTGTCGCCGCCCAACTGAATGATTTTGCCGACAAGGTGAATGCACGCGTTGAGAAAGGTGAAGATCTGAATCACGCCATCCTTGCCGAGATCAAGGTTCTTATCAAGGCATCGAAGGCAATTCATTTCGATGGTAACGGTTATAGCGAAGAGTGGAAAGAGGAGGCGGCACGCCGAGGTCTCGACACCGAAACATCGGCTCCGCTGATGTATGACGCCTACATGTTGCCGTCGAGCATCGAGATGTTTGAGAAATCAGGCGTGTTCACAAAGAAAGAGATTGAGGCGCGTAACGAAGTGAAATGGGAGATGTATACCAAGAAGATACAGATCGAGAGCCGTGTGCTCGGAGATCTGGCCATCAACCATATCATCCCCGCCGCTATCCGTTATCAGTCGCTCCTTCTCGACAATGTGTATAAGATCAAGGAACTCTTCAAGGGTGACAAATCAGATCGCATTGCCGCGCAGGATCTTGCATCGATTGAAGCTATAAGCGAGCATATCTCAGAGATTAAAAGCGGTGTCGCAGCAATGGTCGATGCCCGCCGTAAGGCCAACAAGATCGAGAGTGAGCGAGATAAATCGATTGCTTATCACGATGAAGTTGCACCGAAGATGGAGACAATCCGTTATCACATCGACAAACTTGAGCTGATGGTTGACAACGAGATCTGGCCGCTCCCGAAATATCGCGAGCTTCTCTTTATCCGCTAATTCGGATTCGCACTGCTTTAAAAGTTTGTTCCGGCAACAGTCGCTCTTCGAGGGCTGCTGCCGGAACATTCTTATAGTAAATAACAATGTTGTTCAGTTTGATGTAACGGCTAAATACCCATTTATCGGACTGAATAAACCAAGTGTATCTAAGCCTATATCCGAACGGTGAGCAGCTGTTGCGAGCAACAGCAGCTCCCATCCGGCTACAAGACACAATATGGGTTTAATCAGTGCGATAAACGGGTATTTTGTTGGATCCGTAAACTGACACATCAAAGAGAGCACCGTATTAAGAAACTTCATTAGGTGGCGGAGGCGGCGGATACGTATTATTGAATAAAGAGTAGTGCATAAAACTGCGATGTTGTTACCTAACAAATGTTTTTGAGTATGAATATAAGATCTATCATAGCTGTCGGAGTGGGACTGTTATCTTCGGTGTACGCTACGGGCGAAGTTGTAACTTATCCTGCCGGGAAAGATGTGGAGACTATCGATGATTTCACCGTCAGCGTGCGTCAGAACGGGGGAGAATGGCTTCCTGTGGCTGTCTATCCTGTAAAGGTGGATGAGGTGCGGGATACGAAACATCATGTGGAAACTGCTTCAATGGCGTATTTCGATTTCGGCGGGATGCCTGTGGATGTTCGCGTGATAAGCAAAAAATCTGTGGATACCGCGCGAATCCGCCCCCTGTCGTATGACATAACCCCTGATGTAAAGGGCGATACGCTTTTTTTCTCGCTCGCTCAACCGAGAAACCTCTCCGTGGAGGTGAATGGTGACATATTTCATAACCTTCATCTTTTCGCAAACCCTATCGATATTAACCGTCCGTCGGCAAAGATGCTGAAAAATCTCAAGAAACATAAGAATCTGATATATTTCGGTCCCGGTGTTCATAAGTTACCCGGTGACACGTTACGCATTCTCTCTGGTACAACAGTATTTGTAGATGGCGGAGCGCGAGTTTATGGTCAACTTATCGCCGACGGTGTCAGGGATGTGAAGTTTTACGGCAGGGGGGAGATACATCCTGCAGGCCGTGGGGAGGGGATTTATATCAAGCGGTCAAGGAATATTGAGGCGGATGGTGTGATTGTAACACAGATTCCCGTGGGAGGCAGCGACTCTGTCAGGATAAACAATGTTAAATCCATAAGTTATTACGGGTGGGGTGATGGTATGAATGTTTTTGCCAGCAATAATGTGAGCTACAACAATGTGTTTTGCCGCAACAGTGATGACTGCTCTACGGTTTATGCCACGCGCAAGGGATTTGTAGGCGGTTGCCGCAATATCCTTATGGAGAATTCTACGCTCTGGGCTGATGTGGCACACCCAATCATGATCGGTCTTCACGGTAGTGCCACCGATATAGGTGTGGACGCACCCTCCGATACAATCTGCAATGTCACTTACCGCAATATCGATATCCTTGACCAGCAGGAGAAACAGTTAGATTATCAAGGGTGTTTCGGGATAAGTTGCGGAGACAATAATATTGTGCGTGACATAGTTTTCGATAATATAAGGGTAGAGGATTTCCGACAAGGTCAGCTTGTCAATATCCGTATATTCTTCAATAAAAAATACTGTGCCGCTCCGGGTCGTTCCGTAGAGAATGTGCTTTTCAAGGATGTAACCTATAACGGGAATAATTCGGAACTCTCCATAATTGCCGGATATAATGAGGACCGCAAGGTCGCGAACATCACGTTCGACAACCTTGTGATCAACGGACAGCGCATCTCCGATGAGATGCCCGGCAAACCCAAGTGGTATAAGACGGGAGATATGGCCCGTATCTTCATTGGGGAACATGTAGACAACGTGATATTTAAGTAATCTATAAATCATGATGGGAATATTGAGACTATCTAAGTTTTTGGCTGTTTTCGCTCTTTTGGCTGTTTTTTCGTTCGAGGGTATCGCCGGTATAAAACATCCGTCGTTGTTGTTCACGCCGGAGAGAGTAGCGGCAGCAAAGAAGGCTATGAAAAATGACACCGCGATGCAGAATGCGTGGGAGCATATCCGGGCTGTCGCCGACAAGGAGGTAAGCGGCAAACCGAACGTAAGGAAACTGGAATACCCAGCATTGGCTTATCTCATGACGGGAGACCGCAAGTATGCCGATCCCCTGCGAGAGGTGTTGATGGAGACTTCCAAGGTGAAGAGCTGGGGCGACAAGGAGATGCTTGCCCGTAAACCTGCATGGAGAAGTGAACTTCAGATGGCTCACCGCTCGTTCCAGCTCGCCATGGCATATGATGCCGTTTATGACCTTCTCACTGCATCCGAGCGGAAACAGATAGCCGACGGTCTCTATCGCCTTTGTGTTGAACCCCTTCTTGGCGACTGGATCATGGAGCCGACGCGTATCCACAGCCTCAATTCCATGGGTCATAACTGGTGGACTTCTTGCGCCGGTATGGGTGGGCTACTTGCCCTTGCAATCAGCAATGAATCAGAGAAGGCGAGGGAAGGTGCGGAAACCCTTATCGAGGTGCTTCCGGAATGGTTTGAGTTCGCCGGAGACGTTATTCAGCATAAGCCTAAAACGTTCGACCGCGACGGCGGTATGTACGAGAGTATAAACTATGCGAGTTTCGGCACTACGGAAGCCCTGCTTTTCCGCCTTGCATGGCTCAATTCACATCCGGGCGCTAAATTAGAGGAGATACCACAGATGGGTAAGCTTGCATCGTTCTTCTGCCACGTGGCATATCCGCGTACCGGTCAGCTTCATAGCATCAACTTTGGCGACAGCCATAAGAATGTGACCGGCGAAAGCAGCATGCTGCTTGCATATGCCATGGGTGAGGAGAATCCTGAAACCCTATGGTATGCCACGCAGATAGAGCCGGGGCAGCACCGCGAAGGTTTTCCCAGGAACTTTCCCATGGGATTCCTGTATACCCCGGATCTTAAGAATGCTCCGTCAAGTCCGGATCTTCCCACTTCCCATATATGGAAAGATTTCGGCTGGGCAACGATGCGCGATTCCTGGGATAAGGATGCCACTATGCTTGCCGTGAAATCCGGTATGACATGGAATCATTCTCATGCCGATGCAAATTCATTCATAATTTTCCATAAAGGGGTTGATATTATCAAGGATGCCGGAAATTGCAGCTACGGAAAACCTGAATACCGTAACTATTTTTTCCAGAGTCCGGCACATAATGTAGTGCTGTTCAACGGCGAGGGACAGAAGACATATCAACAGTATCACGGCACAATGTTGCCCGGCGGAGTTTCCGGACTTGTTGACGGAGGCAACATAAAGTATGTCCTTGCAGACGGCACAGGTCCCATGAGCCATGCCTTTGACCGAAACTTCCGTCATTTCTTATGGATTGACAATGTAATCTACATAATAGACGACATCCATTCCCATGTGCCGGGACATTTCGAATGGCTCTGGCATCCTGGAGGCGATGCAAACAAACGGGGATTCGATCTTAATGTTACAAACGGCGAATCTTCCGTGGCTGTACGCCCGATCTATCCGCGTCAGTTAGCATACAGTAACTTCGTGCACGACTATCCGGAGGATCTGTATTGGGAAGTCAAGAGAGGTCCTAAAGAAGACCTTTCCGGTGAAGAGGAATATTATTCATTCCATCTACCAGGGAATACCGACCGGGTTAAAGGGGTGACGGCGGTAATTCTTAAAGATACCCGCGACCAGAAAGAACTTCCGGAGATTGAAAGGAGAGAGGGTAAGGATTGGATTGGAATGAGGGTGAGATATAAAGGGAAGGTGACCGACATCTACATCAACCAACTTGCGGACGGCCGACTGATGCACCTCAACTCATGGATAAACGCCGACGGCTGGGACACGGATGCCTATATGTTGGCCATCAGTTATCCGGAGGGGGGCGATGCCTTGCATCCGCAGGAGTTGTTTATCGGGCACGGAAGTTCTTTGAGGAGAGGCACGGATGTTTATTATTCTTCGCTATCGAAACTCAATGTCATAGCAAAGATGGAAGGTAATAAGCTCGCTCTCAGTGTGGGTGGTCAACCACGCGTGAACATGAAACTGAAAGCTTCCCCAACGGCTTTGAATGTGAACGGGAAGACTGAAAAAATTAATAAGAAAGGCAACTTCATAAACATTAAGAAGCAAATGGATTGATCATGAAACAGATGATATTCTATTCCATATTCCTGGCATCTTCGGCACTTGTCACGGAGGCATCTGCAACGTTAGGGATTAAGTCACCTGACGGCAGAAATGAGGTGAATTTTTCCAAAGTCGGTAAAGAGCTTCGATACTCGGTAAAGGTAGATGGGAAGGATGTGATACTTCCGTCAAGAGCCGGTCTCGATCTTGACAACAGAGTGTGGGAGATGGCTCTCGGAAAGCGTGACCTTGCGCAACCGGACTGTTGGATGGATTTACTAACCGTTGATTCCGTTACGTATCATTCACCTGTGGATTCAGTGTGGCATCCTTTGTATGGTGAACGCTCAACTGTGCGTGATCATTTCAACAGCGCCACGCTGCATATGAGCCGCAAGGATAAAAGCGATTACAGGCTCGATGTACAGGTACGTGCCTATGACGAAGGAGTTGCTTTCCGTTATTTCTTCCCCGAGCATCCTGCCGCGATTTTCCACAAAGTAACGGAGGACCTTACCGACTATTCTTTTCCCGAGGGCACGGTTGCATGGAGCGAGCAATGGGCACAGGCGCGGTTCGATGTCGGGTCTGTAGATTCTATAACGCGCCCCGTTGAGAGGGCTTTGACGCTTAAGACCCCTTCTGAAAAATGGATTGCGCTTCTTGATGCGGATGTGGATGACTGGTGCCTCACAAAGTTCATTAGCCGCGAAGATAAGGGAAACACTCTTTCCTCCGTGATGTATTCTCCTGTGGACATAGTTACTTATTATGCCACACCTTGGAAAATAATCATGACAGCAGACAGCCCGGGTGAATTGCTTGAAAACAATGATATAGTGCTTAATCTCAACCCTGCGCCTTCAAAGGATTTCGCATGGGTCAAGCCAGGCAAGATCATGAGATGCACAAAAATTGACACTGAGGCCGGTTTGCGCAACATCGATTTCTGCGCGGAGCATAACATACCATATATGTTGTTCGATTGGTTATGGTATATTCCATGCACGAGTCATGACGGGGATGCAACTAAAGTGGTGGATAAACTCGACATGCAGCGGGTTATAGACTATGGACGTGAGAAAGGTGTCGGTTTATGGCTCTATGTCAATCAGCACGCGTTGATGAAACAGATGGATGATCTGTTTCCGTTGTTGAAACAATGGGGTGTGAAAGGGGTTAAATCGGGATTCGTGCAGTATGCCTCCCACCGCTGGGCAACGTGGCTTCACGACATGGTGCGTAAAGCCGCCGACAATGAGCTGATGATGAATATCCACGATGAGTTCCGCCCCTCCGGTTTTTCGCGGACTTATCCCAATCTTCTGACTCAGGAGGGGATATGCGGCAATGAGGAATGGCCGGGCGCAACTCACAACACGATTCTTCCATTCACACGTATGCTCAACGGTGCTGCGGATTATACGATATGTTATTTCGACAAACGGTTGACAAACACACATGCGCATCAGTTGGCCGCATCTCTCGTGTTTTATAGCCCTTTACAGACGATACTCTGGTATGATACGCCTGACCGTTATCAGGGAGAGAAGGAAATCAAATGGTTCGAGGACCTTGCAACCGTGTTCGATGACACCAGAGTTCTTGACGGATATCCGGGTAAAGGGATAACCATAGCCCGGAGAAACGGCGAGACGTGGTGGGCTGCTGCGTTGGTAAATAATGAGGGAGGCAAAGCCATTTTTGAATTGTCTCGTTTCCTGACCCCGGGCAAACGCTATGTGGCGGAAATATACACAGATGAGAAAGCCGGGAAGGAAAAGAGCCGCACCGGAGTGAAGGTGACTCAGAAAAAAGTCAGATCTTCCGATATCCTCAAATTCGATGTCCCGGCGAGGGGAGGGGTGGCTATAAGATTCTCTCCTGCGGATTGAGTGAGCCGGAGAGATGTTGCGTATTATAAGATGGTAAAGATGATTAAGATGAGAAAGACTGTAGCGTTATTGGTATTGAGTTGTTCTTCGGTTGTCGGGATGGCAGCCGGAGAGCAGCTTGTATCCAATCCGGCGAATGTGAGGGCTTCGCGGGAATATGTCAATCCGGTTGTGCATGCTGATTATTCCGATCCGGATGTTGTCGCCTCTCCCGACGGCAAGACATTCTATATGACCGCGTCGAGTTTCCAATGCACTCCGGGGTTGCCGATACTCCGTTCTCATGATCTGGTTAACTGGACTTTGGTGAATTATGCGCTTGACTCAGTTCCTCCGGTGAAGTTTTATGGAGACAATATTCCCCGCCACGGAAAGGGTGTGTGGGCACCATGCATAAAATATCACGAAGGAGAATACTATATCTACTGGGGTGACCCGGATTTCGGTATCTTTATGATAAAGTCTGCCGATCCTGAAGGAAAATGGAGCACGCCTGTTCTTGTCCGGGCCGGGAAGGGGCTTATCGATCCCTCTCCATATTGGGATGCCGACGGGAAGGCGTATCTTTCTAATGGTTGGGCTGCCTCGCGCGCCGGATTCAACAGCATATTGACATTGAGCGAAATGACTCCTGACGGCACAACCGTAATATCTGCGCCAAAAATAATCTATGATGGTAACGACGGGGTGAATCACACCGTGGAGGGAACAAAACTTTATCGCCGTGGCGATTATTACTATCTTTTCGCTCCGGCTGGGGGAGTGGTGGACGGTTGGCAGCTCGTGATGCGTTCGAAGAATATCTATGGACCGTATGAGTCGAAGATTGTAATGGCTCAGGGGAAGAGTGATATCAATGGCCCTCATCAGGGGGCATGGGTAACCAACGCTGCCGGTGAAGACTGGTTCCTCCATTTTCAGGATAAAGGAGCGTTCGGAAGGGTGGTGCACCTGAATCCCATGAAATGGGTTGACGGATGGCCGGTTATAGGTGTTGATAAAGACGGCTACGGTTGCGGCGAGCCGGTGAAGAAATTCACACGCCCGGCTGTTGCGGGCGGAGCCAAGGATTTTATCGCGGCTAATGACGCTCAGGAGTCTTTGTTTCAATGGCATTCGAATTATAATGACCTTTATGGTTTCCCGATTCCCAACGGGTTGATGAGAATATACGGTCATGTTCTTTCGGAGGAATTTGTGAATTTCTGGGAGGTGCCAAACTTATGGCTTGAGAAATTTCCCTCCGATGAATTCACCTTTACAGCCGATGTCGTGGTCTCAGCAAAAGAGAATGCCGAGGGTGTCAGTTCGGGAATAATGGTGATGGGATGGGATTATTGCCGTTTAGGATTGACAAAGCGTGGAGATTCTTTCGTTTTGCAGCTTGTCGATTGCTACGATGCGGAACAGGGCGGCAAGGAATATGTCAAGGATATCGCTACTATAGACCCTACGCGTGTTTATAGTGCCGGGCTTCATGGAAACATGGAATGTGCCATTCAACTGAGGGTTACAGTTAATAGAAAAGGGGAGTGCCGCTTCTCCTACAGCACGGATAATAAAAGATTCCGCGATGTGGAGGGTGTTTTCAAGGCTCGTGCCGGTAAATGGATAGGGGCTAAGGTCGGTTTCTATAGCGTGACCCCGGCCGGATGCAATGACAGAGGATGGATTGATGTGGTAGGTGTTAGGCATTAGGCTTTAGTAATAGGCTTTTGGTGTTGGGCTTTAGGCTTTAGAAAATAAAATTTAAAAATAATATAGAGACTTTTGAGATGAAAGTGTATAATTGGATATTGTCAGCATGCGGGATTGCGATGACAGCCGGATTAAGTTCGTGCTTTCAGACAGCAACTGCAGAATCAATAGATGTTGATAATGCTCTCGGATATTGCCATTCGAAAGTGGTCCGCTCTATCGATGAGCTTTCAAGGGATTCTATAGACTACACTATGATGCCGCGCAATATAGCGGCAGGTGATTCCGTTTGGCATTGCCGCAAGGCGACTCCCGATGAGTGGTGTTCCGGTTTTTGGCCCGGGGTGCTTTGGTATGACTATGAGATGACCGGGGACGAGAAAATCCGCGAAAAGGCTGAACGTTATACAGAATCTTTGGAATATCTTTCGCAGGTGCCCGCTTTTGACCATGATCTCGGTTTTTTGGTTTTCTGCAGCTATGGCAACGGATATCGTATAACTCAGAATCCAAAATATAAGCAGGTGATTCTCGCTACCGCTGATTCATTGGCTACACTTTATAATCCGAAAGTCGGCACGATCCTCTCCTGGCCGCGAAATGTCGAGATGCTTGGCGGTCATAATACCATTATGGACAATATGATCAACCTTGAGATGCTTTTCTGGGCAGCCCGTAACGGCGGTTCGCAACGCCTTTACGATATTGCAGTGAAACATGCCGAGACCACTATGCATCACCAGTTCCGCCCCGACGGCACGTGCTATCACGTGGCTGTATATGATCCGAACAATGGCAACTTCCTGCGCTGCATGACGCATCAGGGTTATGCCGACAACAGCACATGGGCGCGGGGACAGGCCTGGGCGATCTACGGATACACTATGGTGTATCGTGAAACCAAGGATAAGAAGTTCCTCGATTTTGCTTGCAAGGTGACGGATGCGTATCTCAAACGGTTGCCGGAGGATTATGTGCCATACTGGGATTTTGACGACCCTGCAATACCGGAGGCTCCAAGGGATGCCTCAGCCGCATGTGTGGTGGCATCGGCGCTTTTAGAACTTCAGGAATACTGTCCTGCCGAGAAAGGTGAGGTTTACAAAGAAAATGCGCTCAAAATGCTTACCTCCCTCTCCGGTGACGCATATCGCTCTCCGCAGCATAGAAGTTCTTTCCTTGACCATTCCACCGGTCATCATCCTGCCGGCTCCGAAATCGATGCCTCCATCATCTATGCCGATTACTATTACATCGAAGCACTTCAACGCCTATCCAAACTTAAGTCATAGTTTTGAAAATGGTTGTCAAGTGGTCGTCAAATTTGAACTTTTGGTTTTGATGTCAGGTTTTATATATGACAGGATAGGGATGAATGAAAACATGCCTAAAACTATACGCTAATGAGACTTGACGGAAGGAGGAGCAGCTCTAATGTGGATGACCGGCGCGGAAAACGGACCGGTCTTGTGGCAGGTGCCGGCGGTATCGGGGGACTAATCATAACAGCCTTGATAGTATGGATTTCCGGCGGTAATCCGTTGTCCGTGCTTAATAACGCCGGTTCAATAACCGGCAATCAGGTAGCTCAGAATTATGTTCCTTCTGAACAGGAGGAGAAGTATGCCGAATTTGCCAAGGTGATCCTCGCCGGCACTGAGGATGTATGGACTGAGGAGTTCCGTAAGATCGGAAGAACCTATGAGCCGCCGAAGATGGTGCTTTTCACGGGATCTGTAAATTCAGCCTGCGGGAATGCCACATCCGCAGTCGGCCCATTCTATTGTTCCGCTGACAAGACTCTATATATCGACCTTTCATTCTTTGAACAGATGGAGAAGCAGATGGGGGCCGGAGGGGATTTCGCTTTTGCATACGTGATTGCGCATGAGGTAGGGCATCACGTGCAGAACCTTTTAGGCACTCTTGACCAGGCGCATCAGGAGATGGCACGACTACCGGAGGCAGAGTCCAATAAACTGAGTGTTCGCACTGAGTTACAGGCCGACTACTATGCAGGCGTATGGGCATTTCATGACAACAGACTCTTCAGCAGCCTTGAACCCGGCGATATAGAGGAAGGTTTGAACGCCGCGTCAAAAATCGGCGATGACTATCTCCAGAAACAGGCTCAGGGTTACGCTGTGCCCGAGACATTTAACCACGGACGCTCCGACCAGCGTGTGCGTTGGCTCGAACTCGGAGCCCGCACGGGAGACCTGACACGGGGTGACACCTTCTCTCCATCTTATAATTCCTTATAATCGCCGTTTATACCTTAGGCGACAACAAATGGTTGTAAATTCCATAATTTATGATTAATTTTGTATCCTAATTTGTTTAGACTTAGATGAAGAATATAAGGAATTTCTGTATAATAGCTCATATCGATCACGGGAAATCGACTTTGGCCGACCGACTCCTTGAATGCACGAACACCGTGACCGGAAAGGATATGGAGGCACAAGTTCTCGATGACATGGATCTCGAGCGCGAGCGCGGGATCACAATCAAGAGTCATGCAATCCAGATGGATTATGAGCTTAACGGTGAAAAATATACCCTGAACCTTATAGACACTCCCGGACACGTTGACTTTTCATACGAGGTGTCCCGTTCGATAGCCGCCTGTGAGGGCGCCCTCCTTATTGTGGATGCCTCGCAGGGTATTCAGGCGCAGACTATATCCAACCTTTATATGGCAATCGACAATGATCTCGAAATCATTCCTGTGATCAACAAGTGCGACCTTGACAGTGCCAAACCCGAAGAGGTTGAAGATCAGATTGTGGATCTGTTGGGTTGTGATCCGGAAGAGATTATTCGCGCCAGCGGCAAGACAGGAATGGGTGTGGATGAAATCCTTCGGGCAATAGTGGAAAGGGTGCCCGCTCCGAAAGGTGACCCTGAGGCCCCGCTGCAGGCTCTTATCTTTGATTCCGTATTCAATCCTTTCAGAGGAATTATCGCTTACTATAAGATTGTGAACGGTACGATCCGGACAGATGATTTCGTTAAGTTCGTATCTACAGGGAAGGAGTATCATGCAGACGAAATCGGTGTCCTTAAACTTGATATGGCACCGCGTAAGGAACTTTCTGCCGGGAATGTGGGTTACATCATTTCCGGGATTAAAAGTTCAAAGGAGGTTAAGGTCGGAGATACTATAACTCATGTGAATCGTCCTTGCGAAAAAGCCATAGCTGGTTTCGAGGAGGTTAAGCCGATGGTGTTCGCAGGTGTTTATCCTATCGAAACTGAGGATTTTGAGAATCTGCGTGCATCGCTCGAAAAACTGCAGCTCAACGATGCCTCGTTGACATTCCAGCCGGAATCTTCCGCTGCGCTCGGATTCGGTTTCCGTTGCGGCTTCTTAGGCCTTCTTCATATGGAGATTGTGCAGGAACGTCTGGGAAGGGAATTCGACATGGACGTTATCACCACAGTGCCAAACGTATCTTATCTTGTCTTTGACAAGAAAGGAAACAAAACTGAGGTGCATAATCCATCGGGACTTCCGGAAGCGACTCTTATTGACCATATTGAGGAGCCGTATATACGCTCCACAATTATCACGCAGGCAGATTTCATCGGGCCGATAATGACGCTTTGCCTCGGAAAGAGAGGTGAACTGGTGAAGCAGGAATATATTTCCGGCAACCGAATGGAGCTTACTTTCGATATGCCACTTGGGGAGATTGTGATAGATTTCTATGATAAACTGAAATCCATCTCCAAGGGTTATGCCTCTTTCGACTATCATATCCACGATTACAGGGAATCGAAGCTCGTAAAACTGGATATTCTGCTCAATGGAGAAAGTGTCGACGCTCTTTCCACGCTTACCCACGAGGCTAATGCCGTAAGGTTCGGTCGCAGGATGTGCGAGAAACTTAAAGAACTTATACCCCGCCAGCAGTTTGATATCGCTATCCAGGCTGCGATCGGAGCGAAAATTATTGCTCGCGAAACTATCAAGGCAGTGCGTAAGGATGTGACGGCTAAATGCTATGGCGGTGATATCTCACGTAAACGTAAGCTGCTTGAGAAGCAGAAAGCCGGTAAGAAGCGGATGAAGCAGATCGGCTCCGTGGAGGTGCCACAGAAAGCGTTTTTAGCTGTACTTAAACTTGACTAAGAAAAGTTCAACTGATGCGGAATACAAATCTCCGCATCAGTTGTTTTAATAATGAAATTGTATTTTTAAGATAGAGATTACTATGAATATTGGTGACAAATTCCCTGATTTGCTCGGCAAGGACGCCGAAGGTAAAGAAATAAAACTGTCGGATTTTTCAGGCAAAAAGTTTATAATTTATTTTTATCCGAAAGATAATACTCCAGGATGCACTGCAGAGGCTTGCAGTTTTCGCGATAATTATTCCGTGTTTGAAAAGATGGGATATCAAATCATTGGGGTGAGCAAGGATTCTCCTGAGAGCCATAATAAGTTCGCAGCCAAATTTGCTTTGAATTTCCCTCTTGTGGCTGATACGGATCATGCCCTTTGTGAATTGGCGGGAGTATGGCAGAAGAAAAAGATGGCAGGGAGGGAATATATGGGTATCGTCCGCACCACGTTTGTCACTGACGAGAATGGCGTGGTTACCGATGTCATCGAGAAAGTCAAGACGAAGGAGGCTTCAGAGCAGCTTTTCGGAATTCTCGACAACCGCTACAACCCCAATCCTGCATAAGTTATGGGTGTATTTTTTACAGCGCGGAAGACTATAAAGAACTATGCTAACGGTGGCAATGTCCTTATCTTTGCCACTGTCATGGCATTACTTGTTGTGAATCTCCCGTTCACAAGGCCTATTTATGAATCTATATGGCTCAATGAGGTTGAGTTGAGGGTGGGGGATTTCAACCTTTTCAGCCATCACGGACAGCCTATGTCCATCATGGCATTTATCAACGATGCGTTGATGGCTCTGTTCTTTTTCTCCGTTGGACTGGAAATCAAGCGAGAGGTGTTGGTGGGAGAATTGTCTTCATTCCGGAACGCGTTGCTGCCGATAGTGGCGGCCATCGGGGGAATGGGGGTGCCCGTATTAATATATTACATGATGGCAAAAGGCACTCCATATGCAGGGGGTGCAGCCATACCGATGGCAACCGATATCGCATTCTCTCTGGGTGTCCTCGCTATGCTCGGTAACCGGGTCCCGATCGGTTTGAAGGTGTTCCTGACAACATTGGCTGTGGTTGACGACATTGGAGGTATATTGGTTATTGCAATATTCTATAGTACGCATATCGACTATATGCTTCTTCTCTATGCAGCCGTATGTCTGTTATTGCTTTTCCTTGGCGGTAGGGCCGGTATTCAGTCGAAGATGTTCTATGTATTTCTTGGGGCGTTTGTCTGGTTCTGTTTCCTGAATGCCGGAATCCATCCGACGATTGCCGGGGTGCTCGTGGCGTTCTGTGTGCCTGCCAAACCGGTGTTCGCACCGAAAAAGTATATCCAGACAATTCGTAAGAACATATCTTTTTTCGCTCACGAGAACGACGAGAACCTCAATTCCCGTACCATACTCAGCAAAGAGCAGATGAACCAGTTAAAAGAGATAGAGTCGGCTTCCGATAAAGTTATATCCCCGTTGCAGGATATGGAAGACACGTTGCATCCGTTGGTCAATTATATAATCGTACCGCTTTTCGCCTTTGCGAATGCCGGAATATTCTTCGGCGATATGGAGATAGGGCAGCTGTTCCATGGCATAGCCCCGGCTATCATTGTCAGCCTTATCGGAGGTAAGTTCTTAGGGATTTTCGTTTTCGCCGCAATCTGCATCCTGTTGAAGTGGGCGCCAATGCCGGAGGGAACGAACTGGGGCAGTCTTGCGTCTGTTTCGTTGCTCGGAGGCATAGGTTTCACGGTATCGTTGTTTATCGCAACCTTGTCGTTCGGTTCCGGTGATCCGATTGCTTCGGAATTGTTGAACGATTCCAAGCTTGGCATCCTTGTCGGCTCGTTGCTGGCCGGCATCCTTGGCTGGGCGGCCCTGCATTTCACTCTGCCTAAAGACCCTCAGCCGGAAGATTGATAATATGTAGATATCATTAGTGTCCACTGAAAAATCATAAGAGTTCTTTGAAATTATTGATATTC
>CAJTZS010000046.1 GCA_910584055.1 uncultured Muribaculaceae bacterium | reverse complement strand
AGCTAAAGCCGACCTGAAAATCAAAAATCAAGTCGGCTTTTTTCGGATGGATACGTTTCGGTATGGGGCTCGACCTCGGCGCGGAGTATAAATGGAGAGACTTCAGGTTCTCGGCGGCGGTGCTCGACCTTGGCTTCATGGGATGGGGAAAGACACAATGGGCCTCAACCGACGGCACACAGACTTTCACCACTGATGCTTACACCTTCAACACCAACGGAGATGCAGACAACTCTTTCGACAATGAGCTTGACAATATGAAAGATGACCTCTCAAAACTCTATCAACTGAAGGATATGGGAGAGTTGAGTTCACACACTAAGGCTTTGGCTGCAACATTGAATTTCGGTGTAGACTATGAGCTCCCCGTATACCGCAACCTCCATTTCGGGTTGCTCAACTCCACCCGCATAAACGGTCCTTACACCTGGACGCAGTTCCGTCTTTCGGCCAACATCGCTCCGGTTAAAGTATTCTCCGCCGATGTAAACGTTGCAGCAGGCACATACGGCGTTGGCTTCGGATGGATGCTCAACCTCCACGCCCCCGGCATCAACCTCTTCCTCGGCATGGACCACACGCTCGGCACCCTCAGCAAACAGTTCATCCCGCTCAATTCCAACGCCTCCTTCAATTTCGGTCTAAACTTCCCGTTCTGACCCACAACTGCAATCCATAAGTATTCCTCCAACCACAAACAACCATTGAACAACCACTCTCCTCAGTTTTTAATCAAACCATTTAAGCCATTAAAAAATATTGCTCGCTTCCGCTCGATGTCCGACACAGAAGGTTTAGTTTTTTTGAAAGTGGTTGTTCCCGGTTGTTTGTGGTTGGAGGACAATAAAACAATGTCAATGAAAACATTATTTAAATTTTTGCTCACCGCAGCAGTAACATTCAGCTCGGTAGTTGCCACTGAAGCGGCATCGATACGCCACATGAGGGCGGAGAAATCCGATTCAACCCAGATCTTCTTCATCGGCAATAGCTATACTTTCTATAACGACATGCCTTCGATGGTTAAGAATCTCGCGGCTTCCCTTGGCATGAAGATGGCTCCGAGCCGTTGCCTGAAAGGCGGACAGACCCTCAAAGGTCACTTGAAACATAAGTTCCTGACGGAAACATTGGCCGACGGAGGTTTCGATTATGTCGTGATTCAGGATGCAAGCTACACTCCCTCATATTCCACACGCGAAGTGTTGGAAAATGTCTACCCTTATGCTCACCGCATCGACAGCCTCGCCAAAGCCGGTTCTCCAGACGTTAAGACTATCTATTACATGACTTGGGGACATAAAGACGGACTATTGCACCACCAGACCGACTACCCGCTCGATGACACATATCAGATGATGCAGGACCGCCTGAAAACATCATATCTGGAAATGGCATGGGAAAACGGAGGTCTATGCGCTCCTGTCGGCATGGCATGGGAACGAGTGGTAAAAGAACGCCCCGACATAGAGCTATACTCGCTTAAAGACCGTTACCACCCCTCGAAAGAGGGAAGCTACTTAGCCGCCTGCACAATACTAAGCACCATACTCGGCAAACCGTTCGAATCCACATATTACGCCAACCTCCCCGAAGACACCGCCCGTTACCTCCAGAAAATAGCGGGAGAGACCGTTGCCGACAACCTCCCCCTCATTGGTCTGAAAAAGGGACAATAAGAGTTGCATAAAGTGTAAAATAAGAATGAAAACACCTCATTTTGGGGTATTTTCATTCTTATTTTACACTTATAAAACATTAATAACTATGTACTTACAGAGCTTTGTAAGACTAAGCGGAAAAAAAAAGCTTATTTTTACATCCTTATAAATAGAGCTGGTTCTCCTTGTTGGAATGAAGCAGTTTCGACACTTCATAGGCATAAAGCGACGATGGGATGAACACTACCTCCTTTCCTGCAATATGCTTTATTCCGGATTTAGTTTTTGTGGTGACAAGCGCTTTTTTTATTTCCGGATTGGCATAAAGGAAAGTCTCAAGAGACTTCAAATATTTTGTATCGTCAAAATACCTGTCGCTCCATTTTATCTCCGTTGCGTAGCAGGCTTTCTGCGTAGCGCGGTTAGTCCAGACCAAGTCAACCTCCCCCTTATCCCTGCCCACGTGCCAGTTGGCATAATAGTAATCCGCCTCGTGGCTTTCAAGCCACTGCGCAATCAGCGCAGTCTCCACAATGCTGCCGAAAGCATCGTCCTCTTCGGTTATCGGGGAGAACAAAGCGCTACGCAACATCGGATTGGTCAGATAAACTTTAAAGGTTGTCATCCTTTCGAAGCGTTTTGCATTCTGATCAACACGTTTCAAAACTTTTATCAGAAACGCCGCTTCAAGATAGTCAAGATACTTTTTTACAGTCTCCTTCCTTATCCCTGAATCGGTAGAAAGATTTTTATAGGAAAACTCATTCCCGCTCCGGAATGCCAAATGAGCGAAGAAGCTGTTAAGCTCCTGCGTATCCGAGATTCCATAGAGTGACGGCAAATCCCTCATAAGCACCTTCTCCACGATGTCATTCTTCACATACAATCCCGCCCTCTTCTTTACTTCATTAGAGAATACTACTTCCGGATACCCACCGAAGTTAATATACTCAATAAAATACTCATTGAGTTTTTCCACATTGTTGGTGACATGCCGTCCCCATATAGCATCCTCACGCTTTTCAATTACGTTATCCAGCCCCTGCAATTCTACAAATTCCGCAAATGTGAGGGGAGGGAGCATGAAATCCGTAAAACGACCCGCGCCGCTTTCATTACTTTTCATCTTCAAGGCGGCAGCAGCCGAACCAGATGCAACAAATTTCGAATGCCGATACGTATCCACCATCGATTTCAGATGCTGTTCCCAATCCTTAAGATACTGAACCTCATCATAGAAAACATAATATCCTTCCGAGTCGTCTCCTTCAGCGGCAGCTTCGCGTCCATAATTGAAAAGCTGCTCAAGTCCGATGCGGCTATATATAGGTGTGTCCAACGAGAAATACAGGATCTTGCGGGGATTGACTCCATTGCGCAGCAATCGCTCAATAACATGATAAATCATCACCGTCTTACCCACACGGCGAGGTCCCATGAGAATCGGGGCGCGACGCAACCCTATATTGATTATCTCCGGATATAATTCATCGATATAGTGACGCGGGGACATACCCATATAGTCGGACGGTGCGCAACCATTGTCCCACCACGGATTGTCAAGCTTAATCCTCCTGACCAGCTCCTTATTCACCAACTCGCTATACTCAGCCATTGCTACATTTATTACTTTTGCATGTACTTCTACATGCAAATATAGCAAACATATTTCATATATCAATGTAAAATAAGAATGGGAACACCCTAAAATAGGGTGTTCCCATTCTTATTTTACACCTATAATATACTAACAATTAAATACTTACAAGGCTTTGTTCAACTAAGCTTTTTTTTTTAGCTTATTCTTACATTTGATTATTACTGATGGAAAAAGGTAATACAGGGAGATTGTTTTCCCCATACAGGTTGCCTCCGGGATAATCCGCCCAATTATATCTGACAGCGACAGGTTTGTCAATCAATGGAGAAGAGAGCCGTATCGTCCTGTCTCCTTCCATTTCTGCGTGGGCGTATGCCCATTTGCCCTCTTTGTCACCTATAATGAATCCGGTTACCACACCACCGATCGGGTGTACCGGCTTATCAAATGAAAGCATGATGTTCCTGCCATTAACGCCTATCTTCGCATGCGCCGGAGCAATACAGATTTGTTTCCGCCCGTAGGTTCTGTCGAGGGCGAGCAACGTCAGACGCCTGGCGACTTCTGCCTTGTTAGTCGGATGTATGTCAACAGGATTGCCGAGGTCTATCGCCGTTGCCATACCTGTATTGGGTAATTCAAGAGCTTTTGTCTGCGCCCGGCGCAATGCCGCCCATTCGGAATGGGGTTGCACCGTGACCGGCTGCTGGAAACCGGCAAGCTGCACAAAATAGAAGGGCATATCAGGATTGCCGAAAGCATCCCGCCAACCGGTTATCATGTTCTTGAAGCATATCTCATATTGTGCATCGCGTCCGACATTCGCACATCCCTGATACCAGAATGTTCCGGCTATCGGCATAACTGTCAGCGGCTCTATCATGGCATTATAGAGCACAGACGGATATTGCGGAGTATCCGGTAGCAGATAACTCATGTTAGTACGTGAGAAATCAGAAAGCACCGCATAGTTCCATTCCCCGTCAAGGCTATACCTTTTCCCGTCGACAATTGCGTATGATGATTTCCATATACCGCCACCACCGGCATTGTCGATGACCTCGACAGTGATGACGTTTTTTCCGGCTTTCACCAGATTGCCCTCTATCTGATAGTCCCGGAGTTGGTCAAAGATACGTCCGCCGCCAACATGCTCGCCATTGAAATAAGTGATATCCCAGTCATCAACAGCACCGAGACAAAGCCGCAACGGTTTGCCGGCGGCCGCAGCAGGAAGGTCAAGTTCGAACTGCATGACCACAATGCCGTCGAAACCTGGAAGCACATTCTCCTCCCACAAAGATGGAACAGGCATTCTACCCCATGCTCTGCCGGTCTGCATCACACCCTTGTCGAAAGGATAAACTATTTTTTTAGGTTCGTCATAATCATTATAAACCTTTACCATAGCCGCTTCTATCAACTGCTGTTCATCCTTGCCGGCAACTAACAGATCATGATAGAATTCAAAACCCGGAACGCCCTTAAGATATTTATGAGGAGTCCATGCCTCTACAGGAGTGCCGCCCCACGTAGCATCGATAATGCCGACAGGGACATTCAAGGAGTCCTGCAACATCTTTCCGCACAGATATCCTATAGCCGAAACCGAAGACGCGGCGGGTGATGACTCCACCCATCCGAACTCCACCGATGCATCATCGAGCGGAGTGACGGATGTAGTGTTCCTTATCTGCAACAGACGCAATGCCGGACGTTGCATCGTGGCCACCACTTCATCGGCATTCATGAGTTGTGCCCAGTCTCCCTTTACCGGGAATTCCATATTGGATTGACCGGAACAAAGCCATACTTCGCCGACAAGCACATTCTGCAACGCCCTGCAATCTTCACCGTCACTGACAATAAGCGTATATGGACCACCTGCCTTTGGCGTTGTAAACTCCAACGAAAATCTACCATCGCTTCCGGCCTTGGCGTTTACAGGTCTGGCAAGCCAGTCGGCAGAGAGTGTCACTTTAGAGCCGGGAGTGGCAACTCCGGGCATAGTGACTTTAGAGTTCTGCTGCAACACCATATTGTCTGTATAGAACTGTGGCAATGTTATTTCCGCCATACTGCAACATGCAAACAGAAGGATGCCGACAATTACTGCTATTTGTTTTATTCCAGACATCCTTTTATTTGCTATGGCTCTTTATTATCCTGCGGTTTATCTCGCGGATACGGGGTTCATCTATTTTGATCACCTTGCGGTCATAGGTCATAAGTCCATTGACCTCAATCTCGACATCGGTGGTCTGCGTGTAGACCGCCCCGACGAACCAGTCGTTGGCGAGCCGGTCGAGATAGTCGGCATAGCCGACATAGGCATCTGTCACCTCCTTCGGAGTTTTATACTGAATATATCCCCAGTTGCGGTCGGGGACCCAGACATGACCTTCAGCAACCATCCCGATGCCGCCATATTCTCCGAGCACGTTCGCCCGCTTGGCGTCATACACGTGAGTTACAGGCGGCGAAGGATAGCTGTGCGCGTCAACCATGTCGCCGCAGGGATAGTGGTTGCCGCCGCTCGCCGGATTCACCAGGCGGGACGGATCGTAGTTTTTGGTCCACTCTGCGATCTCCTTGGTCTTGAACTGCCCCCAGGCTTCATTGAACGGCACCCACACCGCTATGCAGGGGTAGTTGTAAAGGCAATCCATGATTTCGCGCCATTCCTTGCGGTAATTCGCCTCACTCTCTGGAGTGCGGACAAGTTCCTCGCCGTCGAAATAGTTGCGGTCCTGCCATTCGGGATTCCTGTCTCCGCTGGGCATGTCCTGCCATACGATGATTCCGTTGCGGTCGCAATATGTATACCACAACGCGGGCTCAACCTTTATATGTTTGCGGATCATATTGAAACCCCAATCCTTGGTCTTGTCCACGTCATATATCATGGCTTCGTAGGACGGAGGCGTGTACAGGCCGTCGGGCCACCATCCCTGATCAAGAGGTCCGTAGTGGAACAAATCTCTGTTGTTGAGCTGCAGGCGCACCACACCTCTGTCATCTTTCTTTGTGGAGAACTTACGCATGGCGGCATAGCTGCCAATCTTGTCGAGAGTCTTACCGTCCGCAGTCAATCTCACTTCAAGGTCATAGAGTTTGGGATTCCCAGGCGACCACAGTTCCACATCCTCCGGCATGTCGATGGAGACGGCCTCTCCGGTCACGGCTCGTCCCGTGGCTATCTCCTTTCCATTGTCCTTGACAATAACCTCAACCATCCCGTTACCGATTTCTTCGGAGGGGGTGACATCCACTTTCAGCGTATTCCTGTCAATGTCGGGGAGTATGCGGAGATCGGATATATGTTTCCTCCCCACCGGTTCGAGCCATACTGTCTGCCAGATACCGGTGACCGGCGTATACCATATCACTTCTGGAGTTGAAACCTGCTTGCCACGTGGCTGATACCCCTTGTCGGTGGGATCCCACACCCTGACAACCACTTCGTTCTCTCCTTTTGATTTCAACGCCTGCGTCACGTTCAGGCTAAAGGGGGTGTAGCCGCCGGTGTGCGAACCGACCTTGACTCCGTTGACCCAGACATCTGCCTGCCAGTCCACTGCCCCGAAGTTCAGCAACACGTCACGGCCTTTCCACGGGCCCGGTATTGTGAAACTGCGCTTATACCACAATGCGTTTTCAGCACCGACCTCCTTCCCTACGCCCGACAATGCAGATTCTGCACAGAACGGGACCAATATCTCGCCTTGCCAGTTCTCGGGTTGCCGAGCATCTTTCTTAGTTATCGCGTAGTTCCATAAACCGTTGAGATTCTTCCAGTCGTTACGCTCCATGATGGGACGGGGATATTCCTGCCACACTGCTTCGGGGTTTATATTCTCCCCCCATGTGGTCATTATCTTGTTGCCGACAGGCTTATAGGCATATGCCCCTGAAAGGGCGCATGCCATAACAGCACCCGTCAATAATCTTATTTTCATATCTTTAGTTCTTATAAAGTGTGTTTCATTTACCGTATGTCACATTTACCGTGCGATATTTGTCGCATGATGCTGCGGGCACATCGACTATGGTGCAGCGGGATGCCGCGTCATATTCCGTTTTGACTTTTTTCCCGTCAACCGTGCCACCAACGGGTGCGTCAGTGTTCAGTATGCGTAACTCGTAACCGCGCTTGGAGGGAAGTCCCTCAACCTTGCCGGAGCGCGGTTCGATTGTATAGACACCTTCGTTTCCTTCCGACCTGTGGGATATACGTGTGAAAGCGTATTCCCTGTCGTAGTCGTTCGAATCGCCCGCATCTTCATACAGACTGCATTCCCCGTCCTTACCGGCGACAATGTTGACCACAAGTTTCCCGGGGCGCTCGGTGACGCTCTTGACCTCCTTAGGATTGTTCACTATCACGGCTCCCTCGCGGTAGAAATATGGGGTTTGGTCAAGGGTGAAATCGAGGTTCCGTTTGCCGTTCCCCTCAATCATACGGTTGTGCGCTACCGACCACCATTTCCCCTCCGGGAACCAGATTTCTTTCCTACTCACGCCATTGACCGATGGACTCACCACCGGAGCGACAAGTATGTCGTCACCGAAAAAGTATTCTCCTTCGTTCGTGTATGCCTCCTCCTGTTCGGGATATTCATAATAGAGGGGGCGGCAGATGCTGACTCCCGTGTCATAGCTCTTGCGCGCCATCGTGTAGATATAGGGGAAAAGTGCATAGCGCAGCTTTACGGCTGCCTTGAGCTGGTCGGAGTTGTCGTAGGTCCATATCATGCGGTTGAGCCATGTCCCTTTGGTCGCATGTGTTCTGAAGATGGGGGTGAACACTCCCATCTGTATCCAGCGGAGCAGAAGTTCGGGGTCGTTCACGTCATGGGAACTGTCATACATATGGCCACCGATGTCATGTCCCCAATAGCCATAGCCGACGTTGGAGGCGGTGGCGGTGAAGTACGGAAGGAACGCGAGCGATGACCAATTGATGAACATGTCGCCGGAGAAGCCGATCTGGTAGCGGTGGCTGCCCAGTCCGCCCCAACGGTGGAATATGAGCGGTCGGCGGTCGGGGCGGTTGTGTTTCATGTCGTTGAAGAAGACATGGTTACACCAGAATGTCTCGCCGAGACCGTCTGTATAGGGGCTCGTGAGGTGCTGCTGCCAGTCGAGCCACCAGTAGTCCACACCGAGTTTCTCGAAAGGACGCAGGAAGTTACCCGCAAAGGCTTTATAAAAATTCCTGTCCTCAAGTTTCCAGGGAATCACTTTCGTGGTGTCGGGATTCAAACCCATGTCAGTTGCCATATCCCGGAACATATCTTCCGTGGAATCGACACCCATAGCGGGATGGAGGTTGAGGGAGACATGAAGTCCGCTGTCATGCAAATCCTTCAGCAGCTTCCCTGGGTCGGGGATGAGATTGGTGTTCCAGCTCCAGCCAGTCCAACCTCCGCGTCCGTTGGAGACTCCCTCCTCTCCGTTCCAGTGCCAGTCCATGTCAAGGATCATGACATCGGCATTGATATCGTTGTCCCGGAGTTCCTTCACTATATTACGGAAGTCGTCGGCACTGTAGTTCTCATATTTGCTGTACCAGTAACCGAAGACATAGTCCGGCGGCAGCGGTATCTTGCCGGCTATCTTAGTGAAGTCGTTAACGGCTTTCTTGTAGTCGTGTCCGTAGCCCATGAAATAGAGATCGAGAGATGATTTGTCATCGCGGGGCGCCACCCAGTCCACACCGCTTTCGTCCGGCACGAGAGCCAACGAACGGCTTCCGTCGGGGCGGACACATTGAGGGGAATCGTCTATCACCGCCCAGCCCGAGCGTGAAATCAATCCGTTCTCCAACTGCGAGCGGTAGCCGTCACCAAAACAACGGTCGAGCGTGCGGCAGGTACCCTTGAGGTTGCGTCCGTCTCCCTGTCCGGGGAACCATGTCACCGGTGTGCCGTTGAGGTCCATGGTTATGTTAAGGTTGCCCGGAGGGTTAGGCTCAAAGTAGGGGTTTGTGCCCTTACGGTATCTCAGCTTGAGCTTGTCAGTGGTTATATATAGGAATTCGTTATCCTCCGATTTTGTGAAACGGGGCACGGGCAGGTTACGGTTAACCACCGTGAACGTAGCCCTGTCCTCGAATTTTTCTGAAGGGCTGTATTCTATTCGGACCATCTCCGGAGTCAAGACGGTAAAGCGGACAACGCCTTCGGTCACTACAGCTTCCGGATTGGCAACGGGATTATGTTGCGTTGCGGATGCAGCAAGTGTTGCCACCATTGCGGCAGCAATATTTATCAGTCGTTTCATATATTGTGTAATTTATTTTATATGAGCGGCAAAACCTCCGCCGGGAGCGAGCTTTACTTTCAACGGTTTGGATGGGTCGAGCGTCATCTCCTGACGGCGGTAGTCGTTGCCGTTGCGGTGGGAGTTAGCGCCGTCAGTGAAGAGCGTCATCTCAGCTGCGCCGTTGATTTTCAGAGGCGAGAGGTCGATGCTCAGTTCGCGCGGTGTCCAGTCGGTAACGCCCCCTATCCACCAGTCATTGCCCTTGCGGCGCGCCGTGACGATGTATTCACCCATCTTCCCGTCGAGCACTACGGTCTCGTCCCAGACGGTGGGGACATCGGCGATGAAGTCCGTGCATTCCTGCTCCCGGCGGTAGTTCGTCGGGGAGTCGCAGAGCATGTTCAGCGGCGAGTAGAGAACCATGTACAGCGCCAACTGGTGGCAGCGGGTGCCGGGAGCCATCGGCTGGCAGTTGACCGGACGGAAGTTTTTACGCGTCGCGTTGACCATAGCCCCCTGGGTGTAGTCTACAGGCCCGGCGATCTGACGCAGGTAAGGTATCGTCACGTCATACTTTATGATGTCGAAGTCCTTAAGCTCAGTCCATTTCATGTTCTCCAGGCCGTTGACCCCCTCCATGTTGAGCACGTTGGGCCACGTGCGGTTGATGCCCGCGGGCTTGTACGCCCCGTGGAGGTCAAGCACGAGCTTATATCTGGCGGCGGTCTCGGCCGCGCGGTGGTTGAAGGCCGTCATCAGCTGGTCGTCGCGGTCCTCGAAGTCTACCTTGAACCCTTTAACCCCCATCTTCGAATAGTGTTCACATACCTTTTCGAGGTCGCGCTCGAAGGCGCGTAAACCAGCCCAGAGGATGATGCCGACGCCCTTGCCGTCGGCGTAGGATATGATCTCCTCAAGGTCTATCTCCGGATTGAGGATGAAGAGGTCCTCCCCCTTGCCCGCGGCCCAGCCGTCATCGAGGATGACGTATTCTATCCCGTTGTCGGCGGCGAAGTCGATGTAATGCTTATAGGTCGGGGTGTTGTGTCCCGCCTCGAAGTCGACGCCGGTGATGTTGTAGTCGTTCCACCATTCCCACGCAACCTTGCCTGGCCTGATCCACGACGTGTCGGCGATACGGGAGGGCTCGGCAAGGAGGTAGCTGAGGTTCGTGGCCGCGATTTCTGTGTCCTTCCCCAACACCAACACGCGCCAGGGGAACGTGCGCGGTGCATCCACCTTGGCTATGTACGGTGCGCGCTCGGTGACAATACCCTGTATATTGTTGTAGCCGCCGTCCGCGGTCTTCGCCGGGTACGGGGCCTGCATCCCCTTGAGCGAGTTTGTGCCGTCAGGGTTGTATAGGTAGAGGCCGGGGTAGTCGCGCAGGTCGCTCTCGGTGACCGCCGCATTTATCCCGTCGCCCGCGTCAACAGCCAAGGGGAGGAACGCGAGCCGTCTGGGGTTCAGCCCGGAGAGGGGTGTGACGGTGTATTGGTTCTCGAAGGAGTTGAAGAACTGCGACTCCATGTCGCCCTCCCTGCCGCCGCGGACGTAGGGCACGGTGGCGGTGAAGTCGGAGGGGAAATTGAACTCAGCCTGCTCCGAGACGACCTCGAAAGGCTTGCGGACATCGCTTATGAAGCGGTACGCCACGCCGTCGTCATAGGCGCGGAACTCCACGCTCCATCCTCCTTTCATCTTAAGCGTCAGCCCGTTGTAGTTCTCATCCATGGTCGAGGACTGGCAGAAGGGGGTGTCTATGACTTTGTTGACGGACGTTTTCACGGCCTTGGACACGCGGGCGTCGCGCCCCCAGACGGTGCCGTCGCCGAGCGTCAGCGAGAGGGGCGATCTGGACAGCACCTCGCGGCCGCCGTAGCTGACGGTCCATGACAGCTCCGGTCCGTTCTGAATTTCGGCTGTGATCTTCCCCGACGGGGACTCGACTTTGTAATCGGCGGCAGCACTGCCGAACGACACTGCAGCGAACGCCGCGAGAAGGTAGGTTTGGAGTGGTTTCATCTGATAGGTGTTATAATCGATTATGGTGTATAGTTTAGTTCATGGTAAAAATTTCCCTGCTCCGAAGTATCACCGGAGCAGGGAAACTGCACGGGCAACCTAAAACTACCTGTATACTATATTAACGTGCAACGAATGCTTTTCCACATCCATCAGCAAAATATTGTTTTATTTTGCCACTTTTATTGCCCCGTCTGCCGTCTTTACCACATAAACACCGTTAGAAAGCCCCGGAATTGTCAGAGATCCGGTAGCAGTTGACGCTACCATGCGCCCGGAAATATCATAGACCGCAATTCCGGAAGAAGCTCCCGCAATCACAAGGTCATCACCAATAAATATTGCTTTCACTATATTCTCCGAAACATCGGCTACATCCGTCGGGTCGTTCTCAAGGTTATCGAACCGGATGGTGTCGTCACCAAGATTCAATGTTGCCCTTATCTTCTTCTCGGGAGTGCAGTCTTCATCGGCAAAGCCCCAGAAGTGATCAAGGTTTCCATCATTCCAAGCCCTGCGAATTTTGTATGTTTCACCAGTTTTCACAAACTTCACGACTCCGTTATCTACGGATTCAGGCAAATAGAACCATGTTTCCCAGTAGTTACAAGGGTAGGAGATGAATTTAAAATGCTTGCTATCGCTTCCGGGTTTTACAGTACCTTCCCATACAAAAATGTCTTCCGTTCCTTCTTGTGGATAAATATTGACTGAAGGATGAACCGATGCACTGTCCCATTGCCCGGAAGCTGCTCCGAGTGGACATACCATAGGAGCCATCTCGTCAACCCATTGCGCAGTGATCATTACCGATTCGCCGCCGTCACTGAAATACACTTTCACCTCATATGTGCCGTTTTCAGGAACCCAAAAACGATTCTCGTTTCCAACCTCCGCTATAATCTGCTCGGCAGTGTGGGCTTGCGTCAAATGCCATCCGGACACAGGCGGGACATAGCGCACTCCGTCCCAACTCCGTTGGTCGATGAACTGAAGGTTCTGTTTGTAGAGTGTTCCGCGATAGCTGAACACTCCGTCCCCCTCGTTTGTCATTTCCTGAGCAACGTCAATATGCCACAGACTCGGTGAGGCTTCGCCTACCATGTATAGATGTTCGGGAACTGCAGCTGAAAGAGAGGCTGCACTCAGCAACATGGCGCCACCTAACGCCATGGACTTAAGTAAATTCTGTCTCATAACTTTTAAGGTTAAGATTAATTAGAAATAATTTAGAGCTTATTTTGTGAATTTAACAACTTTACATCCGTGGCGCGGCACAGCGGCCTCGAACGTGCCTGAGACAACGCCCTCATCGGCATGCTTCCAGAGATCCCGCACCTTGCACTCTCCGTCAATATTAATATCCGACAGGTTAACCGACATCCTCCGTCCCGACTCCTCGCGGTTGAACATTGCAAGCACCACGTCTCCGTTGCTCATGGTACCCCACCACATGCAGCTCCCTTCACTGTCAATTTCGCGAGACAGCGGCTTTCCTACGAAGCGGTCTGCGTTCAGGGCCAAAAGTTCTTCGTTGGTATAGAACTTGTCATAGTTACCGATCGTCTCGGGAGTGTCGGCTATAGTCACAGGACCTCCGGCTATCAATTGAAGCGACACCTGCGAACGGCGTTCGTCATCGCTCGCACATTTATTAAGGCGCAAGAAATCACCGTCAAGAAGTATCTTTCCTTCTCCCCCGATATGACTCCAATGCGTGAAGCCGTCCATCTGATTGTCGGCATAAGGCCAGCGGTCATAAATTGTTCCTCGGTTGAAAGAGGAGAAGTGATGCCATCCACCGATATTTGTGTCCTGAACGATGCGGGTCATATTGCAGTATTTCCTTTCGAGCTCCGCATCGTTATAAAGCTCCGGCATAACTATGGAAGTGAATATACCGTACTTGGTGGCGGATTCACAGATATACGCAAGTCCGCGTTCATACCGCTCGCGACCGTAACCGCAGGTCACGGGATGATCACGCCCGGGGTCCCCGTCCTCATACCAGCACATGAAGTCCATGCGAACATAGTCCACTCCCAGATCATGGTAATGCTTGAAGAACCCGTCGATATATTCCCGCGCACCGGGATGGTCAGTAACAACCCATGTAAAGTCTGCCCTGTCTGTAACTTCCGGATAAAGCACATTGTCTTGCGGATTACGTGTCAGAGACCGCAACGTGTAATTGGTCCCTGCAACCTTGCTGTTGAGATCACCCTTTATCCATAGAGGGTTGTCATAGACCCCTACCTTCAACCCTTTCTCCTTGGCGCGGCGCACCAACTCCTTAAGCGGCATCGAACCGTAATGCGACATGTATCCGCTTCCGTCGCGCGAGAGTTGGGGAAGGAAGCCGTCGGTACAGATCATGTCGTAGCCATAAGGTTTGAATTTCGTAGCCATCATGTCTATGACGGCATCCCACTGGTCGGATGTCAAGTCCATCTCGTGATACGGCACACCCGCCATTTCCATCTCCCTTGCATATTCATAGATTGTCCAGTAAAGCGGAGCCTTGTATTTATGAATGTCTCCGGGCACGGGCAATGCCGGAAGCTCAGGGGTCGGATCAGGTGCCGGATCCGGATTATCCGGACCCTCTACCTTGTTATCCTTACAAGCCACGCCTAAGGATAAAACCGAGCATAGGAACACCAATGCAAACTTTTTTACCATATTGAAATTTGTTTTCATTTCCATTACAATCATTACAATCCAAGATATGTCGTGCTGTATGTCCAGTTACGCATATCAAAGATCACTCTATAATTACCGGAATCCTTTATCGACCATTTCAGGTCTTCCCCTCCGGAATAAAGTTGGAAAGGCTCCTTGTCTATATTGGCTTTGCTTATCGGCGAGCCCGCGGTCATCGGACGGACACAGGGTGAATCCCAATTGCCGGGAGTGAGATAAGCCTTCATCTCACCTTTCGTAAGATTCCCCTCATATATGAATACAAGCGGATCTTCGTCACTTGCAGTAAGTAGCACCGGGTTATTTATATCCCACCCTGCCGGGGTTGCATCCCCGACTATATAAAGTGTAGAAGTCTTGATGGGTATATTCCCCTCAATGACTATGAGTTCCCTCTCTTCATCGCAGCTTGCCGCGATCATTCCAAGCAATGCGACTGCTGCAACTGCTATATATTTGTATATCTTCATTGTATTGAATACTCTAAAAATTAATTTTCATACAAAAAACTCCAAGCCAAGATCAATTATACCCTGGATTCTGTTTGAGAGCGGGGTTGGTGGTTATCTGCACGCGGGGAACGGGATAGATCTTCGCATGGTCGTCGGCATCGGGATTCTTGTCCCACCACTTACCGGTGGTGAACTTGCCGAAGCGTATAAGATCGATACGGCGACGTCCTTCGGCGAGGAATTCGCGACCCCATTCGTCAAGCATCTCATCCATATCAAGGGCTACGTTACCCTCAGGAGCATATAGCACATGTTTATGCACTGTCTGTGGATAATATCTGCGGCGCACCTGATTTAAAAGCTTGGCCGCACCCGTATCATCCCCCCTGCGCAACTTACACTCGGCAAGCGCATACATGATTTCCGGAAGACGAATCTCGGCGAAGTCTCCTTCCCCGGCGCCGGGGTCTGTATCACTGTACATCGGATATTTAACCGTATACCACCCTGAGTTGTAGTCTCCTGTAGTCATGTTGCTTTCGGGAGAAGTGAGCCATTTATCTTCTTTCAAATAATGGAACTGACCCACGGCATCCCGGATGCAAAGGTCATAAGGCATCTCCGGAGCTTTCAACTTACGTTTTATACCGCTCTGCGTGTATTCAAGGTTGCCAAAGAGGAACATACCCTCTCTCTTACCTCCGCCAAGGTTCTTATATTTCGCCAGACGGACATCACCGGGATACTTCCTGAATTTCTGAATAGTCATTCCAAGCTCATAATCGTAAAGTTTGCCGGTGGGGTCATAGCTCGGAGAGCATACAAATTCACCGTTGTGTCCTCCATGTTTCACCTTATAGTCATTGAAGAAAAGTTCCGAATTGGACGGTACACCCCAATTATACAATTGATGATAATGCCAGCTCGTATAGTTGCAGGAACCGGAGAAGAAGAATATGAGCTCGTCGCACTTGTCATTCTCCGAATCAAACGGAGCGTCCCAACGGTCGTCAACCTTATAGGCCCCGTAGACCCCATCCACAATATCTTGCGCAACCTTCTCGCAATCGGCAAGATGGTCAATACCTATCCATTCCTTGGCGTTGAGGTATAACCTTACGAGCAAAGCGGCTGCACCACCCTGTGTCCAGAGGTTGGCATATTGCGAACCGGAACCGAGACTCTCCTTCTTATAGAGCAACGGAATGGATTCCCTAAGTTCGGTCTCTACAAAATTGAAGATAAATTCCGGCGGGACTTGCGACATACTGTTTTGAGACGGATCGTCATAGCTGACCGAGAAGGGGACATTGCGGAACGCATCAAGCAGACGGATGTAATACCAACAACGCAAAACCCTGTTCTGGGTCCTGAGCGAATTGAACTCCTCTTCGGAGAAGCCGAACTTCGCCGGGTCAAGTTCATTGAAACGGTCAATAGCGAAATTACATTGTCCGATGCCTGCGAAACAGGAGTCCCATTCATCATGGACATGACGCGATATGTCGGGGGTCCATGTGTGATAGTGGAATTGACGCCATACACCACCATCGTCCCAACTACCGTCGCGACGCGGGATTATCAGTTGGTCACCGGGAAGTTCCTGGATTCTGAAACGTGGAACAATTGTCCAGTATCCGTGTTCAAACGAACGGAATGCCATTGCAACCACGTCTTGTTTCGTGTTGAAATAGTTGTTGGAACTTACCTGACTGTAAACGGTCTCATCAAGGTCGGTGCAACCGGTCAGAGGGAGCGAGGCAAAAGCCAGGGCAGCTAAATATTTATATGGTTTCATTTTATACGATTCTTAAGTTACCTATAATTAAAAGTCAAGCTGCACGCCGAGTATAAACTGGCGGGTGGTGGGATAATAGCCGCGACCACCGTGTGCGCCCGGAGTCAGACCATTGACCTGGAAGTTGGAGGGATCCATACCGCTATATTTGGTGATAGTGAAGACGTTGCGCACGGTTCCGTAAATGCGGAGCTGATCCATAAACCTCGCCTTCGGCACAGGCAGCGTGTAACCGAGCGTTATCTGATCGAGCTTGAAATAATCACCGCGCTCCAAGAAATAGTCAGACACTATGGGATTCTGGTTCGGAGAGATTTTTTCGTTCTTACCATATGCCTTGCGAAGCATATTTCCGGAGAAATTACGTGTGCCGTAATAAAAATCGTGGATATTGAAGATATCGAAACCGAAAGCACCGCGGAAGAAGAGGGACAAGTCAAAATTCTTGTAACGGAAGCTGTGGTTGGTTGAGAGAGTGAACTTTGGCAGACCGTTGCCTACATACTGACGGTCTTCCACCGACCCTTGCACCCCTTTAATAATGTCCCCGTCCTTATCATAGATGAGCCATTCTCCATCGGTATTGATGCCGGCATATTTGAACATGAAGAAACTACCCACCGAACGCCCCTTCTCTATACGCTGGAGAGGGATGTTTGGATACGGAATCTCCGTATATGCCACATCATAATAGTCGTTGCCGATAAACTCGGAATTGCTGAAATCCACAAACTTGTTGGATTGCGTTGTCCCGATGAAATTCATGGTGTAAGTAAAATCACGAGTCTGGACTGCATTGAAAGTGATGTCGAATTCAAAACCCTGATTCTTCATAGTCCCCACATTCACATAAGTATGGGTGAAAAGATAGGGAGGCATCGGCACACGATAGCTACCCAACAAATCCTGCTGGCGGCGGTTGAAATAGTTGAAAGATCCGTAAAGCCTGTTGTTGAAAAGCGAGAAGTCAAGACCGATATTCCAGTTCTTTCCTTTCTCCCAATGAAGGTCGGTGTTGACATTCTTACCCGGACCCCAGACTTTCACCCATTGACCGTTATAGTAGCTGTAGCCGAACGGTCCCATAGTATCCAGGGAAAGGTAATTACCGAATTCCTGGTTACCGGTCACACCGAAGTCCGCACGTATTTTCAACTCATTAAGCCATGACGACGTGCCTTCCATGAATTTTTCTTCCGATATGCGCCATCCGGCAGAAACCGCCGGGAAATTACCCCATTTATGGTTCTTTCCGAATCTTGACGACCCTTCATGACGCAAGGAAGCGGTGAAGAGATAGCGTCCGGCATAGTCGTAATTGACGCGACCGAAGAACGCAATCAGCTTGTTATCTTCCTTCCAACTTTCCATGCCGATCTCCCCCTCCTCTTTTGCACCGTCACCAGAACCTAAATTGTCGGCACCAAGACCGTCGTTGGAGAAATCATAGTTGGAGGCGGAGAAACCTGAATTTTGCCAATATTGATATGAATAGCCCACCATGGCCCGGATGTTATGGTCCTTGATGCTGATATTATAGTTGGTAAGCCATTCGAGACTCATGCTGCGGGAATTGGTTGCCGAACGATGTGCCCACCCCTTCTTGTTTGTCTTGATGTGCTTATTCATCGTGGAGGGTTCGAACACATTGTAGTCGTTGTTATACTGATGGTCTGCAAACGTAACCTGCGTGGAAAGGTTCTGGCTGTATTTCGCATTGGGCAAAAATAGCGGCAACAGATTGAGCTTAACGGTGCCGTCCCAGTCAAGCACCTTTTCCTGACTCTTATCTTTTCTAAGATACATGGACTCCAATGGATTCTCAAAACCGTTGGAATTTGAGAAATCATAATAACGTCCGGGCTCGTTAGGATCCCATACAGGAGTCGTCGGGTTAGCCTCTACTGCACGTCTGAAAACATCATTGTCGGCGAGCGTGCGATAAACCACACGGGGAGCAATGTTGACATTGACATTGAACAATCCCCCTTTGGTGGTATGGTTCACAGTGGCGCGACCGCCATATTCCTCGCGATTGCCCCGTTTCTCCACTCCGTCGGCGTTACGGTAATCCACCGTGACGCGGTAGTTGGTGTTGACGCTTCCTCCATTCACCGTAAGGGTATGCTGCTGTTTGAAGCCCGTTTGCTGCACGAGGTCGAACAAGTCTTCACTCGCGCCAAGATCGACAGCTGCATCTCCCGAAGGGATACGTAACGTGCGATAGTCTTCGGCATTCATCATGTCAAGGTCACGGTTGGCTTTGTCCCAGGAAAGTGTCGCGGCATAAGTGGTGTGGACTTTGCCGTCCTGCGCTCCCTTTTTAGTGGTGATGATAATTACACCGTTTGAACCCCGCGTGCCATAGATTGCCGAAGCCGCTCCATCCTTCAATACATCGAACGATGCGATGTCGTTAGGATTTATATTAGTCAGGCTTGCCCCCGGAACGCCGTCAAGCACGATAAGCGGACCGAGACCGGCCTCACGTGATGACACGCCACGAATCTGAAGGCTCGCACCGGAGTTTGGATCGGCTGCCGCTGTATTGACAACCGAAAGACCCGGCACTTTCCCTTGTATAAGCATCGACACATCAGTCGTGGCAACAGATTGGAAATCTTTTGCACTTACATGAGACACGGCAGAAGTCAATTCCTTTTTGTCCATAGTGCCATAGCCTACTACAATGACTTCGTCAAGGACGGCATCGTTCTCTTCAAGCACAATGTCAAGCCTGGCGCGGCCGTCAACTTTCACCGTCTTGGTATGGTATCCCACATAAGAGAAGCGCAGCTTGCCATCTTTTTTGGCTTCTATTGAATAACGGCCGTCAACATCGGTAGATGCGCCTTTGTTGGTGCCAACTACGAAAACACTCGCCCCGATCAAGGGTTCTCCCTGTGAATCGGTCACAGTGCCGGAGATTTTCATGATCTGAGCAAAAGCCTGTGGCGAAAACAAAATCAATGCCGCCAACAGGAGTAAACGCTCAAATGGTTTCAAGTTAGGTTTCATGAATTTTCTGAATTAGTGTGTTTATTGTTTTGGTTAGTGTGTTCACGCCTCTGCGTTTATTTTCGGCTAAATTAGTATGCATTGGAATTTAAGTCAATATATAGTAGTCATCAGGTAGTGATACAACCCGCCATAGGGGGGTATTATATTAAATATCAGTCAGTTATATTATTTGTTAAAATCAAAATAGGTAGTGTTAAAAACCCTGTCTTAAGTAGTTGTATAGTTAAAATATTTATATTACCTTTGCGATATAAAACTCAAAAACCATGAAAACATTTGTCCCGTTCCTCATCTTTATCCTCCTCGGGCAACTAAGTTTTGCACAATCAGAAAGCGAGTGTCTCGAAAAACTTGACAGGGCTCTCGCCAACCGTGAAAAGTATTTGGCCGTAAAACAAAATAAGATTGACAGCATCAAGTCCCGGCTTAAAAATGCAGTCAGGACTGAAGATAAACTCGACCTATACGACAAACTATATGAAGAATATGTCACACTAAGTTATGACTCTGCAATGAAATATGTTGACAAGGCTGAGCTGCTTGCAGAGGGTATCGACAATTATCCGCTGCACGCCAAGGTCAAGGTTCAGAAAGCGATGTCTTATGCCACATCCGGTCATTTCAGCCAGGCGGTAGACGAACTGTCAAAGATTGACTCCTCCAGACTCTCGGACGAGATGAAAGAGAAATATTATGCCGCCTGCCAATGGACATATGGCGTATGGGCGGAGTATTCTCAGGATCAAACTTTTGCGCCCGTATATACCAGGAAAAGTCGCTCCTATCTCGATTCCTTGATATCGGTAACCCCCAAAGGGACTCCGACCTGGCAATATAGGCTGGCTGAACAGGCTTTGATGTTTGACCACGACTTCGAAACAGCAAAGACAAATTACCTTAGGGCTTTGGACGGTCTGCCTCAAAACACGCGTCTTTATGCACAGGCGGCATTTGCTCTTGCGCAAACCTATAATCTCTTGAACG
The DNA here is from genome assembly GCA_910584055.1 of uncultured Muribaculaceae bacterium. GTDB lineage: Bacteria > Bacteroidota > Bacteroidia > Bacteroidales > Muribaculaceae > Lepagella. The sequence continues at coordinate 12,350 of CAJTZS010000046.1, read as the reverse complement.
ACAAGGCAAATTATCGCAAATGGTTGATAAATGCCGCGATCTCGGATCAGATGATACCGGTGAAAGAGAATCTTGCGTTGCAGGATGTCGCCCTCCTTATAAAGAACACGGAGGCAGACCTCGAACGCGCCAACCTATATTTAAACTATTCTTTAGAGGATGCCCTCGAATACAATAACCGGCTGAGAATTCTCGAAATTGGCAAGAAACTTCCTGAAATTGCAACAGCCTATCAGGAAACGATTCTGGCTAAAAACAAACAGCTACATGGATATATAGGATTAATAGCCGTTATTGCACTGATACTTATCACCGCCATCGTTATAATAGTAGTACAAAAAAGAAAAATCAGGCAACGAAACGAAACACTTTCATCTCTCAACGAGAAGCTTAAGATCTTTAATGCCCAACTGCAGGAGACCAACCGCTCCAGGGAACAATATGTAAACCTGTTCCTCAACCTCTGCGCCGCATACATCGAAAAATTCAACAGGTTTCAGCTCACGACCGTGTCAAAGCTGAAAGCAGGCCTATACGATGAGTTGCTTCGTCTCGTCAAGGTTAATTCTCGCCCGTCGGAGACGGAAATGAAGGAACTTTTCTTCAATTTTGACACGGCCTTCCTTAGGATTTATCCGGACTTCATAAAAGCCATAAACGCTCTTCTGCAACCGGACAAGGCTTTGAAACCAAAGAACGGAGACCTGCTCAACACAGACCTCCGTATATTTGCACTTATTAGAATCGGTGTGACTGACAGCACCAAGATAGCCACTCTCCTCTTCTATTCACCTCAGACTATATTCAACAAGAGAACCCAAGTGAGGAACCGGGCAATCAACCGGGAAACCTTTGAAAAGGACCTTATGGAAATATGCCCTATATGTCCCGAACAATGAGCGAGACTGCCATCAGAAGCGGCGGCCGCCCTGCTGCTTCATCTGGCGCATCATCTTCATCGGGTTCTTCATCGATGTGGCCATCTTCATCATCTTGCGGGTGTCTTCGAACTGCTTGAGGAGTTTGTTGACATCCTGAAGCGATGTGCCGGATCCTTTGGCTATGCGCTGACGGCGCGTGCCTTTGATTACCTCCGGGTTCTGACGCTCGTAGGGAGTCATGGAATGTATGATGGCTTCAATACCCTTGAATGCATTGTTGTCGATGTCAACATCCTTGATGGCTTTACCGACCCCGGGAATCATCGCGGCAAGGTCCTTGATGTTACCCATCTTCTTGATGTTCTCTATCTGTTTCAGGAAGTCGTCGAAATCAAATTTGTTCTTCTTGATCTTTTCTTGAATCCGCTCGGCTTCTTTCTGATCGTAAATCTCTTGTGCACGTTTTGCAAGCTCCACGATATCACCCATGCCGAGGATACGGTTCGCCATACCTTCTGGATTGAATTCCTGGATATCCTCCAGTTTCTCACCCACACCGACATATTTTATCGGCTTGTCTACAACCGCACGGATGGAGAGGGCGGCACCGCCACGGGTGTCACCGTCGAGCTTCGTAAGGACAACGCCTTCGAAGTCGAGGCGGTCATTGAAAGTCTTGGCGGTGTTGACCGCATCCTGACCTGTCATGGCATCCACGACGAAGAGAGTTTCCTGCGGACGTATCGCTTTCTTTATACGTTCAATCTCGTCCATCATCTCCTCGTCAACGGCCAGACGTCCCGCCGTATCGACTATCACGAGGTCGAGATGGTTGGCCTTGGCGTGAGCTATAGCGTTGAGTGCTATCTGAACGGGATCCTTACTGTCTTCCTCTGTATATACAGGCACGTCGATACTTTCCGCAAGTACGCGCAACTGTTCCCGAGCCGCAGGACGGTAAACGTCGGCACCGACGAGCAACGGCCGTTTCCCTTTCGAGGATTTGAGTTTACGCGCAAGCTTGCCGGTGAAGGTTGTCTTACCCGCACCTTGCAGACCGGCCATCAGTATAACAGACGGATTGGCATCGAGATGCAGGGGAGCTTCCTCCCCGCCCATCATTTCAGTCAGCTCATCATGAACAATCTTCACCATGAGCTCTTTCGGCTTCAAGGCGTTGATCACGTTCTGACCCATGGCCTTTTTCTTCACCGTGTCGGTAAAGGTCTTCGCAACTTTATAGTTGACATCGGCATCGAGCAACGCGCGCCTCACGTCCTTCAGGGTCTCGGCGACATTAATCTCGGTGATCTTGCCCTCACCCTTCAATATCTTGAACGAACGCTCAAGGCGTTCCGATAAATTCTCAAACATCTGTTCTTAAGGTTTTAGGTTTTAGGCGTTAGGCCTTAGATTCCTTAAATACAAGCCTCGCTCACAACCTATAGTTTCGTTAAAAATATATTCTCTAACTCCGAATCAGACCCATCATCAAAGTTCTAAAGCCTAAAGCCTAAGACCTAAAGCCTATTCGTCGCTGTATCCGGGAAAATGACTGTCGGTTTCCATTCTTTGGCTTCTTCCGGGGTCATCTGCGCGTAAGTCATGATTATGACCACGTCACCGGGCTGAGCCTTACGCGCAGCCGCGCCGTTAAGGCATATCACCCCGCTGTCGGGGTCGCCTTCGATCACATAAGTGTCAAAACGCTCGCCATTGTTATTGTTGACAATCCAGACTCTCTGACCCGGCAGGATATCTGCGGCTTCGAGAAGGCGTTTGTCAATCGTGATACTCCCTATATAGTTGAGATTCGCCTCGGTAACCGTGACCCGGTGAATCTTCGATTTCATCATTTCGATTAACATCTCTCCTTGTATTTTAGACCTTAGGCGTTACGCGTTAGGCCTTTAGGCCTTTAAAAAATTCAGATAAATTCCTATTTCCTATATGCAATGTTATCAATGAGCCTTACGTCGCCGCAATAAACGGTGATGCAACCGACTATCCATGGACTTTCGTCCCACTCCTCCACCGGGAGAAGCGTCCGTGCATCCACTATCTCAAAATATTCCACCCTCATATACGGCACGGCGTCTATCCGCTCTACCACAGTATCGTGAGTGGCGCGCACGCTATGCTCTTTAGAATATTCCACACTATATTCCAATGCCTTGTGGATCTCCGGGGCGACCTCTCGCTGTTCGGGTGTAAGGAGGGCGTTGCGGCTCGAAAGAGCCAGACCGTCGTCAGCACGCTTGATCGGACATGGAACAATGTCAACGTCTATCCCCTCGGTCTTTATCATATTCCGGATCACGGCTATCTGCTGGAAATCCTTCTCACCGAAATATGCACGCGTAGGGCGGCACAACCGGAAAAGAAGACTCACCACTTGCGCCACACCTTGAAAATGACCGGGACGGAATTTCCCCTCCATAACCTCCGCGGCGGAGCCGAGCTCAAACTCATGACGCGGCTGCGCTTCCGGTCCTCCGGGATACATCTCCTCAACCGAGGGCGCGAACACCGCCGTGACACCAGCCTCTGCCAGCAACTTGAAATCGTCTTCCTCCTTGCGCGGGTAAGTGGCGAGATCCGTGGGATTATTGAATTGAGTCGGATTTACGAACACACTTGCGATTACACACGGATTCTCCTTCACTGCACGCTCAACGAGTGATAGATGGCCGGCATGGAGCGCGCCCATCGTCGGCACAAGCCCGATTGCGTCCCCGTGTTCCTTCTGCAGCTCCACAAAATCGAGGAGCTCGGCAACCTTTCTGATAATTATCATTTTTTCGATTGGTTATTTCAGCCTGCAAATTTACGAAATTCTTGCTAAATTCTAAATTTTTTGTGACTTTATCACCAAATATTGCCGTTTTTACAAATTTTAAGATGCTTTGAGGAAGCCGAACACTGCCAAAACCCATCAATCTCGATTTTTTTTATTAACTTTGCATCCGCTTAGTGCGCTCTGTCAGAAACAGGCGCTCAAGGCTCGCAAACAGAACAGTATGGCAAAACAACGAATCCTTTATGTCTCTCCCGAAATCGCACCTTATCTCCCCCCTTCCGAGATAGCAACACTGGGCCGCAACCTCCCGGTGGCCATGCATGGCAAAAAATATGAGGTGAGAACATTCATGCCCAATTTCGGCAATGTCAACGAGCGTCGCAACCAGCTTCACGAGGTTATACGTCTCAGCGGCATCAACATACCTATCAGAGATGCTGACCATCCACTCATCATAAAGGTGGCTTCGATGCAGCCTTCCCGCATCCAGGTCTATTTCATAGACAACGATGACTATTTCCAGAAACTCGAGGACGATGTTGACAGCATCGGCACAAACCGCCCTGACAATGACGAAAGGGTGATATTCTTCTCCCGAGGAACAGCCGACACCGCCCGTAAACTCCGCTGGGAACCGGATATCCTGCACGTATCGGGCTGGATTGCCGCCCTCGTTCCGCTTTACGCAAAAAAGGTTTTCTCCGACGGCGTATCTTTCAAGGGCACAAAGGTTGTATATTCCCTCCTCGATGAAAAACAGGCCGACACCATCGACCCGGAATTTCTCGACAAACTGAGTGAAGACGGCATCAAACCGGAAGATCTGGAACTGTTCCAGGGAATGCCTGCCAATACTAATCTCCTCCATAAGGTGGGTATCGCCAACTCCGATGCGGTGATATTCAACAACCGCACACCTGATCCCGAACTCGTGGAATTCGCTGAGAAGCTCGGTCTTCCCGTGCTTTTCCTTAATCCCGAAGAGGAGAACACCGACAAGTATCACGAATTCTATCAATCTCTCTTGAACAATGAAGATTAAAGCCATATTCGCGGCATTCGCCGCCCTCCTCCCTTTCGCATTCCTTTCATCATGCGAGGATTCCACAAGCCCGATAGGCGGCTCGCTCGTAAACGGAGAAGTTACAATCACTGTAGACACTCTGGAAATGAAGCTTGACGCCTCTTCAATCCTCGAGGCTGATTTCGACTCACGCACACAGACAAAACTGTTGGGACGCATCAACGTGCCTGAATATGGTTCTCTCGATTGTTCTTTCGTGAGCCAGCTGATGTGCGCCACTAAAATGAACATACCCGACTCCATCACCGTCAACGATGTCGATTCAATGAGAATGGTGCTCACCGTGCCGCGAGGCTCGCTCACGGGCGATTCCCTTGCACCGCAGCAACTCAGGGTATACCGGCTAACAAAACAACTCCCCTCGGATATCAACAGCGCGTTCGACCCCGATGGATATTACAATCCCTCAGATCCGTTAGGAGTGAAGAGCTACACCCTGTCGGCCCTATCGATGAACGACTCTCTGTTCAAACTTGGAGGGAACATACGTATCCCGGTCATGATGCCCCGGAAGCTCGCGCAGGATATATTCACCGCTTACCGCAACAATCCTGAGACATTCCAGTGGCCTCAGACTTTCGCCCAATATTTCCCCGGTGTGTACGTGGAACAGAACTTCGGTAACGGTTGCATCGGCGTGATATCCTCGATGAAATTCTATACCTACTGGCATTACATGAAACAGGTATATCAGAAAAAGGACGACGATTCAGGTGAATATCATTACGTGCCCACGCTTACCCGCGATTCCGTATGCCTCTTCTCTTCCCAGCCGGAGGTGCTCTCTGCCAACAAGGTGACATATAAGGTATCTGATTATCTTAAGAATCTTGCCAACAGCGGAAAATCTATTATAACAACCCCCGGCGGATACTATGTGAACGTGAAATTCCCGGCGCAGGAGATCATCGACAAATATGACCGCGACCTCTACAGCGTGGCTGTGGTTTCAAAGCTCTCTTTCGAGATTCCCGCCGAAGCTGTGGAGAACGATTTCGGCCTTACCGCCGCACCTCACCTCCTTATGGTGAAGGCATCGGAACGGGAATCTTTCTTCCGTGAAAACAAGATTCCCGACGGCAAGACATCTTTCTATGCGGCTTATAACACTGAAAAGAAATGCTATACTTTTGGCGGCATGCGCGAATATATTCTCGACTTGATCGACAGCGGCAAACCGGTGGACCCCGCAGACATGGAATTCTCTCTGGTCCCTGTTATAGTATCAACGGAGGACGTGCCGAACTATAGCTCTACCGTCACCTACGTGACCCGCTGCGCCCCCTACATCGGTCGCCCGACTGTGACACGCATCGACACAGACAAAGCCATCATCTGCTTCTCCTATTCGCGCCAGACGATGGAATAGAATTAATGAATAATGTGAAATGTTTAATGTGCAATGCTCTATCCAACCCATTAAACATTAACCATTTCACATTTAACATTTCACATTAAACATTAACCCAAGGTGAGCCTACTGCTTTTCAGTCTTCTTTCATTCATCACGGGAGCTGTCGCTCCCGGCGAGCCACCGCGTGCAGAACTCCTGTTCGTGGGCGATGCAATGCAGCATCAGGCCCAGCTCGACCGTGCAAAGGAGATAGGAGGAGACTGCTACGACTATTCCGGATGTTTCACGCTCATAGCCCCGGAAGTGACAGCCGCTGATTATGCAGTATGCAATCTGGAAGTGCCTCTTGGCGGCGGACCATCTTACACGGGCTACCCATGCTTTTCAGCTCCCGACTCATACGCCAAAGCACTTAAGAACGCCGGTTTCGATCTCTTCCTCACTGCCAACAACCATTGTCTCGACAGGCGCGACCGCGCGGCAAGGCGCACACTCGTTGCTCTTGATTCACTCGGCGTGGATCACATAGGCACATTCCACGATGCCGCACAGCGCGAGAAACTCGTTCCGTTCATAAAAGATATCAACGGATTCAAAATAGGATTCCTCAATTACACCTACGGCACCAACGGCATTGAGCCTCACGATGGCGTGGAGGTGGCGATGATCGAGCGCGACCGCATGGCCGACGAGATCCGTAAGACGCGAAAAGCCGGTGCGGAGATAGTGGTTGTCACCATCCACTGGGGCATCGAGTATGTCTTGCTGCAGAATAAAAATCAGGAAAGCATAGCTGATTTTCTTGTGGATCAGGGCGTAGACCTGATTATCGGAGGACATCCGCATGTGATCCAGCCGATGAAGGTGGTGCGGAATGAAAAAGAGGGTAAGGACGTGCTCCTTGTGTATTCCCTCGGTAATTTCATCTCAAATATGAAAACTGCCGACACCCGTGGCGGCGCACTTGTGCGTGCCGTCATTGAACGTGGGGCAGACGGGAAAGCTTACTTCAAGGAAGCAAACTACGACACCCTGTTCGCGGCGAAACCTGCCGGAGGCAACTCCAACTTCACCGTCATCCCGTCATGGATGCCGGAGAAGATACCCGCCGCCCAGCGTGCCCATTGGCAGCTCTTCGAGCGCGGAGCCCGCCGCATCTTCGATGCCCACAATGTCAATGTCCCTCCCAAGCATAAATAATAATAAATAGGTTCGGTTTAGCGAGCTCTGCCCGCAGCTGAAATATATGCTAAAATATATAATTTCCTAATGATTCAGACAAACAACCTCTGCATGCAGTTTGGCAAACGCGTGCTCTTTCAAGATGTAAACCTCACTTTCAACCGTGGCAACTGCTATGGAATTATCGGTGCAAACGGTGCCGGTAAATCTACCCTTATGAAAATACTTTCCGGAGAACTGTCCCCCACCATGGGCTCCGTGACTTTCGGACCGGGGGAGCGTCTTTCCGTCCTCTCGCAGGATCACTTCGCTTTTGATGAATGCACTGTTATCGAGACCGTGCTGCGCGGTCATACCGTGCTCTGGGAAATAATGCAGGAGAAGGATGCAATCTATGCCAAACCGGATTTCTCTGACGAGGACGGCATCAAGGCCGCCGAACTCGAAGAAAAATTCGCGGAACTCGAAGGTTGGAATGCGGAAAGCGATGCAGCCGCGCTCCTCTCGGGCCTCGGTATCAAGGAGGACCGCCACTATATGCTGATGAAGGATATGAGCGCCAATGAGAAAGTTCGCGTGCTCCTGGCTAAAGCCCTTTTCGGCAACCCTGACAACCTACTTCTCGATGAGCCTACCAATGACCTCGATCTCGAAACCGTGTCCTGGCTGGAGAATTACCTCGCGAACTTTGAGAACACCGTCCTTGTGGTGAGCCACGACCGTCACTTCCTTAACGCTGTCTCAACACATACCCTCGATATTGACTACAACAAGATTTCCCTCTTTGCCGGAAACTATGATTTCTGGTATCAGTCTTCCCAGCTCGCGCTGCGTCAGCAGCAAGCTGCCAACAAGAAAGCCGAGGAGAAACGGAAAGAACTTCTTGAATTCATCCAGCGCTTCAGTGCCAACGTGGCAAAGAGTAAGCAGACCACAAGCCGCAAGAAGATGCTCGAAAAGCTCAACGTCGAAGAAATCCAACCCTCTTCACGCCGCTATCCGGGCATAATCTTCACCCCCAACAGAGAAGTTGGCAATAAGATTCTCGAAGTGAAAGGGCTGAAGGCTTCGATTGAAGGGGAGCTTCTTTTCGATGATGTCAACTTCCAGATTGAAAAGGGCGACAAGGTTGCTTTCCTGAGCCGTGACCCGCGAGCCATGACAGCACTCTTCGAGATAATCATGGGCAACCGCAAAGCGGATGCCGGAGATTTCGAATGGGGTCAGACCATCACCAACGCTTACTTGCCGCTCGACAACAGCTCTTTCTTCGAATCTGACCTGAATCTCGTGGATTGGCTATGTCAATACAGCTCCGACTCTTCGGAGATTTATCTCAAAGGGTTTCTCGGCAAGATGCTTTTCAGCGGCGAGGAGGTACTGAAAAAGGCGAGCGTCCTCTCCGGAGGTGAGAAAATACGCTGCATGATCGCACGCATGATGCTCACTGATGCCAACACTCTCGTGCTCGACTCCCCTACCAACCACCTCGACCTTGAATCTATCCAGGCTTTCAACAACACGCTACAAAGCTTCAAGGGCGTGATCTTGATGTCGAGCCATGACCATGAATTCATCCAGACAGTCTGCAATCGCGTCATCGAGCTGACTCCCAACGGCATCATCGACAAGATGATGGACTATGACGACTATATCGTCGATGAGAAAGTAGCCGCAGCCCGCGAGCGCATGTACGGCGAATCCCGTTGAGTGAAGGCACGGAAGTGCCGCTTTTCCTAAGTGCCGCTTTTCATAAGAGCGGGGAGCGATGATCAAACATCATCGCTCCCCGTTTGTTATTACATAAAAAGATTCTGCTATGAAAACATATCTCCCTTTATGCCTTCTCTCCGGATTGATGCTACTGACCGCCTGCAGCGATGACGAGCCGTCGGTCTCCCCGCTGCCGGAGAAAACATACACAGGCACATCCGCCCTCAATCTCGAATATAATGACGCCCCGATGAGCGGCAAGAGCGTAACATATACTCAAACCGGCGACAAAGCCAATCTCGTAATGAGCTCCACAGTATCCCTCGGAGAAATATCTCCTGCTCTCAAAGAGCTCCCTCCGGTTCCGGGACCGGGCGTATTGCCGGGCACGCCGGTATTGACCCTGCCGGTGAATTTGAGCGCAGACGGCGGCAAATATGAATTTGCAGGGACCGGAGAAACAGATTTCGTAACCTACAGCTACTCCGGCGATGTCAACGCAGATGTCCTTGATTTCGAATTCAAGGACGTAAGGCTTAAAAACCAACGTCTCGCCAACACAGTCTGGGTTCCGGCTCCCACAGAAAAAGCGACGTCCGCATTAGGTTATAAATCCCTTCCCTTGCATATAGTGTGGGAATGCTCGCTGCCGTTCCCCCTTGAAGGCTTTGACGGCACCATTCAAGACGCGCTCATTCTGATGGCAACGCTTCCCATCATACCGGCATACAACAACACCGCATACATGTCTTTGGTGCAAGTCATCGGCAATGCATTGAAAACGGTTGCCTTCCGCCCGGACGGCAATGCCGTTGTCACCTATCTGCAGAGCAACAACGGGGCGGCACAGTTCGCGCAAGCCCCCATCTGCATGATCCAATACCTGCCTCTCACCGACACCATGATGAAACTCTTCATCAACCCCACCGACCTCATGGGGCAGATCCTCATCAACAGCTCCAGCCATCCCGACCTCCCCGCCAACCCCTTCGGCAAAGCGGGAAAGTCCACTAAAGCCTCCTCGCCTTCGATTCAGGATATGGCTCAGATAATATCCAAGCTCGTTCCAATGCTCTCCGAAGGCATCCCGATGCAATACACCCTCAGCGCAACCGGTCTCCAGCTCTTCCTCAACACCGAGACCTTGCTACCGCTTTTGAAAGGAGTAGTTGTCCCCCTGCTTAAAGACCCCATCATCCAGGCAAGCATAATCGAGAAAATCTCCTCCAACCCGGCCCTGTCCCATCACCTGGAGATGATAAAAGTTCTAGTAGCCGCCTTCCCGGACCTCCTCGACTCCACCACCCGCATCGAACTCGGCTTCAACTTCCTCCCCTACAAATAGCACCGACCTACAAATCCCCGGATTGCATACCCCAGGATTGCATACTAATAGAGAAAGCCGCAGGTTCATGCCTGCGGCTTTCCTTATTGAGTTATAATTCCGGTTTCAGGTTCCCGATTCCCGGTTCCTTGATTATTTCACGATAACCTTGCTTGCCTTGCCGTTAGCCACGCGAACATACACGCCCTTCTCCGGCTGACCCTTAACCTCGCGTCCCTGCATATCGAACCAGCGAACCTCGCCTGCTCCCCCAACCTCGATCTCCGCAACACCGGTAGGTGTTGTAGCAGATGCAGTAGCAACCTCAGACCTAAGTTCCGGATTCTCTACACTCTGCGCATAATAAGATACGGTCTGTCCTACAGAGATTCTAAAAGGATCGGTATATTTTGTATACCCCTCTTCTGGAGCAACCTCAGCAAAAGTCTGCACACCGCTGGTTTCAACTTTATAATATACCTCTGTGCCTTCAGCCACAACGAACGAAACTTCTCCATCTTCAGTAGCCGTAAGGTCTGTTACTTCCTTACCGTTTATCACCAGAACAGGCACCTCCGGTGCAACGGGTGCAACCACAGCTTTATACTCTATCGGATATACCTGCAAAATCTCAGAATTATCTTTGGAATTGACATAATATGAAATTGCGCAAGTAACATCATATTTACCTGCCTCTACAGAAGGCACATCCGCGAAATTATTTCTGAATGTTACTTCATTGCCATTTTCAAGGATTCCGGTGAAATTCGTCTTTGTTGTTCCCGAAGCAGTTGCTGCTGCAAAGGTTACATTTTTCAACACAACCACTTGATTAATCATATCCTTAGTTACGGATTCAACTTCAGAAGGAGTGAAACCTACATTCTCAGCAGCTTCAGGCATTGTGGAAATAGGTTTGATTTCATCAAGACCATTAAATGGGGAATACTGTCCTTCCCAACCTGAAGGTATCACGTCTCCCACTTTATATATATTGTCTGTGTCTTTTGCGAAGTAGACTAAAGTAGCTTCCTCTCCATTGATGGCATAGCAACTTGTACCATTAACATATGTTACAGTCAATGGGAAACCGACGATTCCCTTATTATCCTTACCTACCGTATAAAAATCAGAGATACTCTTGTAAACCTTGGTAACAGTCAGAGTATATGAGGCCGAGCCCGCATTGTATTTTTCGGTAGCAACTGTTTTTGCAGAAATTGTAGTTGTTCCGGCACCCACAAGAGTCACATCGCCTGTTCCCTCATCAACAGTAGCAACCTCTGGATTCGAACTTGAATAGACAGCCGCAGCATCCGTAGCTTTTGTCAGTTCAGGCTTAGCAAACACCTCTCCCAACTCGGCAGTGTAAGATGCCTCCGGGAAAGAAAGCCCTGCCGGCAGAAGAGAAGGATCCAAATTATCTTCCTTTTTATATAATGCTACTGATTTTTGAGCTGTTTTATAGCAGTTAAATGTACAAGTTCCTTTTACTCCTCCAGTTGCATTTGCGAATGCGACAAGAATACTCTCAGCTCCACATTTAATTGTACTTACCCCGGCAGTTGATACAGACATAGTTAAAGATGTGGTGGGTTTGTTGTCAGAAAGCTTCATAACCTTATCAGTTGTGGCATCTAAATATTGGTTCCCACTTTTTAAATAATATCCATCGCTGGAATTACCCTCTATAACAAACATTTTCAACGACTCGGGAATCTCAATTGTTATTTCAGGCAAACGTTCCGTAGCATCAGCTATTAATTCGATTCCATCAAAACCTTTATTATTTGATTTAGATGCTCCGAGTCCATATATACCGTATTGGACTTTACCAACCATTTCTGGACCGGCCGTTAATATATATTCTCCCGACTCATCAATTTGGTCAATTGAAGTAACAAGTTTGAATGTTTCCGCCGACATCCCGAAGACCGTCGCCAGCAGGAGAAGTGTTGATAGTAAAAACTTTCCCATAAGTTATTGCGATGGCGGAGTCTAATACCTTTCCC
>CAJTZS010000045.1 GCA_910584055.1 uncultured Muribaculaceae bacterium | reverse complement strand
TATTACTGAATACAAGATAGTTATAGATATATTTAAGTATCTCTTGGCAAGAGATTATTAACTATACGCCATAATGGGGTCAGATGGCATTCAATCCGAATAAATTCCGTTTATCGCACTGATAAGACTAAACTTTCGCGTGAAGGTGTTGCATAACTCGATTTTCGTGTTGCAAATTGTAGGGATGCACCATGGTGCATCCGCCAATAAATTGATAATCAGGTATTGAAAACATCGGATGCTCCGGGGAGCATCCCTACATTTGAGAGTTATGCAACATCCTCTCGCGGAATGAGGATTCGGTCAGTCCGATAAATGGGAATTTGAAACCGGACAGCAAAAAATATAAAGCCGGGGGGGGCGGCACATTGATGATCAATGTGCCGCCCCCCCGGCTTTACACGAAGCGTGTGGAATCAATAGTCTGTCTCTATCGCGTGTTTTTCTTTTTCATACGGGGTTTCCTTCATGGGAGTGCCATCTTTCATGACTGTAGCTATTTTAATCCTCTGCGCCGCCAGGCGGCTCCTCATGTGGGTGATGTTGTATTCCTCGTCTTTAAGAGCTTTCTTGCGTTCCACCCCTGAATAATCCCCCTCCTTATACATTGGCGGCAACTCCTCTTTCACCGATTCCAGGCCGGTAGCCTCGAAGCGGAAGGGTGCGCCCTCGGCTTCGGCAAGAAGCACCAGCCCCGGAAGGTTCCTGAATTTCCACGGTCCGTCGGAAACCGGAATCTCCGGAGTAAACCAGGCTTTCCACTTCCTGCCGTGATAATCGGAAACAGCAAGGACACACTCATACCCGAGCACTGTCCTGACTGAATCTCCGTTCACGCTCCATTCCATGTCGTTCAAAGGTTCTTTATAGGTGACAAGACCGTCCGACATCCTGTCGAACACCGTAAGCTCACCTTTCTTGAAATCTTTGGTTACGTAAAGATATATCCGTTTATCGGGAGCGTTCCCCTTGGATTTATTCACCGTTATCGACCCGTCCGGTCCTTTGGTGACCCATGCCGCCATCTGTATCTCCTGCAGCCTCTTCTTCCCTTCGGGAGTTGAAGTGAGGGAATCCACATATTGACTCATCGGGTTATAATATTTTGAGCCATCGGCACCCGACATAAGTATCATCTTTTCTTTCTTGATGCTGTCGGATTCATTAAAAGGGGAGACATTGGGTCTCACCACATCATACTGTACTTTAACGTGAGTTTCCTGCGCAACGGCAACGCCCCCCGCCGCGCACGCCAACGCCAATACCATCAACTGTTTCATAAGCTATTTCTGATTTTCAAGCAAATTTAACGAAAAATCTCAAGATTTTGTATTAAATTTGCTTGAAATAACACATTTAATGACTCAATGAAAAAAAACGCACAATATCTCGCCGACCTCCGGCTGGCGATGAAGGAACACGCAATAGACTGCGTGATCATCTCCGGCACTGACCCGCACCAGAGCGAGCTGCCCCCGCGCCATTGGCGTGGACGCGAATGGCTCACCGGGTTCGAATCGGAGAACGGCACCAACGGTACGGCCGTGGTGCTCGCAGACAAGGCTTTTGTCTGGACCGATTCCCGCTATTTCATACAGGCCACCGACCAGCTACGCGACACCGGCTTCGAAATGATGAAGGAGGACGGACCGGAAGCCGTAAACCTTATCGACTGGGTTACGGAAAACGTCAGCGCCGGTCAGACCGTCGCCATAGACGGCATGACTTTCTCCATCTCCTGGGCGCAACGTCTGGAACAGGAACTTAACGACAACGGTATCAAACTCAACGACAGCTTCTCTCCTTTCGACATTATATGGCCGGAACGCCCCGAACGTCCGAAAAACAAACTTTTCGTGCACGATGAGAAGATTGTCGGCGAGAGCGTTGACAGTAAGCTCAAACGCCTTATGACGGAAGTGAAAGGGGAACTGGCAAACGCCATACTCCTCTCCGCCCTCGATGACATAGCCTGGGCAACCAACCTCCGCACTGCGGGAGACATAGCTTTCTCCCCCATCTTCGTGGCATATCTCTATATTGACAATTCACGCCGCATTCTCTTCATCGACAAGGAAAAACTGAGCGTGGAAGTTGACGGGCACCTGCGCAAATACAATATCGAGGTGATGCCTTATGAGACCGTTCTCGATTTCGCGCAGACACTCCCGAAGGAGACAAGACTCCTGATAGACCCGGAGAAAACCTCCCGCGGCCTCTACGATTGTCTCGGGTGCACGCCTGTGTTCGGCGGTTCCAACGTCGCCAAGCTCAAGAGCGTCAAGAACGACACTATGATAGAGAACGTGAAGGTTGCCATGCGCAAAGACGGCGTGGCGCTCACCAGATTCTTCATGATGGTGGAGAAGGAATATCCGGAAGGTAAACTCACGGAAGTGGAGCTCGGCAAACGTCTCCGCGCTTTCCGTCTTGCCGACCCTTCTTGCGTTGACGAGAGTTTCGCCCCGATCCTCGGATGGAACGAGCACGGCGCCATCGTGCATTACGAAGCCACGGAAGAGAGCGATGTCCCCGTAACCGGCAACGGACTGCTGCTCGTTGATTCAGGCGGCCAGTACACCTACGGCACCACCGACATCACCCGCACCGTCGCCCTCGGCACTCCGACCGAAGAGCAACGCCACGACTTCACATTGGTGCTCAAAGGGCATATCGCCCTCTCACACGCCATCTTCCCGCAAGGCACCCGTGGCGGCCAGCTCGACGCACTCGCCCGCCAGTTCCTCTGGGCTGAGGGGAAGGCTTATTACCACGGCACCGGTCACGGCGTTGGATTCTTCATCAACTGCCATGAGGGACCTCAAAGCATCCGCCTCAACGATGTACCGACACCGCTCGAACCGGGCATGATCACCAGCAACGAGCCGGGGCTATACCTCGAAGGGAAATATGGCATACGCACCGAGAACCTCATCGTGACAGAACCCTGGAAGACAACGGAATTCGGCGATTTCTATCATTTCGAGACCCTCACGCTCTTCCCCTATGACGCAACGCTCATCGAACGCGGCATCATGACCCCGGAAGAAATCGACTGGGTGAACGCCTACCACGAGAAGGTTTACGCTGAGCTTTCACCCCTCCTCTCACCCGAAGAGCGGGAATGGCTTGCAGCCAAATGCCAAGCACTTTAGTATAATGTGTAATGTTAAATGAGTAATGTGTAATGATTTGACTCAGGCATCATCATTAAACATTCAACATTTCACATTTCGCATCTCATATTAAACATTAAACATTTCACATTAAACATTAAATAAAAGGGATGGCTTTAATTAGATCAGTAAGAGGGTTCACGCCCCAGATAGGTAAGGGATGCTTCCTGGCGGAGAACGCCACGATTGTCGGCGATGTCGTTATCGGCGACGAATGCAGCATCTGGTTCAACACCGTGCTTCGCGGCGATGTCAATTCCATCCGCGTAGGCGACCGCGTCAACATTCAGGACGGCAGCGTGCTCCACACGCTTTACCAGAAATCCACCATCGAGATCGGCAACGATGTCTCGATCGGCCACAACGTGGTGATCCACGGCGCGAAGATTCATGATTACGCCCTCATCGGGATGGGCGCCGTCGTGATGGACGATGCCGTCGTGGGCGAAGGCGCGTTGGTGGCGGCAGGTTCCGTGGTGCTCAGCCGCACTCAGATAGGGCCACACGAGATGTGGGCCGGTTCCCCGGCAAAATTCATCAAGATGGTGGAACCCGAAAAGGCCAAGGAAATGAACGTGAAGATAGCCAAAAACTATCTGATGTATTCCAAATGGTATGAACAGGATGCAGAGGAAGTTGACCCCTCGGCAGACGTAATGTGAAAAAATTAGAAACCGTTTAAATTTATTTTCAGAGGATTTTGAGAAGAATTTTTGAGATGTTTTCACAAGTTGAAGAGGGAGAAACCTATCGGTTTTGACCGATGAAACTTGGTGAAAACAGCCAAAAAGACAATCAAAATACCTGAAAGAAACTCCTTGATAAATATTTTCGTAATAAATTTAAACAGTTTCTTAGCATTTTCCGATGAAAAATTGGCAAAAAATTTTGTCATATTTGGAAGATTGTATAATTTTGCATCGCTTTATGCCGCCGGGGCCTGCATGTTGCCCTCCGGAGGCAAGCTAAAATTAACTGAAACTAAAAAAAATTAATAGCACAAAACATGATTATCGTACCAGTAAAAGAAGGCGAAAACATCGAGAAAGCACTCAAGAAGTTCAAACGTAAATTCGAAAGAACCGGCATCGTAAAAGAGCTTCGTTCACGTCAGGCTTTCGAAAAACCTTCTGTGACAAATCGCAAGAAGATAATGAAGGCCGTTTACGTTCAGCAGCTTCGTCAGGCTGAGCAGTAAAAGCCGCTTTTATCTGCATTCAATAACACGATTCAGCGTAAGCATCAGAATGTTTATGCTGAATCTTTGTATGTCTATACTACGCGAATTTGAAACAAATGCTGCGCGAATTTGAAAATTATCTGTTGCTGGAATTAAACCGCAGCAGCCACACCGTCGAGGCTTACACCCTCGACCTGACCCAGTTCGAGCAATGGCTCACCGGTCCGGCGACGGAGGCCACCACCGCAGACATCCGCGCATGGCTTGGCTCGCTGGCTCCGGCAGAATCGCCCCGGACATTGCGCCGCAAGGCTCAGAGCCTCCGCGCCTATTACCGCTGGCTTCTTAAAAAAGGACTCGTCAATCACAACCCCGCAGCAGACCTCACACTTGCAAAAGCGCCCAAACGGCTTCCGGAATTCGTAAAGGAGCTGGAAATCGAAGAGATAGTCAACACTTACGACCCTTCCGACTTCATCTCCCTCCGCGCCCACATAGTGATGCTGATCCTCTATTCCACAGGCTTGCGGCAGGAAGAGCTGCGCACGCTCACGGATGCCGACATAGATTTCTCTCTCGGTGAAGCGAAAGTTACGGGAAAACGCGCCAAACAGCGCGTAGTGCCCCTTCCACCGGAATTGCTCGGAGAGATAGCCCGCTGGCAGAAAGTCCGCGATTCCCGCTACCCCGACCTCGAATCGCCGAAACCGCTGATATGTGGCCGCAAAGGCCACATCAGTAAGAAAACGCTATATAACATTGTCAACAACTCGCTGGCCTCATCATCCGCGATGAAAAAAAGCCCGCACGTGCTTCGCCACACTTTCGCCACATCCATGCTCAACGGCGGAGCCGCGCTCGACTCGGTGAAGGAATTCCTCGGACACTCATCTCTATCCACCACTCAAATATATACACACCTCTCTTTCAACGAGCTAAAGAAAGCATACAACGCCGCCCATCCACGCGCCGCAGAAAAAAGTTGAACCCAACGGAGAATTTTCCATCATAAATAAGCAAAATTTCATTTTTATTGTTTATCTTTGTAGACAACGGCAGGTAGAAGACAACGCCCCTTTGCCGTTGCTACCGAGAAAGCCTGCGGACGCAAACACGAACGCGGGAGAAGTATTAACCCATAAAAACTTAGTGTTATGGAAGCTACAATTAAAGCAATTCATTTCGACATCTCCGAAAAACTCGTCTCCTTCATCAATAAGAAAATCGACAAATTAGTGCGCCGCTATGAGTCGATCTCCGATGCCGACGTGACTCTCAAGGTTGTAAAACCGGAGACAGCGATGAATAAAGAGGCTCAGGTGAAACTCATGGTTCCACAGACTCCGGATCTGTTCGCTTCCAAGACAGCCGACACATTCGAAGAGGCGGTCGACCTCTGCCTGCGTGCCCTCGAACCCCAGCTCGAAAAGCTCAAGGAAAGAAGCTGATCACGCAAAGTCTGTTTATTAATAGATGAAACAGCGAGAGAACATACACCGTAAATTCCCCAAAAGGATGTCATTCATCCTTTTGGGGTTGGCTTTTATCATAACAGTCTTTCTGATATTAGTCTATCCTGTCGTGATGGAACGCACAGGAAGCACTGCCACAATACGCATACCTGCAAACGCCACAGCGCAGACCGTCACCGACTCCCTCTCCAAATATTATGGAAATGGATTCGCCAGGAAAGTGGTGAGGCTCTGTAAGCTGCGCAACGTGAATTTTGCGGCACGTCATGGCGCATATGAAATACCGGCAGGCGCGAACGCCATCACCGCGATGAGGCGCATCAGCAGCGGGGGACAGACACCGGTGCGCATAACCATCAACGGTTTCCGAAACCTCGACCTTCTATGCAGCCGCATAGCGGCAAAAATGGAGTTTTCGGAAGCTGACATGCGCGAGGCACTTGCCGACCCGGCCACGCTCCAGCCTTACGGGCTCACTTTCAATCAAGCCCTCGCCCTCTTCCTCGACGACACGTATGAGGTCTACTGGACAACCTCCCCAAGAGAACTGATAGCCAAGATAGGCAGCAACTATTCCAGTTATTGGAACGCAGCGAACCGCAGCAAGGCGGAGGCTCTCGGCATATCGCCGGCCGATATAACAATCGTGGCTTCCATCGCCGATGAAGAAACCAACAAGGCCGCTGAAAAAGGGACGATCGGACGCCTTTACATCAACCGCCTAAAGAAGGGGATGCGGCTGCAGTCGGACCCCACAATACGCTTCGCGCTCGGTGATTACTCGATACGCCGCGTCACGCGCAAACATCTCGGGGTAGACTCCCCCTATAATACCTACACCCATTCCGGTTTACCCCCGGGACCGATACGCACGACTTCACGCGCCACGCTTGATGCAATCCTCAACAGCGAGCCAAGCAATTATCTTTACATGTGCGCAAAAGAGGATTTTTCCGGCACTCATAATTTCGCCACCTCTTTCGAAGAACATTCACAGAACGCCCGCCGTTACCAAAGGGCTCTGAACGAGCGGGGAATACATTAAAAAGCATAAACAATCGCAAACCAACAAACAACATATCGACCAGTTATCGATGAAAAGGCCGCTAATAACACTTGTATCTATTTTCTTATTTCTTTTGCCTCTTCCACTCTCGGCAGCAGAAGAGGACACCGCGACATCAACACTGATAATCTCGGAAAACGACGCGCAGGAATCGCGCAACTGGTGGCATTTACTGAAAAAAGGGAAACTTAACCTTGCCGACACCACGGTGGAATACCCTAAATTCCTCGGATTTTGTGTAAATGTTTATAACTGGGCCGACAAGACTTTCAATTCATACGACACAGACTATGTGGTTGGAACAGGACGCCGTTGGAAAGCACGCCTTGTTTCCGACAACTGGGTGGATTCTTATTACTTTGATATCGGCAATAAAATGAAGATGCGCATGATGGGAGACATATATTGCAACGCAGGCGCTTATATACAGTATATGGCTGTCAGTCTCGGATATTCTATCGACCTGGGGCACACCATCGGGAAAAAACCTACAGACCATAAGAAATTTGAATTCAATTTCAATTGTGCCAGATTCAATATAGAAGCCCATTACTGGGAAAACACAGGCGGCACCATCATACGCACTTTCGGAGACTACAACAAGGGTCACCTGATAAAGAAGGATTTTCCCGGTGTGATGCAGAAAACAATCGGCATCAACGGATATTTCTTTTTCAACAACCGTAAATTCGCCATGGGCGCGGCCTACAACTTCTCGAAATTCCAGAAAAGGAGCGCAGGCTCGGCCATCATCGGCTTCAATTACAACAACCTCGATATCACGATGGATCTCAACCAGATACCCGAGGAATTGAAGCCATACCTCAACATCGACCCTCGTTTGTACAGGTTTCACTACAACACCTACTGCGTGATGAGCGGCTATAGTTACAACTGGGTGCTCAACCCGCACCTTCTGTTCAATATATCCGCCTTCCCGGGTCTTGGATATACCCGTGCCTACGAAGATTCCGCAGAGAACGGGGCCGGACTTTTCGCAGTCACCCTCAAGGGGCAAGGTTCTTTGACTTACAATTTAAAAGACTTCTTCGTGTGCGCTGTAGCGAAAATTGACGGCAACTGGTATAAATCCGGCAGTTTTTCGCTCTTTTCGTCAGTAGAGAACGCCCAGCTCAGCGTGGGGATAAGATTTTAGTTAATGTTTAATGTGTAATGTTGAATGTTGAATGTGTAATTAAATTATGGGTGATACGGTTGATGAGAAATATATGAGGCGGGCACTTGAACTCGCCCGGCACGGAGCGGGATTCGTTTCCCCGAACCCGATGGTCGGCGCAGTGATAGTAAGTCCGGACGGTAGGATCATCGGCGAAGGATGGCATCGCCGCTACGGAGGCCCTCACGCCGAAGTAAACGCAGTGGCATCAGTACGCCCCGAAGACGAGCATCTGCTGCCTGACTCATCTATATACGTGTCGCTTGAGCCATGTTCGCATTACGGCAAGACTCCTCCATGCAGCAAACTGCTGATTGAAAAGCGGCTGAAAAGAGTCGTAATCGGCATGTGCGATCCTTTCAAAGAGGTAAGCGGACGCGGAGTGCGCATGCTTCGCGAAGCGGGAATCGAAGTTGTTGAGAATGTCCTGGAAGATGAATGCCGTGCCTTGAACATAAGATTTATAACCGCCCATACCCTCCATCGTCCATACATTCAGCTGAAATGGGCACAAAGCGCAGACGGTTTCATCGCCGGCGCAGACAACGAAGGGAAACCGATACCGGTGAGACTGTCGAATCCCTTAAGCCTCGTTGAGATGCATCGCGAACGGTCACTTGCAGATGCCATTCTCGCAGGCACCAATACAATCCTCTGCGACAACCCTTCACTCACGACCCGGCTCTATCCCGGGCACTCCCCGCGACCGGTTATCTTTCCTTCCGACAAAATTCCTGAAGACGCCGCAGTGATGCAACGCAATCCTATCGTTCTCGACCCGTCAAAGACCCTTGGGGATAACATATCGTACCTGTATTCACACCACGGCATAACATCGCTGATGGTGGAAGGTGGAGCCGAGACCCTCCGTAGCTTCATCGACATAAACCTCTTCGATGAAATCCGTATGGAAATCTCCCCGAAGCTTCTTCGGAACGGCGTATGCGCCCCTGCGCTCCCCTCCGGCCTGATACCGGTTGAAAACCGCAAGATCCGGGAAAACACCCTTATCCGTCTCATCTCTCCCCGATAATCCCCGTCATATCCCCAGCCCCATAAAGTCCCATCCCGCCCTATACCGCCCTATACCGCCCCACCCAAATGCTTAAAACTTATTAAAAATGATTTAATTTTGAAAATCACAGCTCTTTTTGCCGAATTATTCCCCAAGAAATGCTAAATTTGCAAGTTGAAACATCATGCCCGGGTGCATTGGCGTGCTCGTGGCTGGTAAACATCATACAAGCAAACAATAACAAAGTGAAGCTACTCAATAAATTCCGCCGTTTTACCGGCTGCCTTCTGGCAGGCATCGCAATGCTTGCGACCGTATCCTGCAACGAAAAGACAGAAGAAGTGGAGATTTATCTCACCCCGTCGAATGTGGCGGTGACAGCATTTACCCTTAACGAAGACGACAAGGTTATGGAAAACCTTGATTCCGTTTTCTTCTCAATAGATCTTGAAAACGGGGTAATCTTCAATGCAGACTCACTCCCCCTCGGCACAAAAATCGACAAGCTCGTCACATCGATCAAATATTCGAGCTATGTCACCAAAGCCACTCTGAAAATGGAGGAAGGGCAGACACGCACAGGAGAAGTTGACTACCTCACTTCACCTTCCGATTCCATCGACTTCACAGGCAAGGTTACGCTCACCCTTTCCACCGATGATGACAAACTCTCACGCACATACCGTATCAAGGTAAACGTGCATAAAGAGAAAACAGACTCGCTTGTATGGGGCGACAAGGCATTGTCGAAACTTCCGTCGCGTCTTGCCGATCCGCGCAATCAGAAGAGTCTCGACTTCAATGGCAGGGCAATATCGCTTATCGAAGAAAACGACGGCACCTACACTTTTGCATCTTCCAATAATCTTTTCGACGGGGAATGGCAGAAAGTCGCAGTGACGTTCCCTTTCACACCCGATGTGCGTTCACTCTGCGCCACAACATCAAGCATCATGATACTCGCCGACAACGGCAGGATGTATCAGAGCACCGACGGCACCAGCTGGACTGCCACCGGCGAAACATGGCAGGCAATGCTCGGCGCATATCTCGACACGGCAATCGGTCTTAAAAACGGAGCAAACGGTCTTGAATATGCCCAATATCCCCTTAAGAACTTGAATGTCACGACAATTGACAGTAAATTCCCCGTATCGGGCTATTCCAACTTCGTAATTCTCGCCAACCAGTGGACTTCTTCGCCGGTAGGTTTCTTTGCGGGTGGAACATGCGCCGACGGCTCTCTTTCCAACGCGACATGGGCCTTCGACGGATATAACTGGATAAAGCTTGCGGAAGGCGGAATCCCGGCTGTGGAAGGAGCTTCCATAATCCCCTATTACGGCTACAGGTTCACTTCATCCAGCTGGACGCAAACGGAATATCCTGTATGGATGATTATCGGAGGCACCAAGACAGACGGCTCGCTCAACCGCACGGTGTACATCTCCTACGACAACGGCGTGAACTGGGGACCAGGCAGCGAACTGCTCCAGCTTCCCAAAGAAATTCCCACCATGACCGGTTGCGACAACGTCGTGATGACCACACGCAAGAAGGCTCTCCTATCCGATGCATGGAAAAAAGCCGCACGCCGCTCCCACAACGTAGAGGTCGACGGCGACATTATTTACTGGGACTGTCCTTACATCTACCTCATCGGGGGATTTGATCCGCAGGGCAATCTTTACAACACAATCTGGCGCGGCGTGCTGGCACGTCTCTCCTTCACCCCAGTGATCTGACGCCGTGAACCGCAGGCTTGGAATATCCTTCATCCTCACCATCTTTCTGTCGCTGATACCGCTGAAAGGTAAAGCGCAGGAAGATTACCGCTTCGACATCGGGGCGGGAGTGGGAATGACCGGATATCTCGGAGACGCCAACACCGCCAATCTATGGGGCAACCCCGGATGGGATTTTGAAGCGCTGTTCCGCTACATCGCCAATCCCCGATGGGCATTCAAGACGAATTTCTATACCGGAAATCTCCGAGGCGATTCCTCCCAGATGACCAATGTGTTTCCCGGAGGGGAGACATATAAATTCTCCACTACCTTCTACGAACTCGGAGAGATGGTGGAATTCAATTTCTTCAACTACGGCATGGGTGAGACCTACCGCAAACTGAAGCGGATATCTCCCTATATCGCGGCAGGAATCGGGATGACGCTCTGGAGCGTTGACGGTAAAACCGGAGCCGCTTTCAATATCCCGTTAGGGGTGGGGGTGAAATACAAAATTTCAGAGCGTTGGAACATCGGTTTTGAATTTCTGATGAAAAAGACATTCACCGACAGGCTCGACGGCGAGGCGCTCAAGGATCCGTATGGAATAAAAAGCTCGTTCATGAAGAATACCGACTGGTATTCCACCATGAGCATAACCATAAGTTATGAATTCAGCAAACGATGCGCCGTTTGCAATTATAAAGACTGACATAAGATAAACGGCTACCGCCGTTTACACAAAACAATATATGACCGACATATGACCGACAACATGGAGGAAATAGAGAAAAAGATGCAGAAGCTCGACCTTGACAGGCTGCCGCGGCATGTGGCAATAATCATGGACGGCAACGGCAGGTGGGCACGTCAGCGGGCGCGCGAGCGCAGCGACGGTCATGCCGAAGGCGTGAACAGCGTGAACCGCATCACCCGCTTCTCCTCCGACCTCGGTATCAAATACCTCACACTCTATGCCTTCTCCACCGAAAACTGGAACCGCCCGCAGGCGGAAGTGGATACGCTCATGCATCTCATCGGCTGGACAATCCGGCGCGAGACCCCTGAGTTGAAGGCAAACAATGTGAAAATCCATATCCTCGGCGAGACCGACAGACTCCCTGCAGAAGTAAGGGAGAGCCTTCTCGATGGAGTGAGGGAGACCGCCGACTGCACGGGGTTAAACCTCCTGTTATGCCTCAGCTATTCATCTCGCTGGGAAATAACACGGACAGCCCGCGAGATAGCGGAAATGGCACAAAAAGGGGAAATCGATCCGGCCTCGATCGACGAGAAGACAGTCTGCGACCATCTTTCCACCCGCACGATCCCCGACCCGGACCTACTGATCCGCACCGGCGGCGAGCAACGCATTTCCAACTTTCTCCTCTGGCAGATTGCATACAGCGAACTATATTTCACCGATGTGCTGTGGCCGGATTTCGACAACAGCGCATACCTTGACGCATTGATTGATTATCAAAGCCGCGAGAGGCGTTTCGGGAAGACTTCCGATCAGGTGAAATCCACAATATAAACTCTATTTATGATGATTTTTCGATTCCTTCGAACATATATGAAACATCTGGAAAAGACATTAATGACTCTCCTTTGCCTCGGCATGGCAGCCGCGGCGTCAGCCCTCGATATAAAACCGGCATCCGCTGTGGACACGGTCTTCAATCCCGACATCGTATATTCTCCCATACCGAAGACCTATGAGATTGCTGACATCAGGGTGACAGGTGTCCCCTCTTCCGATGATTACCTCATCATCGGGTATTCCGGACTCTCGGTGGGCGACCGTGTGGAGATTCCCGGCGACGACATCACGGCGGCGGTTAAGCGCTTCTGGCGTCAGGGACTATATTCGAAGGTGCAGATAAACGTTGACAAGATCGCCGGCGACAAGGTGTGGCTTGAAATCGCCCTTGAGCAGCAGCCCCGAATGTCGGAAATGACTTTTACCGGAGTGAAAAGCGGCGAGAAAAAGGATATCGAACAGCGTCTCGGCATGGTGTCAGGTCAGCAGCTGACTCCCAACATCATAGCCCAGGCCAAGAAAATCATCGAGGATTATTACGCAAAAAAGGGTTTCAAAAACGCTGCAATCAAGATAACCCAGCAACCGGACCTCTCCAAGGAGAATCAGGTTATCCTGAATGTGGATGTAAACAAGAACAGCAAGGTCAAGGTGCATAGGATCTATATCGACGGCAATGAGGTTATGTCCGACCGTAAGATCAAGCGCACGATGAAGAAAACAAACGAAAACAGCGACCTTCTGAAGCTATTCAGCCAGAAAAAGTTTGTTGACCGCGATTTCGCCGATGACCGCACCCGCATCATCGACAAATACAACGAAATGGGCTACCGCGATGCGAAGATCACCCACGACAGCGTGGCGAAATATGACGACAAATCTGTGGATATTTTCCTCACCGTTGACGAAGGTAAGAAATATTATATCAGCGACATAGAATGGGTAGGCAACACCGTCTATCCTACAGAGACGCTCAACGCCTATCTGGGCATGTATCCGGGAGAGACATATAACCAGAAAATGCTCAAGAAGCGTCTGAGCGAGGATGAAGACGCCGTTTCGAGCCTTTATACCGACCATGGATACCTCTTCTCCACCATCATCCCGATCGAGGAGCAAGTGCATGGCGACAGCATCGCGCTCCAGATGCGCGTGATCGAAGGTCCGCAGGCGCGTATCAACAAGGTGGTCATCAATGGTAATGACCAGCTCTATGAGAAGGTTATCCGCCGTGAGCTCCGCGTGCGCCCGGGCGACCTCTTCTCCCGCGCCGAACTGATGCGCTCCGCCCGCGAAATTGCAGCCAGCGGTCATTTCGACCCGGAGACAATGGATATCAACCCGCAGCCGGATGAAGCAAACGGGACAGTGGATATCGTTTTCGGTCTTGAATCGAAAGCCAACGACAAAGTTCAGCTCTCATTCGGTTGGGGACAGACCGGTGTGACCGGCCAGGTGGCACTTTCCTTCTCCAACTTCTCGATGAAGAATCTTTTCAACCCCGGAGCATACAAAGGTATAATCCCGCGCGGCGACGGTCAGACATTCTCCATCTCCGCGCAGACCAATGCCAAGTATTACCAGAGCTACAACATCTCCTTCTTCGATCCATGGCTCGGAGGCAACCGTCCCAACTCCCTCTCCGTATCGCTTGATTATAGCCGTTCGACAGGTATCAACTCAAGCTTTTACAACGACAGTTGGGCAAATGCATTTCAATATGCCATGTACAGCCAGTATACATACAATCAAAATTATTCCCAGTATGCCATCCAGAATGCTTACGATCCCAACAAGGTGCTTCAGCTGGCCGGTGTCAGCGTTGGTTTCGGAACGCGCCTAAGATGGCCTGACGACTATTTCCAATTCCAGGCTCAGCTCGCCTACCGCTGGTACTACCTCAAGAACTGGGATTACCTCTACTACATGCGCAACGGTACGTCGAATTCGCTCACTCTCGGGCTGACACTATCGCGCACATCAATCGATAATCCCATCTACACGCGCCGAGGCTCGCAGTTCTCGATTGACTTGACGCTCACCCCACCTGCATCGCTCTTCGGTAAGAAGAACTGGGCTAAACTTTCGGAAGAAGCCAGCTACAACAATACCAACACAGAGGCTCGCGAAGCTGCAAGAAGTCAGCTTTACCGTTGGATAGAATACTGGAAGTTCCGTTTCAAGAGCAAGACATTCACACCGCTCACAGATCCTGACGGCAAATGGACTCTCGTGCTGATGACACGTGCCGACTTTGGTCTCCTCGGTTCATTCAACAAGCATATCAAGACACCGTTTGAGACATTCTATTTCGGAGGTGACGGTATGACGGGATCATACACCTATGCAACCGAGACAATCTCCATGCGCGGTTATGAGAACGGTCAGTTCACCCCTTCGGGCTACGAAGGCTACGCCTATGGCAAGTTCACTTTCGAGCTGCACTTCCCGTTCCTGCTCCAGCCCTCTACCACCATCTACGCCATAGCATTTGCCGAGGCAGGAAATTGCTGGTACGACGTAAAAGAATTCTCTCCGTTCAACCTCAAGCGCAGTGCCGGTGTCGGCGCACGTGTCTACCTCTCGGTGCTCGGTTATCTCGGCATCGACTGGGCTTACGGTTTCGACAAGGTGTGGGGACGCCGCGGAGGATCACAGATCCACTTCATCCTCGGCCAAGAGTTTTAATTCTTAAAAATCATTAAGGCATTAAACTTTTGCAAAGGGTATATGTCATAATTGACAAAAAACAATAAAGATATGAAGAAAATATTTATCACATTGTGTCTTGCCGTGATTGGCGTAGCCGCCGCATCGGCTCAGAAGTTCGCACTCGTCGATATGGAATATATTCTGCGCAACGTCCCCTCCTATGAGATGGCGAACGAGCAGCTCAATCAGGTTTCGCAACGTTGGGAGAAAGAGGTCAACGAACTCTCGAAAGAGGCCGAGACGATGTATAAGAACTATCAGTCCGACATGGTGTTCCTGACCGACGACCAGAAGAAAAAGCGGGAAGAAGCTATCGTGGCGAAAGAAAAAGAGGCCACCGACCTTCGCTACAAGTATTTCGGTCCGGAAGGAGAACTATACAAGAAACGTCAGGCTTTGATTCAGCCGATTCAGGAAGACGTTTACAACGCTGTCAAGGCTGTGGCAGAAGAGAAAGGTTACATGACTATTTTCGACCGGGCATCGTCACAGAGCATAGTCTTCGCCTCACCTCGAATCGATGTTAGCAACGAAGTCCTTGCAAAGCTTGGATACTCCAAATAAATTGACTATCTTTGCGCTGCAAAAATGATACTCATTTAGTTTTGCTACATAACCCAAATGAAATAACAAAAATATAATTAATAAAGATGTTAAAGAAAATTTTACTCGCCGTAGCAGTAGCTCTCCCTATGTTCGCTTCTGCTCAGACAGTCAAAATCGGTATCGTAGACACTAACACAATCATGTCC
This sequence comes from uncultured Muribaculaceae bacterium, assembly GCA_910584055.1. Taxonomy (GTDB): domain Bacteria; phylum Bacteroidota; class Bacteroidia; order Bacteroidales; family Muribaculaceae; genus Lepagella. Next base: position 17,058 of record CAJTZS010000045.1, on the reverse strand, counting down.
GCTATGCCGGAGACAACGACAGCAACAACCAAACTTCAGGAAATACAGAAGAAATATCAGGATGAATTCACCCGTCTTGAGGATGAATACAAACGCATGGTTGATGAGCTCCAGAAAATGAAACAGGACGAGCTTCCCGCAATCCGCGAGCGCAAAACCCGTGAGATCAGCGACTACCAGCAGAAAATCCAGACATTCATGCAGAGTGCAGACCAGGATATCCAGCAGCAGCAGTCAACCCTCATGGCCCCTATCGCACAGAAGATCAAGGAAGCCATAGAATCAGTAGGTAAAGAGAACGGCTTCGCCATGATTCAGAACTACGCTCCGGATTTGCTCCTCTACTACGCTTCACCTGTAGAAGACATAACTCCCCTTGTAAAAGCAAAGCTGGGACTTAAATAAGAAACCACATATACAAAACATAAAAGCGAAGTCCCCCGACTTCGCTTTTTCTTTCCGCCCCATTAACCCCCACGCATATGCTGAATCAAAATCCCGGTCCGATCGGTGTCTTCGACTCCGGATACGGAGGCCTGACAATTCTTAGAGAGATACGCCGTCGCCTCCCCGAATATGACTATCTTTATCTCGGAGACAACGCGCGTGCCCCTTACGGCACCCGCAGTTTCGACATAGTGTATGATTTCACGCGTCAAGCCGTCGAGGAACTTTTCAACCGGGGATGCCACCTCGTGATAATTGCATGCAACACCGCGTCGGCGAAAGCATTGCGATCGATCCAGCAGCACGTGCTGCCTGTTGTAGATCCGGACCGCCGTGTGCTCGGTGTGATTCGCCCTACAGTCGAGATACTCAGGGAAACGACCCAAAGCGGTCATATCGGATTACTCGCCACTCCGGGAACGGTACGCAGCCGCTCCTACACAATGGAAGTTGAGAAACTGAATCCCGAAATGAAAATAACGGAAAAGGACTGTCCGATGTGGGTGCCACTCGTAGAGACAGGGGAATTCAACGGACCGGGCGCGGATTATTTCGTAAAGAAATATATAGATGCAATCCTGACGGAAGACCCGGATATTGACACCCTTATACTCGGCTGCACCCATTATCCCCTCCTACTGCCTAAAATCAGGCAATACACACCTGAGCATGTGCGCATTCTTCCCCAGGGAGAATTAGTGGCGGAAAGTCTCGCAGACTATCTGCACCGCCATCCGGAAATGGGAAGTAAATGCACAAAAAGCGGCTCTCTCAAATTCCTCACTACCGAAAGTCCTGAGAAATTTGACAATCTTGCATCCCTTTTCATGCAATCTTCCGTAACATCAACACGTATCACATTATGAAACTTGAATACCTGAAAAGAGAGCTTCGCACCGCCACTTATGAAGTGGCGGTGGAAGCCCTTACAATATACATTGCGGAACACCCCGAGGACGATGAAGCGTTGACCACCCGTGGAATGAAACACTGGGGCGCCGGCAAACGCTCGCTCGCCATCAACGACTATCTCGCCGCCATCGAGATCAATCCCGCCTCACGCGCCCGCGAAGCCCTACGCGCCGCCACCGAAATCCTCGACTACCGCAACAAAGACCTATACAATCCTTAATTTAGGCTTTATGCGTTAGGCTTTAGGCTTTAGAATTCTGACACAAAATCTGAGCTAACGCCTAATACCTAACGCCTAAAGCCTAAAGCCTAACGCCTTCTTTTTACCATCTGAGCCTTTGTAGATGATGCGGTATTTTCCCTTGAAGCCGCGAAAGCGTATTTTCTTGTCGCTATCGGGGATTAGCGTGAGATTTGTGCGCCATTCCCTATTTATAAGGTCGTTGAGGGCATAATAAGCTGCCTTGGGTTTCATGTTTCTGTCGAACAGGCCCGACTTGTTCGGTTCTCCCGGTGCACCGCAGTCGTCAACAACATTCCACCATGTGATTCCCATCATCTTCGGATTGCTGAACCACAATCGATAAAGATTCCTTGCAATCACAGCCTGAATGGCTCTCCCTTTCTTATCATCCCCGGGCGAAGTTATGGTAATCTCGCTCAGATGTATCGGAACTCCCGTCTCGCCGAGAATATCCATCCAACGGCGCACCTGTTTCGGGGTCTGACGTTCCTTACCCGCCGCTATGTCGAGACAGTTCTGTGGCTTGAAAAGATGCATCTGAGCCCCGACGATATCTATCTTGGCTCCCCGCCCGAGCAATTCCTTCACTTCATCGGCATACCCTTGCGTCATCTTATAATCGTTGATGTTTAAAGCCACGTCATCAGGAAAACAACGAGCCGCCACCGCCAATGCGCGGTAAGGATAATCACCGGGCATAAAGCCGTATTTGCTTTTACAGAATGCATTTCCGGGTATGATGCGCCCTGCTTCATAATCAATCGTGCTCTCATTCACCACATCCCAACTCGGGATAGTGTCTCCGTAACGTTGCGCCACCTCCTCTATTCTGCGGTCAAACTCAATGCCCATGCGGTCGATGAAACGCGGAAACAGGTTATATATATCCACAGGCGACATGGCTTCATAAGCTTCGTTGAAAGTGTCACCGTCCTTATAATTTTCCAAGTCGGCACGCTCCACAATCATCTCATTGTATAGCCTTTTCTCTTCGCCATCGAGAAATCCCTCCATCCATTCCGGATGATGCCATTTGCGGTTTCCCCATACAAGCACATGACCGTGCATGCGTATCCCTTTCTCCTTGCAGAACTCCACAATCTGATCTGTGGACGGACGTCTCCAGTTCGACTGATAGTAAGGTTCCGTGCAATTGTTCCAGAATTTCTCTGTATCCCTATCACCAGTGGCGAAACGCGGATGACCCGGCTGAGGTTCGAAAGTCTTCCAATAGAAAGGCACTGTCGCCCCGTTGAAAAGAGAACCGAACACCTCCCTATAGCGTCTGTTGGCTCTGGAATTACCTAATTGGTTGAAATTGAAGATATGGGCGCCGAACACGAAATCATGTGTAAGCTGTTCAACCTTTACCTCCGCGCCGGGACTACAGTCGGCAAGTATCACCTCCGCATCGGCTTTCCTGTATTTCTCAATATCCTCATCAATGCGTTTTAGCTCCCTGTCATCCCATTTCTCCCAGTAAGCATCGCTCATGATTCCTTTAACATCCTCACCCTTTGTTTTAGGATAAAGCGACTTTTCCGCATCATAAGGCATGACCTCGAAGGCTACCTTTCCTCTGACATCAGCAGAAGACGCGGCGACTATCGCTTCGAACTTTCCGGGCTCACAAACCCATCGCCCTTTGGCATCGTCATAAAAACTGAGGGCATCCTTGTCAATTACAAAGGATACAAGTTTCGACTCACCCGGGGCAAGCGAGATCTTTCTGAAACCCTTAAGTTCCTTCACCGGTCGGGGCAACGAGGATTTAAGGTCAGCAACATAGAGCTGCACAATTTCCTGCCCCTTCCGTTTACCTGTGTTTGTAACCGATACCGATACCGTGAGCCTTCCATCGGGAGAGATTCTGCTGTTGTCCACCCATGGCTTTCCATAACTGAATTCAGTATAGCTCAGACCGTGTCCGAACGGGAAAAGCGGTTTTGTTTTGTTCTTGTCGAAATGACGGTAACCCACAAATATACCCTCATCATAACTGCAATCCACAATCTTGCTACCATCTCCTCTCGGGATACCCGGATAGGTTCCGGTTGCATGTGCGGGGACATCTTTAAGAGATACAGGGAAAGTCATCGGCAGTTTGCCCGAAGGATTCACATCCCCCACAAGCACCGAGGCAAGCGCGTTGCCGCATTCACTACCGAGATACCAGGCCTGCACAATCGCAGGCACGTCATTCACCCATGGCATGGCCACAGCATTGCCGGAAATATTCACTACAATCAGGTTTTCATTTACTTTTGCAAGCTCCCTTATCACACGATCCTGATCATAAGGGAGTTCCAGACCTTCGCGGTCACGGTCCTCGCAATCCTGATGCTTCGCCTTATTGAGACCACCCACAAATATGACATAGTCCGCATCGCGGGCCACATCCACGGCCTCGGCAATCAATTCATCCGCCGAACGCTTCTCCTCCGCATACACACCGCTCAGTCCGTCCTTGGTCCCGACATATCCCCTTGCATAACGTATGCTGGCGCAGTCACCCACACGCTTCTGAAGTCCTGCCAGTGGTGACACTTCGTATTTCACCTTAAGACTGCTGCTGCCTCCACCGAACGACATCTTTTTAACGGCATTCTCCCCTATCACAGCTATCACAGGTGAATTGTCAAGATTGAGTGGAAGCACATCTCCACCGTTCTTCAGCAATACGATACCCTCCTCGCCGATTCTGCGTGCGGCGGCGATATGCTCATCTGTGCGGAAATATCCGAAATCGCGGTTCTTGTCAAGCACCGTCCGATACATCAGACGGAGCACTCGTCGCACCTTGTCATCAAGAGTCTTAATGTCGGCCTTACCCTCCTTAAGAAGCTTCAAATAGGGATCGGCAAGATAATAATTGCTGTAGGCGTTGCTTGAACTGCTGCTGAGACCATCGGTCCAGGTGCCGAACTCAAGGTCAAGGCCGTTGGATATGGCCTCGGCAGTGTCATGCGTTCCTCCCCAGTCGGAGATTACAGCCCCGTCAAATCCCCATTCTTTTTTCAGTATATCGTTCAGCAGGTAACTGTTGTGGCAGCCGTGCTGGTTTCTATAAAGGTTATAGCTTCCCATAACCGACCACACGCCTGCATCTACCGCAGCCTTGAAAGCGGGAAGATAGATCTCCCGCAAAGCACGGTCAGAGACAATGACATTGGTTGTGTGACGGTTTTTTTCATGATTATTGAGTGCGAAATGTTTCACGCACGCCGCTACACCATTGCTCTGCACCCCCCTTATATAAGGAGCGCACATTATTGACGCGAGATAGGGATCCTCGCCCATGTATTCGAAATTCCTGCCGTTCAGCGGTGTGCGGTAAATATTAACTCCGGGACCAAGAAGCACATCCTTCTTGCGGTAACGTGCCTCCGCCCCCACGCTCCTGCCATAAACCTCGCTCACCTCCGGATTCCATGTGGCGGCAAGGCATGTCAGAGCCGGGAAAGCCGTGCAGGAATCGTTCGTCCATCCCGCACTCTGCCATTTGTCCCAGAACAATTCAGCACGCACTCCGTGAGGACCGTCGGATGTCCACAGTTCCGGAATGCCGAGCCGGGGAATCCCGTGCGAAGAGAATTTTGATTGCGCGTGAAGTATCGCAACCTTCTCTTCGAGCGTCATGCGCGACATCAGGTCATCGATCCTCTTCTCAATAGGTTTTCTGTCATCGAGATAGACCGGTGTTTCCGCGAATATGGGGAGTGCTGCCACTGCTGCGACAGCGGCATATATCAATTGTTTCATCAGTTAGCCTAATTAGAAGCTGTTTTAAAATTAAAATATCATCTTCTCACCCCATACAGGCACATAGGCCGTTCGAGGATTGAACTGTTCCACCCTTTCAAATGCCTTGCTGTAGGGCCACCGGTAATTATCGATGGCATGGCTTAGTTCGTTGATATGCGACACAAGCGTGACTTTCGGTTCTATCTTGTTCATGACCTGGGTGAAGTTCATATTTATTCCTCCGTGAGGAATAAATATGTCCACAGGTTTCGTCTTTGAAAGCTGTGCCGCGTTGTAGGTGTCTCCGATATGATAGATTATCTTGTTGCCCGTGTCCGCACCGCAATCAATCTGGTAGGTTACACAGAAATTCTTCAATTCCGCGCTGTGGTCGGCCAGACTGACAACCATCTCGATACCCTCCGCCGGTTTCAATGTCTTTTTTCCTGTAATCCTGTATTCATTGTCAAGAAAATTTGAATATACAGGTTTGCCGGCTATTTTCATCGCCTCGTTCATCTCGTCTGAATAATGGTCCACATGCTTATGAGTTATGCACAGAAACTCTATGTAAGGAACCAGTTGTGCAGCATCCTTATGTTTCAGGTCTATACCGAAACAATGACTCGGCGTTTTGATCACGTAGCCCATATTATAGAGATGCCACACCGCGACTTTTCCGGCCGGAACATTCTCTGAACTTATCTCCTCAGCGACCCTCCGTAAAGTCTTCTTGTAATATCCGAGGATTGTATTGTGTTCCATTTTGGAGGATTCACTTGCGGAAGCAAGCTTGTAATATGTATCGTAATCCGATTTCGGACATGCATCGCAATATTTTTGCACCTCATTGATCAACCTCATGCGTGTTTCGTCGGGATTTGTGCAGGATGTCTTGTCGAGGAGGTCAGCCATGACATCATCGATAGTGCGTTCGCTGACCGGCGGAACGGGGGTCGGGTCGGTGTTCGGAGCATCCGGTTCATCGCCGCCGCAGGATGCAAGCATAACGAAAACAAGAGTGAAATACACCGAGGTCACTGTTAATAATTTTTTTATCTGTGTCTTCATATGTTTCTATTTTTTAGTCATGGTCAGCACTCCGGCATCATTACCGGCAGTCAGGTCAATTATAATCTCATATGTGGCATCCTCTTCGAGAGTCACACCGTCGTTAAGGTAAATATTATGTGACTCCTTGCCGGGCACATTCATCTTGAGCAGGTCTGTGGCAAGGGTCAGCCTTTCCGGTTTGAAAGTCGCTCCCCATCCCGGCTGGTCAAAAAAGCGGAGCGTGAATTTGGAAGAGTTCAACTGCTTCCCGGCAACCACGGTCAGACGGAATTTCCTGTTGCCCAACGGGGCGAAAGGAATCATTTTGGCCGGAGTCCAGCTCGGCTGATAACTTGTATCCGGTTTGCCGATTCCGGTCCCCATAATCCAGATAGTGCCTGAACCATCGGGCTGTAATGCCGCATCCTCTCCGTATTCGTCGAGAGGGCGCACCGTGAAATATTTGTTTTCAAGATCGGCACGGACTCGATAATTCCCATCCCCGGCTGAAAACCGAAGGTTCCCGTCTTCGATGGGTATAAAATAGTCAGGATCAACCCACCAATCTGAAAAATCAGGGAAACCGACGGTATTGATTGTCTGCCCCTCCGTGAAATAGAATTCCGATTCATATTCAGACCCGGAAACCATAGTGAAATCCTGATCGTCAAACTTCAGTTCACCTTTCGGGTCGAATTCATAAGTCAACGTGTTGAACGACACCGTATACGCACCTGACAGAAGACTCCGGAAATTGATATTGGAAGAACCTCCCGCCTGAATCGCATCCCCTTTATAACCGAACTTTATTTCCTTTCCGTTCTCACCGTAAGCCGGTGCAATCAATATACCCCTGAGGTCGGCGGGAAACTCACCTGTGGAGGAGTACTGATTCTTCGCCATCCTGTCAAGCCTATAGTCGGTCCCGTCTTCTGCATGAAGGGTAAGATAAGGCCAGTCGGGATATTCCACATCGAATTCCACCTCCGTTTCGGTAGTGGTGAAATTGATATTCTGCAGCACCAGCCTGAGTTTCCCTTTAGTTCCTACGGCATAAGGCATATAGGGCACCGACACTGTGCCGGAATAGGTATCCCCGCTGACCTTTGTGCGCACGGACTTACTGTCCACAAGTTCATCCTCTATGTAGAGTTCCGCCTTCACGGTGGAGAGGGGCACCTGCGCATCGGAAGCCGTCACCGTGAAAGGGAGTTCATCGCCGAAATAGACTGTTGAAGGAAGTCCGTGATATTCCATCACCGGATTTCCCGGTTCTTTGACATCATCTTCCTTACAGGCAGTGAAGATTGCCCCGAAAGTCAATGATATTAATATGTATTTATTGATTGTTTTCATGTCAATTATTCTTATCTGTTACCTCATAACTCTGACCTATCAATAGCCCGGATTCTGGATAAAGTTGTCGTTGGTGTCAATCACGCTCTGAGGGATGGGCATTTTATAGGAATCCTCATTGAAGAGGTTCACGAACTGAAGATGCCCGCTGTCGCGGTCCTGAAGCGTGTTCATCACCTCCTCCACCTTGCCGAGACGCACGAGGTCGAACCATCTTTGCCATTCAAAGGCGAGTTCCAGACGCCGCTCCTTCAGATAGGCCTCAAGCAACAGCTCGCGATTGCCACGGACTGTCGCAGACAGTTTACCGAGTCCTACACGCCCGCGGATGCGGTCTATTATATCGGCGGCAGCACCGAGATTCTGACCCGGGCCCAAGATCAGGGCCTCGGCCTTCAAGAGCAGGAGATCAGCGTAACGGAACTTAATCCAGTTGCTATAACGCGAACGAGACTTGAACATGAATGGATAATGGTCGGCAGGATAATACTTGCTCCAGTTGCAGGAATAATACACCACACTCGAATTAAGACGCTTCGTGTCGCCTTCCGCCTCGAAAGCCGCTATCAGGTCACGAGAAGGAGTCACCCATTTCGCCCATGTGAACTGGCTGTCCCATTTCGCCCAATCCCGTCCGAAAATTGTTATGACATTCTTATTGCTTGACCCGACAATAAAATGAACCTCAAGAATGCTCTCTATCGTATTGTTATATGCCGGAATGGCATTTTTAGTAGGGTCTTCATTAGGGTTGCCGTCAAGTGCGAACAGTTTCTCATAGTCATCCACAAGGTCATAGCCTTGCGATGCCAGCTCATCGACATACTGAATCACTTTGCCGTAATCCTGAATCGGTTTCTCCGCATAGAGCTTGGCAAGAAGGGCACGCGCCACGTTCTTTGTCCACTTCGTTTTGTCACCGGTCTGCGAAGGGGCGTGTTCAATGGCAAACAACATATCCTCCTCGATTTTACGGTAAACTTCCACTTCGGTTTTCTGTTCAGGGAAATAGGCGGGATACACCTCCTCTATGTTATCGGCGGTGATATTTCCGGCTATCTCTGTCATCAACGGTATGTTGCCCCACAATCGCGCCATGTCGAACCAAACGATTGAACGGAATATCATCCCCTGCGCCTTATATTCATCTATCTCATCCTGGCTCAAAGAACCGTCAACGACCTTATCCACATTGCATATGAGTTTGTTGGCTGCCGCCACATCGTCCATATACCGTGTCCACAGGCGCTCAATCATCATATGCGGTGCATCCACCGCATTGTTCTCTATACTGACAACCTCAGCACCGGATGTGCCGGCATAGGCATTGTCGGAATGGGCATCCGAAATCATCATAAGGTCCCGGAACCAATTGTTCTGTGTGTTGTTTTCCGTAGGCCTGTCGTATAAGTCTCGCAGATATGTCTCCACATCCTCACGGTTCTTGAACGTCAGCTCTTCCTCATCCTCCGTCACGCCCTCCGTGATGTCGCTGTAAAGGCCTTTGGGATCATATTGCAGATCGCACGAGGAAACGACGGAGGCCGCTGCGATACCTAAAATTATATATTTGAGTTTCATATTATTGTTACTTAAAATTCCAGATTTACACCGAACACAAAACTGCGGCAATGTGGATATGTGCCGTAATCCACACCCTGCACGGCCCCTGAATTTCCATATTGGTTAACCTCCGGGTCCATACCGGAATATCTGGTCCACGTCAGGAGATTGGTTGCCGTGAAATAAGGCTGCAACCGGCTTATGCCGGCCTTTTTCATCCATTTGCCCGAAAAATTATATGCAAGACTGACATTCTTCAGACGCAGATAGCTGCCGTCTTCAACGAAATATGTCGAGTTCCGGAGGGTAAAGCTCGCACGGGGAACATCGGTAATTTGTCCCGGAATACGCCAGCGGTCGAGCACTTTGGTGGTCTGGTTCTTGCCGTCAAACATCCCTTCGGTGTTATGACGGGAAAGATTGTAGACATCGTTGCCATATGATCCCTGAATGAATATGCTCAGGTCAAACCCTTTCCATGAGAAGGTGTTTGTCATTCCGTATGTAAAGTCGGGATTCGGATCGCCTATATATGTACGGTCGGATGCCGAAATGCGCCCGTCCCCGTTCAGGTCGCGGTATATCATATCCCCCGTCTCGGGGTCAACCCCATCAGCCACGTATCCGTAAAAACCGGAAAGCGGGCGACCGGGTTCGTTACGGATTATATCTTCATTGGAAGCGGGGGCATTCACGGACGTATAAATCTTCTTGAGCTGTAGATCATCCAGACGGTTCTTGTTGAAACTCATGTTCAGTGATGTGGCCCACGAGAATTCTCCCTGTATATTATGTGAATATATTGAGAATTCAAATCCTTGGTTTGTCATCGCCCCCTCATTCCGCTGTATCGAACTTGCAACGGCAGACCCTGCGGGAAGAGCCACAGTCATAAGCATATCAGTGGTTTTCTTAAGATACCAGTCGGCATTGAACTGCCAGCGGCCGTTGAAGATGGAGAAATCCACACCGATATCTGTGGAAGTGGTGGTTTCCCATGTGAGGTCGGGGGTGCGGAGGTTTGCCTGCACAATCGAGGGTACGGCAAATTCGTTGCCTGCGGCAAACCATTCCACCCGGTTGATGCTGTAGCGCTGCAGGTAGGCATATTCTCCGATACCGCCCTGATTACCTGTTTTTCCCCAACCTCCGCGCAATTTAAGGTCGGAAATCCAGCTGACATCCTTAAGGAACGACTCTTCGGAGGCACGCCACGCCGCAGAGAAAGAGGGGAAAGCTTTCCATCTTCTGTCGGGATGAAGACGGGAAGAGCCATCGTAACGTAGGTTCGCGGTCACAAGGTATCGTGAATCGAAATTATATGCCACTCGTCCGAAGAAAGACATTATACCCCATTCCGTGTGGTTGGTGCCCGTTGACTCCCAGTCTATCTTGTTAGCCGCGTTCAAGGTCTGTATCTCGCCATTGCGGAATCCCTTGCCTGCAATATAGCTGTTGCGGTAGTCGGAGTCTGTCCACGAAGATCCGAGCATCAGGTCTATACGGTTTTTCTTGAACTCGATATTATAGTTGAGCACATTGTCCCACATCTGCTGCGTGTTGGTGTTTCGCGCATCGGTGGCGCTCCCTTTGTCTTCACGTCCGGGATATGTTGCCACGGGATCGCGGAAAGTAGTGTCATGCCCGTTGTTGCGGCGCAGCGTATAGGTAGATTTCAACGTCAGATTGGGGAGAATGGTGAAAAGCAGCTCGCCCGTAGCCAGAAAATAATGCAGACGGTAACGGGTATCGGCCGTTCTGGCCTGGTTTTCAGCCGGACTGCCGTAATTTGCCATGCCGTAGAAATTACGGTAATACTGGTCGGGGTGTTCCGGATCCCACACCGGGGCATATGTCGGTGTATTGATCACCGCCAGGACCACGCCCCCTTGATTCGCTCCCGTGCCCATTGCGCCGCCGCCATTCGACATCGCGTCGGCATATTGCATGTTGGCACTGATTTTCAACCATTTCCTGACCTGTCCATCAACTTTCACGCGGAAATTATAACGCTGATAGAAAGAGCTTTTAAGGATTCCGTTCTCCCGGGTATAGCCACCGGAGATGTAATAGCTCATGTTCTTGGACTTCTGAGACACGGACAGCTGATAGTTCTGGGTGTTCCCTGTCTTGTAGGTCTCGTCAAACCAGTCGGTCTGGTCTGTCAGATCGTCGGGAAGAGCGATACCGCCGACAATCTCATCCTGAAGCTCTTTATACTGAGCTGTGTTGAGCACTTCAAACCTGTTCACTATGTTCGTGATGCCATAGCTGGCGTTAAGGGAGACTTTCGCCCGCTCGGAATCCGCGCTTTTGGTGGTGATGAGTATCACTCCGTTGGCGGCGCGGCTACCATAGATGGCGGCAGCAGAAGCATCCTTCAGGACTTGCATGTTCTCAATTTCATTGGGCGACAGATATTTTATATTGCTCATCACCACTCCGTCAACCACATAAAGCGGATCATTATCCCCATTGAACGATGATGCTCCCCGTATGCGAATCGACGGTTCGGACCCCGGAGCGCCGTTGCCCTGGACGACCTGAACACCGGCCGCCTTCCCCTGCAGGGCCTGCCCTACCGTTACAAGAGGACGGTTCTGTATATCTTTTTTGTCCACTGTCGAGATGGCGGTGGTCACGTCACGCCTCTTGACCTGTCCGTAACCGATCACAACCACTTCGTCAAGAAGAGCCTGATCCTCTTTGAGCGTAATTTTCAACTCGGGCTGCGCCTTGACCTCGACACTTGTATAACCCACCGAGGTTACGATTATCCTTGCGCCCTTTTCCGCCTTGAAGGAAAACTTACCGTCGAGATCCGTAGAGGCGCCGACAGAGGTGCCCTTCACCATTACGGTTGCCCCGACCACCGGTTCTCCGGATTCGTCAACGACCGTACCGTTCACGGTAACCGGAACGGCTGATGCTGTAAAAGATACCGACAGAAACAATGCCAGCACTGAAAGCAGCATTAAAATGCGTTTTGTTTTCATTAAATGTATAGGTTAGTTGTTGTTCTTTTCTTTATTCTATCACTACGTGCCCCAAGGTCTTCACGGCTTCGATAAATTCCGCTTTGGGAAGAATCGCTTTGTTACGTGTGCGGAATCTGTAGTTGTAAACGGTCTGAGGTGAACAATGCAGAAAATCGGCAATCTTTACGCTGTCGGTGATGCCGAGCCTTACAAGCGCGTATATCCTCAGTTCCGTGGAAAGAAGCTCCCCCTCCTTCGGGAATATCCGCTGGTCCGGCTGCAATAGGGAATTGAAGTCGCTTACAAAATGAGGATACAGATGCAGGAATATCGTATCGAAATTTGTATAGAATTCTTTTAAGGCATCCTTCTCCATGCTTTTCCCTTCCGTAAGGGTCAGGACATCGTTCCACTGTTTCACTTTGGCATGGCGGTTGATAGTGCGCCGGAAGTCATCCATCTGCTTGATATAGTGCGAGCACAAAGAGAATACATATCCCACATATTCCTCTTTCACATAGTTGGATTCGTTGAGATCCGTGTTTGCCTCTTTCAGCTGGGAGTTGAGTGATGAAAGTTTATCGTTTGCCTCTGAAAGCTGCGACTTTGTTTCCGATAGCTCCTTTATCCTCGCATTGAGCAACGCATTCACTTCGTCCAACCCTTTCCGCTGTTCCTTCAGCTGGCGCATCTCACGGATAATCACCAATACCGCCACCGCAAAACAGACACTGAGAATACTGACAAGAATCAGAAACATCCTGCGCATACGTTCCTGCGTGCGCAGTTTCTCCTGATAGGCGGCATTTATCTGGTGTTGCAGAGGTGCTATAGTGCTTGCCCTCACCCGGTTCGGATATTTAAGGGCCGCATCCATGCAATAGCCGATATAGTTATGGGCACGTTCCACATCTCCCCTCTCAAGACACATCATCGCCAGACGCTGCAGTGCAGCTATGTCGCGGTTACAAAGTTGCACGTCTGCAATCGCAGACATTGCAACGTATCTCAATGCATTGTCCGCATCTCCGTTCTTACTGTAGAGACATCCGAGAATATAGGCGTTCTTGGCATCATAGGGAGTTGTAAGAGTGGATTTATCCAAATCTTTCCTCAATTCGCGGATTATCTCCTTCCGTTTTTCAACAGGTGCCCCCAGACGACTCCATCCCTTGAACCAGAGATATTCCGGATCTTCATTCGTCATTATAGACACAAGGGAATCCTTGTACTCATTCGATTTGTCGAAATATGCATTCGTGCTTATCGGATTAATGCGCAGATAATTCGCCATATGATCATAGAGATAAGCCATCTGGGCGAAATATGCCTTGCGGATGTTGGAAGGAAGATTGTTACTCTGCAACCCTGATATCTCATTCGCAGATTCCATCAGGAGCCCGGATGCGGCATAAAGGAAAGATTTTTTTATCTTCAGGTCAGCAATACGGAGCGTGTCGCGCACCGCGTCTACTATCTTGAAATTCCTGTCAAGATAATTCATCGCAGAGTCTATGCTGTAATGCGAATAAACCTCATACAGCATATTGTTGAGCCGGTAACGCTCGTCATCATTGCGGGCATCCGACAGCTTATGCCGGTAATCTTCCACGATATACTGCCGCTTCTTGTCAAGGTCATTGCGGATTAATAGCAAAGAGTCGAGACATTCCAGCAATTCTTCGTTGGAAGGAGCCGCCATAACCGGCAAAAAGGATACTGATGCAATGATGATTGCAATCGGGGTTGAGAGTTTCATGGGCAATGGATAAATTGGTGTCTATCCTGCAAATATATAACATTTTCCGGATTCTTACAATCCGAGTTCAGTAACCTCGAACGGCTTGACCACAGCTGCATGTGCCGCAGCCTGAGCTATCGGCGCGTTCTTATCCGTCACCGGTGTGGAATATTCTCCGTTCTTGGTGCTCGACTTGTCATATCTGTAATTGCAGTCAGACACATTATTACCTGTCGTAGGAGTGATAAGGGTTTCGAACACGGCGCACGCCGCCGCATATCGGCTGATACCGTAGTCCATATGGTAACTGTCGCGGGTGAGCTGCATGCCGTTGTCTACATTCAGGCTCGTTGCGCGCAGGTTCTCCAACACAGCCCCGGTAGATATAATCTTGTCAATCGGCGTGCGCTCCAGCACCTTGCCTGCCACAAAGCAGGTAGTGGCGAACATCATGTTGCGATTGTCGGAAAAACTGTTTTTCAGTACGTTGGACCCGTTGCTGTAAGTCTGCGACATAAGATACACGATTGTAGGCTTATGATCCGGCTGCGCATCATTAATCCTCTTGCGCAATCCTTCGAGGGCATCTTTCAGAGTGCCGGGCCATTCCCACCCTTCTTTGCGTCCGGTGTGCTCCTGAAACACCACGATATCCCATTCTCGCGATTTCAGGATCTTTGCGGGACAGTCATCCTGCGATTCATTGCTGTTCCACTGCTTATAACCGGGATGATAGCTCCTTGCCGCACAAATATTCTCTTTGTCGAAATTCGTGAGATATTCGGGAAGGGTGTATCCTCCATGGAACAGGCGTGTCATGTGCACATTTTTCACCCCTGAAGCCTCAAGCATTCCCGGCAGATGTTCCGTGGCATCCTGCGTGAAACTGTTTCCAATAAAGAGGATGTTGATTTCATTGTCATCCGTCCGGAACGGCGGATTGACATCCTCCTCCGTAACAGGTCCTGGCGTGGGGGCCGGAGGTTCCGGCTCATCGCCGTTTCCTCCGCACCCGGTCATCGCCACGGCCATCAAAGCCAACGAAGCAATCGCGGCTGAAATGGCATACTTACTATTCCTACTCATTTCACAATCACTTTTGAAACCTTGTTGCCATGCTTAACGATATAGAGACCGTTCTCTGGATTTGCAACGCGGATACCCTGCATGTTGTAATACTCAACAGAAGCATCTGGTTCCGCCGCGATATTTTCAACGGCAGTTGGATTCCCCGGAGCCGGTGTCAAGGTCAATTCTCCCGTATTGGCATCGAAACGCACATCGTACTCTCCGCTAAGGTCTGCCTTGATAGTTGCAGGAAGGGTCACACTGGTGCTTGCACTCCCCGACCCGATTCCCGGCTCTCTGCGCTTTTCGGAATCTACATGATATCCAGTGAGCTGTTGGGTCATCCCCTCCCCTGCGCGTGTCAAGTCAGCCACACGTCCGAAAACCTCATTACCGCCATCTTTTGCAAATCCATACACCGGTTTGGTATTCGTGACATTGCGGATCTTGAATGTCTTATATGTCTCGTCCTTTGCGAGCATTTCGTCCGTAAAATTTATTGTTCCGGTATATATGCCATTCCCTTCGTGTGTAAAAAGGAATTTATCTGCGGGCGCACCCCATTTGTTTACGGCACAGCAATATCCTAATTGTTTATAATCGACAGGAGTTCCTTCTGCCGAAAGCATCCCGGACTCGGGCCAGAATGTCAATTTTACATCTTTAGCTGTCTTGACACCACCGGCAAACTGTATTTCACCGGGAGAATGTCCGGTCTCCTTATTCAAGCTCACGAAATTCACAAGCTTTGTAGGTTCCGCATCCTTATCAAGGCTCACGAGTCCGCCGGAAAGTGGAGCGCCATACATGGTATGCCATGTTGAAGCTTTCCAGGTCGATTCTGTGCCTTTAAACTCGTCAGTGACACCGTCTATAAACGACTGGTCGTCATGCAGAATCTTGAAGCCTCCGGTTTCAGTCTGCAATTCATCTATCGTCACGCTGTAAGAGCCGTCACCATTATTGGAGAACGGCGCCATTTTACTGACAGTATTCGTGAAATTGCCTGTGATTTTATTCCCGTTTACAGTGGCTGTGCCGCGGAATGCCAGATAATACGTCACCTCTGCTGAGGCACACAGGGAAACTGCCGCTGCCATAGCTAAAAATAGTAGATTTCTTTTCATAATGAATTGTTTGGTTTAGGTTAATGTGTTTTTGTTGTTTAAGAAGATATAAGCAGCGGGTTGCAAGCTTTATTCCGGCTTGTGCCTTTATTTCCAATAAGTGAGTTTTTCAATATGATGGTGAATCAAACACTTGTAGAACTGAAATCATAATGTTTTCACCCCGCGAACTTCGACAACAAAATTACAACCCTTTCTTTATATATACATTCGCCGGTAAGACTCCAAAGTAAACTCGTAAAATCCCATCCTACTGACTATCAGCACATATACTAAATTAAAAAGTAAATATATACGCATTGACATATAATCCATCCCAACCGGTTTATATGTATTTTCCTTCTCAGATATCACCTTTTTTTGCGATTTCATCCATTTCCAGAAACCGTTAAATTCCCATTTATCGAACAGAATATTATTCCTCGCAGAGTTGCCGAGGGCGCAAAGAATCGACACACTGTCTTTTTTAGGGTCGTGAACTCCCGGCTGAGTTGCAGAGACTGTCGCGGTGATTTTCGCGGCAGTCTCTGCTCCTCGGCAGGAGTGGAAACGACCTCTGATAACCGGACAGACATACTCTGCCACTCTGCGGCTCTGCGAGGTTAATAAAATGACGCGTCGTTGCATATAGCCGGATGGCGGAGCCGCTGTTGCTCGCAACGGCGGCATATTGCGACAGCCTTCGAAGAAGGCACTTAATTATAGCCCCACATCGATGCGCCGCTTCTGCAAGGAAGCAGGCGGAGCGGTGTGGGGTGACACCCTGTGAGTCCATGTCCGATGTGGGGTTATAACTAATTGCCCTCTTCAAGGGCTGACGCGAAA
>CAJTZS010000044.1 GCA_910584055.1 uncultured Muribaculaceae bacterium | reverse complement strand
GTCATAGGGGTCAAAATTGTCTGGCTCACAGGGTCAACCGAGCCTGGGTTTTCCATGTAGCCTTCTCCCATAGTCGGTGTGCGGTCGGATGGTGTCAGTGACCCACCGGATCACCGACGCCATCTGACGGCACAACCGACGCAGACACCGTGAGCCGTCAAGCCTCTATCCGTTTCCGTAGTGCAACCGGACACTTAATTTCGGCAAAAAACTTGATTTATTGCCGAAATTAAGCTAACTTTGTGCTGTAAAATTGTTATAGATACATGAGTACAGCCGAGTTGATACAGGATTTCGCCAATAGCCGCAACTGCTTCACCCTTTGCGAACTGGCGGGTTATGTCCGTGACCGGGAGGATATTTCCGATTCCGGCCTGCTTTGGCATATCAAGAAACTAATCAAGCAAAATCATCTGTCAAGATTGTCACGCGGATTGTATGGAAAACAGGCAAAAAGTGATTTCATACCGTCATTGACGGAGGATTTGCGCAATCTATATGCCGATTTGAGAAGGGCATTTCCATTGATTGACATAGTGGTGTATTCAGGCAGTGACATTAACTCGCTGCAACATCACCTTTCGGCAAATAACTGCTTATATATCGAGGTACCGAAAGACGCTACGGAGGCTGTCTTTCACTATTTGACCGATAAAAAGATAAAGGCATATCATAAGCCGACGGAAGATTTTATGTCTGATTATGTTGATTTATCCGAAAAATCAGTAATCGTAAAAGCCCTTACAACCGAAGCTCCTATAAAGACGGTTGACGGAGTAATGATGCCGACACTGGAAAAAATGCTTGTGGATATAAACGCCGATCCGGATTTCTATTATCTGAAAGGCAACGAGACATTCAACATTATGCAGAACGCCCGGTCGCTCTATTCTATAAACGCCCCTAAAATGTTGCGTTACGCCTCTCGGCGAGGAATACGGGAAACAATGCAGACAATTTTGAACTACAACGACTGACCATGATTAAATCCGAATGTTTCACACGTCAATGGTGCGAACAAGTTGCCCAAAGGCTGAACTACAATGACATCCAGCTAATCGAAAAAGTGGTGCGTGCGCTTTCTCTGCTTGAGATGCTCGTAAAATCCGGTTGCCCCTTCCATTTCAAGGGTGGCACAGCAACCATGCTATTACTTGGCGGTGCGACAAACCGATTGAGTATCGACATTGACATAATATGTCCTCCCGGCATGGAGATTGAACACTACCTTTCGGATTTCAAGGATTTCGGCTTTACGAAGATAGACCTTGTAGAACGTAAGTCACCCGGAAAGAATATTCCTAAAAGCCATTCAAAATTCTTTTATCAGTTGGCATATACCGACCGGGTAAGCGGTGAGGGATATATCCTGCTTGATGTGCTGTATGAGGATTGCCATTACAGGAACACGCTTGAAATTCCTATTGCAAGTCCATTTATAGAACTTGACGGCGAACCGCTGAATGTAACGGTGCCTTCGATTGGTGACATACTCGGTGATAAACTTACCGCGTTTGCGCCAAACACAACCG
The DNA here is from genome assembly GCA_910584055.1 of uncultured Muribaculaceae bacterium. Taxonomy (GTDB): domain Bacteria; phylum Bacteroidota; class Bacteroidia; order Bacteroidales; family Muribaculaceae; genus Lepagella. Next base: position 31,533 of record CAJTZS010000044.1, on the reverse strand, counting down.
GGATACCATACTACAAGAAAGAGAAAGTATGCTCCGTCGAGATCATAAAACAACTCTACGACATAGCGAGGCTGTTTGACAGGGTGGACAACCTTGATATAACCGCCCAATCTTTCCGTAGGATAGTCGCGGTAGAAATGGCATACCGTGGTATTGACAATATGGAGGCAGTATTTGACGACATCTTGCAGACCTCAATACTTATCGCAACCAGAGGGAAAGAAGGAGTCGGACAGTTCGATATTTTGCAGGATGGAATAAAGAAGATAAAATCGTTTATCCACACCTCAAGCTATCATATTGACCATGCCATAGTTGACTCGGCAAAGGCGGCATATATATCCACCTGCATACGCAAGGGCGTTACAACAATAGAAAAATATTCCGGCACACCGGAGATTGTTTTGGATATGTCGATTGCACCAGCATTGACAGGAAAACTGAACAAGCTAAAACGGATATTTCCTGAAGCCTTCTATTACTGGGCAAAGACAAGCGAGCTTCTGCAAGACAATTAGAATACTCGCTTAACTTCGGCAATAGACCACGCTTATTGCCGAAATTAAGGCACCCTCCATTTATCGGGTCATTCCTGTGACCCGATAAATGACCCGATAAATGACCCGATAAACGGCACGATAATGGCACGATAATGGCACGATAAATCTAATGATACGATAAGTGATACGATAAACATGCGACGCTATTTCTGCCTGTGACATTCGCCCTAATACAAAGATAGGAATTTTTAACTACGGAAACAGCCTAAAATCAGAACATTATTACTAACTTTGCGTTGTAGAAATACGAAGAACATTGAAATATCCGGGTGTGCAAAAAGGGAACATCCATGATTTTCAAGAATTATAACGTATTGATAGACAGAACACTTAACCCCGTTTCAGATAAATCTCTCCGGGGTCACCAAGCCAAACGGCAAAATCAAGCAAATCGCTGAAACTAAGACAGTTTCAGCGATTTTTGTAATGCCCCTATCCGGCAAAATAACGCACATTGTAGGGTTCAGAGGTGTGCAATTCGTGAACAGCCCGTGCCGTGAACAGTTTTGTTCACGATTTACGAGTGGGATTTGTAACTATCTAACCTTCTGCGTTTTTCTGCGATTTGCTGTCTTGAAAGTGGGGCTTTTATACTCTCCGCAGGGTTCAAATCCCCACTTTTCGGAGAATTTGAGTTGATTTCGGGCAAAATTTAACATCAATTTAGGTTTTTAACTGTTTGACCACCGATTTAGTCCCGTTTTTAACTCTTTTACGCCTGTTCAGCCGTGCTTTGTAGAGCGTCTAATCGTGAACAAGTCGGCAGAATGGTGAAATACGACGAAATTGCCGAACAATAATCCGTGAACAAAATCCGGAAATATCTTCCTGTTCACGGAAGTGTTCACGGGATTTGCCTTACGGCGTTGATTTTCTTGTGCTTGCCTGTTGTGAAATTGGGCGAAAATGATTATATTTATGTAACCATTAAACCACAATTTCAATTATGTTACATGACTCTTATTTTACCTTGTCGTTCATCGCAAGGAAAGCCCGCGCCCTCCGCAACGGCGAGTATCCAATCTTTGTCCGTATCACCGTCAGCGGTCAGATTGCGGAGATGAACCTCGGCCGCAGCGTCGCCCCGGAGAACTGGGACCAGAAGCGCGCCATGTCGAAAGGCCGCTCGCGCCGTGACCTCGAACTGAACAAGTACATCGAGGTTGTCAAAGCCCGCTTCCTCGAAATCCACAACATGCTTGTGCGTGAGGGGAAGATGGTGAACCCGAAAATCCTGCGTGACCACTTTCTCGGCACGGTGGAGAAACCGAAGATGCTGTGCGATGTGTTCCGTGAAACCAACCTCAAGCGCAAGGAGGAACTTGATCGTGGCGACATCGTGAAAGCCACATATCAGCGTTGGGAGCGTTGCGTTGACTACCTCGTGGAGTTTTTCAAGCTGACGCAGAACGTGGAGGACATCCCCATTCGTGATGTATCCTCCGGCATAATAGACGACTTCGAGCATTTTCTCCGCATGAGAAAAAAATGTGCCAACAATGCTGCTGTACGCTATGTGCGCTGCGTCAAGAATGTGATGCAGTACGCTCTCGCCCACAAGTGGATAACCCATGACCCTTTTATCGGCAAGAAATACCAGCGTACCCACACGGAACGCCAATTTCTCACCGAACCCGAACTGAAAGCGGTGATGAAACTTGACCTGAAGGACATCCCCCGTCTTGAGGTGGTGCGTGACACCTTCGTGTTCTGCTGTTTCACCGGCTTGGCGTTCTGCGACATCAAATCGCTCCTGCGGTCAAATATCACCACCGATGCCGAGGGCAACACATGGATACGCAAAGCCCGCGAGAAAACCGGGGAGATGAGCATTATCCCTATGCTCGCCGTGCCCCGCCAAATTGCCGAGAAGTATGCGACAAATCCGGTCGTCATTCAAAAAGACGTGGTGCTCCCGGTAATCACCAACCAGAAGATGAACGCCTATCTCAAAGAGATAGCAGACCTTGCCCGGATTGAGAAGCACCTCACGACACATCTGGCGCGCCATACCTTTGCGTCGCTTTCGTTGAGCAACCATGTTCCGATTGAGAGCATAGCCAAAATGCTCGGTCACTCCGACATCCGCACGACGCAGATCTACGCAAAAACGCAGGATAAGACCATATATGATGATATGGCCTCCATGCGCCATAAGTTCGATTGTGTGATGTTGAACTGACATAGGCCGCGAAAAACAATGACAACGGCAACCGAAGCCCATAGCTCGGTTGCCGTTACTCTAAATCCATTAAATCAAGACTCAATAGATACTCAGAAATCTTGGGAGTGTATTTTTGAATAATTGAAGAAAATGCTATTTGGACTGGATTGGGGACCCAACGTTCACAACCGGGCGGTGGTTGCATACCACAATCCATATAATCTATATAATCCGGGGACATCAACGTCCATGCATCCCCAACATATATAAATGAAAAATGGATTGTAAAAAATAATCTAATGGCTTTTGCCATATTTTTTAATAATGGCATCCACAAATCTTTACGCGATTGAATCATACTGGCATCATTTGCCATCATTGTGTAAAGATAATTGTAGTGCATATTGTCATTACATATATCTCTTAATTTATGATAAAGAGTTGATTTGTCAGTAAGATTAAACAACTTCGTTAATTCCGGATATTCTTTTTTGATTGCTTTATAAACACTGACTATATCACGTTCTTCAAACAATCGATTTTCTGCGTCTATCCATTGTTTTATTTTATTGTTTTTGTAAACTTCTAATGATAGACTTTCATAAAATTCTTTATCAACTTGCTTTGATAATATATTTTTATAAATATCTAAAATAATCGAGTCACAATATTTTCGTACTAATGCAAAAGCATCATTACACCTGCCATTATGAAGTAATACTGAGATTGACTCTAATGTCCCTTCAATCGAACTATAAATATATGTCGATGTAGAAAAAACTTTAGAATCTGACATGAAAGCTGCATTTTCAATCGGAGAAATATTACAGTATGACAATGCTTCATAAAAATCTTGGATGATTTTTATTTCATTGAAAATAATATGATTGTCATATTCATTTCCAAAGGAACGAGGCAATTTATCCTGAAAGAAGAACATGATTATTTATTCTGTTGTTTTGTATTATTGGAATGCAAAGGTACAACGAATTATCGAAAATATAATTATAATCGCTGACAATCTATTGCATCCCAATAGATTGTCAGCGACAATTTAGTCGAATTTGGGTCGATAGTTGGATTGCAGGAAGATTTCAACATCTTCCTCGGCATAGAGTATCTTTCCGTCAAGACGGTAATATGGGATTAGACCCCGGTCGCGGTAATCCTGCGTGGTGCGTCGGCAAACTCCGAGCAGCTCTGACAGCATGGCATCGGTGATGAACCGCTTGCCGTGGAGCAATGGGTGGTATTCATTTTTCAGCTTTTGGCACATAGCGGTTATATCGTCGGCTTGAGCTGTCAGGCGTATTATGCGCGGGTCGGTGGCGGTAACTGTTTCTTTCATTGCACTGCTCCTTCCTCTTTGATGATTAACTTGGCGATGTCGCCGCCCTTGAACTGCGAGAGCCTGCCGAGGTGGGAGAACCCGATTTTGCCCCGTTCTTTCATGGTGCGGAGTTTCCGCTCGGATATGTGGAGATAGTCGCAGGTCTGCTTGGTGTTGAGCCAGTCTGACAATCTTTTGTCGCGCAGCTCGTTATACAAAGCCTTGACCGTCTTATGAAGAAAATCGACACGCCCAATCAGTGCGTCGAATACTTCTCGCTCAATTTCAATGGTGTCCATAAATTTGTGGATTAAGTGGATTTTGTAGTGGTGTTGGGTGGGATAAAAATTTGAAAAATTCGGCGGGTACCCCTCCCGCCGAATCACCACTAAATCCACAATCAAAAATTTATGACTGCGATTCAGTGGCAAAGATAGCGATTTATTTCCGGATTTCCATGCTATTGCACGGAAAATCAGTCAAAACCATATCGCGATTTTAGCGACCATTGCTGCTGGAATTTTTCCGACAACGACACGACTTCCGACATCACGCCCACCATTTCAATGGTGAGTTTCTCCAGCTTGTAGAGAGCGGCCATCGCTTTTTTCTCGGTGAAATTCTCACGGAGGGTTCTCACGGTTAGGTCGTAGTTCACCCCGATTGTGCGGAACTGGGCGAAAAACTCCGAGAGTTTGGCGCAATAGACTGCGAGGGATTTGTCGGAGGTAAGCACCTTGAAGGGCTTGCCGAAGATAAGCTGCTTGATGAAAGTAGCCTTTACGGTGGTTCCGGCCCGTTCCATCATTCGGGTGAGTTCATCCCATTCGAGGTCGTCAAAACTGACTTTGACATGGTGGCTGCACTTGTTGGCAACCGGCGGTCGTCCGCCTTTGTTGATGTAATGTGTCATAAAAAAGTGGATTAAGTGGTGACTGCAACGCGGAGCCTCTGCCAACCGCAGGTTTGGAACAGGGATGCCCGACTTCGGAGGGTAGCCTCACATAGCAAGGTTTTTTTGTGGGAACGCGAGTTACCCAAAACCCGAATAGTTACTATTCGGACACCTTGCTATGTACGAGTGTACATCTTACCTATTATGAAATAAGGAGTTATGCCCGTCATGGCAGCCCGGTTTGCCATTAAAGGTGTACGAAAGTCGTACTCTCACGCCTTATTCCATGCCTGCGGAGGGTGTTCAGCCCCTCGGTGCTTATATAAAGTTACGAAAATTTCTCGGCAATTACAAACGGCGAGAAAAAATTTGGGCGAAATTCCGATGCTTTATGTCGGATTTGGAGAGCTGATGATTGGCACTGAGAAAATTTTTCGCCCTTGAAATGTTAAAAATTCGGCCCCGTTTTCGGGAAATCCGGGGAAAAGTGAGGAAAACCGATACCTTGACCGCTCACACCTAACAAGTTGGAGATTTTGGGGTATTGACAAAATGGATTTTATTTTGTTTCTTTGTGTAGAGATTAGCTCGAAAGCTCGCCTTCCGGGAAGTCAACCTACCTATTATATAACGAACTTTCCTCCTGAACTGCAAGTTTGAAAGCTGACCTGCCAATAATGTTCCTTGGCACTTGGTAAGACTGCTATAAATAGACATATAAAATGTACTTCCGAACAATCTGTTTTATTTATGATTTACGGAGATTGGTTACTGAACGGCAAAGTATGTATCTTCCAATAAAGCGGGCAAACCTCCTGACTCGGAATATTAAAGGCAAACAAACTACCTATCTATGGTCCTACGGTCATATAGCTGTGCGGTCATAGTTAGAAAGAAACAATGTTTCACCACTAAGTTCAACATCCAAAATTAAGAAAGAAAATGACTGACAGAACTATCCCGATCCGGCTCACGTAGCCGATGCCTCCCGACGGCGGGGGAATGTCGCCCATGAGCGACGGAAACAGCCGTACCCAATCCAACAAGCATAGCCAATGCCGCTGCCTGTCCTCACACAGAGTATGGACAAGACCGGTCTGCGACGTGTCGGAATGACGCTGACGGCCATCGCTGTGCACTTATAAAAATCAAATGTCTCTGATAAGATGTGGAAGATTAACTGAAAACCCTCAAATCCGAACTTGCCGCCCTCGACCGCATCATCGCACAAGCGATTTCGCAGAAAGAAATCACCGCCGACCTTGCCCAAAAGCATGAAACCGTTGCTGATAATGCCGACGGCAAGGAAATCAAACCAACCGCACCGCAACAGCAAGCAGTGAATATCACGCCACCCCAAGCCCCAAAACAACCGAAGGATAAATCTTCTTTTGTGGCTGAACTACAACAAAAGTATTTTCGACAGTTAAAAGACAGCCCGCATAGCACAAATTATTAGTTTTTGGAGGATAATTTTGCACGTAACCGGAATTGTATTGGAGATAGCCCCGTTGCCCGTCGAAAGAAACGGCACATGTAAGAATCATCTTCAAAACATAGACGGTCTGCTATTTCTCTGACAGTCATTTCAGTGTCGCTCAAAAGTGTCTTTATCTCCACTGCCAGTTGCTGGTCTATCAACGCTTTCGGCGAAATGCCGTATATCCGTCGGCACACTTTATAAAGATAGTCCGGGGTTATACTCAATGCGTCGGCATAAAATCTTACTTCTTTCTCATTAGGAGAGTTTTTCATAAGAAGAGACCAAAATTTGTTTATTATGTCACGTGCATTGTTCTTATATTCCATTCGTGCCTCTATATCCGTTTTGGCAAACTCGGCATCAATGGCAACAAAGAGGTTATATACCATATAGCCGAGCATGGTGATACGGTTTGTGGAAGGCATATTATCCAAAATCCAGCCAACCTGTGCAATCCAGCCGCCCATCAATGATTGCTGTCGGGCATTTAACGGAATGACCGGGGTGAAATGCAGATAATCCCATAAAGATATATCTGATATTTTATAGTATGCCGTTTCAAGCATTATACCTGACAGTGATACATAATCTGCCGAAAAGCCGGACGATACTGCCTCTACCGACATAAACATATCGGATGTAAGCACGAGAAGGTCGCCTCGTCGAAGCGGCTTTTTCTGCATATTGACCGACACTGCCGCCATGCCTGCGGTGCATAGGAAGAATATGCAGCCGTCGGTTCTCACCGGGCGCCCGACGCTGTCTTTCCAGTCGGTTACGCCGGTTGTATTTCCGGGATATTGTGGTTTCATAACAAGACAAAATTAGTGCATTTTTTTCGATTTTTCAGCCATGCTGTATTGATTTGTACCAAGATACCCCGAAAAATCACCATATTTCATCGGTTTTTCATATCTAACTTTGCGGTGAAAAACTTCGCCTTCGGCACCGCGCACCAGCCTACGGCTGACGTTCGCTAAGTTTTCACACGCGAATGATATTTGCAGCATAAATAACAGTAATCTCTAAATTATGGAAGAAAACAGAAATCTCGGAAGGGATAAACTTGACTTCGGCAACGGTAAAATAGGCAAACTGTTCCGGGCGTTGTTTTTCCCGACACTCGTGGCTATGATTTTCACATCCGCGCTGACAGTTATCGACGGTATATTTGTCGGTCACGGTGTCGGTGCCGACGGTCTGGCGGCTGTCAATATCGTGTCGCCGATATATATGGTGAGTACGGGCATAGGTCTTATGTTCGGCATAGGGGCTTCGGTGATTGCCGGTATCAGAATGTCGGAAAACAAACTCAAGGCTGCCCGGATAATAATGACGCAGGCTTTTGTGGTCGGGTCAATAATAATGGCTTTGGTATGTGCGGTATGCCTGCTGTTCTCGAAAAAGATAGTCTACCTTCTCGGTGCAAGCCCTCTGCTTGAAGCAAATGCAATCAAATATATGCTGTGGATGCTTCCCGGCATACTGTTCCTGTGCGTGCAGTATGTGGGCATGATGCTCATACGACTTGACGGTTCACCGAAATATGCGATGTGGATACAGGTCGTGGCGGCGATACTTAACATCGGCCTTGACTGGTACTTTGTATTCCCCTTGCAGATGGGTACGATGGGGGCGGCTATGGCGACTTCAATATCATGTGTTGTAGGCGGGGCGATGGCTCTGATATATTTCCTAAGATTTCATAACAAGCTGTATTTCTACCGGCTCAAAATCTCTGTCACATCACTGTTGTTGACCTTGCGCAACACAGGGTATATGATGAAAATCGGCTTTGCGACACTGTTGACGGAGCTTGCCATGAGCGTTATGATGCTTACGGGCAATCACATGTTTTTGGCAATGCTTGGAGAGAGCGGAGTGGCTGCGTTTGCGGTGGTGTGCTACCTGTTCCCCGTGGTGTTCTCGATAGGAAATGCTGTGGCACAGTCGGCGCAACCAATCATAAGCTATAATTATGGCTCCCACCAGACCGACCGCGTGCGTCAGGCATTGAAGATGTCTTTGCAGACCGCTCTCATCTCCGGCTTCTTCATTACATTCTTCCTGATGTTCGGAGCCGACAAGATTGCCGGGCTGTTCCTTGACTCCGGTGACACGGCATATACTCTTGCCGCCAACGGACTTCCTTATTTCGCGGTGTGCGCGGCATTTTTCGCTGTAAACATAGCTTTCATAGGATATTATCAAAGCATTGAAAAGGCGGTTGCGTCAACTGTATATACTCTTCTTAGAGGTGTGATATTCCTCGTGCCGTGTTTCCTTGTTTTGCCTCGCATCATAGGCGTACCCGGCTTATGGCTTGCCATACCATCGGCAGAAATGCTGACCTGCGGGGTGATCATTATCGCCTATCTTGTAAACAGGCACAGAAACGACAGGTTAAGGCTCACAAATTAAAATCCACGGTATGAAAAATATATTGATACTTGAAAACGACCGTTATTGCGCAAATCTCCTATCCCGGAAATTAAAGGAAATAAATCAGGATTTCCAAACATATAATTATGTCTTTCTTGACGAGATACAGGAACTCGAAAATTTTGAGCGACAGGTAAACGGACTTAACGGTCATGACAACATAGATGTATATGTGACCGGCAGCAACTCCCGTTTCCTGTCAAAAGACATACGCACTATATTTCGTGGCAGAGGCGATGAGATAAGTGTGTTCCCTCTATCTTTCCGGGAGTTTTATCAGGCATTGCACTATGATATCCGTGAGGCATGGAGTAATGGAGTTTGTTATAATAAACATCAGTCTATATGCCTGATGATTCTGGACGGGACGCCGCCGACGAGGGTTCGGGGATCCACATCCTTTGTCACCACGGCTCCTGCGGCGATTATTGCCCCGTCGCCGATTGTAACCCCCGGCGTAATGGTCGCGTTTGCCCCGATCCAAACATCCTTGCCTATGTGGATCGGTCTGAATGTCATCGACCCCCTTTTCGCCGGATCCGGGTCATGGTTTATAGTCGCCATCACGCAGTTGTGTCCTATAAGGGAACCGTCGCCTATGAAAATGCCTCCTTGGTCCTGAAACTTGCAGCCCATATTGATAAACACATTCTTGCCGATATGCAGGTTCTTGCCATAATCGGAATATACGGGAGGGAAAAGTCCGACGGAGCCGTCTATTTCCGTTCCGGTTAATTGCGACAGCAGGACACGCAGTTCATCCGGAGTGTGATAACTGTTGTTGATTTCCATCGTTATGCGTATGGCTTCCTGTGAGGCTTTGTGCATGAACCGATGTTCCGGAGAATCATTTATCACCGTTCCATGAACGGCTACATATTCATTATATTCTTGTGGGGTCATATCTTTTCAGTTATTGTAATAGAAATCATTTCTGAACGCGCTCGGACTTTTACCCGTGGCACGTTTGAAAAGCCGGCTGAAATGCTGGGGATATTGGAAGCCAAGGTCATAGGCGATGATGCTGATGTCGGTGTCGGTGGATGCCAGACGCCTTTTTGCTTCATTTATGAGATATAGCGTGATTATCTCTTGCGGAGTGTTCCCGGTTTCCCGTTTTATCAGGTCACCGAAATATCCGGGCGTCAGATTCGCCCTGTCCGCGAAATAAGATACTTTCGGCACCTCGTTCACAGTTGCTCCGGCGGAATATATCCTTGACAGTTCATTCTCGAAAGCCGCCACGACAGATGAGTTGACCTTATGGCGTGTTATAAACTGGCGCTCGTAGAATCTGCTTAGATATTCAAGAAGAAGCTGTATATTGGCTGAAATCAGGTCCGCCGAATGGCTGTCGACAGGATGTTCCAGTTCCTGGTTAATCTTTTCAAGGCAATCTAAAAACATATTCCTTTCGGATTCCGATAGATGTAACGCCTCCCGCTGGGAATAGCTGAAAAAACCGAAACTGCCGATTTTTGACGCGAGGGGTGTTCCGCATATCAGGTCGGGATGGAACATCAATCCCACGACATCCGGGGCCGACGGCTCATCCGTGTTGTCCACATCGATTATCTGCCCCGGCGAGAAACTGACTATTGTGCCTTCCTGATAGTCGTAGTATTCGCGTCCGTATCTCAAGGAACATTTCGCCCCGTTTTTGAGAAACAGGGCATACACCCCATAGTTTATCCGTATGCGGTCAATCCTTTTCGTGGCTTTCTTAAGGTCGATTACCGTGACGAGCGGATGGAGTGTCGTCAGCCCGTACAGCTTGTTGTATGCGTCGATTGAATCGAGCCTCACAGTAGTCATATTCGTTTTCATACCGCAAAATTAGCCATTAAAATTCAGTTTTTTATCATTATCTTCAAATATGGTAGCTCCTGCCATAATCATGGTAGGCGTAACTGATGGATAATGTCTAATTTTGCACCGGTAAATAATCTTTCTATGAGAAAAATAATGACAACAGTCATGTTCGCCACATCGCTCATGACAATAAGCTCTCAAACTATGATTGACAAAAATACAAACACTTCTCTCGCTTCAATCGAGCAGTTGGAACTGACACAAGGATGGGACAAGACTTTCCCGAAAAGCGACAAAGTAAACCATCGTAAGGTTACATTCGTTAATCGCTATGGCATTACGCTCGCAGCCGATATGTATTCGCCCAAGGGGATTGAAGGGAAATTGCCGGCAATCGCTGTCAGCGGTCCGTTCGGAGCGGTCAAGGAACAGTCAAGCGGACTATATGCACAGCAACTTGCGGAAAGAGGTTTCCTTACGATAGCCTTCGATCCGTCTTTTACCGGGGAGAGCGGAGGTATGCCTCGCCGTGTGGCATCCCCTGACATCAATACCGAAGACTTTTCGGCTGCCGTTGATTTCCTGTCGGTGCAGCCGGATGTGGATGCAGACCGTATAGGCATACTCGGAATATGCGGATGGGGAGGCTTCGCAATCAGTGCCGCAGCCAACGATACCCGGATAAAGGCTACAGTAGCATCCACTATGTATGATATGTGTCGTGTGACATCAAACGGTTACAACGATGCTGACGACAATGCGGACGCGCGTTACAAGGCTAAAGAAACAATGAACGCACAGCGTACTGAAGATTATCGCAACGGCTTATATACGCGTGGAGGCGGTGTTGTGGATCCGTTGCCTGACGACGCTCCGCAATTCGTGAAGGAATATTATGCCTACTACAAGACTCCACGGGGATTTCATGCCCGTTCAGGCAATTCTACCGATGGATGGAATGTAACATCGGCATTGCCGTTCATAAATTTTACGCTACTCGACCGCGCCGGAGAGATACGTAATGCAGTGATGGTCGTTCATGGAGAAAAAGCCCATTCCCGTTATTTCGGCGAGGATGCCTTCAAGAAGCTGCATGGCGACAACAAAGAACTGTTGATAGTGGCTGATGCCAATCATTGTGACCTCTACGACAATCTCGACAAAATTCCCTTCAACCAGATTGCGGCATTTTTCAATACCTGGATGAAATAATGTCATCTAACTTGTAAAGGTCTGAGAATCCAAACTTTTACAGTCCGCTAAAACACAAAGAGACGAGCAGTAATTTAAAGGGGACGACGGTCTTTGTCATCCTTAGGATTATGTGCGCATCCAACAATGGCATTGACATTTCGGCGCGTCCCCGCATCATATCGAGCAGATACAGTCCGATGGCCACAATCCATAGCGAGAGGTAGACCACGTTCTCCGTTTTCCTTTTTCTCAAATCTTCCATAGCTTATTTCAACACTTCATAATTTCATATGCAAATATAATCCATAGATCTTTTAACTGCAAATGCTGTTAGGCTCGTTGTTTTGGAAGCGTGGAGTATTCAGCGCGGAGAATGGTTGGAGAAGATACGGCGGAGCTGGGATTTGAGGATATGGTGCGCAGGAGAGACCATCGCTCCATGGTCATGACCGTCGATCTTGAAGATTCTTACATCGGGATGGCCAATCAGTTTCATCATCCGCCACATATAGGCGTTCTCTTCGTAACGGCCGTATAGTTCCATGTCTGCGTCCCCTGTGATGATGATATACGGGGGAGCGTCTTTGCGTATGTGTGCGAGCGGGGCATATTCGTCGATTGCGGGCTGTAGTTCGGAGATTCCCTGTTGTCTGCGCTGTTCATAGTGTGTTATCGCCTGTCCACTGTAGGGAATGAGGGCGGCTATGGAGTCTGCTTCTATGTGATATTTTTTCAGCCATTTGCGCTCCAAACCGACCATGCTCGTAAGGTATCCTCCTGCGGAATGACCTGCCACGGCAATCTTTGACGGGTCTCCCCCATATTTCTGAATGTTATTGAACGTCCATGCAACAGCGGCTGCCGCGTCGTCTATGCATTCCCCGATTCCTACTTTAGGCATAAGCCTGTAACCGGGGGCAACAATCACATATCCCGAGTTCTTAAGTTCTTCGGGTATGAACCTGTTGCCCCCGGTCAGTCCTCCGCCGTGAAACCATATCACTACCGGCAGTCCCGCAGTATCTGCCGGATGGTATATGTCCATCCGGCAGCGTTCACGTGAATACGAATCCTTGTTAGAGGAATATTCTATGTCCCGCGCTGTCCGGTATTCAGCCGCGATGTTGAGACAGACGGCGCATAGAACAAGTATCGTTAACTGTATTTTTTTCATGGGCCGACGTTTTTTTAATTCCAGTTGTCAAGACGTTCCGGACTGAGCATTTGCCATAGGGATGCGACCGTCCAGCCCGGCGCGAAGATATCATTGTAGAAACCCTTGCCGTTCTTGCCGTAATCCCAGGTGGTGTGTTGCACGACTTCGGGATAATACCCGGCTTTGGCTATGTCGTACATATTGTCTTGTATCGGCATCAACTGCAGCATCGATGTCTGTATAACCTTTGCGAAATCGGAGAAGCGCGGTTCCGAGAAATGTGCCGACAGTTTGTCGAGGACCGTGGCGAAATCAAAGATAAACACATCTATATGATTGTTTTCTACCGAGACGTTCCCCCATCCTCTTGATTTGAATCCGACATCACCGAGCATCTGCCCCGGAGCAAAAGGCACGTCCCATAGATAATACCAAGACAGGCAGAAATACGCGGCTTTCTTACAGAGATCCAGATAATGCGCTTTCTCCTTTCCTCCAGTAACGTTTGCAAGATAATACATCGCAGTGGAGGCATATAGCGAAGCCTCTTTGTCCTCGCAGTTGGCATCGAGCGTGGATGAGAAGTAGTCAGCCTTGTTGATCAGTTCATTTTCGAGATATTTTCCGGTGGCGCGTGCAGAGTCAAGATACTTCTTGTTTTTGTAATATTTATACGCCATCGTGAGTGGCAGTGTGGCCGAGGGGGTGCTTCCCCCCGTTGGGTCTACATGTGTTTTGTCAGCCTTGAATTTCCGGGGGAAACTGCCGTCGGCATTTTGCAGGAGGAGGATATTGTTCATAAGTGTTTCAGTCTTCTTTTCCCATTCAGGATGTTTCCGTCCTCTTCTCTTTTCATAATTCAGCCATGAGAGCAAAGCATATGCTCCTTCTGACTGACGGCGTATGCTCATTATATCGCTTTCTTTTTCATTGTCAAGTCTCAAGTTTTCCCGGAGATAACCATCGGGAGTAAATCCATAGGAAAGTGTGCTGTTGAAAATGGTATTGGCTTTGTTTATCATGTCTTTGTCACCTGTGGATTCCCCGTATTCAAGGGCATTGAGGGCATTTATAAGTACACGTCCCACGAATCCGACCTGATATACCGGAGTGTTTTTGCAATCATCCGTGCGCATTTCCACACCTGAGAAATATTTAAGGTCGTAGTCGTCCACATAACTGGTGCTGAAGAAATGACTCAAATATTCTTTTGCGTCAGTATTGCTCATGACACCTGTCATGGGAGCTGGGAGAAATGTATCATATGTATGATTCCATGTGTCGGCAACGAAGTCGGAATAGTCCGTATTGTCGCTGCTCCTTATTTGCCAGTTCAGTGTTATCGTATCTCCTTTGTCGATTTTGACAAATGCTGTCACCGGGTTGATAAGCTGTAGCTTGCGGATATATCGTTTAGGGGTTTCCCGGTAGGGAAAACTTAGTGTTAGCGATGCCTCCCCGTTCTCATTATGGAAGCCGGTTGAGCCGATTGATGTTTTCCCCGTAAGAATCACTTCTCCCGAAAGATTTTGAGCCAGACAGTCATCGCCCCTTTTTTTGTGGTCAAGGCGCAGAATGCTGACACCCTTTTTATTGACTTTGTCATATATTCCCGTAAGGGGGGAACTGAGTCGGTCTTCCCTCACGCTCCAGCTTTTTGAAGTATGGAATGAGGGAGCCTCTTTGGGAGACCTAAGGTTTTTATGATACCAGAATCCGGGCATGTAGAACTCGCAATCGGCAGTATTCATACCCGTGCCGATGGTGTCAGACAGGTTGAACCAGCATGTCTCGTCTGCAATGATTGAGAATGTCAGGATTTTATTGTCCCCGTTATTTTTAATGTTCCTTTGTATCCTCAACGGGATTTTCTTATTCGTCTTCATAAGTCCGTCGGAATCTTGTGTCAGAATATATTCCGTACTTTTCTTACCCGGATACTTAATGGCCACACTTGTGGCGGATACGACCATAAATGCATGGGACGCAATCAGTCCCATGCATAGAAACAATCTTTTTACCATCGATTTCTACTGTTTTTCGGTTATAAATGGTTTTATAATGGAATTCGGATCGGCCGTTATATCGTATATGCCTGTCTCCGGATTCTTGTCGAAGTTAAGTGTCAGGATGCGGGTTCGGCGGGGAGAAACTACACTGTCTGAGTTGTGCACGTGATACACATATCGGTAGTTACCTTCATTGTCAGCGAAAAGGTCCCCGTGTCCCGAACCTTTCTCACCCACTATGTCGCGGTGTATGATAGGGTTGTTAAGATTCTTAATCCAGGGTCCTTTGGGTGAGTCCGCCACGGCATATCCCACGGCATAGTCGGGACTCATAAAATGGTTTGCAGAATAGAAAAGGTAATACTTCCCTTCCAGCTTGATTACGGTCGGACCTTCCATTACAGGATCACTTTCGTAGGCTTCCGTCACCTCCCAGGGCTGGTCATTCTTAAAGCATCTGGAGAGAGAGCCTTCAATTATGCTTCCCGTGGCAGGGTCAAGTTCACCTACCCACAGGAAATTGCCGTTATCGAAACGGACATGATAAAGATACCATTTACCGTCATCGTCTCTGAATAGGAATGAGTCGATATTTTTCTCACTGTTGTCGATTGGCGTGATGTCTTTTTGGGTGTAGTCTCCTGCAAGATGATCTGATTTGGCAAGTACGGTCTGTTCATTTGCTGTATAAGTGAACCAGTAGCCATCTTCTGTCTTTAGGATCTGTGGCGCCCAGAACCCTTGAGTCCCGAATGTTGAGTTTCCGCCCCGAAGTATCATTGAATCCGGTCTTGCCGGTTTCCATGACTTGAGGTCGGTGGATTCCAGCAACGCGAATCCTAACGGTTCGCGGTTGCGCGTTCCCGTGAGATAATATTTGCCGTTTTCCGTATATATTGTAGGATCGGCAAAAAGAATTTCTTCGCCGGTAAATTCATTACCTTTGTCTTTTCCCGTGCTGCATGCTCCGGAGAAAACGGCAGGCAATGTAGTAATACCGATCAGCAGCAACGCTGAAACATTTGATCGTTTATGCATGATATTTAGAAGTCTAAAAAAATGATTATTGATTTCGATGCAAATTTATGCCAAGACTTTTTTTCGGGATGGTAATAATGTTTTTCTTAATGGTAATATTGTCGAATGAAAGAATTTTTTAAGGCTTTGGGATGTTTTTTAGACAAAATTCCTAACATTAAAAACAATTCTACCCGTGTCCCTTTCTTACCTAATATAATTTTGCGACATCAAAAATTAGTTAACCGCAAAATTAACCATGAATTTAAATCTTAAGAAAATTAAAGCAGTTCCGGCTTTGGTTGCCATGGCGGCTATCTCATCGGGATTCAGTGCAGCCGCGGTGAATGATTCAAGTGTGCCACGTCCGGAGTATCCGCGTCCTCAGTTCGAGCGTAGCGAATGGGTCAACCTTAATGGAGACTGGAGCTATACTTTTGATTTCGGAAAAAGTGGGAAGGAACGTGATTTTCAAAAATCCACAGGATTCAAGGATATTATCAAGGTGCCGTTTTGCCCGGAAAGCTCATTATCCGGAGTCGGCCATACTGATTTCATAAACGCCATGTGGTATCACCGCAAGATAGATGTGCCTTCCGGTTGGTCAGGCAAGCGTGTGATGTTGAATTTCGGTGGCGTTGATTATCGCGCCGAGATATTTGTCAACGGAAAATCTCTTTTCACTCATTACGGCGGCGGTGCTTCTTTTGCCATGGATATCTCCAAGGCTGTGAAATATGGAGCTGACAATGATTTGGTGGTATATGTGGAAGATGACGTTAAGTCTTGGCAGCAACCCCTAGGCAAGCAGTCCCGCCGTCTAAATGCTTATGAATGTTTCTATACCCGGGTTACAGGTATATGGCAGACGGTGTGGCTTGAAGCCCTGGAGCATGGCTCTCTTAAGAGTTGCCGTATCACTCCCGATCTTGATGGAAGCCAGTTTGTGTTTGAACCGGAATTTTATGATATCAATGGCTGTTCAAAGCTTAACATAAAGATAAAGGATGGAAGTAAGACGGTGTGCGACAAGACTATAACTGCAAGTAACAGTTCCTATGTGATTGCGCCTGTCAGAAATCCCAAAACATGGTCGCCGGAGTCTCCTTTCCTCTATGATATAGAGTTTACTGTTAGCGGCAAGGATGGCAAAGTTATTGACAACGTGAAATCCTATGCCGGAATGCGCAAATCAGAACTCAGAGGGAATGCATTCTATCTCAATAACAAACCTTATTACCAGCGTCTCGTTCTCGATCAGGGTTACTATCCAGACGGACAATGGACAGCACCCGATGATTCCCAACTGCGCCGGGATATAGAACTGGCAAAAGATGCCGGTTTCAATGGTGCTCGCCTCCATCAGAAAGTATTCGAACCCCGCTATTTCTATTGGGCTGATAAATTAGGTTACCTTACGTGGGGCGAATCAGCAAGTTGGGGCATGAACTGGACAGATAAGGTTGCCGCGCGCAACATGCTTTCGGAATGGCAAGAATGTATCGACCGGGACTACAATGTCACTTCCCTTATTGCCTGGTCGCCCCTCAATGAAACATGGATTAAGGATGTTGACGGACAGCGTGACCGCCTCACGAATGATCTTTATTTCCTCACCAAGAATCTCGACCGCACGCGTCCGGTGGTTTCTTCGAGCGGCGGACATCATGCCGGGTTCACTGATGTATACGCAGAACACACATATGTCCAGGATCCGGTGGCCCTTTATAAACAATTGTCGCTCGATGAAAACGGTAAGCCATATGTCCATCATCCGCTTGAGAGTGCGGAATACAAAGGTGAATGCTATATGATCGATGAGTTCGGCGGCATTCAGTGGAATAAGAAAATGGATGCTCCGGAGGTTGCATCGGAAGATGCTTTCTGGGGATATGGTAGCGCACCACGCACAATTGAGGAGTATTACCGCCGTCTCGAGGATCAGGTGAATGTGGTTCTCAGCCTCGATCACATAGCAGGTTTCTGTTTCACACAGATTGTAGATGTGGAACTTGAGAAAAATGGCATCTATACCTATGACCGTGCCGGCAAATTCGATATGGACCGTATACGGCGCATCTTCTCCAAGCCGCGAGAGCAGGCTAAAGCCGAAGTGGCGGAGATGCTGTCGAAAAACTAATATAAAACAAATTAACTAAACAAACAATAACAACTATGAGAAAGCAGGCATTACTTCTTTCATCGGCAGTGTTATGCTGCATGGGTGCAGTCGCACAGACGCTTCCCGAGGGCACAACGGCTCTGTTGCCCACAGGCGTGAAAGCCAATATCACGCAAAACAAACAATTCTACGGTCAGAAGAACCTCTGTGTGGCAGGTTCTCCGGAGAAAGGTTACAAAGCATTTTTCTCTGCCTCCGATGCAGACCATGGCGAAGAGCTGTGGGTAACCGATGGCACTCCGGCCGGTACGTATATGGTTAAGGATATATTGCCCGGTGTCGGCACGTCAGATATCCAGTATCTGACACGTTTCAATGACAAGGTGGTGTTCTCTGCCACCGATGGGGAGAACGGATATGAGTTGTGGATTTCAGACGGCACGGAAGCCGGCACCCACATGGTGAAGGATATCCACGAGATGGACAGCTCAAATCCTATAGGTTTCTGCCAGATGGATGAGAACCGCTTCATTTTCTTCGCGACTGATTTCGACAGCGAACTTGAATACGATAATCCCCAGAAATGGCTCTGGATTTCCGATGGCACAGAAGAGGGAACAAAACTCGTGGCAAGAGTTGACTGTGCGTTTCCGGGTGTCGAGGAGGCGGATAACCGTTGGGGTCCGGTGCAACGCGTAGGCCGTAAGGTCTTCTTCAAGGCTGAGGAGGCAGACAAGACCGGCAAGACAAGCGGTATAGAAATCTGGGTGACCGACGGAACGGAAGCAGGGACTCATATTGTAAAGGATATAAATGTCGAGCCCAATGTAAATAAAGCCGGTTCCACGCTTTCTTCATCTCCGGCGCATCTTATAAACTTCTACAACGAGAAACTTTTCTTCAAGGCATGGTCTATGGATTCCGGGAACGAACCTTGGGCTTCCGACGGCACTGAGGAAGGGACATATGAGATATATAATACCAACACCGCAGTCGGAGCCAACGGCCTCGGTATAGGTGGTGGAGTAACTATGGTCGGCCAGCCTTACAATGGGATGATTGTGTTCCGTTCGGGCAATCCCACATACGGTAGCGAACTCGGTTTCACCACATGCGAGAAGGGAAATTACGGATGTATCGATATTTTCACGTATGAACCGACGAATACTCATGAGTCGTTCCCCGACTGTGGAGTTGTCTTCGACAATCTGTATATGTTCTGCGCCGCTACCGGTGGTGATGCCGCTGTGGAGACCCAGCGTGGCGGCGAGCTGCATTGTTTCGACGGAGAGAAGGTGTGGATGCAGTATGATTATGCTCCCGGTGTAGGCTGCGACTGGGTTAAGGAACTCCTTGTTGTCGGCGGTTCACTGTATTGGTGGAACGAGGGCGATCTCGACGGCACAACGGCAACAAATACAAAGCTTCACCGTCTCGACAAATGGGACGGCGTTCCAACAATCGTCTCGAATATAGATGCCAACGGGGATAAAGTGTATGGTCTCCGCAATCTTGCAGGCGATCTTCTCTACACATCGGCCGTCAACAATCAGCTTTATTGCTATCATTACCGTCAGGAGGGATATGATCCCACGAAGAATCCGGACGTGATGGAACCCGAATACCGCACGCGTGCCGAGATTGCTGACGGTGAAGGAAGCGGCGTGACAGAAATTTCGGATGATGAAAACGCACCTGTCGAGTTCTTCAACCTCCAGGGTGTGAAGGTGAATGGCAATGAGCCGGGTCTTTACATCCGTCGTCAAGGTTCAAAGGTAAGTAAAATCATAGTAAAATAAGGTATATCCCTTTTCAACCCGCAGGGGGCGGTAATCCCCCTGCGGGAATTCCTCTTATCAGCTCTTGCGTGCCCGAAGGGGTCAATCACACGCGCCTTTTCCACTCGCAGGCATTTCTGAATAATCTAACACGTGAACCATGTATAAGAAAATATCACGGCTCTTAGCCTTTATGCTATTTGCCATTCTCACTATAAACGCTTCGGCGCAGAATCTAATCACCGTGAGCGGAACGGTGTTCGACCCTAAAGAGAGGGAGCCGGTGATTGCGGCTTCTGTTGTTGTCAAAGGCACAAAGACCGGAGTTTTCTCCGATATCGACGGGAAATACACTATCAAGGCTCCGGCAAATGGTACGCTTGTCTTCTCAGGTGTCGGTTACGAAACCATTGAACAGAAAATCAACGGGCGCACCGAGATTAATGTCAATATGTCTTCAAACGAAAAACTTCTTGATGAGGTAATTGTTGTGGGTTATGGTGTGCAGCGCAAGAGCGATGTTACAGGCTCTATTTCTTCCGTCAGCGGCAAAGAAGTCAGCAGTGTCCCCACTTCATCCGTGCTGCAGGCTCTTCAGGGGAAAGCCTCGGGCGTGAATATAATCCAGAACAGCGGTGCCCCGGGTGGCGCAACGACAATCAAGATCCGTGGCACCGGCACGGTCAATGATGCAGATCCTCTTTATGTGGTCGATGGTTTCATCGTGGATGACATAACACATATAAGCAACAACGATATCGCGAATATCGAGATTTTCAAGGATGCCGCTTCTTCCGCAGTGTATGGCGCACGTGCAGCCAACGGAGTTGTTGTGATAACAACGAAGCAGGGTGAGGCCGGGAAGGTGTCGGTGAATTTCGACAGCTATGTCGGCTTTTCCAATCCTTGGAAGAAACTTAAGGTAATGGGCACGGAAGATTATGCCCTCATGCAGGATTATATAAACGGCACATCCCTCTATTCTGCCGATGGACACCTGTATCAGACAAAACAACCGGACGGCTCTTATGCCTACGATGACCATAAACATTTTCTTGTAGACACTATCGCACGTAACTCTCCCGCCAATTGGTGGGATGCAATCACCCGCACGGGTATTAAACAGCAGTATAACCTCGCAGTAAGCGGAGGTAACGAAAATACTAAATTCCTTGTCAGTGTCGGGTACTTCAATGAAAAAGGTATTGTGAAATCCTCCGATTACAATCGTTTCAACGCACGCGTCAACATTAACCAGAAAATTACAAAATGGCTCACGTTGATGGCGAACCTTTCATACTCCAACGAAAACCGCGACCTTATCCCCGAAGGGTCTTCATCGGTGCTGAAACGCTCCCTCTATCAGAGTCCGATGGTGATGACTTATAACACCAAAGGATATTGGACGGAAAACCATCCGTTGGCTCAGCTCGACCGCTACCACAGGTCAACTAAACGTGACCGTTTTGACCTCAACGCCACCCTTTCGGCGGATTTTCTCAAATTCTTCAATTATCAGTTCAAGGCGTCATATTATGTGGCCCCGCAGAAAAACACTCAGTTTACCGAAGTCAACTCTCTTGAAGAAGATTTCCTTATGACTGATCTTTCCACTATCTACAATTACCGTAACACAATAAACAAGTGGGAAATAAACAACCTGCTTACATTCAACTGGCATAACGACTACAATTCGGTGACTGCCCTTGTCGGTCAGACAGCCGAGGGGTACAAGAACTCCTGGCAGGAATCAACCAAAAAGGGAACACCCTCCAATAATCCCAACCAGTGGTTTCTCTCCAGTGGTTTCACCGGCGACAAGACATATGGTCTTGACCGCAATTGGACAGCCGTCGGATTCATCGGTCGTGTTAATTATAGCTTCAAGGACCGTTATCTTCTGCAGGCGAACGTTCGTATCGACGGTTCGTCGATGTTCTCCAGAGACAATCGCTGGGGCACGTTCCCGTCAGTGTCGTTAGGTTGGAAATTCTCTTCAGAAAGTTTCCTCCAAGACCAGACATGGCTTTCTCTCGGTAAGCTCCGTCTGGGATGGGGTAAGCTCGGCAACAACCGCATTGACGAACTTTCACGCTATACCTATCTCGTCAGCCAGTATAATTATCCTTACGGCCAGGGCACACACGTGCTCCAGCCCGGTTTTACTTCCCTGACCATAGGGAACGACAACATCAAGTGGGAGAAGACAGAAACATACAATGTCGGTCTTGACCTCGCATTCCTCAACAACCGTCTCCTCTTCGGTTTCGAATATTTCGACAAGAAAACCACCGACATGCTCCTTGCCGTGCCTACGGTGCTCTCCGCAGGTTTTGAAACCGATCCTATGACCAATGCCGGTGCCGTGCGCAACTACGGTATCGAAACAAACCTCACTTATCGTCAGACATTGGGCAGGTTCTCATTCGATGTCGGCTTCAACCTCTCGTGGATCAAGAATAAGGTCACTTCTCTCGGCACGGGTAATGAACCGATCTACGGAGCGTACCTTTCCGAAGGAAGCATTGTGGATTATGTCACTAAAACTGCCGTGGGGCGTCCCATCGGAAGTTTCTATGGATATGTCACGGACGGTATTTTCCAGACTTATGATGAGGTTCGCGCATCGGCCCAATATGAACCGGGTAAAATGGATTCCGAACAGACAACCCGTGTGGGGGACTTCCGCTTCAAGGACCTGAACGGTGATGGTCGTATCACGGCCGAAGACCGCACTTACCTCGGTTCTCCCCTTCCCGATTTTGTGTTTGGCGTGCCCCTGAATTTTAAATACGACTTCAAATCCGGCGGACTGGAGCTTTCAATGTTCTTCCAAGGTCAGACAGGCAATAAGATCTATAATGTGATGGACTATTATCTCTACAATGCAGCCGAGGGTAACGTATATGCCGATATACGCAGCAAACACTGGTCTGGCCAGGTTGCTGAGAACAGGGCTTATTTCCCGCTTAACACCACTGCGGAAATACCTGACCTTGATGCCAACGATGCTCCCCGCAACTTCCGTTCAAGCAATTTCTTTGTTAAGGACGGGTCTTATCTACGTCTCAAGGAATTGCGTCTGGCGTATTCCTTTGACCAGTCGTTGATAAAGCGTATCGGTCTCAAGTCGCTTACAATATCCGCCACGGCATACAATCTGCTCACTTTTACAAAATATGACGGTTTCGATCCTGAGGTCGGGAAAGTTGACGGCACAGAGGGAAATAATCTCAGCATGGGTGTTGACCATGGTAATTATCCTCAGGCACGTTCCTTCACTTTCGGCCTTCAGTTCGGATTCTAAACAGGTTTTATAATTATGAAAATTTCAAATATATTCAATCTCGGTAAACATGGTGTAAGAGCCGGTATCCTCGCGGTTGCGTTGGGATCCGTGGCTTTGACCGGATGCAACGATTTCCTTGATCAGGAAGTGCAGGGAAACAATATAGACAAGGATTTCTATGACACGCGTTATAAACTGCAGGCGAGTCTCAATGCCGCTTATGATATTCTGCAGAGTGACGCCATCCAGGATACCGATTGGCGCTTCGGGGAAGCGTTGGGCGACCATGTGATAGGCACAGACGAAGGGTTGTCGAGCCATATGGGACAGTTGGTGCACTTCCGCTTCAACACTTCAAACAATTTCATACGCAACCGATGGGAAATTTATTATAAGGCGATTCACCGCGTGAATCAGGTGATTGCAAACATAGACCGCGCAAAAGTCTCGACTAACGATTATTCGGCCTATCGCGAAATCCGCGAGATTCTCGGACAGGCAAAATTTCTCCGTGCGTATTTCTATTTCAATCTTGCCAAGACTTTCGGAGGCGTGCCGATCCGTCCGGAGGTTGAAACGGTAGATAAACTCGTGATTCCGAGAAGTTCTCGTGAGGATACATATGCTTATATCGAAAAAGACCTTCGAGAGGCGGCAATCATGCTCCCGAACAGATATACGTCCAACAATTCCGGCAAGGCAAGTTCCGGCGCGGCTACCGCTCTGCTGATGAAAGTGCTAATGTATCAGGCTGTTCCGGGAACTCTTTCCGACAAATGGCAGGAGATGGTGAAACTCGGAGGATATTTCGTGAAAGGGAATGCCTTGTCTCTCAAAGAAATGCTTCATTATCCTGAAAATTATGGAGATATGGAGTGGGAAACGCTCCGCAAATCTTTATGGTTCAAGCCGCGTGAACTCAATGCGGAAACCGATCCTTACGAGTCCCCCGAGTCGTTATGCCCTGTTCTGCTGAATGCCTATTCCTTGAGATATGTTGATGCCTATGGCAATCCTCTCACTTATGACCAGCAATTCTATCTGGATGGTGAATTCTGTCAGGGATCTATCTTTGAGATTGTATTCAAGGAATCGGGTGACGGAACTGCCGGAGATGTGAACGAGGGGGGATATATATTCGATACTCTCTTCAGCCTCGACAGCCCGATATATTCTATCAGCGATATCATCACAAGAATCTATGGCACGGATGTGCGCCGGAATTTCACTATCGGACATCATGAATACACTCCTGATATGGAGAACACGGAAATCGGTTCCGGCCGTATACTTTCGCTTAAATGGTACACACCTATCAAGGACCGTCCCGTATATGGGGGAGACAACGGTAAGAATCGAAGGATTCTGCGTTATGCCGATGTTGTGCTGATGTATGCGGAGGCTTTGAATGAATGTGGCAATGGGGCGGAAGCTCTCGAACAACTCAACAGCAACAAGCGCGTGGTAAATGAAATCAACAACGGCACCACTCTGTATATAGGTGGTGGTTACGGGTATCTCCGCGACCAGATATGGAAGGAGCGTGAGATTGAATTCGCGTTCGAATGGGATCGGTTCTTTGATATTGTGCGTCAGGGAAGGGCTAAATCTGTGCTTCAGTCATTCAGTCAGACCCGCTCAAACCAACGCGGTGTATATTTCCGCGAGGGTATCAACGAAATCTTCCCCATCCCCCAGATGGAAATTGATGTCTCTAACGGTGTAGTCACCCAGAATCCCGGATACTGATAATAATGTGTAATGTTGAATGTGTAATGTTTAATTAATGATTCTAAAATGTATTCCACATTCAATCCAAGGCATTACACATTTAACATTTAACACTAAACATTAATACAAAGTATTATGAAAAAGTATATTCCGCTCTTGGCGTTGGCGCTTGTGATGGCGGCATGTTCGGATGAGGTTGCCGAGCAGCCCAGGGCAGCCATAGAGCTTGATAAAAATATTGCAGAGATAAATGAATCTCTGGTGATGCGTTTCACCGGATCTGCCGACAATGTGGTTGTTTTTCCCGGTGACGAAGGTCAGGATTATGAACGCCTTTCCGAAGGTAATTCCGGACTTGTGGTCAACAAGGGTCTTTTTACGTATGCCTATTCCACGCCCGGAACATATAAATTAGTCTGTGTGGCCACAAATCACGCTAACGAGGGGCTGTCGCTTCTTTCGGATACATGCTCCGTATGGGTTCGGGTCATAGATGATGTCACAGAGATTACGCGTCTGTCGGCACCGCAAGTGCTCTATGACGAAGTGTTCGCCTCTCTGCACGGCGACAAGGACTGGGTGCTGGCTCTCCCAAAAAGAATGCGTTTCAGCAACTCCGACCGGAATGTAGCCCTTAACCAGCGTTTGAAATTCTATATCCCTTCGCAGTCTACGCAGGTATTTATTGACGGTGAGCCCTATCAGAGCAACACTCGCTATAATCTGGCGAATATGTTGGAAGTCAAGACTGTCTCAAATGAAGGCTCTGAAAGGGTATATAAGCTGCATACGCTCAATTATGGAGAATTCTCGACATTCTCACTGGCTGGTGTCAGGGGGACGTTGCAGCGAACGGAATTTGACTATTCGTATTCGGAACTCGACATCACCCTCCCGGCAGGAACCGATGTGACGGCTCTTGCCCCGGAGTTTACCCTTAGCGGTGACAACGTGAGGGTGTATGTCGATGGCATCGAGCAGCAGACCGGTGTTTCAACGCAAGACTTCACAACTCCGGTGACATACCGGTTTGTAACAACTTCAACGGCAGATCCGTCGATAAGCGTGGAGTCCACCTGCAAAGTGACTGTGAATTAAAAACATTTCGTTATTTTTGCAATATCATTATGAAACGAATAAACTTAACGATTCTTCTTGTAGTTGTCTTGGTTTCATCGCTATTTGCGGCGAAACATGACCCATATGAGGGTTCGCGTATATATTGGGATATAAATTCCAAGACCACCCTTTTCCCCTCTGGGAATTATGCCCGCATAATTCAACTTCAAGGGGGGAGGCTTATGGCTGTGGCGGAAGCCGGGGGTGGAATTTCCGTGTCATACAGTGAGAACGACGGCACAAGCTGGTCTTCTCCGGAACTTATAATGCGCAGCGCATCGCTGGTGCCTTACGCAGTTCCGGATGTCATTCAGCTCAAAGACGGCACAATCGTGGTTGGATTCAATCCGCGCCCCTCCGCACCCTATTCCGATGACCGCAAGTTCGGTATCAGGGTCACGCGGAGCACAGATAACGGCAAGACATGGAGCTCCCCTATATTCGTATACGATGCCCAGTCTACCTTTTCCGATGGATGCTGGGAGCCTTGTTTCCTTGAATTGCCTTCGGGAGAACTGCAATGTTACTTTGCAAACGAGAATAATTTCCAGTCTTCCAACGAGCAGGAGATATCGATGAGCCGTTCGTTTGACGGAGGGCTGACTTGGAACGCCCCTGTGCGTATATGTTATCGCACAGGCACGCGTGATGGGATGCCTGTGCCAATCTTGACTGAAAATGATGAGATAGTGGTGATAATCGAAGATAACGGTCATCCCGGCCGTAATAGTTTCAGGGCCACGACTGTGCGCTCGCCCCTTTCTGAAAACTGGTCTCAATGGGTGGATGGCGGCAGTTCCAGGAGAGAGATGATTTTTGCCGATGACGCAGAGAAGGCATTTATTTCTGCAGCTCCATATCTCCGCAAGCTCGGCAAGAAAGAGACAATTGCCTCTTGGCAAGGTGACAGGGGCGACCGTCAAGGTAAGGGTGAATCTTTTTTCGATATGTTCGTGGCTGTTGGCGATATCGACGGGCGAAGTTTCCGCGCTGTCAGCCAGCCCTTCGGATTGAACATGACGCAACACGGCCTTTGGAACTCTGTTTCGGCTCTTGATGACGGCACTGTATTCGCTCTTTCTTCAATTGGCGATTCAACACATGGAAACGCCATCAATGTGATGAAAGGGTATGCAAAGAAAGGTTTTAGTGCTGATTTCGGCACTCCGGTGATCGATGCCTCTTTCTCCGGCGAGAACTGGACCGTGAAAAATGCCCAGCAGATTTTCATGGGAAGCGCTGCCACGCGTAACCGCGCCTCTATGGATTTCCTATATGACAATGAAAACCTCTATTTCTATGCCCGCGTGGTGGACCGCACGATTTACACCGACAAGGCGGATGATGACGGCATAACCTTGGGCCTTGACCTTGACAATTGTTGCGACACCTATCCGCAAAAAGGTATGTTCCGCATCTTTATGGATGCGAACGGTTCTTTGAAATTCTATGAAGGGAACTCAAACAAATGGAATGGGGTAACGGTGCCTGAAAATATCAGGTTTGAAGTTAACACGAAATCATCTTATTATGACATGGAGATTGCAATCCCATGGAGTGTGCTCGGATGCGATGCCGCACCCGTGGACCGTCTGATGAGGTGCTATCTTGAAATCCGTGACCGCCGCGATGGAATGGTGGTAAATGAGACAATACCGGATGCCGTGTTGCGCCAGTCATGGACATGGCCCGAATTCAAACTCAATCCTATGGAGGGGAGTGCGGTGAAGGATATCTCAGCTAACCGGAGTGAGACATCGGTAACTATAAAAAACGGCAATGTCAGCGTGAAGTCTTCACGCTGCATTGCTTCTGTTTCTATGTATGATCTCTCCGGGATGAAGACACGGTTTCTGGGTGCTGACAACTTTGAATGCACATTAGACGTAACGGGGTTGAAAGGAGTATATATACTTGATACTCTTTACATTGATGGGATATCGGAAAGAACAAAAATAATGATATGAAGAAAACAATACCATTTTCTCGAAGTGACGCGTCTTCGGGTATGAGCCTTGGCTTTATTTCATTTATAATCATATTCTTTGCCATCGGAAGTATTCTTCCGGTGGTTTCGTGTGCTCAGGAGACATATTTCTTTACGCACCTCAAAAGCGACAACGGTCTTCCGCATCAGCAGATAATGTCTATGGCATTCGATCATGACGGTCTTCTTTGGGTTGGCACGCGGAATGGACTTGCGAAATATGACGGCTATTCTTTCGTGACGTATTATAACAACCCTGATGATTCGGAATCGATTCCTCATAATTTCATACGCGTAATATTCGTGGATTCAGACAACAATGTCTGGATTGGTTCGGATATGGGTATAAGCCGTTATCGACGCGATACCGATGATTTCGAGAATCATTCGGTCGAGGGGGAGCATATCGCTAAAATTGTAGAGACAAAAGATGGTGCCATAGTGTGTTCCGGCACAAGAATCTTTCGCCGCTCTCCGGAAGAAAAGGAATTCAGGCATATTCCGCGCCAATCGGAGGGATATGTCGCAGGAATGGCTGTATCGCCCGATAACCGCATTTATGTGGCGACCGACCGGTCCATCGCGTGGTATTCCTCCCGCCTGGATTCGGAAACCATTCTTGACGCCTCTCTGTATTCAAATTTTTTAAGCGGTTTCGATGCAATCGTGCCTCTCTTTTTCGATAGCCGTGGAAAGTTATGGATAGGTCGCGATGGGAAGGGAGTTATGTGTCTCGATATCCGTAGCGGTAAAAACGAGATATATGATGAGACACGACTCTCCGACGGCACTGTCAGGGCAATTGCCGAAGATTCCCAAGGTCTTATTTTCTTAGGAACGGAAAAGGGTATAACCACTATAAATCCCGAGACTGGAATTATATCTAAAGTGTCGCAGCAGTTTGGAAATTCCAGGACTCTCTCCGACAATGCCATCTATTGCATAATTCCCGATGCCTACGACAATATCTGGGTAGGCACATATTTCGGAGGGATTAACCTTGTATTGAGGAATGCTCTGAAATTCCGTTGGGTCGCTCCGGGTTATGATTCGTATGCCCTTTCAGGAAAGGCGGTGAGGCGTATAATTGAACCGGAAAGGGGGGCGCTATGGCTTGCCACGGAGGATGGAGGAATCAATATATTGAATCTCGCTGACAGAAGAATCTCCCGGTTTAACAAAATTCCGGAGATAGGCACGAACGTTCATGAACTCTATTACGATGAAACGACCGGGGATATGTGGATCGGGACATTCCGTAACGGTCTTTTCAGATACAATTTAAGGAGCGGGGCATACTGGCATTACACGGCCTTCAACAGCGGACTTAAAAGTAATGCAATATTCGCTATTGTGCGTCAGAACGGCAAGGGGCGCAAGCTATGGATAGCAACGACGCTCGGTCTCATGTTTTATGATCCAGACACAGATACTCTGATGCCTGTGAACCATCCTGTGCTTGACACAGATTTCGTGTATTGCCTGCACGCTGACAAAGCCGGAAACATATGGGCGGGAACGGTGAACCGAGGGCTGTTCCGTATTGATGGCAAATCAAACGAGATAAAGGGTTGGGGTAAGCAGCCCTATGGCAAGGATGGCCTTAAAGATAACTATATAACCACCATATTCGAGGATAAGAGGGGACGTATATTCTTAGGCACGAACAATGACGGCATACAGATCTTTGACGGAAAGTCTTTAAGAATATTACCGTTTGCGGGTAAAGCTACGGATTGGGGCACAGTCTGCAGCATTATGGAGGATCACAATGGAAATATCTGGATAACTACATCGGGAGGCCTTTTCAAGGTTAATCCTGACAATCTCTCATACGTCAAGTTCACTACAGCTGACGGACTTCCCGAGAATCAGTTTAATTTCTCTTCTACAATGCAGGCTTCCGATGGCAATCTTTATTGCGGCACGGTTAATGGTCTTGTCACCTTTAATCCCGGTATCGCCAAACGGCCTGATTCAGATTCTCCCGTGCATCTATGGTTTCTCACCCTCAATAACAATCCGATCTCACCACGCACAGAAGACTCACCGCTTTCATCGGCTCTCGATGCCGCTTCAAGTCTTGAACTTAACTATTCCGATTCAAGAGTTTTCAGTATAGATTACGGTATCGTGGATCCGGTGGGGGCGGCCAATGCGAGATATCAGATATTCATTGAAGGTCTCGACAAAGAATGGAGGGATGTCGGTGGGCAGCGCCGTTTCACCGCTATGGAGCTTCCGTATGGGTCATACGTGTTTAAGGTAAGGGCGCTTACCTCCGGAGATAACTGGGAGGCCGCTCCCATACGCGAACTTAATCTTAAGATTGCGCCTCCCTATTATCTGTCGTCAACAGCGTGGGTTGTCTATATCCTGTTGGGAATATCCCTGTGCTACTTTGTTTATCGCCTTGTCACCTGGCGAATGCGCGAAAAACAGCAGAAGAGGTTGAATCAGATCGAACGGGAGCAGAAAGACGAGCTGAACCGCGAGAAAATGGAATTCTTTACAAATATCTCACATGAACTCAAAACTCCGTTGAGCTTGATTCTCGCTCCCCTCAAGCATCTTTCTTCGGAGGAGAATATGTCGGAAGCGTCTCATGAACGTTTGTCAACTGCCATTGCGAACACATCCAAGATGATAGACCTCATAAACGAACTCGTTACCTTCAATCGTGTGGAATCGGGTAATTTCCAGCTCTTCCTGCAGAAGGGGAACCCGCTTGATCTGATAGAGACTATGTCTGGTTATTTCCGAGGACCTGCATCTGAGAAAAATATTTCTATAAATGTGTTGACGCAGAATAACGGTGAGGAGGTATGGTATTCCACAACATATCTTGAACGTATCATAAGCAATCTTCTCTCCAACGCAATAAAATATACGGGCGAGAACGGTTGCATAGATGTACGTGCCTCTATTGTGGAGGGTGAGAACCGGGATGTCTATCTTCAGCTTGAGGTGAAAGACAATGGCATAGGGATTGCGCCTGAGGAGATAGATAATATTTTCAAGAAGTATTATCAGACGAAACGTGGTTACAATGCCAGTCATACCGGATGGGGAATAGGGTTGGCAACCGTCAAGAAACTTGTGGAGATTCATAAGGGTTCGATATCGGTTGTCAGCACGATAGGGGAAGGGAGCGCTTTCACGGTGCGTATAAACGTCACGCAGGATGCTTTCGACAAGTCTTCCTGCATTGCTGCCGGGGCTTCGGCTCCTGTTAAATATCAACCCACGTTTATAACCAATACATTGGCGGTGTATTCCCAGGGACGGGGAGAGAATACAGGGGAAAATCGTGAGAAAAGTGTGTCGATTCTTCTTGTGGAGGATAACCCTCAGCTTTTACGCTTCCTTGAAGATGAATTTTCAAAGGATTATAATAGAGATTAAATAAAGTTAGATGTTAAGCACGATGCAGAAATCTCCAGTT
>CAJTZS010000043.1 GCA_910584055.1 uncultured Muribaculaceae bacterium | reverse complement strand
ACGACCTTCGGAACCACAATCCGACGCTCTAACCAACTGAGCTAATCTCACCATACGCTTTCCTCAAAAGCGTTGCAAAGTTACATCTTTATTTTCAATCATGCAAATTTTTCCGCAAAAATTTAGAAAAATCTGCGCAATATTCGCGAGATTCTGTGGAAGTCAGCACCACGCGCTTAAAGCTGGCGTTTGGGCTTGATGTCAAGCTTCACCGGTTTGATCATGTTCTCGGGTGCGAGAATCGTATCAAGATCCTCCTTGCTGAGGATGTCATGCTCAAGCACGAGATCGTAAACGCTCTTTCCTGTTGCCAAAGCTTCTTTGGCTATCTTTGTGGAGTTCTTATAGCCGATCACCGGATTCAACGCGGTGACGATACTGATACTGTTACGCGTCTGGGTGCGGCAATGCTCCTCGTTGGCAGTGATGCCCTCGATGCAGCGGATACGCAATGTCTCGAAACCGTTGATCATCAAATCAACCGACTCAAAATCGCACTGAGCCATCACCGGCTCCATAGCGTTAAGCTCCATCTGGGCGGCATCTCCTGCCATGGTGACACAAACTTCGTTACCCATCACCTTGTAGCAAATCTGGTTCATTACCTCCGGGATTACAGGATTGACCTTACCCGGCATGATGGAAGAACCAGGCTGCATCGGCGGCAGATTGATCTCGCCAAATCCGCAACGCGGACCGCTGGCAAGGATACGCAAGTCATTGCATATCTTGTTGACCTTAACCGCAACACGCTTAAGGGCTGCAGCATATCCTACAAGACAAGATGTATCAGATGTGGCACCCACAAGATCTTTGGCGAGCTTGATATCCCATCCGGTTATTTTGGAAAGTGCGGCCACACATTTCTCTGCATAACCGGGTTCGGCGGTGATACCCGTACCTATAGCTGTGGCACCCATGTTGACGGTAAGGAAATCGGCGGCAGCCTCGTCAAGGTGAGCAATCTCATCCTCAAGAATAGAAGCGAATCCACTGAAAGTCTGCCCCAAAGTCATCGGCACGGCATCTTCCCATTGCGTTCTACCGATCTTGACGATATGCTTGAACTCTTCGCTCTTCTTTCTCAAAGACGCAATGAGCACTTTATAATGCTCCACAAACTTGAGGTGAGTGAAATACATTCCTATATGTATTGCCGTAGGATATGCGTCATTGGTTGACTGAGCGCAATTCACGATATCATTAGGGGAACAGTATTGGTATTCACCCCTTCCATGACCAAGAATCTCGAGTGCGCGGTTTGCAATCACCTCATTGATATTCATATTGGTGGTCGTACCGGCACCTCCCTGGATCATATCCACAGGGAACTGCTCGTGATGCTTGCCATCAATCAGTTCCTTACAGACCTGCACAATTGCATCGTATTGCGCATCGCTGATCAACCCAAGCTCATGGTTTGCGACAACCGCACCCCACTTAGTAATAGCGAGTCCTTTAATAAACAAAGGATAATCCTGAAGCTTGAACTTGCTGATTTCAAAATTTTCTATACCCCTCAGAGTCTGAACTCCGTAGAGAACCGACTCAGGAACTTCGCGAGCGCCAAGAAGGTCAGACTCCTCGCGAAAACCCTTCTTTGATGTGGTTTCCATTTTAATATGCTTTTATGGTTATTTAAGGTAAAATCCTATAATTTGTTTATTCTAAATTTTGGTAAATCCGCTCCCGCTTACGGGAGTTTAGAGCTTGTTTAAAAATAAATGTGAATTTGGGGTCGCAAGCTTGGAGCAGCTTTTTTCTTGAGGTGAAGGAGCATAGCGGGCTATGTGACTGAACCGAAAGGAGAAAGATGCCCAAGATTGCGAGACCAGAGGTAACTTTAAAAACAATATAAATTAAAAAAATTAACAAATGAGGCGTGTCTAAGAATATAAAATACCGTTTGTCCGGCTCTCTTTTGTTAAAATCCATTCGCGGCGCAGTCACATAGCCCGCTATGCTCCTTTGCCTTAAATGAATTTTAAGCAAAAGATAGCCGCCCCAAATTTCACATTTATTTTTAAACAAGCTCTTAATCCACAAATGTAATCAATTATTTCTAATATAGAAACATTTTATCAAAGAAATATCCCTCATTTTTTTGAATATTTATCAAAAAAGGAGGGACACTTCAATCAACACAGCGTATATTCATCGAAAAACAATGTTTTTCGGCAGCAATCTATCATTTCTTTGCCACTTTATATTCTTCATAATATCCATCAAGGATTGAACGCAACGCAGAACCAATCTTCAGGTATGCGCATTCATCAAGGTTGGCAAGCGAGGCACGCACCGACCAGCTCGGGCCATCGAAACCACTGCCGTTCAAGAGCACTACCGAAGTGCGTTTCGCAAGTCGCAATACCACATCGAGCGGTTCGTAATTGGTCTGCAGCCATGTGCAGAAGTCATCGCCATATATCTTGCGACCCCAGAGCATCATGTCGATCTCACTATAATATCCTACCCTCAACGGATCTTCAATCAATTTGAAGCCGGTGCCTTTCCAGAGAGCATCCAGACGATCCTCTATCATATCCTGCATCCGGGTCTTATATACATCCTTGCCATCGAGAAGACACATCAGCGCAAACAGCGACATCTGAATCTGTTGAGGAGTGGAAAGGCCGGCTGTGTGATTCAGAGCCACAGCACGGCTGTCGGCAACCATCCTGTCAATAAACTTCAGTTTCTCCGGATGCAGCGCCAAAGAACTGTATCTCCGGTTAAGGTCATCAAGATTTTCTTTGGATTCCCCTGCAATCAGTTTATCGAAAATATTCTCTTTCGCTGCCGCAATCACTGCAAGACGCCATCCCGTTGCACCGAAATATTTCGAGAAAGAATAGACACAAAGCGTATTCTTAGGAAGTATATACATCAAGCTCTTGAAATCCTTTGCAAACGTGCCGTAGACATCATCAGTGACAATCATCAGATTGGGATTGTCATTCTTCACCACATCAACAAGATAGTCCATACATTCCTGACTCAGACGATAGCTTGGCGGGTTCGACGGATTCACAAGGAACACGAGTTTCATTCTCGGGTCGCGAAGCTTATCCATTTCCACCTTTGGATATTGCCACGTATGATAACCATCCTTGTCAACAGAATCGGCATATATGTTCATCACATCGAAACTATATCTGTCGAGCTGCGGTATCTCTATATAGGGGGTGAAGATTGGTGTCATCAAGGCAATGGAGTCCCCCTTGTTGAGAAGATGGTTCGCCTGCAACGAATCAAAGATATAGCACATCGCAGCCGTACCTCCTTCCGTGGCAAACAGGTCATACTCCTCCCCAAGTCCCCGTGCCTTGTCCCCCATTTCCTGCGCCAAGTAAGCCTTGACTATCTTTTCCGCGTTTTCAAGCATGCGCACTGGCGTGGGATAGTGATCGCCCATGATTCCGTCAGCCCATTCATAGGCAAGTTCATCTGTCGGGATACCGAGTGTCTTATCGGCATATTCCACTGCGTCAAGGAGCAAATGTGCGCCATGTCTTGCAGAATTATCTTTCAGATAAAGCTTCAGGCTATCACCAATACCCTTCTGGGGTGGCGTTCCTGCGACACCGGGTTTGAAAAACATCTCATTACGGCATGTTTCCAGTGCCCATTGCCCGAGCAGGAAAAACGCTTCACGAGGAGCCGTAGCTATCCAGTTCGGATTTCCCCGTCCTGCATTCAAGTATGTATTGGCTGAAGCCTTAGCCTCTTTCTGAGCCATCTCTATCAGAGTATTCTTGATCTCGAACGGACTCATACCCTCAAGAGCCTTCTCATAATCTCTTATTTCCTTTTCTGTTTTCATAATATCAAATTATCATTTAGAAGCTGTTTTACATTATCAATCCCATTATGACGCCCATAAGAATCAGCAATGTGTTCCCGATAGCGTAAGTCACGGTATATCCCATTGCCGGCATTGTGGAACCGAGCGCATCCTGGATAGCCCCGAGGGAAGCGGTGGTGACACGTGCTCCTGCATTACAACCCAAATTGATTGCTGCAGGGAATTTAAACCATTTGTCCCCTATCCATATACCGATGATCAATGGCAATGTTGTAGCAATTATACCGGCAACAAACAACATCCATCCCACCTGCTGGATACCCTGCACGAACGTCGGACCGGACTGGATACCTATAACTGCAATAAACATATTCAAACCTAAGTTATTGAGAATCCATAGCGACGAACTCGGAATACGTCCGAATGTCGGATGTTTGGAACGAAGCCACCCCAGCACAAGACCGGCGATCAAGGCACCTCCGCTCGTAGACAGACTAACCGGTATTCCGCCAAGATGAATCGTTATTGCACCTATCAAAGTACCGATAAATATACCGAGCCCGACAAAAACCATATCAGTCTGAGTGGTGGGTCTGTCAATATAACCGATTACAGACGCTGCGCGTTTCACTTCCTGAGGCATACCCTGAACAGTTAGCATATACCCCCTATGCAACTCAGTTTTTGCAAGCACAGGCAGTGGAGCGCCGTTTGATGAAACCAGCGATGAAATCAGCACGCCGTTCATTTCAGGCATACGGCGCAAGTCATCAATAGTCTTACCCTCAAGTGCCTTTTTCGCAATCATCACCGGCACTTTCTCTATCGGGAATGTAAGCAATTGGGCATCCGAGACTTCATCGCCAAGCCAACTTTCATCTAAAACGAGTGTCTCGCGGCGTCCGCTAAGCACTACTTCGTCTCCTCTACTTACAACGACATCCGATGCAGGGTCATCAATTATCTTGTCTCCTATCCTCAAGCGTTCCACAAACGCCCGGCGGCCAAGGTCCGAGATATGTTTCTCAATCTCAGCCACAGTGTGCGAAGTCGCGAAGAAATCACCGTCAACCTTATATGCCCGATACACTACCGGACGTAAAGCGTTTATGTACGCAGGATCGTCATTGAGGTCGCTGCTGTTCATCGATGCCTCCAGATCCGCAGTCTCCTTGCGCACTTTCTTTATTCCGCCAAGCATTGCGGGGCCAAGAGAGCCGAGAATCCAAGCCGAACCAATTGTCCCGAAGATATATGTCACAGCATAGCAGACAGGAATTATATTGCTCCAAGCTGTTTTGTCAGCAGCCGATGCACTCATATTGCCTATAGCATCCTGCCCCACTCCAATGACAGCTGAGATTGTCTGTGCTCCTGCAAAGAGTCCCAATGCCTCCCCTACATTATAATGGAAGAGGAGTGCCACGCCCCATGTCACGACAAAACAGAGCACACACATAACCACAGCAAAAATCACCTGCTTTATGCCAGACCCTTTAAGGGCCCGAAAAAATTCCGGACCGACGCTATAGCCGATAGCAAACAGGAACAACAGGAAAAATACGGATTTTACCGGACCGGCAATAGGGATATTCAATTGTCCGACAAGCACCCCGACCAAGAGTACGGACGTAACCGTGCCGAGAGAGAATGTCTTATACTTCAATCTCCCCACCAAAAAGCCGATACCAATTGTCAGGAATATCGCTATAGAGGGATTGTCTCTCATAGTTTGTATAAACCAATTCATATCTGATATTTTTTGTGTTTTTCAATATGTTTTCCTCAAACGGCATAGCCGACAAAGGAGGAGCATGCGTGGAATAAATTACATTTTCTAAACAATAGGATAAAGTCAATAGTTTGAAAACCTGCAAAAAATCATAATGCTTATTAAAAATGTTATCAAACATTAAAATCCATTAAAACCTTTTGTCAAATTATCGGTTTAAATAAATGAATACATCGCTACACTCCACTGAAGCAATGGCAGATTTCAACATTGCAACTGAAGCAATCGGCGGTCCCTATTCTCTTGAATTTATCATGAAAACATAATTAAGCTTATGCTAACGTTACAATTATTATTCGTATTGGCAGCTATAATCGTCGGTGCACGTCTCGGAGGGATTGGACTCGGCGTCATGGGCGGTGTAGGAATGGCGATTCTTGTGTTCGTCTTCGGTCTGCAGCCAACCTCCCCCCCGATAGATGTAATGCTAATGATTGCGGCAGTAATCTCGGCAGCCGCCGCAATGCAGGCGGCCGGAGGTCTCGACTACCTTGTGAAACTGGCAGAAAAACTGCTGAGAAAGAATCCCTCTCAAGTCACCATTATCAGCCCGCTCGTAACTTACCTGTTCTCGTTCGTTGCCGGCACAGGGCACGTAGCTTATTCAGTATTGCCCGTCATCGCCGAAGTTGCCCGCGAAACCAAGATTCGCCCGGAACGCCCTCTCGGAATAGCGGTCATAGCTTCACAGCAGGCAATCACGGCGAGTCCCATCTCTGCTGCGACGGTAGCGCTGTTAGGTCTTCTAACAGGATTTGACATAACGCTCTTCGATATTTTGAAAGTTACAATTCCTGCCACCCTTGTCGGGGTTCTGATCGGAGCACTCCTTTCAAAGAGAGTGGGCAAAGAGCTTATGGAAGACCCTGAATACCTCCGTAGGGTCGAGCAAGGTATGATAAAGGAAAACAGCCTAAAATTCAATGAGATAAAAAGCATGTGGAAAGCAAAACTTTCTGTAGGTCTGTTTCTTCTCGCCACACTTCTCATTGTCCTCTTCGGATCAATTCCGGCCATGCGTCCGTCGTTCAACGGCACACCCGTAGACATGCCGGCAATTATTGAGATCCTTATGCTGTCCACTTGCGCGATAATTCTTCTCACCGGCGGCATCAATGGTATCGCCCCCACACAGGGAAGTGTATTCATAGCCGGGATGCAGGCCGTAATAGCAATCTTCGGTATAGCCTGGATGGGCGACACATTCATCAATGGCAACATCACCGTGATTACGGAAGGTGTGAAAGGATTCGTGACAGAATGGCCCTGGCTCTTCGGAATAGCGCTTTTCGTCATGTCTATCCTCCTTTATAGCCAGGCAGCTACCGTGAGGGCGATCATGCCTCTCGGAATAGCGTTAGGAATTAATCCTTGGATGCTGATAGCCCTCTTCCCCACAGTTAACGGATATTTCTTCATACCTAATTATCCCACTATAGTAGCGGCTATAAATTTCGACCGCACCGGCACCACCAGAATCGGTAAATATATTCTCAACCATTCGTTTATGATGCCCGGCCTTGTCGCCACCATCGGAGCGGTCGCTGTAGGTCTCCTCCTTATTCAGATATATCAATAACATTATTAATATTCACACTTATGAAGATGTTTAAAAATTTCAGCCTTTTGGCAATTATGCTGCTCGCCTCAGTGGCAACAGCATTCGCTCAGCAGAAACCGAATGTCTACATTCTCGCCACAGGTGGAACAATCGCAGGCACAGGCAAATCAGCTATCGCCTCCGGCTATACTGCCGGCCAGGTTGCAATCCAGTCTCTTATAGACGCTGTCCCTCAAATGAAAGATGTGGCCAATGTGACCGGTGAGCAGATTGTAAATATCGGTTCCCAGGATATGAACGACCAGGTGTGGCTCACCCTTGCCAAAAGAATCAACGAACTTCTCGCTCAAGACAACGTTGACGGTATCGTGATCACTCACGGAACCGACACAATGGAGGAGACAGCCTACTTCCTGAACCTTACTGTAAAGAGCGACAAACCGGTGGTGCTGACAGGCGCTATGCGTCCTTCAACAGCCATGAGCGCCGACGGTCCCCTCAACCTTTACAATTCCGTGGTTACGGCAGCTGACCCGTCTTCCAAAGGACGCGGCGTGATGGTGGTAATGAACGGACTCATCCTCGGGGCACATGCAACCCAGAAAATGAACACTATCGATGTCCAGACATTCCAGGCTCCGGATTCGGGTCCACTTGGATATATTTACAACAGCAAGCCATATTACAATATGCAGACTCTGAAAAAGCATACCACCCAGTCTGTATTTGACGTAACAAACCTCACGAGCCTCCCCAAAGTAGGAATCGTTTATTCATATTCCAACGTTGATGCAGATGTCATGAACCCCTTCCTCACAAACGGATATCAGGGCGTTATCCATGCAGGACTCGGCAACGGCAACTATCATAAGAATGTGTTCCCAAAACTTTTGGAAGCCCGTAAACTCGGAATCATCGTGGTCCGTTCAAGCCGTGTTCCTACCGGTCCGACCACTCTCTATGACGAAGTTGACGATGCTAAATATCAGTTTGTGGCATCATGGGAACTCAATCCCCAGAAAGCCCGTGTTCTCCTGATGCTTGCCCTCACCCGCACTAAAGATTGGCAGCAGATCCAAAAATATTTTGAAGAATATTGATTTTTTGAAACTTTCAAATATTTTGGTCATATGATATTATGTTCTAAGGGGAGCGGGACTCCCCTTCCCTTAGAACTTCATATTTCACACTTAAATCGATTACAATGAAACACAAATCCATATTGTTGACGGGGATTGCGCTATGCGTCCTCCCATCTTTCGCCCAACAGGAACGTATCAACGATTTCCGCACAGATAATGAAGAAGGCCTTATAGAAACAATAGCCAAGGTAGAGAAAAAGACAGACAAATTCAATCTTTATCTCAACATGCAAGGCTCTCTGAATTTCGATTGGGACGGCTCCCATTTCAACGAAGCAAAATTCAAGATGAACCAGCTCCGTATCGAAGCCAAGGGAAACATCAACGACTGGCTGAGCTACCGTTACCGCCAACGCCTTAACAAAGGCGACAGCCCCAACGGCTATCGCGACAATCTGCTCAACAGCATCGACATCGCTGGAATCGGCATCAATCTGAAGAAATGGTCGTTTTTCCTCGGTAAGCAATGCGCCTCATACGGAGGTATAGAGTTTGATCTCAACCCTATCGAAATTTATCAATATTCCGATATGGTAGACTACATGAGCAACTTCATGAGCGGTATAAACGTCGCATACAATTTCACTCCCAGACAACAGTTGCAATTCCAGGTGCTCAATGCATATAATGACAGCTCCAGGGAAATGTATGGCAACTATGAGAAAGCCAAGATTCCTATGGTTTATACACTTAACTGGAATGGTAATTTCGCGGATGTCTACAAAACCAGATGGTCGGCATCGTTCATGAATGAGACAAAAGGTGAGCATATGTGGTATTTCGCACTTGGCAATGATTTCAACATTTCCGATAAGGTTCAGGCTTATTTCGACTGGATGTATTCACGCGAAGGTATTGACCGCAAAGGCATAATCTCAAGCATTGTACAGAATGGCGACTGGCAGGCGACAAGCGGATACAAGACGGCCAAGACCGACATAATGTCGTTCGTGTTCCATATCAACTACCGCTTCCATCCGGCATGGAACATATTCGCAAAAGTAATGGCTGAGAACGAGGGAGTCTACAAAACCACACAACAGGCAGGCGCACCGGATATCACGGTGGAGAAAGGTCGCTACCGCACTGCATGGGGCTACATCGGCGGTATCGAATACTATCCCTTCAAGGACCGCAACCTGCATTTCTTCGCCACATATGTAGGGAGGAATTACAAATACTCTGACCGCGCCAAGGCATTCGGTGTTGAGGATTACACAACCAACCAGCTCTCTGTCGGTTTCATCTGGCAGATGCCGGTGTTCTAAAAACAGTTATAACCTCACCCCTATTCCCAACATAAGGTTCTGAGGATCCTTGAAATCACCCAGGCGATAGCCTACGTTAAGATAAACGTTTCTTGTCAGAAATGCTTTCACAGCAAGCATCTGAAAGAAACGTTTTTCTTCTATTGGATTTAGGATGCTGTATCCTATACCGGCACTCACAGAGAAAACAGGCATTGTAAACTCAGCCATCGCGGCCAGTCCGACACTCAATTGCTTCCAGAACGGAGGACAGTCAAATTCCGCTTCTGCATAATAGCCACCCTTCCAATAAGGGACAAGACCGGCACTTCTGTCATATTTCATATCCAATGCCACACCGGTGGAAAACCATCTGTTGATCTTCCGCATCGGCGTGAACTGAAGACCTGCCACTGCATAGGAACCCTTGATCAGCATCTCTGTACCCTCTATCACCACATGGCGCTTACGCCATGCCCCATAAGTCATTATATCCCACAGCCATCGTCCCTTGTCGGCCTCCTCTTCCATCTCCTCGTCAGGGTCTTCCGGGTTCGGTTTAGGATTTATCACATAAGCCGCTCCGATTGATATTCCCGCAGTATTGATTCCGGAATTAGGGAAAGAGGTGTTCCCGTTGGAAAAATGAGTCACATCCAATCCAAGATTCAGATGCCAATGCGAGGTCAACGCATAATTCAATTTCAATCCCACACCCATATGCGCCGTAACCCTTGTAGAGATTGCCCCGTTGGTATATCCAAGACCTAAATCCCCCGTCCTGTCGCTCCAGCCCATCGCCGCTCCGAAACGCCATTCATACCCTAACCACAGCCTGCTCCCGAAATGTTTGAACGGCATCCCCTGATATACATACAATGATACCGGTGTGCCGAGAAAGCGCTGTCGGAAGAAAGTACGCAGATCTACGCCTATACCTTGATAAAGGCCTTTATACAATCGACCTTCGCGAGAATATGGGCTGAAACTGAAATCTCCGCGCAAAGAACCGGCAAAAGAAAATTTCACCCTGTCTCCATATAAATTGTCACCCTTCAGAGAAGAGTTGGTAGGTATTACATATGCCGGCGAAAGCTCAATCCCGACTCGCCATTGCAACGAATCCACCCTCGATGCATTCGCCACAAACGCCGTTAGTATACCTATAAAAACGATTACAAATTTCTTCATCCTTTCAAAATTTACAAAATAGATTCATCTCCCAAATTCTCATTTATCTCACTGTTTAAACTAAGTTTCTTTAAGCTTGTTGCCGGATAGGGAGCCGTTGTTGCTCGCAACGGCGGCAGAAGCAAGGATAAAATCAGATTGAATAACACAGCTGCATAGCTTACCCCGATGCTGCCGTTGCGAGCAACAGCAGCTCCCCATCCGGCGATATACACTGACGCGCCATTTTATTACCTCGCAGAGCCGCAGAGTGGCTGAGCATTCATATCCATTATCAGAGGTCGTTTCCACTCCTGCCGAGGAGCAGACCCTGTCGCTAAAATCTCCGCGACAGGCTCCGCCACTCTGCCGGGAGTCTACGACCCTAAAAAGGAATGGCAATCCTTTGCGCCCTCTGCGGCTCTGCGAGGAATAATGTTCTGTGAGATAAATGGGAATTTAATTCAAATAAGGGACTTATCTGAGTTCAACCACATTTATACTGCAAAATTAAGAGATAAATAGTAATAAACCAATCCCGCGCCACCATCCGGAATGTACGGAATTTCTCCCATTGTCCGAATACGGACAGCAATAAAATCACCAACAACTTAATTTGCAACCATTTACAAGTTTGGCATACAGAATGTAGTTCTTTTGACAGAATTATCCGATTTTATATCATGGACAGAGAAATTTCAATTAAGGAACAAAAGAAACGTAAACTCAAAAGAATGCTCAGGATTGGCATACCGGTAGCAGTGATATTCGGTGGAATTATACTCACGGTTTCACTGATGGCACCATCAATGAAACGTGACAATCTCGATTTCTTAAGCGTGGATAAAGGTACAGTGGAAACATCCGCCGATGCATCCGGCAAAGTCGTGCCGGCTTATGAAATGACGCTAACTTCTCCCGTCACCACCAAGATACTTGAAATATATTGTCATGAAGGCGACAACGTTGAAGCCGGAGAGTCTTTGATGAAACTCGACCTCCTGAGTGAGGAAACCGAACTTCAGAATCTCGCCGACCAGCGGATGATGAAGAGTTACGACACCCAACAGGCAGTTCTTGCCAGCCGCACATATCT
Organism: uncultured Muribaculaceae bacterium; assembly: GCA_910584055.1. GTDB lineage: Bacteria > Bacteroidota > Bacteroidia > Bacteroidales > Muribaculaceae > Lepagella. Next base: position 21,332 of record CAJTZS010000043.1, on the reverse strand, counting down.
TACAAACATAGAAATGCAAATCAAGGCCAAAGAGATGTCGGTCGCCAGACTTAAAACTGAGACTGCCAACGAGCGACACCTCGACAGCATCGGGAGCGGCACGGGCGACCGGGTCCGGGAAGCCGAATTAGCATACAAAACTGCTTTACTTGAACTCGCTCAACTCCGGAAGCAGTTGGAAAATGAGAAACTGAGCCATGAAGCAGCGAGGAAGACAAAAGAACTTGAAGAAGGAATAACCGCCAAGAACCTTGAAGAGAAACGCCGCACACTCGAAGACGCCAGAATCAAGGCGCCGGCAAAAGCCACAATAACATATCTGAATTCTTCATTAGGGACAAGCATCTCGGCAGGAGAACGCTTGGCTGTCCTGTCCGATCTGGGACATTTTAAAATATCCGCGCAAATCCCGGAAACAAATGCCGACAAATTATCCCACGGAGGAGAAGTAAACGTCAGGGTGGGCAGGGAAACAACAACCGGCAAGATCGGTAACATCACCCCTCAGTCGAAAAACGGAGTGATCGCATTCACCGTCATTCTCGACAATGACAGTTCACACACACTGAGAGCGGGAGCAAGAGCCGACATCAACGTGCTTTTCGATGTCAAGTCAGACGTGACAAGAATTCCCAACGGCTCCTTCTATCATGGACCCGGAAGTTATATTATGTTCGTTGACACCGGCAACAATTCGTTGGAACGCCGCGATGTGGTCCTTGGCGAGGGCAATTTCGATTATATCGAAGTTAAAAGCGGATTAAAGCCCGGTGAGAAGGTTGTGAAATCAGACCTCAGCGAATATAACAACCGCAAGAAGATAAACCTCAGATAGTGAGAAAACCTCTCTCAAGCGAACTTCCTCAAACAATTGAACATTAAACATTTCACATTAAACATTAATAAAAATGTCAATCATCAATCTTGAAGGTGTGGAGAAAGTCTACCGCACCAAAGAAATAGAAACCGTAGCCCTTGAGAACGTAAACCTCTCAATCGATAAGGGAGAGTTCGTAAGCATCATGGGACCTTCCGGCTGCGGGAAGTCAACACTTTTGAACATTATAGGCCTCCTTGACAAAGCCACAAAGGGTAAGGTTCAGATATCGGGCACTGATGTTGATTCCTTGAACGACAACGCACTCTCCCATTTCCGTAACAAGAATATAGGTTTCGTGTTCCAGAGTTTCCATCTGATACCCTCATTGAATGTTTCCGACAACGTTGCCCTCCCCCTCCTCTACAGGAAAGACATCGGATCGCGCGTAAGGAAAGAGAAAATCGATGAAGTTCTCACCCGACTCGGGTTGTCTCACCGCAAGCGTCATTTTCCGTCGCAACTCTCCGGGGGGCAGTGTCAGAGGGTGGCGATAGCCCGCGCAATTATCGGAGATCCGGAAATTATACTTGCCGACGAGCCTACGGGAAATCTTGATTCGAAAATGGGTGCGGAAGTGATGGAACTGCTCCATCAGCTCAACAAAGAGGACGGACGCACCATAGTGATGGTGACACATAATGAAGAACAGGCGCGACAGACCGACCGCATCATACATTTCTTCGACGGACGTCGGATTGAATGATTAACTAACTATATGAGCAATGATATGAACAACTATATAAAACAAGTCTGGTATGAACTGCGCCATCAGCCGATGGTGACGACAACCTCGATATTGGGAACGGCATTCTCGATTTTCATGGTGATGGCTGTTTTCATTACCTCTTCCATCGATACCGTTGAGGTTTCCCCGGAAAGTAACCGCTCCAGGATGCTGTATGGCAAATACATTCATGTAAAACATGCAAACGGGGAAAGTTCCGGCTCGCTTGCCTATAATACGGCACTGAAACTTTATGACAATCTTGATGGTGTTGAGAAAATAAGTTTCAGCGATGGCTGGCAGGAATCGCAGGATGTGGCGGTCGGAAACAGCGACGTAGTAAGTTTGCCCGTCAAGATGGTGGATGATGTTTTCTGGGAGCTGTTCGACTTTGATTTCGTCAGCGGTAAACCCTTTGACAAGGCAACCGTGGAATCAGGATTGAAGAGGGTGATAATCACCCGTTCCGTGGCAATTAAGTTTTTCGGCAGAGAAGATGTTGCGGGGCAGGAAATTAAAATAAGTCATGTCCCGTATGTAATCCAAGGAGTTGTCAAAGATACGAGCCCTCTATTGAAAGAGAGTTTTGCCAAAGTTTTCATACCTTTCCAAAAGGAGAAAGAGGAAGATTTATGGGCAGAAGGTCTGGCCGGTAATTCTCAAGTCTACCTCCTTATGGCGGAAAATGGCGATGAGAATAAGATAAGGCAACAGGTGAAGAACCGTTACGCCACCATGAATTCCCAACTCAAGAAACAGGGTGTCGAGATTATATATCACGAAGCTCCTTTCAATGCCTCCGTAATCAATCAATTCTTCGGTTCTAACAACACTCCTGACTTCGACGGGCCTCAAAGAATGCGTTACCTCGTATATACAATCCTGCTTATTCTTCCGGCCATAAACCTCAGCAGCATGACGCGCAGCCGATTAAGGCGCAGAGTTGCCGAAATTGGAGTGCGCAGGGCATATGGCGCGACGAAAGCAGGGATAATCTCGAGACTTCTTGGTGAGAACATGATCCTGACATTGGCAGGCGGTCTTATAGGTCTGATATTATGCATCATATTTGTTGCGCTTTTCTCCAATTTTTTCATTTCATACGGAGGGACGTTCGCATCCGGAGAAATTGTGGAGGCATCCCCGACATTCAATATGACGCTAAATCTCAAGACTTTCGGGATAGCACTCCTTTTCTGCCTTATTTTAAATCTATTAAGCACCGGTATGCCGGCATGGCGCGCGTCTCGTGTGAATCCGGCCGAGGCTATAAGCGGTAAAAACGACTGATAATCATGAACAGGAAACTTATTATACAGATAAAGAATGAATGGCGCGACAATATCTGGCTGATTGTCGAGCTGACAGTGGTGGCCGTAGCCATCTGGCTGCTGTCTATATATCTTTTTATGACGGTGTATCCTAAACTCGAAGAGACGGGAACCGATATAAGTAATGTCTATAAGATAAAAATAAAGACCGTAAATTCAGAGAGTCCGGAATATCAGGATTTTGGAGAAGCTCAAAGGGAAACAAAACTTGCCGACATGAGAATGCTCATGCGCCGCATCCGTAAGAGTCCATATGTTGAAGCTGCGGCGTTCTCAAATAATGTCATGCCTTATCAATATAGCTATATGGGAAATTCCATAAAGCCAATCGGATCTACCGACTCTATTGATTACAATGGAAATGTGCGGATGGGATCTCCCGATATTGTGAGGGTGCTCAGACCCGTTAGCCAAGACAACCTCACAACCGCTGAAATGGAAAACATAATGCGTAAGGGAGGGATATTCATCTCGCATTCCCGTTTCTACGACCGCCAAAGAAACACTCGCGATCTTGTCGGACAAAAGATAATGTTGTTTGACACAATCAACCCCAAAATGATTTCGGGAATCATTTCAGATATGAAACGCTCCGAATATGAGAGCAATTCGGGCACCATACTTTTAGCTATCGATGAAAGTCAAGACAATATGTTGAATTTTTGCGGAGAGATAGCTGTGAGAGTTAAGTCAGGTATGGGTAAAAAATTCGAGGACGAATTTCTTTCCGACAAAAGCATGCGAAAGCTCAGGAATGTTTATCTGACAGAACTTACCGATATGGCTGATGCCAGACGAGACGCCCAATACAATCAAGACACTCAGGTGCGGCTTATCGTTGCGGGGATTGTGTTCCTGCTGATAATCATTTTCCTTGGATTGCTCGGCACTTTCTGGTTCCGTATCCGCCAACGTTCCTCCGAGATTGCCTTGCGTCTGACATGTGGCGCGACAAGCGGCGATATCTTCAGAAGGACTATAGGAGAAGGAATCCTGCTTCTGCTTATTGCCATGATTCCCGCTCTGATAATTGAAACTATACTCCATTTCAAGGTAGTGGTAGACGATAGTTTCCCCTTCTGGGTCCAGGAATGGCTTCCCTCCACGGTAGCTTTCGCATTCACGCTGACAATAATGGCGGCGATGATTGTGGCAGGAATCGTCTTCCCGGCTCGCAAGGCAATGAAAATAGAGCCGGCAATCGCGCTCAAAGAAGAATAAGAAGTTGTTTAAAACTATGAAACTGAAACAGTTTTTTACATACGTGGTTATCCTTTTGTGTTCCGTGCCCGTTTCGGGCACGGAGCCTGAAGGATTGCAAATAACCCTTGAAGAAGCCATCTCTCACGCTCGCGTAAGCAGCGTGGATGCAGCGGTAGCCCTGAATGAACTGAAGACATCTTATTGGGAATACCGCTCATATCGCGCCGAACTGTTGCCGGAAGTCAACTTTTCTGCCACAATTCCGGCATACCATCGCCAATATTCCCCCTATATGAACGACAACGGGAGCTATAGCTTTGTGCGCAACAATTATCTCCAGATGAACGGAGAAGTGTCCCTCAGCCAGAACATATGGCTCACTGGCGGTAAAATAGCATTGAACACATCCCTTGATTTCTTCCGGCAGCTCGATGGCGAAAAATACAACCGTTTCATGTCCATTCCCGTGGCATTGACACTTACTCAGCCTATCTTCGGTGTGAATAATCTGAAATGGGACCGACGTATAGAGCCAGTGAGATATAACGAGGCAAAAGCCGCTTACCTCAGTGCCACCGAAAATGTCGCCATCAAGGCAATATCATATTATTTCCAGCTTCTCATGGCGGATGAGAATATGCAGATAGCATCGCAGAACCTCGAGAATGCAAAGAAACTTTTTGAAGTGGCTAAAGATAAGCGGGAGATGGGAAGAATAAGCGGCAACGATTTGCTACAGATGGAGTTGAACCTGCTCAATGCAGAATCCGACCTTACGGAGTGCGTGAGTAACCGCAAAAGCTGCATGTTCCAATTGCGCACCCTCCTCGATTTAAACGAACATACCGATATTATCCCGGTGACGCCGGCATCCCTGCCTTCTGTGGAAATCGAATATGAAGACGCGTTGCAGAAGGCACTTGAACGCAACAAGCTTGCGGCCAATATTCGTCGCCGACAACTTGAGGCGGATTATGAAGTGGCGAAAGCAAAAGGAAACCTGCGTCAAATCTCCCTTTTCGCCCAGATAGGATATACGGGAACAGACAGAAGATTCGGAGGGGCATATTCCACGCTTAAAGACAATCAGGTCGTTGAAATCGGTTTCGAAATACCGATTCTCGATTGGGGACGCCGCAAAGGGAAAGTGAGGGTTGCCGAAAGCAACCGAAAGGTCACTGAGAGCCGGTTGCGCCAGGAACGCGCGGATTTCTCACAGAACATCTTTATTCTTGTGGAGCGATACCGTAATCAGCTCCGGCAGCTCGAAATAAGCAGACGTGCGGACGAAATTGCATCCCGCCGTTACGCCACCAACGTCGAGACATTCATGATTGGTAAAATCTCCACCCTCGACCTGAACGATTCCCGCGTCAGCAAGGACGAGGCACGCCGTGAATACATCAACGAGCTATACCTCTTCTGGAACTATTACTACCAAATCCGAAGCCTGACCCTCTGGGACTTCGCAGCGCAAACCGGCATCGATGCCGACTTTGAGCGCGATATCAAGACCCTTTGATTTGTCTTAAATAAAATAATTTGCTAAATTTGCGATAAGATGATTCTAATCGTTGACGATGACAAAGCCATTAGGCAATCCCTGTCGTTGCTGCTGAAACGCAAAGGGTATGAATGCATATCGGCTGAAAATCCAGGAGATGCTTTAGCCCTTATCCGTGCCCATGATTTCCAGCTGATAATCATGGACATGAATTATTCCCTTTCAACCAGCGGTGAGGAGGGGATACACCTGTTGCGTCAGGCAAAGATTTTCCGTCCCGACACACCCGTGATTCTGATAACAGCATGGGGAAGCATCGAACTCGCTGTGGAAGGGATGAGACATGGCGCTTTTGATTTTATAACCAAACCCTGGAACAATCTTCTGCTGTTGCAAAGAATTGAAACAGCCATAAGCCTTTCCTCCAAACCGGAAGCTGTCCAACCTTCCGACACTGATTTTGACAGATGCGGATTCATTGGCGAAAATCCTGAAATCAAAGAACTCCTTAAAACAGTTGCACGTATTGCCCCGACCAATGCCCCGGTATTGATTTTAGGGGAAAACGGCACGGGTAAGGAACTCATAGCAAATGCCATTCACAAGAATAGCCATCGCAAGGGCGCTCCATTCGTAATGGTGAATCTCGGCGGCATTTCGACCTCGCTGTTCGAAAGCGAAATGTTCGGCCATTCAAAAGGCGCTTTCACCGGAGCCGTTTCCGAACGCAAAGGGCGTTTCGAAATGGCAGACAAGGGAACAATATTCCTTGATGAAATCGGAGACCTGTCACCGGATTGTCAGGTCAAACTGCTTCGCGTATTGCAACAGCACACGTTCGAACGTCTCGGTGAAAGCCGTCCCCGTAAAATCGATATCAGGGCGATATGCGCCACCAACGCAGACATTCCAAAGATGGTAAAAGAGCATACATTCCGCGAAGACCTTTTCTACCGCATCAATCTCATTACCCTGAGGATTCCGCCGCTGCGCGAACGTCGCGACGACATTCCCATCCTTGCTAAGCATTTCATAACATCCGCATCCAGGACACATAATCAGCAAGAACCGGAGATATCACGTGAAGCCATGGATTATCTTGTGGGTCTCCCCTACCCGGGCAACGTAAGACAATTGAAAAACATGGTTGAACGAGCAGTGCTGATGTGTCGCGACCGCAGAATTGAAAAGACCGATTTCGAGTTTTTTGAATCTACGGTTGAGAATACCCCCGGTTTCTCGGACGGTTTCACACTCGAAGATATGGAACGCTCCGCCATTTCCGATGCTTTGAAAAAATATGACGGCAATCTGTCGAAGGTCGCTATGAGTCTTGGAATCACACGGCAATCCTTATATCGCAGGATGGATAAGTATGGACTAAATAATGATTTGAAATGAAACCCAAGTCTCTTTTCATTTTGTTAGTTGTGATTATCTTGTCATTAGCCGTTGCAACTCCATTCTTCACGATGCAGCCTGAACGCTGGTGGATATTGGGCGCAGACCTGACAGCTTTAATCATTCTGACACTACTGTACAGGAGCGTGGTAAAACCGGTGACAGCGGCACAGCGTGGAATAGAACTGCTGTCCGCACAGGACATGAACAGCCGGCTTGCGAAAGTGGGCGAACCCGGGGCCGACAGGATTGTGACCCTCTTCAATGAACTCATAACCCGCCTGAAAAACGAACGACTGCACCTGCGTGAACAGGATTCTTTCCTAAAGCTTCTCGTCGATGCCTCTCCGATGGGTGTGGCGATGCTGAATCTTGACCACAATGTCTCAATGGTCAACAAGGCATTTATGCAGATCACCGGGCTTCAAGACGATGACCTGTCAGGTAAGAAACTGGAAGAAATTGACAATGATATCATAAGGACTCTCGTCGATCTGAAATCCGGAGAATCCCGAGTGGTGCGTTACAGCGGAACCGCCCTGTTCCGTTGCTACCATCTCCGGTTCATGCAAGAAGGATTCCGCAGGCATTTCTACCTTGTGGAAGAGATGGCGGAAGCAGTAAGGAAGGCGGAAAAAGAGGCATACGAGAAAGTGATACGTATGATATCCCATGAAGTCAACAACACGATGGGAAGCGTGGAGTCCGTACTTGAAATGATAGCCGAGGAATCCGACAACGAACCTGACCTCAAAAGCACCATAGAAAGTTGTCAGCAAAGATGCGAGTCCATGTGCGGCTTCATTGATTCCTTCGCCAACCTCGCGAGGCTTCCCGAGCCGGAATTCCGGAGGGTAGACCTGACGGCCGAACTGAACAAGATGCTCCCCTTCTTACGTTTGATATCAGGTGAGAAAATCAATTTAGAACTGTTTGTCGAAGGCGGTGAAGGCAATGAAATCATGCTTGTAAACGCTGACATGACAATGATTCAGCAAGTGATTGTGAATATTGTCAAGAATGCGGTCGAGAGCATCCCTGACAAAGGTAAAATATCAATATCCCTTTGCCGCAACAGCAAACACGTCACACTGGGAATTGCCAATGACGGGACACCGATCGACAGCCACACCGCATCACAGCTGTTCAGCCCGTTCTTCTCCACGAAACGTTCCGGACGTGGGTTAGGGCTCATGCTGGTGTCAGAAATCCTCCACAAACATTCCGCGGATTACTCCCTGCGCACCGATCCAGACAACATCACCCGCTTCAACATCCGCTTCCGCTCCGCCCGCTAAAACCCAATCTTTCCTCCAACGAGACTAATCCGACGGACAGTGCGCAGAATTAATAGTTTACATGCCGTCGCTCTCACAAAAAATGATTAAATTTGCGTTTAACAATAATGCATAGATTATGGACAAGAAAGAAATATTCAACCGAATCGAGTATGTGGTTGCCTGTGTCGGCGCTTTCGCCCAGCGATACAGACTCTCCAATTCACAGGCATACGCATATCTGCGCCGTTTCACCGGCATTGATTTCCTTCTTGACTGCTATGCCGCTGAACATACTCTCTCCATAGAAGATGCAGTCGCCGACCTCCAAGTGCTTTGTAGCCGGAAAGGAGGCAAAATATGATACGTCTATATCACGGATCAAATGTTGCCATCGAAAAAATCGACCTTTCACGCAGTAAACGCGGAAAGGATTTCGGTCAAGGATTCTATCTTAACGCCAACCCTGACCAAGCTATGGGCATGGCAATACGAACCGTAAGATTTCAAGTAGAGGGAGAACCGACTCTATCATGTTTTGAATTTGACGAAGCCAAGGCATATGAACTGGGCTTGAACATTAAGGTTTTTACTGATTATTCTGAGGAGTGGGCAGCGTTCGTGGTAATTAATCGTAAAAACAACTCTGATATCCCGGCTCATTCCTACGATATAGTGATTGGTCCAATTGCCGACGACACAGTTGGTGTTCAGATACGCCGCTATATAATGGGGTATCTATCGGCTGCCGATTTGGTTGAGGAATTGAAATACAAGGGAGATCATGCCATCCAGTATTTCTTCGGCACTCCTCGCGCAGTTGAACTTCTAAAACGCGTAGAGCTATGACACAAGATATCCAATTTCAAATAGAATGCCTTGCTGCGGAACTCACAGAGATGCTGATAGCAGAATATGGCTGGGACATACGGCATGCTCTGGATGAGCTGTACGCCTCACAGACATTCGCCAAACTCAATGACCCTGAATGTGGCCTTTACTATCAAGGATCCGTCTATATCTTCCAATTCCTCAAATCCGAAATCGAAACCGGCAAAATCGCATAAACATGATAACCTCACAAGTTGAGATTATCAATTACCCATTGCGGATGGCTCCGGCAGCAAGGAGGTCGTAAATTTTTTGGCGCAGATGGAGAGGCCGGATCACTTCAAGCGAACGGCTACGCCGTAAAAGCTCCATCACGAAATCGCGTGTAATCTTGAGACGCAGTTTTATGCGGAATTCATCCTCCCTATCGGCTATTATCTCCTGAGAGGGATGAATAGGTATAACTTTAAGAAAAGATCCGTCAAGAGAATCATACTTTAGTTCTATCTCCTCTGTTTCCACAGACGGGTCCGACCAAATACCGAAACAATCCTTAAAATGCTCTTCAAGGTCAAAATCAGTGTTAAATTTGAACTCTTCATCCAAAACTGACAGAGCGGTTATTCTGTCGAGAGCGAAAGAAAACGGTTTACCATTTTCAAAACCGATTACATACCACAACCGTTGATCCTCCTTAAGATAATGGGGACATATCTTATGATGCCGCACAATGTTTCCTTTACGGTAATTGGTATAATCAAACTCTATAACGTTCCTGCGTTTGATGGCCTGCAATATCGGCGATAGGTTTTCCGAGCCCTTGTTCCTGTTACGTTCGGGAATGACATGTTTGGAAATCGGGTTGCCGGGATCGAGCGAAGTCAACAAATCAAAGTCAGCAAAGAAACGATTGTAATCAATTGGAGGATCATCATATGACTCCGCAATACGATAAGACGACTTCCCCACTCGTTTAATTTCAACGTGAAACATATCTGCAATATCAATCATATCCCGCTGCAGTTGACGCATGCGGGATTTCCGTTCCTCCGGATAAGGAAATCCGTTCGAAACGCTCCGTTTTTCAAGATAATCAAATATATCATCCGCAAGCACCGGGATTTTAGCCCGTTGCAGCATATTCACCATCAGCATCTGCCGTCTCAAAGTATCGAAAACCGCCCTCATAATCAATCATTTTACCAAATATAGTGTAAAAGTTCCAACTCTCCAACTAAATCCCGATTTATCTCACTGAATAAACCAAACTTTCGCGTCAGCCCTTGAAGAGGGCTGACGCGAAACACTTGATTTAATCAGGCAGATAAATCGAAATTTAGCTATATTGCCAGGTATCAATCATCGTTGAAGTCGAATATCTCCGGAGGGAAAGAGATTTCATCTTCAGGATCGGCTGCATAATCATCATATTCGTCCTGATACCTGTCTATATCATTCTTACGGCCATTGCCATATGAGGAATCGCGTCCGCTCCATACGGGATTCGGTTGATAGACATCACAACTGTCACGCATAGTAACTGTTTCTGAAAAGGTTGCCGAATCCGCAACCTCTTCCGAAACGGTATGCCCCTCATCTTCCAAGAGAGCATGACGGGGATGGCAAGTAATTATACCTACTGTCACGCACATTGCAACGACAATCCACGGAGTGATTTTCGAATTCTTTTTCAAAGCTAAAAACGTAAATTAGCAAAAGGAAGCACACCGTAATGAGCCTCAAACTCACGCAACATCTCCTTTTCAATCTTCCTCCTCCAGTTCCCTACCTCCATGAATTCCCCTAATCCTTTATCTTGCATATAATTAATCAACTTCATCATAATTCCCCTTGATTCATTAACGGTTTATAGTTCATATAATTATTTATAGCGCAAATTTAACACTTAAAAGCGACACATAATGTCGCCAAGAACATTTTTTGAAAGACGACAAAATACGTCTCTTCATCATAATAATTTTGCGTCAAACACGGCATATCTTTCGTCAAAAAGTTTGAAAACCTTTAGACTCATATAATTGCCGTTTTTTATTTTTGAAATAATCGTAGATAGGCAGGAGATTCCAAAAATTATTGTTATATTTGCAAAGTCTTCGTAGGAAGACGACTTATAGGGACCTCTATATGAGGTTTCCGGCAACATAGCAATATGGCTTCCGGTTCGAACTTGGCGGTTTAGACATTCGTGGAGCATATGACTTGGTCTTCATTATTATGAGCGATCTGCGCAATGCGCATGCCCGTAATAGTGTGGAACTCCTGCCATATCCACGAATGGGCACGCCAAGGCCTGAACCGGAAAATGCACGGATGTTTCACACTTTTTTCATATATAGGCATGACTACAAAATCCAACATCGCACAAGAAACGGCTCCTGGACTGCTTACGATATGCGCAGGTTTTATCCTTATCATCCTCAACGCTTGCAGTAGCACATCCACCTCGAGTGTAATGACATTCCGAGAAGAAGGCTCTTCCCGCACATGGACGCTCGATTCCCATACTGCAAAAGCGGAATTGAAAGATCCGTCAGGGATGACCCTTTCCTTCCCATTGGCCGGTATTCCCTTATCAAAACTCATATCAACCGGTATGACATTTTATCCAAATCCGGACACGAATCTGGAAGGAGTTTTCGTAATCGGTCCCGTAGAAAACACCGGCTATGCCGTTTATGCCGTCATCTGCCAGCAGGAAGGCCGCTTCGCTCTATATCTCAACGACACCGGCAATGCCGATGTCTTTACAAAAGTGTGCACACTCACGCTTACCTCCTGCCAATAATCCCCTCCAACAAATAATTCTATTGAAATTCATAAAACATATTATATGGACTCGAGAATATTTATGAGAGAGGCAAAGAATATGCTTTCCCACAATTGGAATTTTGCAGCATTAGGTACATCTATTTATTGCTTTGCGTTATACCTTTCAATAGGATTAACGACCGCTATTCTGTCTTTGCCATATATAGCATACATTGGTTGGTTTGACTTACATATCTCTCAGGAAGGCATGTATTGGATTTTGGGTATTCTTATCATAATCGCGGCTTTGATTATGAGTCCTTCTCTTTTCTACGGTTATCTACGATTTATCAAAGAAATCGGAAAGGGGAACCGAAATATAAAATTTATCTTTTTCGGCTTATTGAATAAATCCATATTCATTAAAAGCATAGAAGTTTATTTCCTAACCTTTATAGTAGAATTTATTCTTTTCCCACTTGCTTTCGGAATGCTATTCATAGTTATTACTATGATAAGTAACAATTTGATCACCATAATCATAATGTCTGTTATCGGAAACGCGTTTGTAATTTATTTCTCACTGAGAAATACAATTCGAATCTTCCTGATTGCAGAAATGAATCCCTCGGATTTCGTCAATATAAGAGCATTCACATTCTTTTCTAATATAAATAAACCTTTCTACACACACGAATGGAGCTTGCTGTGCCTCAATCTTCGTTTCACAGGATGGGTTCTTGTTGCAATGTTAACATTAGGAATAGGAGGATATTGGGTGATACCGTATGCGACATCCTCAATACAGAGTTTAACGCATAACCTTATAAATAAAAAAAATATAAAAATAGTATCTCTAAGGACTGAAATGAGGTGGATAACAGGAATCTTCCTGACAGCATATCTAATCCTAAGTGTTTACGCAGTCATCAAAATCATATATCCATAATCTCTCTCTTCTTCAAATTAAAACAAAAATATATTATTATTAATGATTCTCGTAACAAAACAGTATTAATATGATAAAGGAACAAGCAATGAAAAGATTATCTAAAACAACGTTTACTGCCACAGAAACCAAACAGATTTTTTCTTTGGTTGAAGAATTGGAGCAAGTAAAAAAATGGGGACAAACCGATATCTCCAAGCAGAAACAAAAAAGAATACGTGATAAAATTCGTAAAATCGGACTCTATTGGAATGAGGTAGCAGGAAGAATACCATATACCGTCACAAATTTACAATCGCTATTTGACAATGGGATTCTAAAGACAGTTGGGCAAACGAACCCTGTAGAGAAAACCTTGTCAAAGAAAACTATTGTCAAAGATGACATCAAAGAAACAGTAACCATCAGGAAACCCCAAAGAAAGAATTCTGATGAATATTATGTTATAGACCTCTGTGATGAAATCCTCGGACGCAAAGCCCTTCGTCAACATTGTTTTGATTTCCTTAGAGGGGATTCTGGAAAAAAATTACCAGTCGATGCATGGTATCCCGATTTGAGACTTGTTATAGAGTATCACGAAAGTCAACACACCGAGGCGACGCCATTCTTTGACAAAAAACTAACGGTTAGCGGAGTATCGCGCGGAGAACAGCGCAGAATATATGACCAAAGACGCCAGAGACTTTTGCCTGAGCATGACATAAGGTTGGTGATCATCTCTTATTCAGACTTTGGTGTATCAAAAAAACTTGTCCGCAATAAGGAAGTAGACATACGTACCGTTAGAGATTTGCTTGTAGAGCATTCTGTTATTGACGGCTGATTCCTTTTAAAGTTTACATCTACACGTTCAAGAATAATAAACATTTTTGAACAGCCATCATGCTCCAGAAATGTCACTTTCTGTCGAAAATTTTTTTAGAGGGGGGTATTTTTCCGGACATATCACAGGGCGAGTTCCTCCCAAAAGTTTTCCATCACAAAACAATAATATAAAACAATAATATAATGAGCAAGTTTCGTTTTACACTATCTATATTGTTAATGTGGATTGCCATATCACAAACATTCGCGTCTCACAAAGCACCAACTCCTCTCCATTATGAAACCCTTTCCTTTGTCACACCAGTAGAAACTGCTCGTTTCACTCCAACTGTTACTACCCATGACGAAATAACAGAATCCACAACAACCCTAAATACCAAATTTATACATGAAGCATATAAAACATTATCCAACGGAAATATAGTAGAAATTGGACACACATTCAAGATATTACAAAAGGTATTATCATCGACAGACTCCTTATTCAAAAAGATAATCGATAAGAATTTCTGTGATATTGTTGCAGAAAAGAGCTGGGAGTTGCTTTTGACTTTGAATAATGATTCCACAGCTTTTAATGTTTCCAATCTGAAGGAATGGTGTAATGCCGCAGATGAATGTATGAAAGATCTTTGCATTTCATGCTCTCAAAATATAAGTAGAAAATGCAACCAAGTAGTATTATACAGAAAAATTTTAGATGCCATATATGGTTTTAAAGACCCTACAGAAACAAACCATATACTCACACTCTATTTATCCGCATGGGGAGGGATAAACAAAGATTACTCAAAAGATTTTGATGGATTTCTTCGCGTATTATTCCGTTTTTTCGATAAGGAAATTGCCATTGATACAGCAATTCAATGCCTCAACAATAATCCTTCAAGACTCATTTGTGAATTGGCCTCATTGAAAGAGACTGATAACAATGATCATAATGCCATGTTTCAATATATAGCTGCCACAAAGTATAAATACGTGCCAGCAATGCTACGTCTTGCAAAATGTGTAGAAAACGATGAAGCCATTCCTTTTGATGCAATTGCATTGTGTCAAGAAGTTGTCACATTAGCACCAAATATCAGCAATTACAATAGCGAACTTGAACCAGTGCTTTACTTCACTTCCAAAAATCAGCTTCTTTCCTCTGCCAATTCCATTCCAATCATTAATTTTTTGTTCCAGGATCCTTTTTCTGACCCCGGTGCACCAATACAAACAGGAGATGAACAATTGAAAGGAGAACCAGAAGCTCGTATAGACGCATATGCTACACTCGGCAGGCTCGAACTATTTAATGGTAATTATGTTAAAGCAGATAGTTATTTCAATAAAGCGGGTACATGGTCTTCCTCCATTTTCGGAGATGCAGCAAATCTTTATAAAAACATTAAGAACTTTCCGAAATACTTTTCATATATCAAACGACTTGTAGAAACTGAGCCATCCAATAAAAGTGCCATGTTCGAACTTGGAAATGCTTATTGCCTTGGACTGGGAACATCCAAAAACTTCAATCTTGGAATCTCCTATATGAAAAAAGGATATGAACCCAACAATATCGATGGAGAAGAAGAAACAACTTTCGGTTTAATATACCTAATTCAAAAAAACCGTATGGAATCCAAGAAATGGTTTACAAAAGCTGCAAAGAAGGGACATCATATGGCTATAGAAGCCGTTCGTGCTTTTGATTATTATCAACATATGGAAGATATTCAGAAATATTTGACCCAACGTTTCCTATAATTTATTCAAATGATATGAACAGTTTTATTAAAACATTGAAAAGTGGCAAGACAACGATAATTCTCGCCTTTATGATTGTATGTTATCTGAGTATTCAGGAATCGTGCGGTTCTTCAAAAAAGGATTCGCAAAGTGAATCCTTCCAGTCATCAGGAGAATTCTCCTACTATTCACATGAAGGTACTGATCAAACATCTGTCGAAACGCCAAAATACACGGCATATTCCCTTGAGGATGATTCCGAAACTAAGACCCAGACAGAAGTACAAAAGGAATTCGCTGCCACGTCACCGAATGGGCGACCCATCACTTATCAAAAAATGTCTTCTCCCGGATACTATCGAATAAAAAGGACAGATTCTTATTTTTTAGTTGAAGACCTATGGGATGACGGATCGGTGGCAGCCACATACACATACGTCCGATTTGCAGATTCCCTTAAGGAATTCAAGAAACGATTTGGGAATTATGTGTTTTACAATCCGTTGACCGAACAAATCATAACACAAAGTAACAATATATGCCTGTTCGGTCCGGTTAATGATGATTTCGATGAGAGAACCGGAAAAAGCTATGATGTTTATGGGGTATTCATGATGCGCAACGGCAGAACCGAATATTACGAGAACACAATGGGTCTCTCAGACACATTTACTTTCATTCAGGATCTAAGAACCCTATAACAACTTCTTAAATTAAGGATTTTTAGATAACTCAAATTTTATTAAAAACTTCAGAATATGCCAATAAAAGAAGGTAAAACACCGCAACAAGAGGCATTGGACGGTTGCGCATCATTAGGCAACGGATGTTTCGGATGCATGTCTCTAATTATAATCGCTACAATGGTGTTATTAATAATCAGTTGGATAATATATGGTTGACATATGGAAGAAAAAGACAAAAAACAAGTGTCTTGTCCGGGATGCGGACACATACTTGACAATCCCGGTGACTCACAACAATATTTCAATTGTCCGTTCTGCGGAACTACAATTATGAATCCTTACCATATAAGCACCCTGGACAAAATTCATAGGACAGGGATGTCCATATTGTGGTTCGGTTTCTTTATCATGTTTATTCAGGCGATAATTAAATCCTGTGGTCACTAAGCCACCTATTTTACGCGATAAGAAAAGGTATAGTGTGTCTTGCCGAAGTAACATGTTTGATATTGACATCACCGTATCCCATTGGTGAGCATATAGATGTAACTGTAAAAAAGAACAATCAATCGTTTACTTTCCAATAACCGCCTTTGTCGGGGCCGATGCGGTAGAGGATGCCTTCGGCTTTGAGGTTGGCGAGGTGGTGCTGGATGCCTTTGGCGGAGATGCCGATTTCAGCGGCAAGTGCAGTTGCGCTCAGTTTTGGATTTTGGCGTAACAGGTCTATGATTTTGTCGCGGGTTTTCTTGGGCTTTGCAGGAGTGGCGGCCTTTTCTATTATAGGTTTGCTTTCTCCGATGGATTCTGTATATGCGGCGATGTCGTGCGAAAGATGTGCAATCATCGTTTCGGTCATAAAGTTTCGGAATATTGACAAATCCTCGTTTTCTCGTGTCGCCACCAACGCTTTTATATATTCCTCTTTGTCATCGCTGAATATTCGTGAGGGTATCAGACCATATTCAAATTGCAACCAGTTCATAAGCAAACGCGCCATGCGCCCGTTGCCATCGGCCCACGGATGAATTGTCGCCAAATTATAATGAGCATCAAAACTCAGTTCATAAAGCTGCTGTATGCTCATTGATGATACATTTCGCCGAGCAGCATTCAATGCATCGCAAAACTCTTTCAATTTTTGCGGCACTTTATTAAATGCCATATATGACTTACCCCCAACACCTGCCGTGACATTTAACAGTCGCAACTCACCTTTGGCGGATGAGAAATCTCCTAATACCGTATGATACTCAGCTCCGGTGTTTTTCATTGTCATAGCCGACAGTTCTTTGAGCCGGTCAATTGTAATATCGGAATGGTTTCGGGCATATACCAACACACGCTCGTATGCGGCTTTGAGGTCAAGGTTCATGTTCTGCTCGACAATGCTTTTGCCCTTTATGGCAATACCATTCTCAAACATTATCTGATTTTCAAGTTCCGTAATGGTCGAGCCTTCAATCGCTGTCGAATGTGTGATAATGGAATATAGATAGAATTTGTCATAGTCCAATTGTTGGTCTATGCCAAGTTCACGATATCTTCCCACCAATTCCTCTAATTCGGTTTTCATACTATAAAATTAAAGTTTTCTACCCACTTATCCAACTTTTCCACCTATATTTCTATAATCAGGAGAGTTTTATATTAAATCGCGAATCTTCCGGGGGAAGTGTTTTATCACTTATTGCGTCGGAAAGTTCCATATGCAATATGGGATATGGTTTGCCCTCTCCGTCGGTGGCATCGCGACCGACAATGGAGAACCCGTGCTTCTGATAGAATCCCAACGCCCTTTGATTCTGCTCGTTGACATCAACTTTTATTATACCTTTTTCCTTAACGGCAAATTCCAACAACGCAGTCCCATACCCTTTGCCCATTTCTTCGGGATGAACAAAAAGCATCTCAATGTTATCCGGACTAAGCCCGATAAAGGCACACCAATTCCCGTTGATGTTTTTTATCGCATAAATCTCGACATTCGGCATATACTCCGTAAGAATCCTATGATGATAGAAGTCAACATCTTCTTCGGAGAGAAAATCATGCGTCGCCCTTACAGATTCCAACCAGACGCCCACCAACACTTCATAGTCGATGTTGTCATGTACATTTTCAATCATAATATCCTGCTTAATAGAACAGAAATCTATCTAATCAACTTCAATGCTAAATTAGTACTTTGTTCATTGCTATCAAACAAAAACGGCTGATTTTATTTATTACCAATAAACAAAATCAGCCGTTTCTATTGATCTATAGCAATCAGTCTTCCGGCTGAGGGTCTTTAGGCAGCGTGAAATGCAGGGGCGCCCAGCCGAGGATGCCGGCGAGGATATTTAGCCCGAAGAAAAAATAACAAATGTTTTTTATTTTATAAAAATTTCGTATATTTGTCAGCACAAACTAAATATTTATATCATGAAACTCGTAAAATCTAAATTTCCTATTTATCTTACAATTTGCCTTATTCTTTGTGGTTGCAGCAACATGGACACTCCAGAAATTAGCCACAATGAATCTAAAGTCAATGAAGGCTTACGAATTAGAACTAAATCTGAAGCTGCGAAGATTGCTCTGTTGGCAACAATAAGTGAAAATATTAATACTCGCAATTCTGATTTCAAAACAGTTAAATCCGTCACACCAATTATTGGACGCGCTACTCGCTCTCAATCAGACACATTGATCTATGCGGTCGATTTTAACGAAAATGAAGGTTTTGCGCTTGTATCGGCAAGAAAAGACGTTGAGCCATTGCTTGCAATAATAGATGAAGGAAATTTTAATTCTTATAAACCAAATTCGAACCCGGCATTTGACAAGACACTCCAAAAAACCTTGGAATATGCATCTCAACCTTCCCCATCATTTATATCGTTAACTGATGACAATACGCCAAGACCTGAATTAAGACCCGGATATTATGATACTATTTTTCCCCAACAGAAAGTGAGTCCTGCCCTCATAGTCAGATGGGGTCAAAAATGGCCAGAGGGTATGTATTGTCCTAATAAAATCGGAGGATGCGGACCAGTTGCTGCTGCTCAAATATTATCTGCAATGAATAAGCCAAGTGAGCTTTCTTATTTTTTCCCAGAAATGGACATCGCTTCAGAAACTATTAATTGGCCTCTCTTGAAAAAACATAAAGAAAGCTGTTATTCTGACGCGTACTGCATAAACTATAATAATTGCCAACTAACAGAAGAAAAACATAAAACCATTGGCAGATTAGTAAGACAGATTGGTGTTCTATCCGATGCAAGATATGAAATGGGAGATAATCCACAGACACCCGCAGCAACATCAAAAGTAATAAATGTTATTAAATCCCTAAGCGGAAAAAATCCTATTTCTTCAGGCAACACAGCCCGTGGATTATATAACAGTCTGGGCGGTGTGTCTATTTTCAATCAAAAGGTTGCATATGTCCAAGGTTTTGCCAATGCAACAGAGGGACATGCGTGGGTAGCGGATGGCATATGGGAAATTGGTTTGATGATTAGGTTTTGGGGCATGGGAGCAATTGATGAAAATGATGTTTCTATCATGAAACCAACATTAATTAGAGATTTTGCAAGGTATTTGCATTTTAATTGGGGCTGGAATGGAAATTGCAATGGATATTTTCTTGTAAATATATTCGACCCCAATGATGCATATCAATATGATGAAAACGGTTTCAATCATTCTGGGTATGATAACTTCTCAGAAAATTTCTACTTTTGCGTTTTTAGCGTAGATTGATACCTCAAACCCATCTGATGCTATTGTGAATACGAGCCGCATTAGCTTTTGAGAACTTAAAATAAAATTACAATTATTAAAAAACTATTTTCAATATGAAACTCAAATTTATACTTCCAATCTCATTGATGTTGGCATTGATGCTTTCATGTTCCAACGATGTTGAGGTGGACAATCAAGGGAAGATTCCAAGCATCGAAAAAATTGAGTTCTCAGCAGCCGAAAAAAAGGCGAACGATGCCTTGAATGCTTGGGGTTCTAAAGTCTTCAACAATATTGTTGCTAAAGAAAAAGATAAGGACTGTGTTTCATTTTCACCCTTGAGCGCTTCGTTATGCCTGACAATGTTAGCCAACAGCTGTGACAATGAAATGGAAGAGGCAATCAGGAAACTTATAGGACATACCGAGGTGACATCGCTAAATAGCACATGTCAACTTTTGATGCGTTTTTTAACATCCAAATCCAATGGAGGAGAGACCTTGATTGCAAATTCATGTTGGATCAACAGCAATTATCCATTCATTGATAATTGGAAAAATCTGATGGAGTCTAATTTTTATTCAGACGTTTATTCTTTGGATTTTTCAGACAATGTAAACAAAGACAGACTGGATAAATGGTGCAGTGACAACACCAAAGGATTGATTCCTAAGATTGATGTTAATATTTCCTCTGATTTGGTTTGTGTGTTGATAAATACCCTCTATTTTCAAGGAGAATGGAAAAATAAGTTTGACGTAAACAAAACAACATCAGAAACATTCAATGGACGAAACTATATAGGAAACGTAAAAATGATGAACCAAGATAATATCTTTCAATATCTTAAATCAAACGATTACGAGGCGGTTTCATTGAAAATGGGGAAAAACAATATGAAGTTTATCTTACCTTCCGAGGGTATCAACATTGCAGAATTGACAAAAAGCATCTCGATAAATGAAATAACCAAGGATAACCGATGGAAAAATGCATTAGTGCATCTATCGCTGCCTAAGTTCGAAACAGGATATTCCGTTGATATTACAGATGTACTAAGGGAGATGGGTTTGCACTCCAGCTGCAGGTTCGACAAGATGGGCATCAAACAGGAATCTAATGTAGTATTAAAACATAAGGCGTACACAAGCATAGATGAAGAGGGAGCTAAGATTGCTTCTGTAACACATGTAAACGGAGTGACCGCCAATCCAGATTTCGCCGATGAAGAAGTAACCTTTAAACTCGACCGTCCATTCATATATTACGTGCACAACACAGAGACTGAAACAATTCTAATGGCGGGTATTATATATAATCTATAAACCATACCCAATCTAAATCCAACTAAGAAGCTGTTAAAAATAATAGCGGGGTGTCAATTTATGAATTTTGACATCCCGCTTTCAAATATATATCTACACACTACTGTCCACTAAAAATGGACGTGGTTAAAAATTAAATAAATTCGGTTCAC
>CAJTZS010000042.1 GCA_910584055.1 uncultured Muribaculaceae bacterium | reverse complement strand
GCTAAAGCCGACCTGAAAATCAAAAATCAAGTCGGCTTTTTTCGGATGGATACGACATTACTTATCCTCCCCCTTCCGCATAAGCGGATTAAGAGCTTGTTTAAGTCTGATAAATAAAACCATTAAAAACCATTCTTGTCTCAGAATGGTTTTTAATGGTTTTATTGGTTTGATTTAATATCCCCTGTAATTTGAGGACTTGATATTATTGGTTATTTACCGTTGATGAGTTTTGCAAGGGTATCGAAGAAAGAAGGATCCTCCCCTACCGTTATGTTAGCTATCTTACCTTCCGGACTTATGATAGCTTTTGTCGGGAAACCTTGAACAGCATAATCAGAAAGTATGCTCGTGCCTTCGGGATTATAAACGTTAACCCAGGGAAGCTTGTATTTCTCAACTCCTTTACGCCAGTTGGCCTCCGGCTCGTTGCAGTCCACACCGAGAATCTCAAGTTCTGGCTTGTACTGTTCATAAGCGTCCTTAAGTTTCGGGAATCCTTTGATGCACCATCCGCACCAGCTACCCCAGAAATCAATTATCACCCATTTGCCTCGGAAATCTGAAAGCTTAACATCCTTACCTTCAAGATTCTTCAATGTGAAATCCGGAGCCATTACATTGCCCGATTGAAGTTCCTGCATTTTTCTCTCGGCGGCAATTGATTTCTCTTCATATTCTTTTTGATTGAGCACGAGAGGATAAAGTATTCCGTTCTTTAAAGATGCGTCTATGCTCTCGAATCCATTCATGAAATTCTCCCCGTTCAAATTTAACAAAGCAAAAAGAGCGGCCGGTTCCGAAGGATTGCTCTTTATGTAATTAACAAAGAGATTGTCATAATCCTGACGGGCCTTTTCCATAGCCGCTTCATTCCGTGGTTGGGACTGAGCGGCCGCACGATATGAATCCAGTATCACACTACTTTTGTTCATAAGGTCTGTCATGCCTTCCATCAGCTTTGTTCCCACAACTTCATATTTCAAGGGATCTTTAGAAGAAATGATAACAGCTAAATTCTCACCGGGAGATGCATATAAAGAAACCCTGCTGCGTCCGTTGTTATACGGGATGCGATAATTGGCAGCACCGGCCTCATCAAGTTCAAATTTAAGGACCCCACCCACAGATTTTAACGTATCGATAACCGGTTGAGGGCGTTCACCACCTTTGCGCACCATATCGCTTACAAGCATATGCTCAACGATGAAAACTGAATCTTTCTGCGTATCCGGAAACTTAACTGTCACGTCGGCAGAAGCGAACGTAGAAACAAAACCGGCAGCAATCGCTGCAAAAACAAATTTTCTCATATCTCGTTTTTTAGTTTATTTTTTAACAGATTCGTAAACTCGTAATTCTTGAGACCCCATTTCGGCATTACAACCTTTTCCGGCGGCGAACTTGCAAGGAATCTCTCTATTGCTATATTTGACGGCACTAATTTAATGATTTTTACGCATAAATCAATATAATTTTCCACCGTAAATGATTTAACATGTAATTTTCCATCATTTATGAACCGTTCAAGGCTTGTGTCACGTAAAACCTGTAGATGATGCATCTTTATTGATTCTATGGGTAAAGACACCGCCCTTGCCACTGTCTTAAGGATCATGGTTTCATCTTCGCCGGGCAAGCCGGCTATAAGATGTAAACCAACGGATATTCCTGATGCATTAAGCCTTGCAACCGAATCCTCAACATCCTGCCACGTATGCCCTCTATTGATCAATTTCAATGTTTCATCATGACTTGACTCAGCACCAATCTCTACAATAACGGGCATTTCATTATTTAGACGCGCAAGCAGACATACAACGTCATCCGGCAAAGTGTCGGGACGTGTACCTATAATGATTCCTGCAACGTCTTCCACCCTCATTGCCTCACGGTAAATCTTCTCCAATTCCTCCACATTCCGGCCGAATGTATTACTGAACGATTGGAAATATGCAAGATATTTCATCTTTGGATATTTTTTTGAGAAAAACCGTTTCCCTGCCATTAACTGGGAAGCAATGTCTCCACATTCAAAACAATATCCCGGAGTAAAAGATGAATTGTCGCAATATATACATCCGCCATGCCCTATCGTGCCATCCCTGTTGGGACACGAAAAACCGGCATTGACAGAAATCTTCTGCACTTTATAAGCCGGAAACTTTTCACGCATATATTCCGCGAAATCCTTATAGTGCATATGTGGGCGTTAGGCGTTAGGCGTTAGAAACATATAATAGGATTTCATCAGGTCTGCTATCGTGAGCAAAGCCATTGCCTCGACAACAGGGACGGCCCGCATAGCTACACATGGATCATGACGGCCGCGTGGGCTTATTGTCACAACATTATGATCCGTATCAATCGATTCCACGGTTTGCATAATAGTGGGCGTAGGTTTGAAATATACCCTGAAATCCACAGGCATTCCGTTGGACAGACCGCCTTGAATACCTCCTGAATGATTTGCCTTAAATTTCACCCCTTGTGACCCGGTATCAATATAAGGAGTGTCAAGAGATGCAGAGCCCAGCATTTCGGAAGACCTGAATCCATCGCCATATTCAAATGCCTTCACTGCATTGATAGTCATCATGGCAGCCGCAAGACGTGCAGACAACTTGTCGAACACCGGTTCACCCACCCCTACAGGAAGTCCATATATCTGGCCATCCACAATTGCCCCCGTGCTGTCACCTGATTTTGCAACATCCTCAATGCTATTTGTCTCCACCAGTTTCGCTGAAACATGAATGTCAAATGTTTCAAGCCACTGGCGGCAAATGGAACCGGCCGCTACCCAAGAAACCGTTTCACGTGCGCTTGCCCTGCCACCGCCCCGGAAATCATGAATACCGTACTTGGTGTAATACGTATAGTCTGCATGATTCGGACGGAATTTGCCATCATACGTAATATAATCTCCCGGTCTCTGATCTTGGTTACGGATAATGAATCCTATCGGGGATCCCAAAGTCAACCCGTCTGAAGATATTCCAGACAATATTTCCATACGGTCCGGTTCCTTACGCTGCGATGTCAGCGGATTGCGGCCCGGTGCCCTCCGGTCGAGATCCGATTGAATACGATCCAAGTCTATTTGCACGCGTGAGGGCATTCCGTCAAGAATGCCCCCCATCGCCGGCCCGTGACTTTCGCCGAAAGTCGTCAGCCTTATATTTCTACCAAAGGTATTCATTGGAGATCACTTACTTATCCATAGTGAGAAGGAGCTCCTCATTATTGCGTGTCATCTCCATGCGCTTCTTAATGAACTCCATCGCTTCCAGGGAAGTCATATCCGCAAGATAATTGCGGACAATCCACATCCTGTTAAGCGTTTCTTCGCTAAGAAGCAGGTCATCGCGACGAGTTGAAGAAGCAACGATATCAACAGCCGGGAAGATACGCTTATTGGAGAGTTTGCGGTCAAGCTGAAGCTCCATATTGCCGGTGCCCTTGAATTCTTCAAAGATAACTTCATCCATCTTGGAAGATGTCTCCGTTAGAGCCGTGGCAATGATAGTGAGCGAACCTCCGTTCTCAATGTTCCGGGCGGCTCCGAAGAATCGTTTCGGCCGCTGAAGGGCATTGGCGTCCACACCTCCGGAAAGAATCTTGCCGGATGCAGGGCTGACAGTGTTGTAAGCGCGCGCAAGACGTGTAATCGAGTCAAGCATGATCACTACGTCATGACCGCTTTCCACAAGTCGCTTCGCTTTCTCAAGGACAATGCCTGCAATTTTCACGTGACGCTCCGCGGGCTCGTCGAAAGTTGAGGCTATAACCTCCGCATTCACACTTCGGGCCATATCGGTAACCTCTTCCGGACGCTCATCGATGAGGAGCATGATAATATATGTGTCAGGATGGTTTGCTGCAATTGCATTTGCGATATCTTTGAGAAGAATCGTCTTACCTGTCTTTGGGGGAGCCACAATCAGCGCACGTTGCCCTTTGCCTATAGGTGCGAACATGTCAACAACCCGGGTGGATATATTTCCTGCCCTTCCGGCGGTGAGATTGAACTTTTCATCAGGGAAAAGGGGCACAAGATGTTCGAAAGGCACCCGATCTCGGATCACTTCCGGAGAAAGACCGTTGATCGATTCAATCTTGCAAAGAGGGAAATATTTTTCACCTTGACGTGGTGGACGTATACCGCCCTCGACCACATCACCTGTTTTAAGGCCGAAATCTTTTATCTGTTGTTGGGAAACATAAACATCGTCGGGGCTGCCAAGATAATTATAATCACTTGAACGCAGGAAACCATAGCCGTCCGGCATCACTTCAAGAACACCGAAAGTGGTTAATATACCATCGAAATCATAGCTCGTTTCCGGCTGACGGGCATTATTCTGTTTTTCAAGCTGACGCTGCTGCATCCTCTGCTTCTTGGTGAGATGTTTCTGCATCTTCGGGGAAAGAGGCTTCACCGGAGCCGGGTCAGCTATAATTATCGGAGCAACGGCAGCGGCCTTTTCTGCCTCCTGGATCTCCCTCTGGGAACGGGGCACAAATGTGCGCCGCTTGGCATTGGAAAAGAATGCACCAAGAGATGGTTTCTCTTTTGCTTTCGGGGAGATAAAAACTTTCGGTTCCGAATGCTGCTCCCCCTCCTGACTCTCATTATTATCAATCACCAAAGGTAGACGAGGTTCTTCATCTCCAACAGTTTTATCGATATTTACATCGACATCCTCAACATGCAACTCCTCCCGGCTCTCCTTGACACCGGATTCAACATCAATTAACGGCATCTCTGTCATTACATGAGCAGAGACATTAGCCGTTCCCGTTTCAGCGGCTTGGTCTTCAACCTTAACTTTCGGTTTTCTGCCACGTTTCTTCGGTGCCGGAGCCTGAACCGGAACATCAACGGAGATGATTTCCTCCTTCGTTACAGTTTCCGGCAAGGGCTCTTCAACGCTTTGCTTCTCTTCTGGCTTCTCTGAAGAAACCTCTGCCACTGCAGTATCTTTCTTTGTCGAACGTTTTGCGCGTGTTTTTTTCTCTTTAGGTGTCTTCTCTTTAGGTGTCCTTGCTTTAGCGGCATTCTTCGCCACCGCCTCCTTAGCCGTGTTCTCCGACTCACTGTCGATCACATAATAGGCAAGCTCCTGCCGATCGGCGGAAGCCGTTTTTTTCATTCCCATGGAAGATGCGAGCTCTCTGAGCTTATTTTCTTCCATGTTCATAAGTTCATCGTAACTATACATAAGATTTCTATATCCTGATTTTCATGTCTATCCCGGAAGCAAAAGGTTCTCGTCACTTCCACAACTGCTCTTTGGGCAGCATCAGCCTTGATTAAATCAGCCTAATTGGGGGAATAAGCGGGATGAAACGGTGAAAAGAAAAATTTTATAGGATTTATTATAGGATTAAACCAGACTGAAGCAATGAAAAATCGGTGTTACCGACAGTCGGGTCTTATTTGATAGTGCAAATTTAACATTTAATTTTTTAATATGCAAATAAATGTATTGTCCGCGCCACAATTATTTCTCGAACACAAGACCCTTCATCTTAAAAATCAACTTTCCTTGCCCTGATTTCCAACTTTTTCCGACAATTGTCTGTTTCCCTCCTTTCTTCTCGAACACATCAAGAATCTCAAGGGCGACATCCCGCGTGGCACCATATCTTGATGCAAAGCGGTATATAAGCCAGAATCTGTCGGGAGCATCGAATATCGACTGCATAGGAAGGAATTTACCTTCCGGAAGCAATTCTTTCTCCGCCCATTTTAAAACACTCTCCTCCCCCCTAAGGTTTTCAATAGAAGTGGAAATTGTTTTTCTCACACCCTTCCAGCGCCTCTCCAGAAGAGGAATAACCTCGTTTCTGAGAAAATTACGCCTATAGTCCGACATAAGGTTAGAGGAGTCCACAACAAATTTCTCTCCCTTTTCCTGAAGATACTTCTCTATTTCTTCTCTTGAAATATCAAGCAACGGCCTGACAAGCACACCGGTGTCCGGCAACATCGCCCGCAAGCCCGTGACCCCGGACCCCCGAAGGAGATTCATTAGCAGGGTTTCAACATTATCATCGGAATTATGTGCTATTGCAATTCTGTCTGCCGAAACCTCCTCCATAATTTCGTAAAACCTCTCATAACGCAACTCACGGCAAGCCATCTCGACAGATACACCCTTCTTTGAGCCTCTATAACCTTCAACATCGAAATCCACGATACGCAATGCTACGTCACACTTGCGACAAAGCTCTTCAACCGCTCTCTGGTCGCGCATGCTTTCCTCCCCCCGCAGATGGAAATTACAATGAATCGCCACCACATCTACTCCGGCAGATTTCAGGGCAAGCAAAAGCGCAGTGCTGTCCGCCCCGCCACTTACCCCGGCAACCACACGGTTCACACCGGCATGCCAAAGGGCATCGGCAACAGCTCTCTCTACTTTTGAGGATATGTTCGCTTTATGTCTCACGTCTGCAAAATTAACAAATTTGCATCACTTTTCACCTTTATTATATTGATAATTTTGGATTATAATAAAAATGTTGTTAACTTTGTTTTCGGTTCTGGACAAAGAGAGAACCAAAATCAAGAAAAAAATATAACCCTAAAAAAATAATTACAATCATGGCAAAAAAATGGATATGCACCGTATGCGGTTACATCGCAGAGGGTGAAACAGCCCCTGAAAAGTGCCCGCAGTGTGGAGCACCCCAGTCTAAATTTAAAGAGATGAATGCTGACGAACTTCTCCAGTTCGTGACAGAGCATGAAATAGGTGTAGCAAAAGGCACTGATCCTGAAATGATAAAAGACCTCAACACTCACTTTATGGGTGAATGCACCGAAGTCGGCATGTATCTCGCAATGTCGCGTCAGGCAGACCGCGAAGGATACCCCGAGATAGCAGAAGCTTTCAAGCGTTACGCTTGGGAAGAGGCAGAGCATGCCGCTAAGTTTGCAGAGCTTCTTGGTGATATGGTATGGGACACTAAGACCAACCTTGAGAAGCGTATGCACGCCGAAGCCGGCGCTAACGCAGACAAGATGCGCATCGCAAAGAATGCCAAGGCACAGAATCTTGACGCTATCCATGACACCGTTCACGAGATGGCAAAAGACGAGGCTCGCCACGGACGCGGCTTCAAAGGTCTCTACGATCGTTATTTCGGCAAATAATTTATTTTGACCGTAGCAAAAGAGGGAAGCACATTTGTGTGCCTCCCTTTTTAATGTTAAGAAGTTATCAGCCATGTCCAGAATTATAGCTATCGATTATGGCAGGAAACGATGCGGCATTGCCGTGACGGACCCCTTACAGATCATTGCCAACGGACTGCCCACAGTTCCTACGTTCCAACTGATGGATTTTTTAAAAGATTATTGTTCAAAAGAGGATGTTGAGATGATAATCGTGGGGGAACCGCGCCAGATGGATGGTTCCCCATCTGAATCGGCACGCTACATAGAGCCTTTCCTCAAACATCTATCGAGGGAAATGCCTCACATGAAGATTGAACGCCGCGATGAGAGATTCACCTCCGTCATTGCCCACCGGGAGATGCTGGCAGGTGGGTTCAAAAAAAGCCAGCGCCAGGAAAAGGGACGAGCTGACGAGATGTCTGCTGTGCTCATACTTACCGACTACTTGCAAAACAGGTGATTTTTCGCTATTTTTGCATGTTAAATAATTTTTGAATAAATGGTATTACCAGTATATTTATATGGTCACCCCGTGCTCCGCAAAGAGACGGAAGACATAGAACCGGATTATCCGGGTCTCGATAAGTTAATAAAAGACATGTGGGAGACAATGTATTTCACGGAAGGTGTCGGACTTGCAGCGCCCCAGGTTGGCAAATCAATCAGCCTTATCGTGATTGACGGCAGCGTTCTGGCTGAAGATTTCCCTGAATGCAAGGATTCCAAAATGTGTCTTATAAATCCTGAACTGGACATAATTGAAGATATGGAGCCTGTGGGGCGCAACGAAGGGTGTCTGTCGCTTCCGGGAATGTCAGAAAACGTGAAACGCATCGAACATGTGCGCCTCAATTGGCTCGACGAGAATTTCGAAGAGCACGAAAAGGAATTTACCGGCTTCCTTGCGCGCATCATCCAGCATGAATTCGACCACCTGCTCGGCACAGTCTACACCGACCGCATCTCCCCCATCCGCAAACAGATGGTACGCAACAAACTTAACAATCTGGCAAGGGGCAAAGTGAAATGCGATTACCGCACAGTCTCTGCCAAGTCTCATTAATCACCATTTAAGGAACTCTTAAAACATGGCTGACGATAAAAAAATAATTTTCTCAATGGTGGGTGTGAGTAAAATCATCCCCCCGCAGCGACAGATTCTAAAAAACATATATCTGTCCTTCTTCTACGGAGCTAAGATCGGCATCATCGGTCTCAATGGTTCAGGAAAATCCACCCTTCTGAAAATCATCGCCGGTATTGACAAAAGTTATCAGGGCAACGTGGTGTTCTCTCCGGGGTATAGCGTTGGATATCTTGAGCAGGAACCCAAACTCGATCCGGAAAAGACGGTTAAAGAAGTAGTCCAGGAGGGTGTCCAGCCCATTATGAACCTGCTGAAGGAATACGATGAGGTGAACAATGCTTTCGCAGACCCGGCTGTGCTTGAAGATCCTGAAGCAATGGACAAGCTGATTGCTCGCCAAGCCGAGATTCAAGACAAGCTCGATGCCACTGATGCATGGAACATCGACAACAAGCTCGAACGCGCCATGGACGCGCTCCGCTGCCCACCGGATGATAAAAAGATAGCTGTTCTTTCCGGAGGCGAGAAACGTCGCGTGGCATTATGCCGCCTACTGCTACAACAGCCCGACATCCTCCTGCTTGACGAGCCTACCAACCACCTCGATGCTGAATCCATCGACTGGCTTGAGCAGCACCTGCAGCAATATCCAGGCACGGTCATTGCCGTAACTCACGACCGTTACTTCCTTGACCACGTGGCAGGATGGATTCTTGAACTTGACCGTGGGGAAGGCATACCATGGAAAGGCAACTATTCCTCATGGCTTGACCAGAAGACACAGCGTATGGCTCAGGAGGAAAAACAGGCAAGCAAGCGTCGCAAGACACTTGAACGCGAGCTGGAATGGGTGCGCATGGCGCCCAAGGCACGTCAGGCCAAAGGGAAGGCACGTCTTTCGAGCTATGACCGCCTGATGAATGAAGACCAGAAGGAACGTGAAGAAAAGCTGGAGATATATATTCCCAACGGTCCGCGTCTCGGGAATAAGGTAATCGAGGCTAAACACCTTGCCAAGGCATATGACGACAAGGCCCTCTTCACAGACCTCAACTTCATGTTGCCGCCAAACGGCATAGTAGGCGTGATAGGACCCAATGGAGCCGGCAAGACCACCCTCTTCCGCCTGATAATGGGACTGGAGAAACAGGATGGCGGTGAATTCGAAGTCGGTGAGACAGTAAAGATTGCCTATGTGGACCAGAACCATAAGGACCTTTCTCCGGAGAAAAGCGTATACGAAGTGATCTCGCAAGGTGTGGAATCATTCCGCATGGGTGGACGCGACATGAACGCCCGCGCCTACCTCAGCAAATTCAACTTCACGGGCGCAGACCAGGAGAAGAAAATCGGAGTGCTATCCGGTGGAGAACGCAACCGCCTGCATCTTGCCATGGCGCTAAAAGAGGAAGGGAATGTCCTGCTTCTCGACGAGCCGACCAACGATATTGACGTCAACACACTCCGTGCACTTGAAGAAGGTCTGGAGAACTTTGCTGGATGTGCAGTAGTTGTGAGCCACGACCGATGGTTCCTCGACCGCATCGCCACCCATATCCTTGCCTTCGAAGGCGACAGTCAGGTAACATATTTTGAAGGTTCATATTCCGAATATGAAGAATTCAAAAAGAAGCGCGACGGCGGCCTCGACACTCCCCACCGCATCCGTTACCGCAAACTCACCAAATAAAGGAACTCCCGGAATCATTAATTCCTGAACAATTAATATTCTAATGATCAAATCTCAGAATGATCAAATATTCTGAATAAAAAAGCCGCTCGATGAGCGGCTTTTTTATTTGTTTCTTTCACTGTGTTGTCGGCGCAAGCCGTCAATCGCTATCACACCAGTTTGATCCACTGGTCGCGGTCTCCGGGCAGGAGGTCGATCACCGGAATCTCGATCATTGTGTAACATCCGGGCGCGAGACGGAATGTCGCACGGGCGCAGGCCACAAGAATCTGGGCAGTCAGTGCGGGATTGTTGATGGCCATGTCGAACTCAAAGCGCTGGCTATGCGTCTTTCCGGAAACCCCTTTGCGAACCATATTCACGCCATGACCGACATCCTTGAGGCCGTCAACGCTTTCTACGGCCATGACATGGGTCTCGTCAGAGGCAAAATAAGGGTCTTCCTTGATGCTGCGTGCCACTTCCGACAATTCATAGCCGGGAAGCAATTCTACATAAACCATGCGGCGGTGTATGCCGGTGCCGAGCGGTATGGTCATGGAGAGGGCATCCTTGACACCTGCCTTCGACTTGACAGCCACCGTATGACCCATACTCATACCGGGTCCGAAATTAGTATACGTCACACCCTTGGGGGCGATAGCTTCTAAAAGCGCACGCACAACGGAGTCACTTCCCGGATCCCATCCGGCTGAGAGAACACTTACCGCTCCCCCGTTTTTTGCATCCGCATCGAGTCGCTTGCGGAGTTCCGGAATCTGACCGTGTATATCGAACGAATCCACTGTATTTATACCCATAGCCAGAATCTCTTTGGCATGTTCCTCAACGCTACGTGTGGGAGTCGCAAGAATCGCGACATCCACATCCTTAAGATCTTTAATCGAACCGACCACCGGTATGTCAGCCGGTATATCCCCCCGGTCTGCGGGGTTACGGCGCACGATACCTGCAATCTCAAAATCCGGGGCAGCCTCTATCGCTTCAAGCGAGTAACGCCCGATATTGCCATAACCGACAATAGCTATTCTTTTCTTCATAATTTCGGGTAATTAAAAATTAAACTTTTAACATTGAACATTAGAATACGATTCTTCCTTTCTTCGCCTGTTCGAGCATCTTCTTGCCGGGAACAAGGTAAACCTCAAGACGACGGTTCTTCATGCGGTTTTCCAGCGAATTATTCTCCACGAGCGGCATGTCATCCCCATAGGCGTATGAGAAAAGATAGCGCGTGTCGCAACCCTCCTTGACAAACCAGTCGAATAATGCTGTGGAACGTTCTTCGGTGATATGTTCGCGATATTTCTCCGAACCGGTATTATCAGTATGCATTACGAGCAAAACCCTATACATATCCGGTTCCCTAAGATAACGTTTCAAAGGGACAAGAAGCGAATTCGCATCTTTTCTTACCTCAACTTCATTAGGCGAAAATAACTTGGAAGCCGGAATGGTTATGAGCAGTACCTCCTTGTTGCGGTATGTCTCGACCATTGAAGAATTCTTCGCATTATATTCCTTATTATAAAGACGTGTCCTCCCCTCCTTCTCCTGGAATTTACGGATAAGGTCGGCGCTTTTCCCGTCAAGCTCAACACTGTTTATCATCTCACGGAATGACAATTCATCAAGCGCATCGATACGTTGTAAAGGAGTTTCCCCTGAAGCGTAAAGAGACGGCAAGAAAACCGACACCACCAGACACCCCTTAAAAAATGTCTTCAATCGATTCCTCATATTCAAGCTCTCCTTTCACAATCATGTCAATGTCGGCAGGATCCATCACAACTTCGCCGTCCTTCTTTATCTCCTTGGCAACATATGCCGTGAGTTTGGCGACATCGAGTTCCTCTTCGTCTGTGACACCGGCATCAATTTTTAGATAACCGTTTCTCTCATACCAGTCCCATATAATATCGATAACGTAAAGAATTTCATCGTCGTCGTAACGTTCGCTCACGTCTGCGGGGAGTGTGGCACGGATAAATTTTATGGCATCATCCTCGTCATATCTCATCAATTCACTCATATCTCCTCTTTTTAGTTCATTCCTCCTTTTAATTCATTCTTCCTTGCTGTTAAGCGTAATCAGACCCTCCGGCAAAGATGTGTGTATCTCACGTTTTTTATCATCTATCTCGACAATGAAATCTTCCACAAGTGGAATATAAATTTCATCGCCGGAAGAAGTGCGCACGACCATAAGCTCATTCTCAGTCGCGCTGTCTATATATTCGAGTTCTCCAATCTCTCCGAAATTCCCGTCAATTACATTGAACCCTTCAAGATCCTCATCAAACATCATCTCCCCTATATATTCCCGCAGAACATCTTTGGGCACAGATATTGGGCTGTTAACCAATTCGGAGGCATCATCCACACTGTCCACACCCTCAAGCTTTATGAGAAATGAAGTCGCGCCCTTTTGACGGATTGACTCCGCATAATACGGCACTGGTATCCCGTCAGTTTCTATCACAAGGGGATTGCCGTCCTCAACATATTCCTCCGGAATATCGAGAACAGCGTTCAACTCCCCCTTAAGCGCGTGAGTTTTCTGAAACTTACCGATCTCTATAAGATTATCCTTGTCAATCATTTTTCTAAATATCAATCATCTATTCTAATGATTTTTGCCCCAAGTCGGTTCAACCGCAGATCGATATTTTCATATCCTCGATCAATCTGACCGATGTTCTGAATCTTGCTCGTGCCTTTCGCCCCCATCGCGGCTATAAGCATCGCGATTCCAGCGCGTATATCAGGCGATACCATGTCTGTGGCCCGGAGACAATTAAAATGTCCCGAACCGATCACGACCGCCCTGTGAGGATCGCACAGGATTATACGCGCTCCCATATCCAGCAGTTTATCCACAAAGAAAAGACGGCTTTCAAACATTTTCTGATGTATCAGAACGCTTCCGCGTGCCTGGGTACACACCACAAGGAAGATACTTATCAAATCTGGTGAGAGTCCGGGCCATGGCGCGTCAGCTATCGTCAGTGTGGATCCATCTATGAAATTCTCGATTTCATAAATCTCCTTCTGGTCAATCCGGATATCATCGCCTTCAATCTGAAGATGGATACCTATCCTCTCGAAAATCTCGGGCATCAGTCCGAGATCCTTCACCCCTACATTCTTAAGCAGGAGATTAGAACCGGTCATAGCCGCCATTCCTATGAAACTTCCCACCTCAATCATATCGGGGAGCAAACGGTGCTGCGTTCCACCAAGGCATCTCTTGCCATGAATAGTCAGCAGATTAGACCCGATTCCATCAATCTCGGCACCCATGCGGCTGAGCATTTTACAGAGTTGCTGGATATATGGCTCGCATGCGGCGTTATAGATTGTTGTCGTGCCTTCTGCAAGAACTGCGGCCATCACTATATTGGCAGTCCCGGTAATCGAAGCTTCGTCAAGAAGCATGTACTCTCCCTGAAGCCCGTTGGGCGCGGATATTCTGTAAAGTCCTTCTTCGGCGGCATATTCAAACTGCGCTCCAAGTTTCTGAAGTCCGAAAAAATGAGTGTCGAGACGGCGACGCCCTATCTTGTCGCCACCGGGTTTCGGAAGAACCGCCTGTCCGAAACGTGCAACCAGCGGACCGAGTATCATCACTGATCCCCTGAGCGACGCTGCCTTCCTGCGATACTCCGGAGTGTGAATATATTCAATATTAATAGAGTCTGCCTGGAATTCACAGGTAGATTCATCGATATAATTCACATTAACCCCCATTTCGGCGAGAAGGTTGATGAGATTGGTAACGTCAAGAATGCGTGGAAGATTAGATATGGTCACTTTCTCTTCCGTAAGAAGAGTTGCACATATAACCTCCAAGGCCTCGTTTTTAGCCCCTTTAGGGCTGATCTCGCCACTCAGGCGATGCCCTCCCTCAACTATAAAGCTACTCATTTTTTCTTCTTTTTGCCTTTCGGAGTGTTCACCGGTGTCACCTCCTTGAATTCATGCAGGAGATATGTCTGCGGATCGAGGTCTATCAGTCCTTCCGAATACTCTTTAAGATCGCGGAGTATCTTGGCATCGTCAACTCCCTCCTTATTATGAATAAGCATGAGTTTCTTCATATGGTGCGCGATAAGCGAGACAAGTATTTCCTTCTCCTCGCCATCCTCCATACCGGCAACGGTCTCTATCATTTTCTCTATATTCTTCCCATAGTGGCGATATCGCATTGCTGAAGCCGTATAGGGAATCTTTTCCGGTTTAGGATTCAGTTTATCAGCCGTTACCACCTCGCAAGGGAAGTCTATATCAAGTTGAAAGCGGGATATTATATTTATCTGGTCCCAGATCTGGGAATAGTCCCGGTCTGCCCCCACTAACTCAGGAAAAAGGTTTGCCATAATATCTGCTATGGCAAACGCACACTTTGTGCGCTCCTCCCTGTCGGGAATCGACACGCAATAATCTATCATTCCCTGGACATTTCTTCCAAACTCGGGCAATGTGATTGGTTTTAGATCTGTATTATATGGTATCACTTCAGATAATGTTTAATGTGTAATGTTCAATGTGCAATATGCGATGGATTCAAGGATACAAATATACTAAATATTCATGATAAATCCATGATGTCTGCTCAAAACTTTTGACGGGGAGTCGTGGTCTGATATTCCTTTAGATATTCCGGCACAGAATATGCGATATCAAGGAAATCCCTTTCACGAAATGCTTTTTCAGACAACGCAAGCATATCCTTGGCCATAGGATTGAGACCGTCAATCCAATGTGCGTTAGGAGATTTTATAACCTCCTTGGCTTTTGAAGATCCGTCTCCCATAAACCAGACTTCATGTCCGGCAAGCAAAGATGCATATGAACCCTCATCAAGAATCATAGGCGACGGACCCTCAAGGGGGCGCAAGGCGAAATCATAAGCACCCGTGAACACTTCCATGCGGCGCGCATCTATCATCGGTGCAAGTATCTCTTCTCCCGTGAAATTGAAATTACGGAACATCGCCTTTACGGCAAGGATTTTCAGAGTGCTTACGCCTATGAGAGGAACGCCGAGGCTGAATGCAAGTCCTTTGGCGAGCGAGAGACCTATACGCAAACCCGTATATGATCCCGGGCCGATACTGACAGCAACGGCATCGAGTTTCCATTCTTTGCGCTTCACCTCCTCCATAGCCCGCTCAACAAAGGGGGCAAGGAGCTCGGCATGCTTCATGCCGTCACTGTTCTCAAGATCGAATTCCAGAACACCGTCACGCGTCAATGCCACGGAACAGGTTTTCCCTGAAGTTTCTATATTAAGTATTGTTGACATTTCTTAATTTAATGTTTAACGTGTAATGTTTAATGTGTAATGTGCAATGTTTAATTCGACATGTTTTTACACAATGCCTCTACACAGCGCATGCCGTCAATTGCAGCTGAAACAATCCCCCCTGCATAGCCGGCACCCTCCCCCGCCGGATATAGTCTCCGGATTTCAATATGTTCGAGAGTTTCTTTATCTCTCGGCAACCTCACAGGGGAAGACGTTCGCGATTCAAGACCAAGCAGTATCGCCTCGTTGGTAAGGAAACCCGGGCACTTACGCCCGAAATCCTTGAAACCCTCCCTGAGACGCCAGGAAATGAACGGGGGAAAAATACGGTTGAAATCGACAGGGTGAATACCCGGTGCATAAGATGTGGACGGAAGCGTTTTTGAGATTTTTCCATCAGTAAAATCTTTCATACGCTGAGCCGGAGCGTTTATCGTTCCTCCCGATTCTTCATAAAACTTATGTTCGAGGTCTTCCTGCAACTGTAGCATCTCCAGAGACCCGAATTGCTCATACTCGGGAAAATCTCCCGGACGGATTTCAACAACCATCCCGGAATTGGCCTTCTCTCCGGCGCGGGCGGATGCAGACATCCCATTTACGACAAGCTCGTTTTCCGCGCTTCCCGCCGGAACCACAACGCCGCCCGGACACATGCAGAAGGAATACACACCGCGTCCCTCAACCTGAGTGACATAGTTATATTCAGCAGCCGGAAGATACTTTCCCCGTCCCTTTTCTGAATGATATTGCAAACGGTCTATAAGCGTTTGAGGATGTTCAAGCCTCACACCGACAGCAATACCTTTGCATTCCATTTTCACCCCATCGGAATAAAGGCGTCTGAATGTGTCATGGGCGGAATGCCCTGTAGCAAGAATAACAGCATCCCCCTTTATCTCCCGACCACCGTCAGTTATCACTCCCCTGGCAGCTCCATCTTCAACAATCAAGGATTCAGCTTTTGTTTCAAACAGAACTTCTCCGCCGCAATCAATAATCGTCTTCCTGATGTTTTTTATAACATGAGGAAGACGGTCGCTACCGATATGGGGATGCGCGTCAATCAATATATCCGGATGTGCACCATGCTGCACAAAAAGCTGTAAAATTTCTTCGACATTTCCTCTTTTTTTACTTCTTGTATAAAGCTTTCCGTCACTATAGGCTCCGGCACCACCTTCTCCGAAACAATAATTGGAATTAGGATTTATCCTACCCTCACGACTGATTGCGGCAATATCGATGCGCCGGGAATCGACATCGCGTCCCCGCTCCATAACTACCGGTCTAAATCCGGTCTCGATTGCCTTAAGGGCCGCGAACAGCCCTGCAGGACCGGCACCTACAATTACAACCCGCGGAGCATTGTCACCCACCGGCTTGAAATCCACAGGATGAAGCATCGGAGAGACATGTGAGTCATCCCCCGATGCGACCCTTACCGTGAGATTCACAATGACATTTCTCTTGCGGGCATCTATGGAACGCTTCACTATCCTGAAATCTTTGACTTCCGAAAGGGGAAGTTTCAATTCGCGTAGCAAAGCCTCCCTGAGCAAACCCTCTTCTGCTGCGACAGCCGGAGATACCCGCATATTTATATCTTGAAGCATAGTCAATAGTTGTTTAGACAACAAAATTACTCATTATTTAATTAATTTGACTAATTTTGCATCCAATATATGCAATAAGCAGGTAACAAAAGTTCAAAGAATATGGCGAATAAAACCATCGGAGCACTTTTCGATCTCGACGGAGTCCTCATTGACAGCGAAAGCGAATACACGCGGGTATGGAGTGAAGTTCACCGCCGATTTCCAACCCGACAGCCGGATATGCCACATAGAATCAAGGGCATGACTCTCGACAACATCATCGCCACATACTATGAGACTGATGGGCTTGGAGACGAAGTAAGAGAAACGCTCCATCTTCTGGAGGCCGAGATGAAATATGAATGGCTTCCGGCTGCCAAAGATTTTATTGAGTGGTTGATAGAGCAGAACATACCTCGTGCACTTGTGACGAGCAGCGATAACAAAAAGATGGATCACCTTAGGGAAGAAATTCCGGAACTTGAAGGGATGATGACAGAACTTGTAACTGCCGATAGAATCTCTAAATCTAAACCCGATCCGGAAGGATATCTGCTTGGCGCGAGGTTGCTCGGGGCAGATCCCCGAAACTGCGTGGTTTTCGAAGATTCCATGCAAGGTGTCAAGGCCGGTCAAGCTTCAGGAGCATACGTCATAGGAATCGCAGGAACCCTTCCCGCTTCATCGATTGAACCTTATTGCGACTTGGTTGTAAATAATCTGGGAGAGATCGACCGCATGTCCCTCCTGTCAATACTTAGTTGCCGCCATTAAACATTACCCATTAAACATTAAACATTATTCATGACCCCCGCTCCACTTGCCGAAAGACTGCGACCAAGATCACTTGAAGATTATATCGGACAGACACACCTTGTCGGCCCGGATGGAATCATACGGAGAATGATAGAAACCGGAAGAGTCAACTCTTTCATCTTATGGGGCCCTCCCGGAGTGGGAAAAACAACACTGGCGCGCATAATGGCATCTCAGACAGACGTGCCCTTCTATACGCTCAGTGCCGTAACGTCCGGCGTAAAAGAAGTCAGGGAGGTGTTGACCCGTTGCGAGGCGGATGCCCGCAGCATGTTCGTGAAAGGGCGGCCAATACTTTTCATAGATGAAATCCACAGATTCAATAAGTCCCAACAGGATTCTCTATTGGGAGCTGTAGAAAAGGGAACGGTCACCCTTATCGGGGCAACTACTGAAAATCCCTCGTTTGAGGTGATACGTCCTCTTCTTTCGCGGGCTCAGGTCTATACGCTCAAGCCCCTTGAAACGGAAGACCTCGATAATCTTCTTGAAAGGGCACTGACACATGACGAAGTCTTAAAAAAACGCGACTTTGATATAAAATCCAAAGATGCCCTGTTCCGGTTCGCCGGTGGCGACGCCCGTAAACTACTTAATATAATTGACCTCATCGAGCAATCCACTCCGGATGGAGAGACGGTAGTGATCGACGACGACGTAGTCACGTCAAGACTGCAGCAGAACCCTGCCGCCTACGACCGCAACGGCGAGATGCATTACGACATAATATCGGCATTCATCAAGTCAATCAGGGGAAGCGACCCGCAGGCTGCTGTATATTGGCTTGCGAGAATGGTCGCAGGAGGAGAAGACCCCGCGTTTATCGCGCGTCGTCTCGTTATATTGGCGGCTGAAGACATCGGCCTTGCAAATCCGAATGCACTGTTGCTTGCCAACGCCACTTTCGATGCATTGAACAAGATAGGATGGCCGGAAGGACGTATAATATTGTCCGAATGTGCCATCTACCTTGCCAATTCTCCCAAAAGCAATTCTGCATATATGGCGATTGACCAGGCATTGGGCGCAGTGGAAAGAACCGGCAACCTCCCTGTTCCCCTTCACCTCCGGAATGCCCCTACAAAGCTCATGAAAGACCTTGGGTATCACGAAGGCTATAAATATGCCCACGATTTTGAAGGCAACTATGTGAAACAACAATACCTCCCCTCCGGACTCGAAGGATCCCGTTTCTGGAAGCCGGGAGACAACCCTTCCGAAGCCAAGATGCAACAACGGCTCGATTCTCTCAACAATCTCCCGTCATAGCTTATATTTAAGGATCTGCTCGCTCAAGCTCTTTGTAATCGGCACGGTGCGGCCGGACAGACGCACATAGCCATCGCATATTCCATAAGGCCGTTCAGTATCATTTGCCGCCAACACAACTATACTCTTTTGATAAGGGCGCACCCGGATTCTCATAACCGTCTTACCTTCCGCATTGATTTCATGAACATATTCGATACAAGACCTTGCGATATCTGTTGAAACCAAATTCGATTTATACTCTTTGAAGGCGAAATCAAGTATCCGCTGAAGATAATTCCTGTATTGATCGATATTTGGTGAATATATCAAACGCATTTCGGCAAGCACGCGGATATCATCCTCAATGCCGCAGGCATATCCCGTATCTCTGACCC
Organism: uncultured Muribaculaceae bacterium; assembly: GCA_910584055.1. GTDB lineage: Bacteria > Bacteroidota > Bacteroidia > Bacteroidales > Muribaculaceae > Lepagella. Next base: position 16,349 of record CAJTZS010000042.1, on the reverse strand, counting down.
CTATCAGCAAATCCCCTCCGGAACGCGTGTTCAGGAAGCCGCAGACAGCCTTGATTATCGTCCATTTCTGAAGTCCGGGGTCTGCCACCAAAGTTGAGAAGCGACGCCTGTTTGCCGGTGGATACACGGCCGATGCCTTGAATTCAAGCGAAATGCTCTCCGTTCCATAGAAAGTGCGGTCATCGATTATCGAGACATATTCATCCTCTACATCAAGTGCCCGGGCAATATATTGCTTTATATTGTTTTGTTCAATATTGTCAATTATACCTACAAGATTATTCGAAGCTTCAACCAATGCACCGACCTTACCGGACTTCTCCTCCTCATCCGTAACGATGTCCGCAATGTCAAGAATTTTAGTATTACGGGACGGTTTATATCTCAAAAGTGTCTTGACAAGATTCTCCTTCCTATCCACTTCCGGATTCCCGTCCAATAGCGGAGAATGAGTCAATTCCGAAATTGAATGGTTAGAAACAAACTGCACCTGGGTATCAAGGAAACGACGGTCATGGTCAATGAATGCAAATTCTTTCGGACGATCGCACATATCGCACAACATGGCAACCACGGTCTGATACTCAAGTTTCAAACGGCTTGATGGAAGACCACCCTCTATTATTCGGTACAGCACAGGGATAAGGGCTGAACATTCATCTATATCGAGCGGTTCATATGTCATGGAATCATCTTCGTCAAATGAAGCGGCCTCTTCTTCCGAATCTTCAATATATTTCCGTATCATAGCTCCGTCGGCTTCCCGTATGTCAAAATCTTCAGCGTTTGCAATACGCCAATCATCAACCATCGGTTCTGCATACATGAAAAAGTTATCACCATCCATATCCGGTGCAGACAAGTAGAACCTCACGGCCAATGGTGTCTTATTCTCCTTGGCATAATTATATGCTTTCAGCTTTTCTTCATCAAGTTGAACGATCTTTGAATTATCTATACCTATACGGACTCCATCCTCAGTCACCCACTGGTCTCCATTCTTATAACTCATCAAATACTTGGCGTTACGTATCTGCCCGGCATATTCTGAGGAGTGCACCCTATAACTGTATTCAAAAGAGTTTTCAATCTCAAATGTGAAACTCCCGTTTTCAGACAGCATAACCATGAGACAATCCCCAACGGCCATCTGCTTATAAAAATTATTGAATATGGGGCGCAACAAAGGAGGATTGATGTGTACCTTTCCGGAAATGCGCTCATGTTTAGGGTCTATTGTCTCTGCTATCACAACCGGATACTGGATATATGTTATCCTGACAACAAATTCATCGTCAAGACCATATTTCTCAACCGAATTGTCAACCTTGGTCTTTTTCTGTAAAGTCATGGAAGAAATAATCCGTGATGAAAGCCTATAAAGATCATTAAAATCTCCAGGCTTCGTTGAATATCCGGATTCAGCCTTAATACTAATCAATTTCGGCAAGGATATGACATCCTCATAGCCCTTCTGCCCTTTTCTATAATCCTCAAGATTGTTGATTGTCAATATGGGGGCCCCGACCGGAGGCAACAGGAACAACCCTCGTGTCTCGAGATATCTTGCAGAATCGGATTGAGATACAACAAAAGTCATATTCGACACCTTTATAGCCAGTATACCGATATTAAAACCATCATTACAGATATCGTTCCAAGAGAATCCGGGAGATACAAGCCGTGATTTCCTAAGACTGTTGACAATCACGCCATAAATGCGTGTGAGCGTGCCGTAATCAAGTTCTATCTTCAATTTTGTCAGCAGTTCACATAATGCGGATATAGCCCGATACGATACTTTATTAGCCTTCATGGATGCCAAAATGGTTGCGAGCATAAGCTTGATAACGCTATCCTCGGAATACCCAAGTATGTCCGGATCTTCAAAAAATGGAGATTTCCTAACGGACATCCCGATTTCATCAACCAATTCATTCATACACTCCAATGTGTCATCAAAATCATCATTATCTCCATCAGATGAATAATTATATAACCGAAGGTACTGAATTAAATGATCAAAATTTTCAAAAATGTAATCTTTTCTGACCTGCAACCAGAATTTAGGATTTCCCATATCAGCAACTTTATAATTAATATTGAATCACATACAAATTTAACAAAATAATCCTAACTTGCACTATCCTGTACAAAAAAATGATTCCTCACGTATCTAACGACAGCGTAAGGAATCAGAAAGAATATTAGAGCTTGCTATCAGACACCCGACTATTCCGGCACTACACCGTATTGGTTAGGGAACGGTTGCGATGGCTGGCAGCAGAACACTATGAGGATTATCGTTCCTACAACCGGGATAAAGCCTATAAGCCACCACCACCCGCTCTTGCCGGTGTCGTGAAGACGGCGGAAAAGTACACCAAATGAAGGCAGAAACAAAATGGCTGACACTATATATGAGATTACAGGAAGCCCGGATGGAGAAGACTCATGAATGCTCTGCAAACCGGAGGGTATGCCAAATAAAAGACCGATTACGAAGGTGAAAAGAATCCACCACCAATACTCACTGCGCGATGCGCGCCCTGTAAACGTGCAATACTTCGAAAAGCACCTGCTGATTGATTGTCCAAATGTCATAGCTTATAATATTTTATATTATAATAACCTATATTTACATAGTTTTGTTTACAGGCACTCGATAATCCACCTGCCACCCCCTTATATCATCGCAACGGCCGAATGATATTTCGCCATATTGGATGCCTTTTTTATCATCTTCCATGCCTTTCTGCCAATCTCTTCTTCTGCATATTCCCAGAATGGCTTTATCTTTGACAGAATCTGGGAGTCGCCGCATAGCGTGGATTCATAATGATGTAGCAACTTGCCGTGAAACTCCAGCATTTTGTCAATACGCTTCTCCCGGTCCCAATCTTGACCTTCTTCATATTCCGCTATCAACGACGGGCGACTGAGGATGCCCCTTGCAGTCATGACTCCCGATATTCCGGGAAAACGCAACGCGACTTCGGCAATATCCTTAGAAGTCTTCAATTCCCCATTGAAAAGCACGGGATGCTTGATCATTTTCAGGAATTCTTCAAACATGTCAAAATAAAGATCACCCCCGTACTGCTGACGGGCGACACGAGGATGAAGCGTCACCTGCTTCAATGGCATCCGTTCAATCGCATCGACAACCATCTTCCATTCATCCGGGTCGGCATAACCGAGACGCATCTTCAAAGAAAACTCCGTTTCCGGAAACTCTTTAAGGAGATCGGGAATTTTATGATATTCCTCCACATTACTTATGAAACCGGCGCCACGCCCTTTTGCTGTCTGCAACGGGAAAGGGCACCCGGTATTGAGGTCTATCCGATGCGCCCCGTTCTTTATAAGTCCTTCCACAAGCAGACGCAATTCAGACATATCGCGAAAAATCACCTGCGGCACGACCTGGTGGTTGCCATTCAGGGCGGATGTGAAATCCTTGAGGTCATGCTTACGGAACTCTCCCCTCTCAAGCCGGATAAACGGGGTATAGTAACATTGGTTGCCGCCATACGTATTCATATGGAAATGCCGCCACGCGGCATCCGTATGCCCCTGCACAGGGGCAACATCTATCTTAAATTCTCTCATTATTTCTCTGGTAAAAAGGCAAAAACCACAGCTGCAACAAGACATAGATAAGAGGCGGCATGATTCCATTGGAATTTCTGTCCCTGAAAACATATGACAGCTATGATGGTAAATACAGTAAGTGTTATGACTTCTTGGATAACCTTTAACTGAAAAAGCGAAAATGGGCCTCCATTATCCTTGAATCCGATCTTGTTTGCCGGAACCATGAAACAGTATTCCAACAAGGCAATACCCCATGAAAACAATATCACCACAAACAACGGCCAGTTTTTAGATATCCCGCTGGTGCTGAGTTTAAGATGGCCATACCACGCAAATGTCATGAACACATTGGAAATAACCAATAGTAGAATTGTAATTAATGCCGTTTTCATTGTCATTTAACAAGCTATTCGAAAATATATGGCAAAATTACAATTTATTTCACTAATTTTGCATATTAAAGGATATAAATTCTCGTTAGAAATGAACATTCAAGAGTTTGTAAAAGATGTATTTTACGTCGGGGTAAACGACCGGGTTAAACATAAATTCGAAGCGTTATGGCCTCTCCCTTATGGTGTAAGCTATAATTCATATATTGTTGCAGGTGCTGAAAAACTGGCTCTTATCGACACCGTGTGCATCGAAGAGGTGCGCGAATATTTCAACAACATCAACGCCATAGCCGGGGATCGCAAGATCGATTATCTGGTCATCAACCATATGGAGCCGGACCATTCCGGTTCAATACCCGAGATTGTACTCGCCTATCCGGATATAAAGATTGTCGGGAACGCCAAGACCATTGACATGATCAAAGGTTTCTATCATATCGATGCGCCGGAAAGATATCTCGAAGTAAAGGATGGCGACACCATTGACCTTGGAGGCCATATATTAAAATTCTATCTCACCCCGATGGTACACTGGCCTGAAACAATGATGACATACGTCGAGGACCTCAAACTGCTGTTTTCAGGAGATGCTTTCGGAACATTCGGGGCACTGAATGGCGCCGCGCTCGACCGCGATATGGGGACGGATGCATACATATCGGAAATGTACCGCTATTATTCAAACATTGTGGGTAAATACGGACGTTTCGTGCAAAAAGCTATCGAAAAGCTGTCAGGTCTTGAATTCTCATACGTGTGTCCTACACATGGACCGATATGGAATGAAAAAATTCCCGAAATCGTTGAACTATATTCCCGCCTTGCCGCTTATAAAAGTGAGCCGGGAGTAGTGATCGTCTACGGATCAATGTATGGAAACACCGCAGAAGTGGCGGAGATGATTGCACGGGAGATTTCCGCATTAGGGGTGAAGCGCATCATCATCCACAATGCATCGCACTCTGATATGAGCGATATGATCACGGATGCATTCCGATATGGAACGCTTATCGTTGGTTCGGCAACATATTCAATGCGACTTTTCCCACCTGTGGAAGCATTCATGAATGCGATGGAGACCCGGGAAATAAAGAACAAGGTGTTCGCAACTTTCGGCAATTATACATGGGCGCCTGTTGCCACGACCGGTAAATTTAATGAGTATTCCGAACGAATGAAACTCCCCATATGTGCCTCTATGCTCGTGAAACAGTCCTCAGATGCAAACACACGTGAAGAGGCACGTGAATTTGCCCGGATAGTCGTCAACGCTATGGAGACAAAAGAGAAATAGAAATGACAATATATGGATACTAAAGAGGATTTGGAAATAGAATCACATCCATGGCCACCATTTATTCCGAAGGGAGCAAAGGTGCTCATCATGGGAACCTTTCCACCGCAGACCAAACGATGGAGCATGGACTTCTATTATCCTAACCGAACAAATGATTTCTGGAAAATATGTGGACTGCTTTTTTGCGGCGACAAAGACGCGCTTCTTAAGGAAGATGGCAAAACTTATGATGTTGACAAGATCCGTGGACTGATGACCGAGAAACATATCGCACTTAACGATACCGTAAGGAAAGCACGCAGACTGAAGGGAAACGCAAGCGACAAATTCCTTGATGTCGTTGAGCCCGTCCCCCTATTTGACCTCCTTGCCGAGATGCCGGAATGCCACACCGTTGTCACCACTGGAGAAAAAGCCGCAGGAATCATTGCAGAACTCACAAAGACCGAAATCCCGAAAATGGGGGAAATGATCAAGGCCTCGATTCCCGGCCGCAAAGCCGGAGGTGACAATGAGACACTCGAAATATGGAGAATGCCCTCAACAAGCCGGGCTTACCCCCTATCGGTAGAGCGTAAAGCAGAATATTATGCACGCCTGTTCAGTCATCTCAACATTCTTTAATCAGAACATTATTAACACAAATATTGCATATACAACATTATTTGAAATGCTTGACATGATACCTTTGGCGATATTTGACGCCAGCGAATTTTTTCAGTGGTTTGTTGACCACGCGAGTTATCTCTTTGTATTCATCTTCATGGTGATTGAAAGCAGCTTCATACCGTTCCCATCAGAAGTTATCGTTCCTCCCGCCGCCTACCTCGCCTGCACAAACACAGGAGTCGGCGGCAGTATGAATATCTTCATGGTGGTCATTGTAGCCACTCTCGGGGCACTTGTAGGGGCGTTCATCAACTATTACCTTGCCCTTTGGATTGGAAGACCCGTGGTATACCGTTTCGCTGATAGCCGTCTGGGCCATGCCTGCCTTATTGACAGGGCAAAAGTTGACAAAGCCGAAAAATATTTCGACAAACACGGAGCTGTCTCCACTTTTGTAGGAAGACTTATCCCCGCAATACGTCAGCTTATATCAATTCCTGCGGGAATCTCTAAAATGAACGTTGCACAGTTCGCTATATTCACGTCTCTCGGCGCATTGGTATGGAATGCCATCCTCGCGTCTTTAGGCTATTGGCTGTCACTCCACGTCTCTCCCGACATGCTCTTCGAAAAAGTTGAGGAATATAACCGCTATCTCACCTGGGCCGGTTACGGCCTCTTTGTCCTCTGTATCCTCTATATCCTCTACAACGCCTTCCGCAAGAAAAGATAAAGCAGCGATACTCCATCCCCAATTAAGAATAAAAAGTAGACACCTTTGAGTTTTATACCCAAAGGTGTCTTTTTCGATTCAAACCTGTTTTCCTTTCTTAGCTGGTAAATTCCCATTTATCGGACTGAACATTATTCCTCGCCGAGTCGCAGAGGACGCAAAGAATCGACACACTTTGTCTTTTTAAGGGTCGTGAACTCCCGGCAGAGTGGCAGAGCCAGTCGCGGTGGTTTTAGCGACAAGCTCTGCTACTTGGCAGGAGTGGAAACGACCTATGATAACCGGATATGCAGGCTCTGCCACTCTGCGGCTCTGCGAGGTTAATAAAATTAAGCGTCGTTGCATATAGCCGGAGGGGGAGCAGGCTTAAAGAAATTTAGTTTATTCAGTCAAATAAACGGGTATTTAAGTCTCGAACGATATCACAATTAATTACAAATGTTATTTCCCGGGATAGAAGGTTTCGAAGGTAGAATCATCGTAATAAACGGTAATCTGCACGACTTTTCGGGGATTTTTACGCATTTTTTCTATTTCCCTCTGTAATTCCGAGTTTTTTAAATCAGCCTGAATCCCGCTATTCATACGGGATGAACCCATGTTTTTACCCTCATTTAAGGACGCGAGAGTGGAATATTTATCAAATTCTGACTCTCTGGTCGGTTTTTTCACTGACTCACTGAATAAGTTGGGAAACTCCTCATCCGAGCTGTCCGCTCCCGGGAGGGGGATGAGCATTTCTCCTTCGCCAAAAAGCAACCATAATACGGAGAGCCGAGGGAAGGCTGCGTGAATCTGACCGACTATGACATCGGATATTTTTTTATTTCGCCCTGTTAAGATCTGTGAAAGGCTTGGACGCGGTATCCCGCATTGATCGGCAAACTGAGAGTTGGTAAGACCCATCTCTTCCATGAACCCTTTTAGACGAATTGCTATATTATCCTCCATCATAATATGATTTTCAATTTAAAAATTCACACTGCAAATGTAACTATTTATTTGCAAACTGCAAATTCAAAATAGCAAATTTTAAAATTTAATTCAACAAATTTATCTTTTACTAATGCAATTTACAATTTGCAACAATATATTCAGAACCTATAACTATCATAGGATTTAACCGATCAGCCATTACTAATCAATGACATCACGTTTGCCGTTCATTAGCTGGACATAAGAATTCGATTAATCATGAAAATTCCTATTAACTACTTCAATCTTTTATATTAAAACACATAATATTAGATAGTTACGATTTATGTTAATGATTATTAACATAAATAATTAACGTTCATTATCTATTTACGGTTGATAATTTAACTGTGTTTGCATTCCGATACAGCAATATATCACATGCCGTTGCATCCAATTTTGTTATTTACAAGTCAAACCCGACACGGTATTTACAAAACATAATTGTCATAATTGAATCCCCATATGCAAACAATGCCGATATTGCAGTATTCCATTTACACCGTGTGCCAATTTGACCAATATGCAAATCACACATTCAACAAGGTTCTATCCTATTCTCATTAGCAAAAATTTTTTTGAGCACATTTTACACGAGATTTCTATAAATCTGTATTACCACTTAATTTTTTAACCCCATTCAATTCTCAAAGCCCTATTTACATAAGAAAACGAAGATAAAATCCTATTATATACGATTTTATCTCCGTTTGCAAATCTTAATTCAAATTATTAAATTAGATAAATTTTTAGAAATTGCTCTATCAGTTAATAATTTCTTAAAATATTGTTATAAAATCCCCTTTAGATTCAATCAAGCATCAGATTTATCGTTCCTGCCAATGGAGGAAGATCCAACACCTCCTCTATTATCGAATCCGAATCGGGACGACGAAACAGAATCTCCGCCACCTCCCTCTGATTCATGAAATCAAAATTGTCTTCATTACACAGTACCTCATCGCAAAATATTTTTCCGCCTATAGCTCGAAATCTTTCAAAATTTCCTTTTGCATCATTTTTCACGAGAATCGAATATTTTAGGTCGCTCCTCTCTGCGGCCTGGAATTTTAAAATCTCGTGAAGATTGAGGATACGTGCCATTCCGTACACCTCAGAATGCTCCGCCGGATTATAAACGCGCTCGCTTACCCCTATGGCTCCTACGGACGGGGCCTCAGGCAACGCTGCTCCAAAATACGGAGACCATAATCCGGAAGATTCAGTTTTAACAGGATAACGACAGACTGTTATTCCGCGCGAAGGGTAATCTTTTTTAATTTCCCCAAGAATCCTGTAATAGCTACACCTGTCCCCTGCAGTAAGCAGGTAGACAGTGACTGCCTGTTCCCCGGTAGCCGTGAACGCGACACCAGTTATACGGTTCTCATAATTCAAGCAATAATATACGCATCCACCAGAGATGACACATTCTTTGATGGCAACTGAGAGATCCTTGCCGCTATGCAATATTCCAAGACCGGATCCCGAATGTTCGCATTCCTGCAAATATGATATGAGCCGGCATATTTCGTCTTCCGGAGGAGTTGTATCATTAGATATCTTTTTACACACTATCCGTTCACAATACCTACGCTTTATCTTACTTACCCTCTCGTCTTCTACATTTAAGGCATTCTCTTGTTCGAGATTAAAATCGTGAACAGCTGTATAATGTTCCTTTATTCGATAAAATGCGTTTACAAATCCATGGTCTTTATAATAACGCTGCAATCCTGTATCAGCCGGAATTAGGAACAAGAATGAATACTCAGAGTTTTTCATCCTTGCGGCAAACCTCTCTATCATCCTGCTCATGATTCCCTTTCGTCTATACTCGGGATTTGTTGCAAGTCCACAAAGATACAGGCCTTTCAACTGATTGTTTCCGTTCCCGAAACGATACGGCACAGCCATCATAGCGGATACAATACTGCCATCCCTCTCCTCATATTCCATAAGTTCGGGATTGAAATATGTATCGAACACAAGATTTATGTATTCATCGGAATCATGAAAAGTATTTTTCCACAGCCCCATCATCCCCTTTCTAACACCAGTACTGTTCATCATAATAGAGTATTTACATAAGATATAATAGAGTATTTACATAAGATATAATAGAGTATTTACATAAGGTGTCTTAAAAACTGTCGGCTTATAAAGAAAACACGGGATTGTCGGGATTTGTTTCAAAAAAGAGCGGACCGATATTATGAAATACCGGTCCGGCCACTCATGATTGATTCGAAAAAAATCGGTTAGAGGAGTTTGCGATGCTCATGCTTTTCAATGGCACGGTGCACCTTGTGTATTTCCTTAACCATACATACTCCTACGGCGACAGTAGCCGCAGAGAGCACGAGTTTCGCAATCTTAAATCCCAATTTAACGCCATAATGACAATGGCTGTGTTCAACTTCGTGACTCATAATGATTGTGTGTTTTTATAGTTTTATAATTCTGATTCATGGATTATTTCAATCCATGAATTCACATATAAAAACACGCCGAATCTTTCTTTGGTTCATTCGAACTTTTTGCATTGTCAATGTATTTTATTATAAAGAATATTCCACCGAGGAAATCAAATGAGCTATGTCTAATCGCCGACCAATAACATTCGACCGCGTGATCCGGGTTCTCGCAACACTCGCGGTGCTCGCCGTGGCCATCTGGCTGATTGACATATTGCGCAACGTGCTGCTGCCATTTTGTGTGGCTTGCTTGATTTCATATCTGCTCGAACCGGTTGTAGAGTTTCAACAGAGACGCCTGCATCTCAAGCATCGTTTCATCCCTGTGTTCCTTACTCTACTGGAGGTTACATTAGTAGTTGGAGGCCTTGCCTATTTCTTCATCCCCTCCGCAATTGACGAGATCACCCAGCTTGACGCTATAGTGAAGACCACATCTGCTAACGATACGGCATCTTCATTTCTCCCTCCCGAGGTTCATGATTATCTTAAGAGGTATTTTAGTTTTGAGAATCTATCGCAGTATTTGAGTGGTAGCCGCATCGAAGCGGTACTCAACAAAAGCACCACCGTGCTTACAGCCACAATAGATTTTCTTATGCACACTATAGAATGGCTACTGACATTCATATACGTGATATTTATTCTCCTCGACTATAAACGGCTTATGGGCGGCTTCCGGCTCGCTGTGCCGCCCAAATATCGAGAAAAGATCTATCCCGTACTCGACGATATAAAAAACAATATGGACCGCTATTTCCGTAGTCAGGCTATAATTGCCATATGCGCCGCCATTTTCTATTGCATCGGTTTCTCTATCGTAGGCCTTCCGCTCTCAATCGTGATGGGAATAACAGTAGGAATCCTATATATGATTCCTTATTTCCAGTATGTCACCCTTATTCCGGTGATAATCCTGTGTTATCTCTATTCCCTTACGGGAGCCTGTGAATTCTGGCCGGAATTCGGGAAATGCATCGCCGTTTATGTCATAAGCCAATGTATTTGCGACTATCTCCTCACCCCTAAAATAATGGGGAAGTCCCTTGGAATGAACCCTGCTATAATTCTCCTCTCGCTGTCAGTTTGGGGAACCCTGCTCGGAATAATAGGCATGATAATCGCGCTCCCTGTGACAGCCCTCCTGATCGCATATTATAAACAATATGTGCTCGCACCGCCTAAAGGTGCAGGCCCTCCATAGGAAACCCTGATCACATAAATCCCTATCAGGCCCTATACCGCCCTATACGGTCCTATATCGAAAACTCAAACCCAACTAAACAAATACAATTATGGAAAAATTTACATTTAAAGGAGGAATCACCCGCTACTGGTGGATGCCACTGATTACAGGGCTACTCTCAATCGCAATCGGAATCTGGTGCCTTTGCAGCCCCGATTCATCGCTGCCTGTGCTTGCATACGTCTTTGCAGCAGTAGTAATAGCGGCAGGTGCCGTCAACATCGCTTTTGCCATTGCCAACTCGCAGATAATGCCGGGATGGGGATGGTCGCTCGCTCTCGGTCTTATCGAGATTATTGTAGGCATTTGGCTCTACACATTGCCGGAAAGCATGTTGATAGTAACTTTCATCTACACCATCGGTGTCTATCTTATTTTCATCACAATCAATGCCATCTGTGAAGCCTGCATGCTTTACACCTACTCATCCGGAATGATCGGATGGTTGCTTGCATTGCTTCTTATCACGCTGGCATTCTCTGTTATTTTCCTTGCAGGGCCGATTGTTGGCGGAGTTGCCGTGTGGTTGTATATCGGCATTTCCTTCCTCACCTTCGGCTTATACAGGATCGCCCTCTCTGCCAAACTGCGCAAACTGAACCATGAGATCCGTTTCTAAAACACAGCTCCGAATCCATGCATGGACAAAAATCAGTGCCTTAAATTTTTGTCCATGCGTTTGAGCTTTAGCTCAAATTGAAAAAAGGAGGCTTTAAAGCCTCCTTTTTTCAATCCCTTCTGAATATATCGCGCGTATAAACCTTCTCTCCGACATCATCAAGACATGAGTCATAACGGTTGGCAAGTATCGATTGAGACATCTCCTTGAATTTCTCAAGATCATTCACCACAAGGCTTCCGAAGAATGTGGCGCCGTCTTCAAGCGTCGGTTCGTAGATTATTACGGTCGCCCCCTTGGCCTTGATGCGCTTCATCACACCCTGGATTGACGACTGACGGAAATTGTCGGAATTGGATTTCATGGTCAGACGATACACACCTATCACACATGGCTTCTCAGGCGCCATGCCATAGGTATTGGAAGTCGTGTAGTCATAATACCCCGCCATCCGGAGAACCTGGTCTGCAATAAAATCCTTACGTGTACGGTTACTCTCCACAATCGCCGTCATCATGTTCTGAGGCACCTCCGCATAATTCGCAAGCAACTGCTTGGTATCTTTCGGGAGGCAATATCCGCCATATCCGAATGAAGGATTGTTATAATGCGAACCAATGCGGGGATCGAGTCCGACACCTCTGATAATAGCCTGGGAATCGAGTCCTTTTACTTCAGCATACGTGTCAAGCTCATTGAAATAACTTACCCTCAACGCCAGATATGTATTTGCGAAAAGTTTAACCGCCTCCGCCTCTTTCAAGCCCATATAAAGAGTGTCGATATCTGGCTTAAGGGCACCCTGCTGCAGGAGCGATGCAAATACGTGGGCAGCTTCTTCAAGGGCAGGAATATCCGCAACAGCCTCTATAGCCTTGTTCTCTTCAATAAAACGCCTGTCATCAATCAATTTCGGAATGCCGGCAATTATCCTTGACGGATAAAGGTTATCATAAAGAGCCTTTGACTCACGCAGGAATTCCGGGAAGAAAAGGAGATTGAATTTCTTCACTCCTTTCGCTGCATATTTCACATAAAGCGAACGGCAGTAACCCACCGGGATAGTTGATTTGATAACCATCACTGCATCCGGATTTACCGAAAGCACAAGGTCTATCACATCCTCGATATGATGCGTATCAAAATAGTTGGTATGCGGGTCATAATTGGTAGGGGCGGCTATGACCACGAAATCGGCGTCACGATATGCCGCCGCGCCGTCAAGGGTGGCAGTTAGGTCGAGTTCCTTCTCTGCAAGATATTTTTCTATATAATCGTCTTGAATCGGAGAAAGCCGGTTATTGATTTTTTCCACCTTCTCAGGAATCACATCAACGGCCGTCACATGGTTGTGCTGCGACAACAGTGTCGCTATGCTGAGTCCCACATAGCCCGTGCCGGCCACCGCAATATTATATTTCTGCATTTCTATCTATTTTTTTATTCTGATCTTTCGATGGACTGTCTGTTGTCTTTTATCATTGCAAAATTAACAAGAACTCATGGCAAAAACAAATCGGCGGATAGATTTTTACCAATCTATCCGCCGATTAATCCGGTAATCATATTTCACTCCGCCCTCTCCTCGGCCTCCTCTTTCTCCGGGTTGGCGAAAGGTTGGCGGGAAGGTTCGGGGAAATTACGGTCAGGGGTGGACACTTTCATTTTGACTTTAGTCCACAAACAATTGGGAACAGATCGCCATAATCCTACAAGGATATTCCACCGCCAGTCGATAACGGCTACCCTCGGACGCTTCACAATTGCCTTGATGATTAGGGGCACCGCATAATCGAGAGTCATTTCCATCGGATATTTTAACCCCTCCTTAAGCAAGGGAGTCCGGATCCATCCCGGTCGGATATCGGTAAACGATACCTTTGCTCCCTCTTCATTGGCAAGCTGCTCCAAGGCTACCATATAAGCCTGCGCACCTTTTTTGGATGATGAATACGCCGATAGACGTCCGATTCCGTTTGTTCCCGCAACGCTCGTTACTGCCGCTATTCTTCCCGCCTGTTGATTATCGCGGAAATAGCGGTATGCAGTCGATATCATTCTCGCGAATCCTCCAAGGTTTGTAGTTATGATGTTCACTTCCCTTTGAGGATCGAGAACAAGATTCTCATAACCGATTCCAGCAACATGGAAATATATGTCCATGCCGCCCAACTTCTCTATAAGCTTTCCAAGCAATTCGGGAGCGTTGGCATGTGTCACATCAATCGACTCGTATTCAATCATGTCGGGATACTTTTTCTTAAGTTCCCGCATTGCTTCAGTATGTCGCGCTGCCATACCCACCTTTATACCCCTTGACGCAAATGCCTCCGACACCCGCAGTCCGATGCCCGAAGAGGCACCCATTATAACAATTCTTTTCATACCAATATAACAAAGAAGCAGCGATGCCGGTTGCATCCTGCTTCTTTATACTTCGTACTTTATACTTTATAGTCTATACTTAATACTAAAAGTGGCTCGACCCGTCGAAGCAATGCGTGCAAAGCTTGCATTTGGGCAAACCGATGCTTTCAACCAAAGTCTCGATGGGATTGAATTTGAGGGAAGTGAGTCCAAAACGTTGACGGATCTTCTCTACCATCGCTTCATATTGAGGAGAACCCGTTTTAGCATAAAGCTCAAGATTCTTTTCCGGATCTCCCTCAAGTTCGGCTATAATACGGCGGGTAAGAAGTTCCATGTCTGATTTGGATGATGTAAAACCGAGATAACGGCAACCATAGATCAAGGGAGGACAAGCTATTCTCATATGCACCTCCTTCGCTCCGTTGGCATAAAGTTCGGAAACATTGTCGTTGAGCTGCGTTCCACGAACTATCGAATCATCACAGAAAAGGGCGCGTTTCCCCTCAAGCATGGCATGATTGGGGACAAGTTTCATCTTGGCCACAAGATCACGCATCGACTGGTTCGCAGGAGTGAATGAGCGCGGCCATGTCGGCGTATACTTGGAAATGCATCTGCGATATGGCACACCGTGCCCCGAAGCATATCCTAAAGCCATACCGACTCCAGAATCAGGTATACCGCAGGCGCAATCCACATCCGTCTTGTCGGTCTTACCCATAGCCTCTCCGGAAGCGAAACGGGTTTCTTCAACGTTCACACCCTCATAGCACGATGTCGGGAAGCCATAATAGACCCAAAGGAAACTACAAATCTGCATCTCTTCCAGCGGGGCGCTCAGTTGGCGCACTCCCTCAGCCGTGAATTCCACAATCTCCCCCGGACCAAGATCTCGCATTATTTTATAACCGAGATTTGGGAAAGCGGTAGTTTCGGAAGTCGCGGCTATTGCGCCATCTTTATCCCCAAGAATTATCGGGGTTCGGCCGAGCTTGTCTCGGGCCGCTATTATTCCGTGTTCGGTAAGAATCAGCATAGAGCACGATCCCTTTACCTTGTCATATACATTGCGTATACCCTCAACAAAATCCTTACCCTGATTGATGAGAAGGGCAACAAGTTCTGTTTGATTTGTCCGGCCTGAACTTAATTCACCAAAATGGACTCCGGCATCAAGCAATTCCTTTTCCAATTCATCAAGATTGGTAACATGCGCAACTGTAACGATAGCGAATTTACCGAGATGTGAATTGATGATGATCGGTTGAGGGTCATTGTCACTGATGATTCCGATTCCATCGTTTCCCTCAAACTTATCAAGTTCTGATTCGAACTTAGTCCGGAAATAAGTGCGTTCAAGACTATGGATTGAGCGGCAGAAGCGCTTCTCGGCGCAATCGTAGGTAGCCATACCCGCACGACGCGTTCCAAGATGAGAGTTGTAGTCAACTCCGTAGAAAAGATCGGTTCGGCAAGGCACCTTGCTTGCTACTCCGAAAAATCCTCCCATGATGTAGAAACTTTTTGAAATTTTAAGTCGCAAAATTACAAAAATTATCCCATAGTCGCAATAACAAAGTTTAACAGTTGACTGCGCCATGCAACTTTTACACCGAAATTTTGTTATAGTTATAAAAAAGCATTATATTTGCAAACAAACTGATATCATAATGGAAGCAACACTGCCTCAGAAGAAGGCCACAATGTTTAGATTGAACATAGATTTGCTTGACCGTCTTAAGGAATTGGCCAAGCGTGAACATCGCAGCCTCAACAATTACGTTGAGTGCATATTGCTCGATGTAGCCTATAATGAACCAAATGCAGAAACCATCGCGGCGATACAAGAGGCTCGCAGCGGAGCTCTTCGTAACACTCCACCGATCGACACCTCCAGCGTCGAAGCCATGCTTAAGTCGATGGGGATATAAAAGTTCTACATCCGTCTTCTCAATTCAAAAAAGACGTTAAACGGATAAAACAATAGTTCGTTAAAAATTTGATTATAGGCTAAGCTGCATCTGTCGCCAA
>CAJTZS010000041.1 GCA_910584055.1 uncultured Muribaculaceae bacterium | reverse complement strand
CGTTCGCATTATGCGTGGGGATCGGTAGTCGCAAAAAGTTCTGATAATGGCTCTCGTCAACAAATATATGGTCAATGCCCATCTGCTTGAAATCCACCACGTCATCCGTGCGGTTCTCAATCTGATAACGTATCTTTTCGAGTTTTGCCTCAAGGTTCTTCTTACGGGTTTCCAGACCTTTGAGCATACCACGGGATATTTCCTTGCCCTGCTCTTTAAGCACTTTCAGGTTCTCTTCCACAGTGTCAAGCTCAATCTGCAATATCTGTTGCTGCAACTCCGGCGACTGCGGTATCTTGCCGAACTGGTCGTGCGACATTATCACGCAGTCATAGTCGTTGTTCCTGATATTGTTGAAGAACTTGACACGGTTGGACGCCTGAAAACTTTTCTCGTCGGCAAAGAGTATCCGTGCGTCGGGGTACGCTGTCTGATATGTCATGGCGATGTCGGCTACGTTGGCTTTCAGCCCGATTATCATCGGCTTGTGCGCCATCCCCAGACGCTTCATCTCATGGGCGGCTATGCACATTATAAGCGTCTTGCCGGTCCCGACGGCATGGTCGCATATCCCGCCCCCGTTCTGCTTGAGCATCCAGACACAATCCTTCTGCGACTGATATACGGAGCGTATGCCGTAGCGGTCGCCCAACATCTTCATGTTCAGTCCGGGGAAAGTCTGGTGCGAACCGTCATAGCGGGGTCTTACAAAACAGTTGAACTTGCGGTTATACAGCCCCACAAGCCTGTCCTTGAATTCCGGCGACTGTTCGGCGAGCCACTCGGTGAACCCGTTGCGTATCTCGTCAATCTTGGCGTTGGCAAGCTGTATCGCCTCGGCGTCCGGCACCTTGATGTCGTTGCCGTGCTCGTCCTGCCCGATACATTTCTTTATCTCCGGCACGGTGTTGTGCAGGGCGTGTTTCAACAGGCTCATGCCGTCATAGCGGCGGTAATGGCCCTGCACGCAGTATTCCTCCCATATCTTCATGTTGCCCCCCTTGTTTGTCACAGAATACTCGTCAAGCGACGGGGAGTAGGCAATATTTATCTCTGTTTCATACAGGCTGCTCATATAGGCGGAGTACATGCCGGTAGGTATCCACCGCTCACCGAAATTGAAGTCAAGCTCGTCGAATGTTATCTTTCGGGGAAATGACTCACGCAGGGCGGCGAGTGACTCATCTATGCGGCTGTCGTCCGCCTCATGGTCGGCCACCCACCGCTCGATCTGTTCGGCTTTGCTGATTACATTGCCGGCTATGAAACGGTCGGCAATCTCGTATCTGTCAACAAGCGGGTTGTAGAAGATATGCCCCTTGAGGTTATCGACAAGGGCGTTCTCGTCCATATCCACAAGCGAGGACATATATCCGATGTCAACAACGCCGTATTTGTTCAGCGACGCGGATAACGCCTCCATAGGCGTATCGACCGATGTAACCTCGTCAACGGCGAATGATACGGGATGGTCGAAGATGTCAGCCTTGACAAACAGCCCGTTCTCGCCACGCTCCAGCGCGAGGGCGTCACGGCCGTTGGCGTCCATCATTATTAACCGTACATTCTTCCGCTCGTTGAGATGGCCGTATTTTTCCACAAACTCGTCATAATATTGATTAAGATGTTCGCGTAGATGTTCGCTTGCCTCGTGTGTTTCGGCCTCATAATCATAAAGCTGCTGATATGTTTCCGACAATGTTATATAGAGCATGGCACGTTTCTCCTGCTCGGGTTTGAGAGCCAGCGGCGTGAATATGGCGCCGAATTTCGTGACCTCCGAGAGAAAGCCCACCTGACCGTCGGCCACCACCATTGAACCCTCCTTATGGAAGAACTTTATATCCTCAGAGTATTTTCGCGGTGACATATCCGGCTCTATCCTTATAGCTGTGACCTTCGCCGGACGGTTCCTGCCGCCGGGTATATACTCGCCCTCGGTCTTCTCTATATAGGTTTCTCCCGACGCTATGCCCGCAGCCGCCGCAGCATCGCGCGACAGCCTTTCGGCCTCGGCCTTTTCGCGCTCTTTCGCCTGTTCCTCCAGCTGCCGGTGGGCAATCGACATCATGGTTTCGTAGAAGCCGTTGATTGGCGGGTTGTCCTCCCAGTTCAGAGATCCGTAAAACGCTAATTCTTCATCGGTGAGCTTGCGGGGAGAGGTTTTTGACGGCGGCACATCATCGACTGCCTTCTTCTCTTTTCGTTGAGGCTTTGCCGGTTTATCCGTCTGTTCCTGTGACGTTTCCTGTTTGCGTGTGCGGTGTTTTTTCGGGGCGTTGATTTCCTCTAACTCACCGAAAAGATTATACATATACACACGGGGGTCGGGATTATGTGCATAATCCGGCGAGCCGGTTGTGTCTATCTCGTCGGCATGGGCGGTTTGTGACGGAGTATCGGGCACCGGAGTGTCGGTGATTTCCTCGGCCTCCACATCCTCAATCTGAAGTTCTTCTCCGACAGTCGCTTTCTGCGGCGCAGGCTCATTATCTATAATAAGGTGTGTTCTCTTTGATTTGCCGTTATAGAGGTCAAGGTTCAGCCTCTCTCCCAAAACGGCATACAGCACCTTGCGCATGTCGTCGCCTATCCCGTTCACCCCTCCGGCATGGGCATATATGATGGCCGGTTTGCCGTAGGGGTCTGTGTCAATCTTCATATCGGTGGATATGATGTTGCCGGGATGTTCGATGAAATAGCGGTTGTTGGGCACGCCGCTCTCCGTATCCCTGACGGACTGGATAAACAGCTCGTCATCTGCCGAAAGCCGTCTTTTATCGCTGTGTTTCTGGAGTATGACAAGATCGCTGCCCACCTCGGTATTGGCGGAGTCGCGGAATGTGTTGTTGGGCAGACGCAGCGCCGCCACGAGGTCGGCATGTTTCACTATCTCGCCGCGCACAAGCGCCGATCCGTTGTTCATAAGGCCCTGCGAGGTGATGAAGGCGACAATGCCGCCCTCGCGCACCGCGTCAAGACCTTTCAGGAAGAAATAGTTGTGTATCGACGACACCGCCTTGCGGTAAGCAGTTTCCTTGTGGGTGGCATACACCGGGTCCGGCACGGCGAAATCCCCGAAGGGGATGTTGGACGAGGCGACATCGAAATAATTGTTGAAAGGCTGCTCGATTTTCTCAAACCCCTCCACACGCACTATGCTCTTGGGATACAGCTGTGACAGTATCCTGCCTGTGAGCGCGTCTTTCTCAAACGCCATTATCTCCGCATGGGGATTTACCCATGTGAAGGCGTCCACAAACGCGCCTATGCCGGCGCTGGGGTCGAGAAACCGTCTCGGTTCCACGCCGACCTGCTGCAATGTCTGGGATATGGCCTCAACTACCTCCTTCGGGGTATAGAAGGCGGTCAGCACTGACGCTTTAAGGGAGTCCATATACATCTTGAACTCCCTGTCGTCCTTTGAATAGTCATGTATGAGCCGGCGCAGTTCTACCGTGGGGGCGAACAGCTCGATGTCCGATTTGCTCCATTTCGCGGCATCGTCCAGACTGTCGGCGTCGTTGAGGATACATTTCAGACCTCCGAACCCTGCATATTTCGTCATGGCCGTCCACTCGTCATCGGTCGGCGGCCGGCGCTCGACACCGAGGCGAAACGCAGTGCGTATCGCCTCGGTGTTGCCGCGCATCTTCTCCTTGCGGTTAAAGGCCATTCTCGCGCAGGTATATCGAGATTGCACCTGTCAGCTCACAGCGGAGCTGATGATATTTGCCGCTTGGTATGAAGCCCGCCTCCTGCAACTCATACCCCTCGAACACATCGTCTATCTCACGCTGTGCAAGCAGATGGGTGGTGAAGAATGGCAGCATTTCGGCGGAAATATCGTCCTTGAACTCTTCTTCCAGCACATCGTACACCAGTTCGTACTCGGAATAGCGGAATCCGTCAAGAAGCACGGCCAGCGACATACTGTGGGCCTCGTCAACCTCGGCGCCCTCAAGTCTGGCTTTCTCGTAGGTTTCTTCGGCTTGTTCGGCGCGGTTGCGGATGAAGTTGTCGGTTATGCCGCCGTCAAAACGGTAATCTTGCAGATATTTTTTCAGATAGAGGAAGTAGAAAGACAGTTCTTCCTCACGGGTCGGATTGTTCATAATCTCGTAGATTTTAGTGGGGTTTCTGTTTCGGGATAAGAAAAGCCGTCCGGGTATCCCTCCCGAACGGCGCCACTAAAATCCACAATCAAATGAATCAAAAACGATTTTATGACTGCGATTCAGTGGCAAAGGTACGAATTTTCAGCCACACACGCAACGCGCGGTGTCGTTTTCGTCCCTTTTTGCCGCCGGGAGGTTGGCCGGATAGCGGTGCCTAATTGTTGAGGAAGTCAAGGAATCTGTAACCTTCCTCGGTTATATGGACACACTCATTGTCGATATACACCATCTCGTTGCATATCAGCTGCTCTATAAGGGAGCCTATGCAGCCGTCGGCGACAAAAGAGGCCGAGGCGCCGGCAACCCAGCTGTCGGGTGATTTTGAAAGTATCTCGGCAAGCGGCAGGCCGCTGTCGCTTTCATAAGAGGGGTACACCACCGTTGTCACATTGCCGCCTTTGACTTTCTCGGTATGCTCGACGATAAGGGAATAGACGGCGGCGTCGCGGCTTATAGGTTCGTCGGGGGCGTTGATGTGGTCGTATGGCACACCGAGCATTGATTTGTCAACACTCCCGGCAGGGAGTATAGGCCCGACATGACCGAGGACGGCGCCGCACATGGGATTTTCGCCCTTGCAGTGGGTGACGGGGTTGGTTATCTTGCCTTTCTCGTAGAGGCTCACAAGGCTGCACATAATGGAGTGTAAGCCCATGCCGTATTTTGCGGAGAGTATGGCGGTGGCTGTTTCAAGCGACAGGTAGGTGCCGAATGTGTAGGTTCGCTCATTTTTCGCCTTGTCAGGAAGAATTTTGGCACCCGCCTCTTGGCGGTCCATCGCCTTTTTGATGTTTTTGAGCAATTCGCCGGCTTTGTCGGAGAAGGCGGGGCTGCCTTTCAGTTCTTCGGGCCGTGTCGTCACCATGTCGTAGGCGACGACATGGCGCATGGCGTTGTCGGACAGGTAGCTGTCGAGTTTAGGGGTGGGCATCCGGCATAATGCGTCAGATATGGAGCTTTCGGTCATTTCTTGCAGGACGATACGGCGGCATGGAGCCTGCGGCGAGAGGAAGGTCACCAATGCCTGCATGTATTTCTCGCCCTCATCCCACGGATAGGTGACGAAGATTATCTCTTGCACGAAGGAGGCCAGCTGCTCGATAAGGCGCAGTGCGGCATAGTCACGCGAGCTTATGCTCGGCTGCTCCCTTACGACGGGTGTGTAATATTGCGCCGCGATCTGCCGGGCGTTGAGCTGCCCCGGAAAGTCGTTGTCGGTTATACGGTCGTTGAGTTTCAGGTCCACCACGTCGCCGTGAGTCCAGACGATATGGGTGTCGCGGCTCACAAAAGAGTCGGTGGTTTCCTCGTATTCTCCTGTGGCGCCGGCAACTGCCTTTGCCATGTCGTATGTGGGTGTTATGATAAGTTTCATTATCTATGTCTTGATTTTTTAGTTTTGTATTATGGTTGCAGGAGCCATATTGTGCGACCCCTGCAACCGGGGTTAATGATTCACTCTTGGATTTTAGCGGCGTTATTTATGCGGGAGGGTTATGGTTTTGGGCCTTTCGGCTTACGCTGTTGCCGCTGCTGTGCCTCGTTCTTGGGCGCCGTCTGGTATTTCTGGAGTGGCTCGGCGACATTCTTTGTAGCCTCGTTGGTCTTGCCGTCGTTGTTGACGGCCACCTGCGTGGCGCTGTCGTTGGACGGGGCGACGGTCTGTTTCAGGTCGGGGTTGTCGGTGGTTGCGAAAGGACGCTGCTTTTCGGGGTTGAACTTGACATACAGGGTGCATGGCTGACCTTTTGAATCCGTTGCGTTTTCCAGTACGACGGTCTTGCCGTCCACATAGTCCTGTTTCTGCTGGTCGGTGAACTGTATCCCCTTCCATTTGCTGATGGGGCGGATGTTCCCCTCGGCGTCCGTCCAGCTGTTGCCACGGCTCTGAGCCTGCTGTTGCGGCTGGCCCTGCTTGTGGTTTTGCCACGCCTTCGGCACGAACTCGACGCAGCGGGCGTCGGCGTTGACCTGCAAGGTGGTCTTGAATGTCTTACCGTCGCGCAGGGTGATTTCCTTGTCCACTACCGGCAGACCCTCTTTGAGTGTCTTGATCTCATCGGCTGTCAGCGTTGTCTTGCCGATGTTCTCCTTGATGTGAAGGCGGTTCACGGGCATACTCACGATTTCGTTGGTGAGGCGGTCGAGGCTCACGAAAGATGGTGTCTTCTCGCCGTTCCTGCTCTCCAGCTCCACGATACGGCCGAGGTTGCCGGTCTTCAACAACTGCTCCTTGTCAGCTGCGGTGAACTGATGGCCCCGGTATTCCTTTTCAAGATTGGGTTCGAGGCGGATGAAGTGGGGCACTAACTTGATATTGCCGTCCTGTTCCTTGCGCAGCGACAACCGGGCGTCCAGCTCCATCTTTTCGCCGGCAAGGGTGGGATGTACCTTCATCAGACCCGATTTGCCGTAGTTGAGCATCCTTTCGAGGTCTCCGGATTTTTCAAGCTGTTCGCGCTCGACGCCCCAGTTGGTCTTGAATGCCTCCCAGTCTATGCTGTCGGCGTTGATGGCCTGATAGCCGCCCTGTGCGGGCGTTTCTTCGGGCTGCGTCTTGACCTCTGCTGCCTGTGACTGCTCCTGCGCGGGCATTTCGACCTTGTTGTCTTTCAGCATGTCGGCGTTGGCCTGCGGGTCTTTGATAAGGTCGGACATCGCCACTCCCACGCTGTCGTAGCGGTCGGCGGGTACCTTGAAGAATCCGAAGGTGGACGGATTTTTGCACTGGCGCACGAAGTTCGACATGAATGCTTCCAGCGGGTTCTGACCTTTGGAGAATCTCACGAGGTCGGAGAGCTTGGCCGACTTGACATCGGTGAGTTTTGGGGTGCCGTCGTCGTTCATTCCTGTGACGGCTCCCACCTGCCCGGTTTCGTTGTTGCGGGCGATGAGCACCTGCTCCTGTTCTTTGGTTTGATCCATTTGAATAAAATTTTAGATTTTAGTGGTATTGTTTTTCTCGGACAATTCCGATTTATTCATTTCTTCCATCAGGTCGGTATGGGTAAGCAACGCCGCCACCTCATGCTCCCACATCTGGTTTTTGCCGCCTATCTTGCGCAGCGGGATAATTCCGCGCCTTTTCCAACGGTAGATGGTGTTGGCGGTGACGCCGAAGACCTCGGCGAGCGCCGGCACATCATAGAGTTTTTCGCCTATCACCTCGGGCAGCGCCGGGTCCTTGCGCTTGGCTATGGCGTCCAGCTTGCGGTCGTGACGGTCAAGCCGGTCGAATATCATCCGCATCCACCGCTCAAACGTGCCTTTCTCAATCGTTATCGTTTTCATCATTTCACACGTTTGGCTACGATAGCTTTGAAATTGGCCTCGAACTCCCGCTTTGTTTTCGGCGATACCTTGATTGTGTTGCGGCGTATGGCGTCGCGCACGGCCTGTTTGGTGAACCTCACACAGCCACGGAGCACCACATATTCAATTTCGCGTTCCTCCTGCAAGCGGGCGACTGTCCTCGTGCTGCAATTCATCAGCTCGGCTACTTCCTCTTTGGTCAGCAGGAGGTCTTCCTCGTTCCTGAGCCGTGCCACGGCGTCATGGACAAAGTTCCATATACCTTCGGCCGTATCAATAAGGGTCATGACTTTTTCGTCGTAATTCATTCGTATTCTCGGATTTTAGTGTTTGCTGTCATTATTGACATTGCAAAACTACCGGGAATCCGCGAGGGCATTTCCTTATATATCCCCTTACTAAGGGGTAGTTTTAATCCTTATTAACTAAAAGTCTGCGGTTTACGACTGGAAATCGACAAAAAGAGCCGCCAAAACGTGTCTGACGGCTCCTTTTAACATATTTTTCCCTTATATACCCCTTAGATTGAGCCAAAACAAGCTGAAAATCGTCCGGTCAAGGGATTATTTATCTTGCATGAAGCCTTCTCTTAACAGTCATTAAGGATTAGAGGCAGCAGCGGCATTGGCTTTCATTTTTGAGGAAAGCATGGCCATGTCACGGCTGATTTTCTCGTTGGTGATCCGGGCGTATATTTGAGTAGTCTGGATGTTGGTATGACCTAACATTTTGGATACCGATTCGATTGGCACACCCTGCGACAACGTGATTGTCGTTGCGAATGTATGGCGCGCCAGATGAAATGTTATGTTTTTGTCTATACCACAGAGCGTTGCAATCTCCTTCAGATAGGCGTTCATCTTCTGGTTGCTCAGGACGGGCAGTAACTTACCGTCTTTGGTCGTGCCTCGATATTTTGTCACGAGTTGTTTGGGTATATCCAGCAGAGGCACATTCACCGGGGTCTCGGTTTTGTGGCGATGTGTCATGATCCACTGATTGCCATCGAAGGATGTACGGATATTATCCGCTGTCAATTCTTTGATATCAATGTAGGCAAGACCGGTATAGCAGGAGAAGATGAATATATCCCTTACCTGCGAAAGTCTTTTAGTTGCGAATTCCTTGCCCATGATGGCCGAAAGTTCTTCTTCAGTGAGATAGCCCCGGTCAACTCTTTTAAGACGGATTCTGTAGTTGGAGAATGGATCGCCCTTGATATACCCGTTGTTACGGGCACGGATGATTATCATCTTGAATGTCTGGAGAAATTTCGCTGTCGTGTTCTCGTTGCATTGGCTGACAGTGCGCAGATAGCACTCCAGATCGGTGATGAACTTGTGGCCGATTTCCACAAGTGGAATATCCGAAAGGTTATATTTAGCTTTCAGGAATTCCTGCACACGGCGATAGCAGCGGTCATACTTCTGCACAGTCGCTTTGCTCTTGCTTATCCCCGAAAGTGAGGCACATTCGTCCATGTATTCGCGGAATAACTGCATCAGCGATTCTGTTCTCGCAGTTATACCAAGAAACGAATTTCTTACTTTCTCGGCGGTCACGGACGCTTCGTAACGCTCCAGTTCATAGTAGTGGCTGCGGATTGACGAACTCATATCGTCAAGTGTGCGGTTCAGCTCCCTGTCGGATTTGCTTTTGCCATAGACGCGGTTTGCTTTCGCATCCCATTTGTCCGGGTCTGCGGATAGTTTGGTGCTGAACACCACTCTTTCGCTGTTCACCGTCACACGCACCATAATGGCGCATGTGCCGTCTTTGTTGACATGGTTGGTACGGAGGTAGAAGCGGATGTTAAAATTGCTTTGGCTCATATGTTAAAGTTTTCTTTGTTATCCTTTGCTGGTTTGTGTAGCAGAATGCAGCCGCAAAGGTATAGACTACTTTAAGATTTTGAGCAGACAAAAGTGTGACAAATCACGCCATATCAAATACTTAGTTAAAATTTTGCTACACAAGTCGTGTAGCATGGGTTGTGTAGCATACGTGTAGCAAAACTTTGTCATTCCGGGGCATTTTGGGTGCATTTTCTGGCATAGCCCTTAAATGGAAAATCCCTGTAAGTGAGCTACTTACAGGGATTTTGAAGTTTCCATAGCGGAGAGAGAGGGATTCGAACCCCCGGAGGTGTTACCCTCAACGGTTTTCAAGACCGCCGCGATCGACCACTCTGCCATCTCTCCTGATTTGCGGATGCAAAGTTACAAATATTATTTCTATTTTGCAAGTTTTTTTCTGATTTTCGTGTGCTGTCCGTTGCGGCTAATCTTTGTTTTATACACAATTCTGTCCTCAATGCCATCCGCCGCCAAGAACTTTATAAAGGTTGATTAATGCGAGGTATTCGTCTCTCATTGCCCTGTTTACGCCAACCTGGGCATCAAAGTAACGGCGTTGGGCGTCAAGCACGTCAATGTAATTGAGGGTGCCTCCTCGGTATTGCAGGCGGGCGAGGTTCACGTACTTGGCCGCCGCATCGCATAGCTCAATCATCAGTTGCCGGTTTTTCGTGTATCCCCCGTAAGCCGTCACTGCTGTGTTGACTTCAGTGAAAGCTTTGATTACAGCCTGTTCGTAGTCGTATCTCGCCTGATCGTAAGCCGCTATTGATGCTTTGTATTTACGTTTTTTTCTTCCGAAATCAAATACAGAGCCGGCTATTGACCCGACAACGTATGTGAAGGGTGATTTAAAGAAATTGGTGAGGGCGTCGTTTTCAAATCCGGGAGTGAATCCAATCTTTAATGAGGGGAAGCGGTCTGCATATGTCATTCCTACATCTGACATCGCGGCCTTAAGTCTCTGTTCGGCGGCGCGCAGATCGGGTCTGCGTTTCAGAAGGTCGGATGGAATGCCAAGGGGGAGACGTTGCTCAAGGTCCGGGTTGAACCGGAATGTGCGTTCGCCCAGTATTTCATGAGGATATTCCCCCATTAGCAAAGTCAGGGCGTTGCGGGTGGAGGTCAATCGCAGTTCGAGGTCTGGAATCAGTGATGCCGCTGTTGAATATTCCACTTTAGCCTGCTGATACACAGTCTCCGATGTTAGGCCGCCTTCAAAGCGGATGCGTGCCTGGTTGAGCGATTCCTGTCTGGTGTGGAGGGTGCGTTTCACAATTGCGAGTTCGTTTTCGAGCGACAGCAATCGGATATATACGGTTGCAACTTCCGCGATGAGCTCCATCCGCATTGCGCGGTAATCTTCTTCAGAGGCTATGTATCTTGCTTTGCCCGCGTTTCGGGCATGGAACATGGATCCCCATAAGTTTATCTCCCAGGATATCGGTAGTTTCAGGTCGTGTTCGGGATCATTTGTTGTCCCGGTTCCGTTATAGTTGTTTGTCTCATGAGAATATTGCACGTTTAAACCTATCTCCGGAAAGATTTCAGCTTTCTGGATGCCATATAACTCACGCATCTGTTCGATTTTAGCGGCAGCCTTGAGCAGGTCGCGGTTGTTTTCGAGGGCGATTTTCATTATCCTTGTCAATGTAGGGTCGGTAAAGAATTCCCACCACGCTATGTCTGCGATGGATAATGAATCCGGTTCCACCGCCGGCATGAAAGTGTCCGGCATCTCTGTGCGAGCCTTTATGAGGTTCTTTGTTCCGGAGCATCCCGATAGCAATATTGCTGAAAGGAGTATGAGATATATTGGAAATTTCATTTTGTCAAATCTTTCTGTTGCTTTTTTCTCAACTTCTTGTTTACCTGGACGAAGAAAAACGGCACGAACACTATTCCGATGGTTATTGCCACTGCCATTCCGAAGAATACGCCTGTGCCTATGTCCCTACGGGCTGCGGAACCGGGTCCGGAGGCAAACAGGAGAGGCAACAGCCCGAGCATGAACGCCAGCGATGTCATGACGATAGGGCGGAAGCGGAGTCTTGCCGCAGTCCTTGCGGCTTTTGCCGGGTCACATCCCTTGTCGGTTTCCTCTTTCGCGAACTCAACAATCAGGATGGCGTTCTTGGCCACGAGTCCGACAAGCATCACGAGGCCGATCTGGAAATAGATGTTGTTTTCAAGTCCGCATATCCATATTCCGAGGTAAGCTCCCACCCCGGCTATAGGGAGGGAGAGTATGACGGCGAGCGGGACGGTCCAGCTTTCATATAGTGCTGCAAGGAAGAGGAACACGAAGAGGAATACGAGACCGAGTATGAGACCCGTGTTTCCGCTCTCATGTCGCTGCTGGTATGACAGTCCGCTCCATTCCACCCCAATGTTTGACGGCAGTTTCTCCCTGACAAGTTTCTCCAATGCATCCATGGCTTCTCCAGTGCTGTATCCGTGGGCAGCTTCTCCTGATATGGTCGCGGAGTTGAACATGTTGAAGCGCCCGATGGTCCCCGGTCCGGTGGTGAAATGGGAATTCCCGAGTGAAGATACCGGCACCATTGTGCCGTCCGAACTCTTGACAAAGAAGAGGTTCAAGTTCTCCCTGTGCATACGGTAGGGTGCGTCCGCCTGGATATAGACCCTGTATATGCGGTTGAACATGTTGAAGTCGTTCACATATATAGACCCTGTGAAAGCTTTCATTGTAGAGAAAATATCGCTCACAGGTATTCCAAGCATCTTTGCCCTGTCCCTATCCACATCAAAATATAGTTGCGGAATGTCAGCTTGCATGGAAGTTGACAAGCCGGAAACCATTGGCATCTGGGCTGCGTAGCTTCTCAGGGTGTCCACGGCGTTCTGCAGGTCGGAATATGTTGCATCGGCCTTGGCTTCAAGCACCATTTCGAACCCGCCGGAACTTCCAAGTCCCGGGATTATGGCGGGGGAGAACACATATGCTTTGCTCTCCGGATATTCTGAAAGCTCTTCGAGGATTCTTGCACGCACTTCCGTGATGTCTTCCGTTTCCCTTTTGTCCCAAGGTTTGAGGATGACGGTGAGTTGTGCATGGGCCTGATTGGTTCCTACGCGCGGGGAGGATCCCGTTACGTTAAGAACATACTCCACATCCTTGTCATTCATGAGCATTGCCATTGCCCGTTCGGTGACTTCACGTGTCCGTTCGATGCTCGCTCCCTCCGGAAGCTCAAGCTCGACGGTGAAATAACCCTGGTCTTCCTGCGACATGAAACTGCGAGGCATAAGTTCATTCATCATATAGATGAAACCTAATGCCAATGCGAACGCGAGGTACATTCGCCTTGGATGGGCGAGGGTGCGCTGGATGGCGCGTCCATAGAATTTGTTTCCGCGTCCGAGCCATATATTTATCAGGCGGAAGATTTTTGCCTTACGCTTTTTTGATGCCGGTTTAAGGAGCTTCGCACACATTACCGGCGACAATGTAAGGGCAACGACAGTGGAGATAACCACCGACACGGCTATCGTTACCGTGAACTGCCGGTAGAGCTGTCCGGTGATGCCGGGGAGGAAACTTACCGGAACGAACACGGCGCACAGAACAAGCGACATGGCGATCAGTGCGCTCCCGAGGTTTTGCATCGCCTTGGCTGTAGCCTCCTTTGGAGGGAGATGCTCGGCATGCATTATGCGGTCTACATTCTCCACTACAACTATGGCGTCGTCCACCACGATACCGATGGCAAGTATGAGCCCGAGCAGTGTGAGCATGTTTAACGAGAAGCCGAACATAAGCATGACACCGAAAGTCCCGACAAGGGAGATCGGCACCGCTATTACAGGAATCAGTGTCGCCCTCCAGTTTTGCAATGATAAGAAGACTACGACAATAACCAGAATGAGAGCTTCGAAGAAAGTCTTATATACATGATGTATCGACTCTTCGATATAGGTTGTCATGTCGAACGGTATGTTGTAGCTGATGCCAGCCGGGAAGTTTGCCGACAGGTTTTCCATCTCCTTTTTCACAGCTTCCGCCACCTCCATTGCGTTAGAGCCTGGCAGCATATTTATATTTATCACGGCTGCATTGCCTCCGTTGATACCGCTTTCGGTTGAATAGCTTTGTGCCTCGAGCGAAATCCTGGCCACGTCTTTAAGGCGTATAATGGATCCGTTTGTGGAGGCTCTGAGCACGATGTCTTCAAATTCCTTTACTGAAGACAGCCTTCCGCGGGCAATGATAGGCATCGTCACGTCGATTTCCTCGGCAGGCGCCTGTCCGAGCGCGCCTGCCGCTGATTCCCGGTTCTGATCCTTAAGCGCGTTCTGGATGTCTTTCACAGTCAGGCCGAGGTCCGCGAGTTTGTCGGGCTGCAGCCATATCTGCATGGCGTAATAGCGGCCGCCGACATTACTCACGCTCCCCACACCGGGGATACGGCGTATCGGGTCGATAACGTTTAGGGTGGTGTAATTGCTGAGATAAACTTCGTCAAATTTCGGATCGTCGGAAAGGATGGTTATGGTCATCAGCCGGCTTGCCGTCTCTTTTGACACGGAAATGCCATTCTGCACCACTTCGGCAGGCAGGCGGGATTCTGCCTTCTTTATCCGGTTCTGTATGTCGACGGCGGCGAGTTCGGGGTCGGTGTCTATATCGAATGTCACAAGCGCGGAGAATCCTCCGGAGTTGCTGCTGGTAGACGACATGTATATCATGCCCGGTGTCCCGTTGAGTTCCTGTTCGATCGGTGTTGCTACGGCTTGTGTCACCGTAGTCGCGTCCGCGCCGGGATATGACGCGGAAATCCTGACCACCGGAGGCACTATCTGCGGGTACTGGTCCACAGGGAGCATGGCCAGTCCGATAGCTCCGATAATGAATATCACTATCGATATGACGATAGAAAAAACCGGATGTTCGAGAAAGAAATTCTTGCGCATGTCAGATGTCTTTTCCAGTGTCATTATTATTTTTAGTCTTTTCCGGTGAAGCGGTCACCGGTTTTACTTTCATGCCGTGATTCAGTTTGTGGAAGCCTTCCACCACAATCTTCTCTCCTTTGGCGAGTCCGCGTTCCACTATTGTGTTGTTACCTACCTCAGGACCGGTTTCGATGAAACGTTTCTCGACTATATTGTCAGGACGCACGATGTATATGTATGCACCGTTCTTTTCAATTACAAGAGCTTTTGTCGGCACCTGGACCGCCTGCTCTCTCACATCGAGAAGGACCTTTACTTTGGTCACTTCTCCCGGCAGCAGGCTCCTGTCGGGATTCGGCATTTCCGCGCGCACGGAGAATGTCCCGGTTTTGGGATCGACTTGAGGGTCGGCGAAATCCACCAAACCTTTGTGGGGATATTCCGAGCCGTCGGCAAGGGTTATCGTTACGAACGAGTTCCATTTGCGGGAAGGGTCTTCGCTGCCGAGGTTGACGTTTCTGTCTTTCCCGCGCAAATAATCGAGGGCGGTCATGGAGAAGTCGACCCTTACCGTATCGCTCTTTACAACGGTGGCGAGGAGCGATTTCCCTCCGGATGGCCCCACGAGGGTTCCGATGTCTGCCACGCGTTCAGATATGTAACCAGATATCGGTGACGTGACGCGTGTATACCCCAACGTTATTTCCGCCTGTGTCAGGTCGGCCTTGCTCACCGTCACCTCCGCCACTGCGCTTTCATATGCGGCAGAGGCATTGTCCAGATCGAGTTGTGAGGCTGCGTTCTGGGCATATAGCGGTTTGATGCGGTCGAGATCCCGCTTGGCCTTACGCGCCTGCGCTTCTGCCTTTTTCAGCTGAGCGCGGGCACGGTTCACGTGCGCCTCATATAGTTTGGGGTCTATGACGAAAAGGGTCTGTCCCTTGTTTATATAAGATCCCTCCTTGAAACACATTTTTTCAAGGTAGCCTTCGACCCTGGCGTGAACCTCCACGAATTGCTGGGCGCGGATGCGACCCACGTATTCGCCGTAAATATTCACATTGCCGGTGGCAACCGTCTCCACCTCCACCACAGGCAGCGGGGCCTCCTTGGTCTTGGGACGAAGGAAGAAGTATAGTGCGGCGCACACAATCAGCAATATCAAAACTATTACAAGCCACGCCTTTTTATTGCCGGGGAAAGATTCCTTGATACTGTTGAGCCTGCTTTTGTTGAACAGACGTCCTGAAATTTGTTTATAGTTAATGTTCATCTTGCTGGAAAACAATAATGTCAGAAGTTCGGAAAACCTTGCATTGCAAATTCTTTCCGGGAGCAACTGCAAATTTATACAAAACGATGTTAAACTATTAACAAAAAACTTTTGAAATTGTTAAATTAGGATGACTAAAATGTGAGCAAATATTTTTAAACACACCCTTAAACGCTTCTTAATGATTGGATTTGAACGAGTCGATGGCCCGGGCGTAGGTTTCCTTTATGTCGGAAGCCATGCGGCTTTTATCGAAACGGGCGGCATACTCCTTCCCAGCCGCTATCATGTCATCTATCTCGCGGCCTCCGCGGAGGGTTGCAATCAGTGCCGCTGCCATGTCGTTAGGGGAGTCCGGGTCTACATAGAGTGTATCAGGGCCGCCCGCCTCTTCAAGGCAGGAGCCTGTAGCGGCGACAACGGGGCGCATGCTTTCCAGCCCTTCCACGACGGGTATTCCGAATCCTTCGTATCTCGAGGGGTAGGCTATGACTTCCGCAGCCTGGTTCACTCCCGGAAGGTCCTTGAAATCAAGGCTTGCGTAATAATGGATGCGCTGTGTCACCCCCAATTCACGGGCGATGTCGTCGATCACTTTCTTGTAGCCGTGATGGTCTCTGCCCACTACCACCAACTCCACATCCATCGGCAGCGAGGGGAGGGCGCGCACCGTCAGTTCGAGATTCTTGCGGCGTTCGATTGTGCCCACTTGCAGGATGTATTTCTCCGGCAGGTTGAGGCGATTTCTGAGGGCTGAGAGTTCGTCGGGAGTCCAGACGCGTCTGAATGATTCATCGCATCCTTGATATATGACATCTATCCGGTCCGGATCTATCCCATAATACTTCACCACATCGCGCTTTGTGCATTCGCTGACGGCGATTATCCTGTCGGCGTTGCGGCATGCCGCGCCGTATTTGAAATCGTAAAGCTTGCGGTCAATAGGCTTGTAGCATTCCGGCATTGTGCGGTATATGACATCGTGCATGGTCACCACGGATGGGACACCGCTTTTGCGTATGTTGAGCGGCAGTTCGTTGCTTAAGCCATGGAAAATATCCACCTTGTCCGCTTTCAGATTGTTCGGTATCCCGAATGTGCGCCAGAGGCTGCCTTTGAAGCCTTGTGGCGGAGGGAGGCGGAATTCGACGTTGTGGGTATTGCGGATTGCCTTTAGACGTGGATTGTCGCGGAGCGCGGGGGTATATATCAGCAGTTTGTCCTGCGGGTTTTCAAACGCCAGACGTTCAATCACGAGTCTGGAATAATTGCCGAGTCCGGTCATGTTGGACACCGCCCGCTTTCCGTCGAATCCTATAATCATGCAAAAATCAATTTTTCAAGTGCATATATTCCCGCTCCTGCCAGGTATCCGAGCAACGCCACCCATGTGAATTTTTTGAGGTACCAGCCGAAACTTATTTTTTCGAGTCCCATAACGATCACTCCCGCCGCAGAACCGATGATGAGGATTGATCCTCCCACGCCTGCGCAATAAGACATCAGTTCCCAGAACGTGCCGTCGATTACGAAATTCGCTGCATACCCTGTGGCGGCCGGATCGGCAACGGGATACATACCCATAACGCCGGCAACCAGCGGAACATTGTCCACGATTGAAGAAAGTACACCCAAAACGAGTCCGATCCAATATACGTTATGTATCTCCTCGTCGAGATAACCGGCTATGTCGGAGAGTATTCCGGTGCTTTGCAGCACCGCCACCGCCATCAGGATTCCGAGGAAGAAAAGTATGGAAGGCATGTCCACACGCGAGATGACCTTAGGAAGACGCAATTCCCGGGCCTGTTCGAGCATCTTGGAGTTATAGAATATTTCGGTGAACACCCATAGAGCGCCAAGCACGAAAAGCATTCCCACAAACGGGGGGAGGTGGGTTATCGATTTGAATATCGGCACGAAAATCAGTCCACCCACTCCGAGATAGAACATTGTGGCGCGTTGTCCTGCCGTTATGAATGAGTTTTTTTCCACGACAACGTCTCGCGGAGGGAGATCCCCCTTCAGCTTGCGGCTTATTATGAACAAAGGTAAGAGCATTGACACCAAGGAGGGTACGAGAACGAACGAGAGCAGGGCCGGGGCTGTGATGTTTCCGCTCACCCAAAGCATGATTGTGGTTATGTCGCCGATAGGGCTCCATGCGCCGCCGCTGTTTGCGGCGATTATTATCATTCCGGCGTAAAGCCACCGCTCCTCCTTCTGCGTGATGAGTTTGCGCAAGAGCATCAGCATTACTATGGAAGTCGTGAGGTTGTCGAGGATCGCAGACATGAAGAACGTTACGAAACTGATGATCCATAGCAACTTCTTCTTGTTGCGGGTGTTGATATGGTCAGTGATCACGCGGAATCCGCCGTGTACGTCCACCATCTCCACGATTGTCATCGCCCCGATAAGGAACAACAGGGTCTGCATTATGTCGCCCAGGTGCTCCACGATATCTACGTTTAGCACATACTGCAAAGCCTGCTCATGGAGCGGCTTCTGTGCAAGCCCCGGATGGGTGTCGAGGAAATGGCTGAAATTGTCGGCGGAAACCACCGGCACCACCGATTCCGCGCCCATGGCATATATTATCCACATCAGCATACCGAGGAGGAGCGCGGAAGCTGTCTTGTCAACGCGGAGGGGGTGTTCAAGGGCTATGGCCAGATAGCCTACAACGAATAAAACGAGCAGAGTCGTCAGCATAGCGTGAATATAGAAATATAGATAGGTTAAGGAAATGTCAATATGAGTTTTCAGTCCCTCATAATGTGCGGCAAAATTAGCAAAAAAATAATTAATTAAAGAAAAATTTCTTTAATAGATTTTATGTTTAAAAACATAAAAAACAAGAGGACCACCCATGCAATCGAGCATGGTGCGGCCCTCCGTCAACACACATAGAAATATCGGATTATTTCACGATTCCCTTTTCGAGGAATTCGGCAAGGTTGGTGCGCACATTTTCCGATGCCCTCTCCACCGCGACTTTAGCCATATCGGCATCTGTCATGATTTTGACGAGCTGTTCGAAAGAGGTCTTTTGTGGATTCCAACCTAATTCTGCACGCGCCTTGGTGGGGTCTCCCCAGAGGTTGACCACATCGGTGGGTCGGTAGAAATCCGGCGACACCTCCACCAGAACTTTCCCCGTAGCCTTGTCGATGCCCTTTTCGTCGAGCCCTTCACCACTCCATTCAAGTTCAATTCCCACATTATGGAACGCAAGAGTGGCAAACTCTCTTACAGAGTGCTGCTCGCCGGTGGCTATTACGAAATCCTCGGGTGTGTCATGTTGCAGAATCAGCCACATGCACTCCACATAGTCGCGGGCATATCCCCAGTCGCGAAGTGAGGATAGGTTGCCGAGAAATAGCTTGTCCTGTTTCCCTTGCGCGATGCGGGCTGCCGCGAGAGTGATTTTACGTGTCACGAAAGTTTCACCCCGGCGTTCCGATTCGTGGTTGAAAAGGATTCCCGAGCAGCAATACATTCCGTATGCCTCACGGTATTCCTTCACGATCCAGAAGCCGTACTGCTTCGCCACGGCATAGGGGGAGTAGGGATGGAACGGAGTGTTCTCGTTCTGGGGCACTTCCTCCACCTTGCCGTAAAGCTCCGAGGTGGATGCCTGATAGATTCTACACGTGTCGGCAAGACCGCATTGGCGCACACCTTCGAGGATGCGCAGCACTCCGACTGCGTCCACGTCGGCGGTGAACTCCGGAGAATCGAAGCTCACCTGCACGTGGCTTTGCGCCGCGAGGTTGTAGATCTCGTCCGGCCTTACCTTGTTGAGCACCTGTATCACCGACATGGAATCGCCGAGGTCTGCGTAATGCAGGTGGAAATTGGAATGACCTTCAAGGTGAGCGATCCGCTCCCTGAAATCTACTGATGAACGGCGGATAGTGCCGTGCACGTCATATCCCTTTTCAAGGAGGAACTCGGCAAGAAATGAGCCGTCCTGACCGGTGACTCCGGTAATAAGCGCTGTCTTCATGTGTAATCGAGCAAATGTTTCTAAGAAGTTTTTCGGATTGTTACAACTCTCCTGCCGCACCACCGTTGTGGTCAAAGGTGAATGGATTGACGGTCACTTTCACTGCGCCGTAGCTTGTCCCGTTCACAGATGTATTGCCGGAGGCCACATTTATTTTCTCGGTTGTCTGCGAGCCGGTTAGCCGTATTCCCTGACCCGGTTTGAGGAGCACGTTCAAAGAATAGGAGCCCTGGAGTTCCGTTACACGTGAGCCGTAGAGGCGTGCCATATGTTCGATAAGGAGGCCCTGGAGCTTGTTGGAGGCTACGGTATTGATTTTTGTGCCAGTCTTGAAAGTGAAAGAGGCGGCCTCCACAGGCATCTCGATGCCGCTGTCGCGGTTGTCGAATACAGCCTGTGCGAACGTAATGGGCTCACTGGAGGAAGTTGTTGATACAGATACCGGCAGGTAGATGCCGAAAGATGTGAACTTGGTTGTTTTTATCACGACATTGCCGGAGGCGTCCACCTCATGGGCTATGACATTCCATGTATCTGTGGCGCTGTCATATTCCTTTGCGGTAACGGCAGGAGTCACGGAAGAATCGAGAGCGAATTTTATCTCGATGGGGGCGGCAAGTGTAATGTTGGGATCGGAACATGAGAGGGTCGCGCCGATGAGCATGGTCTCGCTTTCGGCGGCGCGGGTAGCTTGGGCATCTTCTTCCGTATATATGGGAGTGATGCTGATGGTAGTGCTCTTAGGAACCGTATTGGCGGCAACATCCACAGTGATATCTACAGCTCCCTGCTCATTGTTGGGAATGTTTTCCGACTCCACGCTTCCACTTGCGTCCGTGTCGGGCCGGGTCACTACCAGATCCTGGGTCACCTTGCGGTTGAGGGATACGCTCCAGAGGAGGTTCAGGTCATTTGCCTGGGTAAAGTTGACTGATGCCGAAGCTGGGAGCATTCCGTCAGCTGAGGCTGTTATCTGATATTCGCCGGCAGCAATCCCCGATATGGAATATGCGCCGTTGGCATCTGTTTTAGCTGAATAGCTGCCGAATTCCACAGTAGCGCCGACTACCGGTTCTCCTGCCATGTTTGTGATAACACCCGCCAGCGTATTGGGCGCAGCCTCAATAACCGGGGGTTCCTCGAGTTCGCGATCATCGTGGTGACAGCACGATGACGCAGCCAAACAAAGGAACATGAATGTTCCATACATAATGAATTTTTTCATAATAAGAATAATTTATTATAGTTAAACATATGTTTATTAAAGTTCATAATTCATAACTCATAGCTCATTAGAACAGGTTTACCTTATAGGCTATGCCCCCGGAGAAATACCGGCAATCTATAAGTGCCGCCTGTAAGAACAGATGTTTCCAGAGCAGTATATCCGCCCCGACATTCACTTCATTTCCCGTCCATTCGGCTATGACGCGCAGATTGGGAATCCATTTCGGCCGCCATGTGACACCCGCGACCACCCCTTGCCATCTCTTTCCGTATGTCACCGGCACATAGCGGTATCCTAAATCCACGCCGAACCTCTGCCCCCGGGGGGTGAAATGCTTGGTCGCGACGATATAGTAGTTCGCGAAATAGCCGGCACCGGTTCCGCTCTGCGACCTTCTTCTGAAAGCCGATCCGATGAAATCATTTGAGCCGATTGCTATTGCCGGGTAATATTTCCCCTCCTTCAGAGGCCTTAGCTTTATGGAGAAAAACCGGTCTTTCTGGTTGTATCTCGGCTTGGTTGCCCCTTGCGCAAGAGTTTTGTGAAGAGTGAACGTATATCCGATTTCAATCCAAGAGAAAGGAGTCAGTGCAACTGAGAAATCGAAGGTGTCATATTTCTTTCCATGTGAGACAAATCCGATTCTGTCGCCTTCATTACCCGGAGTGAAATGCTTGTTAAGGTAATATCCAGCGATTACGGCGTCTCCGGAGTCATTCATCTCAGCAGAGGGATTCTTTATAAGCCCCGACATGCCGGTATATAGCTGGGCACGGGATGCAATGCACCCTGAGAGCATGGATGCGAATAATATCAGAAACGCACGGACGTTCATTTTTTTCGTATGTATTTGAAATCGCGTTCCATCAGGTTCGTTCCCCATGGAATCAGGTCATTGTCAAACCATCCCTCCCTCTCGTTCTCCTCAGGATCGGTGACGTAGCCTCGATTGCCGTAGCTTGTGGCCTCGAAATTATATTTGAAGCGGAAATCATTTGCAGGTCTGAAATTGACCCTGCGGCGCACCCTTTTGTAGGGAGGAATCATCACGACTACCTTGAAGCCGGCGTTCTCTTTCCATCTGTCGCTGTAGGATGCGAACACTCCGACACTTACATGCTTGAAATGACGGAATGCCTCCGCCTCCGCCCCGTAGTCATTGAAAAGATACCTGCCTCCACGTAGCGAAAACTGCGTGTTCCATCTTGAGAGATAAAACTCTGGTCCAGCCGCGAAAGTTACCTTTGTCATTGGGCTTGCCTCCCACTTATGTCCCATTGACATATATCCCGTCAATCCGATCTGTGCGGTTAGTGCCAGCCATGGCTTGATCACGAACATGTTTTTCATGTCGATGCCGTAGCTCTCCGCAGTGAAGATACCCCCGGAAAACTTCATCTTCCACCGGTTGCCTACGGCAAGCTGCTTCGAGACGGAAGCAACGCGGAACCGGACATATTTATACTTATCGCCGTATTGGTTGATCACCGGCACATAGAGTTGCGCTGCGATTTCCCATCGTCGCCCCATATTCCACCTCACGCCCGGCGTAAGGTTCACCAGCACGTCATATACCCGGTTATTATAATATATGTCGCGGCAATTGAAATCGACACCCATGAAGATGTCTATTTCTCCTGCCTTACTCCTCTCCTGAGCCTGAAGTTGCAGTGAGCATATCAAAACTCCAGTCAGAAGAATCAATCTCCCTGTTCTTCCTAATCCCATAAATTTTGTTGCGGCATAATTCAGCCGATTTGAGGATATATCGCGATGCATCCAATAGTCCGTTGGAGTGCACGCCGTTCTTTTTATAAGCTAAGAGGTGGTCGTGAAAAATCGCGCGATGGCTTGACAGTCCGGAAGTGGATGCCCCGCCCGTGCGCATCGTCACGCAATCCTTCCTTACATAGCATGTGGAAATCCTGTTGACATAGATGAACCTGAGGAGCAGTTCGAAATCGGAAGCCACTTTGAGGCTCGTGTCGAACAAACCATGGCGTTCGAATATTTCTCTGCGGCAATAGAAAGTAGGATGGGCCGGCATGTAACCGAAACGCATTTTGTAGCGACGGAATCCCTCTGAAGAATAATACCTGACACATCGCAGAAGATCATCCTTCTGCACATAGTGCACATCTCCATAGACCGCGTCCGCTCCGGAACGTTCAAGAGCATTGACGAGGCATTCGAGGGAATCGGAGGAAGTGAAGAAATCATCCGAGTTAAGAAATCCGATCACATCTCCGGTGGCCATTCCGATACCTTTGTTCATAGCGTCATAGATACCTTTGTCCGGTTCGGAGATCCAGCGTAGACGCCCATTGAAACGGGATTCGTATTCGCGCACGATACCAATGGTGCCGTCGGTGGATTTGCCATCGACGATTAAATATTCGATATCTGCATAAGACTGACGGAGAACGCTTTCAATGGTGTGTCTGATTGTTGAACTGCTGTTGAAAGAAGTAGTTACAATTGTGACTCTCATTTTGAGACAGTGATAATATGATTAATGAAATTAGTAATTAAGGGTAGGTTAGATAATCAGGGTGTAAATTTGAAATAAGGACACAGTAAATTATTTATTGCGCTTGGTTATATGTTTATTGGGTTATATGTTTATATTGTATTCTGTTTTCAGGATTTCCTTTATTCTTTCTGCATCTCCTCCGGATTTCTTCTTGATTTCAAGAACCTTTGCATCAACCAGGGTTCGGTACCACCAACCTTGTATGAACGACCAGAGGAAACCTATTCTGCCCTCCAGACAGGCGCCTTTGAAAAAATACCGATAACAGAAATACGCGAAAGACCTCCAGAATAGAGGCTGTCCGGCATACCTGTGTTTTTTTAGCCGTTTCATGTGGGCTTGCTCTGCGATCTGTCTGTTCTCATCTGTATCAGCTGCCCCTGTAAGGCCGTACTCAATGTCAAGCAGATCCACCGCCTCACGGATTGCATAGTTCACATGCTTGTGGCAGAACCAAGACAGGTTGTTGAGATTATGGTCGCAGAAATCATTGTCAAACTCGATGGATTGCCCCTCCAAGAGCTGTATGTGCTCATCCATGAGTCTCTGCTCACATATTCCGCTGCCATATCTGAAGAACCGGAGCAGCTTTACCGGGTATGTGCCCCGCCTCATCCACTGGTCCATGAATATGTGGCGTCGCTTTATCACAATGCCGCATATTTCGTCAGTGAGAGTCGGGAGTTTATCCCGGACTTCCCCAATCAACTCCGGCAGCAGATATTCGTCAGCATCAAGACGGAGTACCCACTCGGTCTTGATGTGCGCATTCTCAAGAGCCCAGTTGAACTGTCTGGCATAGTTGTTTTCCCACTTGTTCTGGAGTATATGCACGTTGGGATATCCACGGGCAATTTCAAGGGTTCTGTCAGTGGAGTAGCTGTCGATGATGAAAATATCCTTCGCCAGCGGTGAGATGTTGTCTAGACACCTTCGGATATGTATTTCCTCGTTGTAGGTTAGGATTATTATTGATAAGTCAAGCATTTTTATTAGATTTTCAACAGTCTTCCCAATGAATAGAATAGTTTGACACCTAAAACAATTCTCAAAAAATTCATAATTCTAAACCGGATTGGCATAGGCATGTATTTCTTGGCCATTTCTTTGTATGGAATCTTACCGAAATTATCCCAAAAATCTTCTGTTACGGAAGATTTTTTCGCGGGGTAATTCAAGTGAGGCTGCGACCTGAAAAGTTCTTCATTTGGACGCTGTTCAAATGATATATTATAAGCAGTATTCAGAAGGTTCAATCCATTCTGTGAATTTACGATAAGTCCGGTAAAACCTAATGGCCTGTCTCCAATGTTACCGAATTTTAAATTTTTACCCAAACCCCTATAATCGGCCATAGAAATGTCAGCGATTCTTGGCAGTTTATTGAAACCGCATCTATGACAGGATTCACGAAGATAAACATTTCCCACAAATCCTCGATAAAAAGAGTTGTCATCAAACACCAACCTTTTAGTTTTGCCATTGACCAGACCAACCTTCAACAGGAGATTAGTCTCCACACCCAAAGACTTGTCCCGGAAATTGACCATTGAAACACTTGAACCATATTTTGATCCTATATACTCAAGGTAAGATCTATACACAGCGGAGGATGGCACACCATGACAAATAAAATCTATAGTCGTAAGGTGTGAAATATCCATGTTGCCCAAAAATCCATAAAGTCCTCCTACCTGACATGGTGTTCCTGAAAAAAGCACTTTTCTTCCCGATTTGAGTATCTCTTTAACCCTTTGGAATGTGTCACCAATGTCGCTTTGGACATATTTTGATTTTCTTAGCAAACCAAGGTCTTCAGCTTTTTCAATTCCTATATGACGCACCTTTTCAACACCATCCCACGCTGCTCCAAAAACCACTCCTCCTTCATTCAAGGTTTTTTCTGCGAAAGCTGAAAAAGCTCCCCCGGAACTGCTTGAAATCCTGATGTCTTTGTCTGAATGCCACGCAGCGAATACCATAGGTTCAAATATAGACGTGGATCTGCTTTTGTTGAGTACAGGACAAATTTTTTCACATAATCTGCACTCTATGCATTTATCTGAGTGAACTATAGGATGGAGAAATCCTCTGGAATCTTCCTCCATACGGATTGCCGAACGTGGACATATGTTCCTACAGGCTGCGCAAGCAGTGCATTCTTCTGAAAGACAAAGTTTAGGCATTTTTTTGCAAATTGGATTTCAAGAATTCAAGTGATTTCGATTTAAGGTGTTCCAGACGGGCGTTTGCTTCACAGAAATCCATCTCAAGAGGTTTGATTAAGGAAGTATCGTCATCATATTGCAACCTGTTTTCTAACCCAATATTCTCAAGAATAGATAAAATGCGGCTATTGGTTTCAGAAAGACGATTTATCACGCTAATGAAAGGCACATTGAAATTTATAGAGAATATTGTGCCGTGAAAAGAATTGGTTATTACCAGCGCGGCTTTAGCAAGAAGATGAATGAATTCTCTTGGCCCTGCATCAAAAATATCTATTTGATATGGTGGAATCCTGTTTTCTATAAAATCATGACGCAGATTTATTACTTTC
This sequence comes from uncultured Muribaculaceae bacterium, assembly GCA_910584055.1. Lineage (GTDB taxonomy): Bacteria > Bacteroidota > Bacteroidia > Bacteroidales > Muribaculaceae > Lepagella. Next base: position 11,413 of record CAJTZS010000041.1, on the reverse strand, counting down.
AAACCATATTTTTTGGCATATCCGTGTATTATTTCCCAGTATCCCTTGGAAGAACTTAACGAATAAGTCAAGATGTAAGGTTCTTTTATATCGATTCTATCAGAGGCAATCTTTAACCATTCTTCTTTATCAAGGAGCAAAGTTGGATCCAAGACAACCTCAACCTCACGATTAGTGAGTTCTCTTATTATTTCTGCGCCCTGCTGCTCTCTAACTGAAATGGATGGTAGTTGATTGATCAGATCTGTATACTCCTTTTTTCGCTTAGTAGGAATCTTTGATATGCTGAAAGAGGCTGCATAGCTGAATTTTATTTGTTTTGATGATGAAAAATTAAGAAAATATACAGTAAGATTGGATGTGCGCAGATAGTTCCAGATTTGATCACTCCCGGCTATCAATACATCATATTTTCCCGTTTCCGTTGAGATTCTGTCAACATCAATATGCTGGGAATGAGTGATGGCATTATCCCAAAATTCACTGAACGCGGCTTCCCGCAGAGTTTTATTGGCATTTATTGTTAAATTTTTATTCCTAAACATTTTGAAAGCAATAGAGACTATTTCGGTTATCCCTTTGGCTGGATTATGTTTAAGCCTTGAGAGGATACCTCTGACTATCATCTCTCGATATGTTTTTTTATCCATGCCTACATGGTCTATATCCAACACTTCTGCCTCAAATCCCCCCATCATATTTATTTTGTGCTGCAAGGCGTATCCCTGTAGTTCCGCTCCATAATTATCTGTGCGGACGTATGTTACAATTCCAACTTTCCTTTTATTCATAATTATATCGTAAACTCAATGATTATAATGTCTCCTATGCCATATCACTCGTTATCTTTGAAATTTTTTATAACCCTTGCTGGTATACCTGCTACTCGCGTGAATGGCGGCACATCATGGGTGACAATGCTTCCGGCTGCGACATGTGCCATTTCACCGATCGTTTTCCCGGGGCAAACTAATGCCATAGTATCAACTAAGGCTCCCTTGCATATTCTGATATCAGCGAATATGCCTTCTCCCGCTATACTGGGTGAGAAAGTTGTAAATTTATGGCTTCCGGTTACAACACATGCTCTGGAAGCCACTTTTGCATAATCTTCAATGATTATGGAAGAAGAATTATGACCGAAAATTATCGCGTCATATCCAATAAATACACCGTCGCCTATTTTTAGTTCGTAACCTCCATAGAATTTAGCAGTTGACATGATTTCAACATTCTTGCCGACTGATGCACCACACCACCTGAGAAGTGCAGCCTTAAGATTATTGCATCTGCTTACAGGCAAAAACAAACAAATTAAATGATAAACATACAGTTTCTTAGTATTCAAATGTCTCATATGTAAAATTGTTGGATGTGGATGTATTACCTGCTTATAAGAAACTATCAGATTGTAACAAGAGATTTCGCTGTCTAATTCTCATTATGCTTAATGTTTCTTATTAATGAAATCCATTTGTCGATTGTAGGTTTTAATTCAAATTTATGGGATTTTATCTGAGATTGCAGAGCAATTTGTCTCCATGTAGCTGGATTCTTAATCAGTTCTTCAACCCTGTCGGCTGTAATTTGAGCAGAAAACGGGACATCAGTTATAAAACCGTCTTTGCCAGAATCTATGATGTCATATATTGAGGAATAGCTACCATATACAATGGGTACCACCGCATAGCTCATTGCTTCCACAATCACCAATCCGAAACCTTCAAGGTCAGAGGTAAGCAACAATATTTTTGCGTTCCTATAGAAATTGGTAGGCTCCTCTGGACGGAAACCATGAAAAAACACATTGCGGACATTATTTATATAGACATAATCTTGCAGGGCTTTACGATGTGGCCCTTCACCTACAAGATGTAATGACCAGTCGGGATGACTATCAGCGATGAGTTGCCAGGTTTCTATAATACGATTCACACGCTTATTTTCCATATCAAGGCGGCCAACATAAAGAATCTGATTTTTTTTACTTTCAATATAATCTGATGAATAGTCGGTCGTGATGGATATCGGGTTACCTATGGCTGTAAGTTTGGTGGTGTCCTTACGGCGAGAATATTTGGAAAAAGTCGGGATAAAACTTTTGGAAAGTAATACATATTTGTCACTATGATCATAAACATATCCACAACTATATCTTATCACTTCATGTGTTAATTTTAGTTTTATCAGACTTACAATTTTTTTAATTCCTTTTGAATTTTTATAATTGTCTTCTGCTATAATGACTTTCTTGCTTTTATTTGGAACCCCATGAAGCACCGAAATGAGTTTAACCCTTTTACATTTGCGGGCTCTATTAATCATTTTAGTTACATTAAATGGAAGACACCATTGATTAATAATGATATCAATGCCCTCTTTCTCGATTTCTTTTTTCAAGATCAGAATATTCGTTCTGGCACTGACAGGATAACTCAGTTTGATTAATTTTATATGATCCAATCCTGAAACCAATTCAGGGGCTGACAAATCAAATGAAGCAATGACTACTTTATGACCGAGTTTGAAAAACTCATTGCCTAAGATTGTAGTCATTTTTTCCGTGCCTCCATATCCGGGATATTTCCCGATAACAAACAATATATTCATAACTCTGGTAAGGGACTAACTGACAGGACTAAAACCGACAGAAAATTTAGATTTAAACCAATTCAAATATTTATTGATTAAGAAAATCAATTAATTCTCCCGCTTTATCGGAAATTGTAAGTTTGCTCTTAATTAATCCCCCTCGTTCATATTTTAAGACAGCATCTGTTATTGAATCTGGGGTTCTTGGGGCAAATGTTGCAGAAGGCTGGCATACGGAATGGAGATAAGGCAGATCGGATCCTATAACATCACAACCCATATTAATCGCTTCTATGATGCCTAACCCAAGACTTTCGTTCAATGACGGATAGACAGTTGCCTTGCACATCTTATACAATTCTACTACATCAACAAATGGAATGCGTCCATGATTATGGATATTTGCTCCTTGCTCTATTGCCTTCTGAATAAATGGTGCTAAGCTCTTTGAACCAACCGTGAGATGCAATTTTGGACATTTCTTTCCTAATATTTTTGCAAGTTTCAACCATGCATATATTAAATCTGTATGCCCTTTTGCAAAAGTATGCTCTCCCACAAATATATAATCCGTTTTTTTATGAGTATTCTTGACAGTATTAAATGTCGGTGAATAGAAAAAAGGATATATCATCACTCGTTTTCCTTTACAAGGCAGATTATCGCGGACAAGTTGAGCCGTATTCTTTGTCTGGACAATCCATGAATTAGTGTTATTGGCACAATGACGTATGTAGGTACGCTTTAAAAAGGCTTTCATTTTCCACTTGACTGTATAATCAACAGGAATCTTTAATAGACTTACATTGTGAATATAGGTATGAACAGCAATAGGCATTTTTATAGGGGGCGGTACGTTTCCAAGACATAAAACTGTCTTGAATGTATCAATATGGTTTCTATAAAACTGTCTTCGAACTGATTCTTTGCAAGACATGATTTCGAGCCACTTGATTTCTCCCTCAGACCTAAGAGTCGGACAACGGTCATCTTTTAATAAAACGAAATCTGTATTCTTTTCGACAAGCTTATCCACAAAGTGATCAAGAATCATCAACGCACCTCCTCCGTTGATATGGAGTGCATCTATAAGAATAGGTTTGGTTGCCATTATTGTTAAATAAAAATCTTACGAAACTGAACAAGGTCCTTCTCCAATCGGAGATCCGGTTTTGCCCTGATTCAAATGTGTGGCTAATGCCAGTAGGTTCTTTGCGGCTACAGAAGGATTCCATGTATTTGCTATTGTTTCGATAGCATTTTGTCCCATTGCCCAGATACGAGCCGGATGGTCGATTAAATATTTTACTTTATAATATAAAGACTCGGAATCTTTACCATCATATATAAGACCGTTCACTTCATCTTCAATTAAGTAAGGTATTGATCCAATCTGATTGTTACCAACTACACAACAACCATTTGACATCGCCTCATTTAAAACAGCGCCCCACCCCTCATTCCTATCCGAAGTAAAAAGAAATATATCACTCTCCGACATTATTTGATTAACGATGTTGTTCGGCACTTTTCCTAATAGAGAGACATAGTTGTCAAGACCGTGTTCTTTGACCATTCTTTGTATCATCCCCAACATGGGACCGTCACCTAACATGCGTATCCTGAAATCACAACCTTCATTCTTTAGTCGAATAGCCAACTGAATCGGAGACATTGGGTGCTTCCAGGAAATGAAACGTGCGCACCATATCATTTCAATTTTCCCATTTTTTTGTTGATGATTTTTATTTGAGATCCGATTGTTAGGGAAATAGCCCCATTTATAGCATCGTTCTCTAAATGTGAAGAGCACCTTGCAATCCCTTGCTGTATAGCCACTCGCGCACAGCTTATAAAAAGGCTTATTTTTAAGTTGTGTTTGATATAGCCACCACCATTTAATCAATCTTGGAGACAGCAGATTTATCCAGCCGCGTTTGAACCACCGTTCGCTTATCTCGAAAGAGAGCTTGTCAGTTTTAGTTCTTTCCTTTTCCCAATCAAGATTGCCGGCCCCGTATACACATATTTCTGACTCCAGATTCAATTGATGGGAATACACAAGATCTTCTTCCCTCTCACATGGAAGAAGACAGTATTTTCTGGAGCTGTAATCTTCGCCTCCTTTCAATTCGTGATCATTTCTCGGATAAGTTGCAACGAATTTGAAGTCATCTCCCAATAATTTATAGAGTTCGTCGGCAACGTATACTTGGTGATGATTTAAATAATTGATGAAAAAAGTAACTTTCATTTCCTAAGAAACTAAAGAAGTCTATATTTTAAGATTCCCGTCAAAGAGCCTTAATAAGTTTGGACATACTTTCTTTCCAATGAGGAATACAATCCACATGACATACACGCCACCTACACAAAAAATCAGTGTCAAAAGGGTTTGTTTCCCGTAGGTCAAGAACCCAAGAAGGGGGGCAGTCATATGAAGTAAAATAGAACAGAAGAGGAAATGACCTGCATAGGCGAAAAATGACAATTCTTTGAGCTTGAGATATAAAGAATTTTTTGTTATCAAAGAGATGTCAATGAGTGATATCAAACTGAAAAACACTATGGTCTTCAGTAGCCCCAATGAAATTTGGCAAGCTTCCTTTACAACAGGTGTTATAAGGATTTCATTCAAGACAGCTATAATCAATATTCCGAGCAATCCTGAAAAGAGCACTTTTTTACCTTTTAGGAGCCTCGTCGGAGTGAAGGATGTGGTTGATATTATTCCTCCGATAAAAAACATCAATAAAGAATATATAGGGTATGAAATAGATAATCTTGGAGAAAGCCCGATAGCTGCAAAATATAAGCCGGCACAAAAGACTGCAACTATGAATGATACTTTTAAATAGGTATTTCTTAGAAAGAAGGCCAGTATCGGTGAAATAACGCTATATAAAAATAATGTTCTGAGGAACCAGAGAGGACCATCGATTGGAGGATTTACAAAACTAAACAGCTTATCGAAAATCCCGGAAACAGATAATAATTGGAATCCCTCAACCCTCATTGCAAGTCTGGGCACCGCCAGGCCGCCAAGCAGATAAATTAAGATAAACAGGATGTTCCACGTCATGTAGGGGACAACAAGGCGTCCGATTCGACGTTTTAGTTTATCTTTGTAACTGTTTAAGGAATAGTTTTTGAATAACAAGAATCCAGAAATCATAAACAGTACCGGCAAAGCAGCTGAACATACTTCCGAATATATAAAATTCCAGATGGAATATTCTATAGTTCCCTTAATACAATATTGATTAACTGCGCTCGCATGTAAAATTATAATCATATAATTTGACAGGCAACGGATAAGGTCAATCTCATCATATCTCTGATTCATATATTCTTTTTATTTTATTGTGCTTTTGTTCAATATATTCAGATTGTTAAATCGAATCTTCATTTGTATTCTCCTTGTCTGTTTTATTGTCTGTTTCAAGTAGCAAAGCTTGCGAATCAATATCATTGCAGTCCGTTGCTACCCCGATCGTGAGCCATACCATAAAACACAAGTAAGCACCGGCAGAGAATATATGTCCCTCGGCAATCATATGCACGCCTAATAAACTCAATACACAGCCAATCATATGGTTTGGTTTGGATTGATTTTTAAAAGCCCTGGAAATTCCTCGGAAAAATAAAAAACAAAACATGATAAAACCAATAGAACCTGTCATTGAAAGTATTGCCAACCAGGATGAGCCGGGTTCTATGAGCCCTGAGCGTCTGTCGTAATAGTCTATTGAGGAAACGGTTGCATATCCGATGCCGAATACTGGACTGTCATTAAACTCTTTAAGACGGCAGTTCCACTTTCTGGATCTTGAGGCGATGTCAATTCCGCTTGATAGTTCTGTATGGTTCTTGTTTTGCAATCCCTCTAAAGCTGAATTCCATAATGGATAGGAAACGCAAAGCACCAGAACTACAGGCACTAATTTTTTAAGGACATCAGCTTTAGAAGAATAAAATGTGTAGAAAACTAATAATTCTCCTACAAGAGTGGCTATGAATGCAGAACGGGATGCTGCAAACATAACTGAGGCAAAGCAAAACACTGCACCCAACCAATATAATTTCTTAGCTGTCCCTAGGGCCTTATATGTCATAAACAGCATACCAATACCACTAAGAGGACCTAAAACCATAGATTGAGTGGTTATTCCCCCAAATGTGCCGGCGTTATAATCCATATAAGTCAATCCCTCATTCAGTTTCATAAAATTAATGCCTAAAAAATAGCAAAAGAATGAAATGATGCCGATTAAAGCTGAACCCCAAAGAATAACGAAAAATACCTTTATCCTGAATTCTCTCGCGATATCATTTTGTAAAAGGGGAGAAAAGGATAGTAAAATCAATGTGAACTGTACCAATCGCTCATATGCGCGAAAGACAGGATCCGGATTGTTAATTACAAGGGACAGCAACAATATCAAAAGGAAAAGTAATGTCGGGATATCCAATTTATTATTATTGGAGCGTCCAATCAAAACTATAGGTATTATAATTAAAACAATATTTACTATTGTATAAAGAAAAGGGATCTTAAAACCAAGATTCTTGTCAAGCATCAGCAATGCGCATAAGAGTGGAAACAAACCGATATAATGCTTGATATAGTAAATTAACTGTCTAACCATAAGAATTATGCTGCAATGCAATTATTGCCTAAAAAGTCAGCGTGCCTTATAAACCTTATAAACGGAAAGTATCAAATGAGCCCCTTCATTGATTTTCGGGTCATACAATAGAATCTCGGAGAAATATTTACTAATAGATATTTAAATTTCTCCTTTAGGCTGCATCTGAGATTCGAAAACATAAGCGGGTAATATTTCTTTTCTCGATAGACATCAAATGGGAGTGTGCCCTTCATATTGAAAAACAAAGATTGTACAACCTGACAATTTATTCTCCGTATGAAATAATAGTATTGTTCCGTCCCTGATATTGTATTTGTTACCGCGAAATCATATAATGAATCAGCAATCTTTAGATAGTCAATAGCTCTCTTGGCATCTCTGTCGCTTTTCATGATCGATCCTTCCCTTTGTCTATAATAATAGATATGACAATGGGAATACATTATTCGCTTTGTCAAAAAATAAGCCCTGGGGGTGAACTCTTCATCCTCATGGAGAATACCTTCATAAAAACACAGTCTATTCTTTAAAAGAAACTCACTGCGGTAAACAGCCGCCCATGCTGCAGGAATCGCGTTGACTTTTATAATAAAGTCCGATCCGGACATAATCTGATTCTCATTTCGGGTTGGAGAAACGGAGTAGTCTATATGTGATTGGTTGTGATAGAATTTTACTCCGACACAAAGGGCATCAAGAGAATTGTTACACATAAGTTTTATGATTCCCTTCAAACAGTTCTTCTCAATCCAGTCATCGCTGTCTACAAACCAGATATATTCACCGGTAGCATGGTTCAAACCTGTGTTTCGAGCTGCTGACAAGCCTCCATTCTCGCGATTTATGATATTGATATTATTATATCTTGTTCTATAATCTTCCGCAATTTTTTTCGAACCATCTGTTGACCCGTCATTTACGATTATTATTTCATATTCATCTCGGCTCAGATCTTGATTTAATAATGAATCAAGACAATGAGCAATATACGCCTCCATATTGAAGACCGGCACCACGATAGATAATTTCATCAATAAAGGTATTTGAAGACATTTGTTTTATGCATGCGGCTCAACTTTATTATCAAGTAAGAAATGATACCCGCTATGCAGAGTACGGCGAGATATTTTGTAAGTCCTTCAAACTGACACAAAATCGGTATCTGTCTAAGATAGACAATAATCATAAAATGTAATAAATAAAAGAGGATTGAACAATCTCTCAAACCTTTCCAAACAGGAGAAGAAGGCAATTCCAGCCTTTTAAAACATATAATTATCAACGGAACTGCCATAAGTGTTAGAAACTGCGATATCAACTGATTATTTGTATATCCACTGACAAATATGAACACTATTAATAAAATTGGTATGATCTGTTTTATAAAATGCTTTGACAAGTTATAAGCACTGTTAGAAACTTCGGAAGTTGCCATTATATATCCCATTGCAATAAATGGCAATCCTCTTGGGAAAGATAAAGTCGGTATATCATATATATTTATTTTATACCAGTCATATATTACATGAGTATTTAGCCAATTGCACTCTACAGCATATATATATATATATATGATTGAAAAAATCCCAAATATCACCCACTTATTGATCCTAAGATATGCAAGGACAACTAAAAAACTGACGGACATTCCCAATGCGCTTAAAAACCAAGAACCTTCAAATGTACTGGCAAATAACAGGCTTTTAGCAAAACTCATTAAAGCATCAAAAAAAGGAATTCCCGAGTAATCATGTTGGCTTATGTAAATAGGGATGTTTATAATAAACCATGCTGCGTAAAGTATTCCCAATCTTTTTATGAAGTTAAGATAAACATCAATCCGATTGACCGAATTAACAAATTTCCTCATGAAAAAATAACTGCTCAGAAAGAAAAAAGTTGGGACGCACCATGTTTGAATGACCCTGAGATATTTATAAAATACTATTTTCTCGAAGGCCTCAGTATGAATACTGACAATCAGCACTGCCATTATGAATTTAAGCAAATCAAACCCATAGATGACTTTCTTATTTTCAGATATAAAATCAATAGTTTTCTGCATATGTTTGAAATATTATATCTGCAAGAGCATTGTCTGTAATTTTCCTGCAAAATATTAAATCGGAAGATATTATCTCTTCAAGATCTTTTATAGTGTAGTTATATGGAGTCCCTCTTTGCCAATCTATCAGTCTCATACAGGATCGAAGTTCATTGTCGATATTAAAAATTGTGTCTCTTAGTTTGGAGTTATAAAGTATGGTCTGGGTAATACATTCATCGGGACAATTTGTATATTTTAAAGCCTTAAGGAATTCGTTTTTATGTTCAATCAGAATGCTCACCGCTTCATTTGTCAAAGAACTCCAATTGCAACCTCGTTGGAGAATATATTTATCAAACAATCGGTTTCTAACCCCAATCTGTTTTTCAAATACTTGTATTAATCGTTGTAACCAGCCTATCCTTTTGTATTTGGGATGAAAATAATGTAAATTGTATTTCTCCGGGATCTTGTTTTTTGAGAAGCCTACAAAATTTTTTCCATTGTTTGTCAAAAAAAACTTCCTGATTTCAGACTGTGTCTGAATCGGTAAATCCACTCCGGATATAATATGGTAGTAATCATAAGGTCCATGATTATACGATTCCTCCCATAGTGAGTACATTGCATGACATTGAGAGATATGGCCCCAGTATATCCTTATTCTTTTGACAAATGTCAATCTGGAATATTTCACCCCCCCTAAAATTGAATGTAAGTGCTTGTAATCATGAGACTTAAGGTCGTAGTGGATATATATGTCATTATAAACGCTGTCAAGCATTTTCAGGAGGGTAGTCAATATATGATCAGCCTTATGCGCCATTATAAGGTATGCATGCCTCAGTTCTTTCATGTTCGAAATTTATTACAACAATATCCAATTCTTATTATAAATCTCTCTGGGTGACGGATTCTCCTTTCTCCATATTGATGGAGCAACTACAATCTTTTTATCGTAGTCAGACAGGAACTGGCACCACCAACTGAATGTGCTGTTGGACAATACAAAATGTTTGCAAGCACTCATAAACCTGATTTTTTCCCAAATCGGCAGCCCTTCAGGCTCAAATACTGTTTCAAAGCCAAAATCCAGATTTTTCTTGCACCATTCAATATCGTCAGAACAAACGAATATCTTAGCTTGAGGATTCTTCTCTTTTATGATTTTAACACCTTCGTAATAATATGTTGGCGTGCAGATTAAATATCGGTCTTTATACGCTCCGGTTGCAAAATCGCCTCGACGTATTGTGACACAGATATATTCATTTTGGCACAAATCTGCATATAATCTTTCAAATTTAGATGGTAATTGATGTTTTGGGGTCAGTTCATGGCGTATGTCAGAGGCAATATCTTCAAAATAACATTCCCCTTCGAACCATCCTCTTACAAAAAGATCACGTGATTTTTGAGGTAATTTAATATATTTATATGGGTTGGCACTTTCCAGAAAGTAGATGCCGAAAGCCTGCAACAGGCGGTGATCCAAGAATTCTACAAGTTCAACATACCATTTTCTACGAGTCATGGGCTTAATTTTGCGCATGATGTTAAATATTCCAAATTGAATGGTTGAAACAAGCGACTTGTCAAAATTACCCAAATCAACATATCTGTATGGTATGACATTGAAATTGTCAAGATGATTTTCAATGCCATTTTCGCCTCGGAAACCATCTTTTGCGTTGAGATTCAAACTTGTAAAATCCAGAATCAATTCCCCTCCAATCTGCGATTGCAATCGCCGGGCAAAAGCATATTGAAAAAACTGGTTTCCCAGTCTGCCGTCCATCTTAACATAAATCCTGTTCATAGTCTCTGCGGATAAAATGAGGCATCAAGCATTTCAATCAATCTGTCAGATTCTCCGGAAACTACCTTGCGTACAAATAGTTTGTCGGATTCTATTAGCTGTTCATAATCTTGCTCAGTATATACCTTGATCGCTCCCTTATATTGCAACACATGTAAAGGTGAAAGCGCAGAAAAAAGAGATGTTGAACCGTCATAAGGTTTTTCATTTATGAAACAAGCGGCAGATCGAAATTTTGAATTAAAGACAATGAAGTTGTTTAAACTAATTTCTATATGTTAATAATACAGTAAAATCATTAAA
>CAJTZS010000040.1 GCA_910584055.1 uncultured Muribaculaceae bacterium | reverse complement strand
GGCTTGGCGACAGATGCAGCTTAGCCTATAATCAAATTTTTAACGAACTATTGTTGTTTCCCTGTAGGCGGAGACAAGATTGTTGCGTGCGATTCTGAAGAGATAGGGGCTGATGCTCCTGTCGGTCTTTATCGAATGTCTTGTCTCCCAAAGTTTAAGGAACACATCCTGAGTTATATCAACCGCTTTCTGCTCTGATTTCGAAATCTGTAGGCAGTAAGCGTAAACTTTATTGAAATAAAGTTCATAGAAGGCATCAAAAGCTTTAACGGAACCCCTTCTGAGTTCCGCGATAAGAACCGTCTCATTTTTCTCTGTTGCCTTCATAACCGGAGTGCAAATTTATGTAAAAATAAATGAACATCGGGATGAAAATTGATAAAATCAACCCTATGTTATATAACATATAAATTATAAGGTACAAATTCCTGACAGTGCGTCAGTATTACGTAGGCAGGCGATAAAACCTCCTGTCGTTTATGCAATCTTTTAACTACTGACCATGAAACGAAAACTATTCATCCATACGATTACCTGGGCGGCAATTGCATGCGGTCTTGCAGGGTGCGGAAAACATTCCGATAGCCCCCAGTCGCCGGTCACCCCTCCGGAGGAACAACCTGATGAGGTGTTCCCTGCAAGGATAGGGGAGGCACTTCCCGCATGGACACCCGGCACACTTGATATACATACGATCAGCACCGGCCGGGGAGAGTGCTCTTTCTTCATTCTTCCCGACGGCACGTCAATGATAATAGATGCCGCCGGATCGCTGATAACTCATGATGTGGTGACGAAGGATCCCGATGTCTCCGCCGAACCGTTGCCACCGCGTCCGTCGATAAATGTTTCATCCGCCACCGCGATAGCGGATTATGTTAAACATTTCAATCCGAACGGCAAGACCGTGGATTATTGGCTTTGCTCACATTTCGATACTGACCATATGGGCAATTTTCCCGAGACTTATGCCGCGCTCTGTCCGGTATCGGCATCGGTTAAGAAGCATCCGGACGGTGGTTTCTATTTGAGCGGTGTCAACGAATTAGGGACACTGCTTGACTTTAAGAAGATAATAGACAGGGATTATACCTTCCCGATCGACCGTTCGGGGGAGAAGAGGTTTAAGGACTATATGAGATTCCTCGACTGGACTCGGAAATCTAAGGGAACTGTTTACGAAACAGTGCAGGTAGGGCATACCGACCAGATAATACTTAACCGCGCTCCTTCGGATTATGACGATTTCAGCATCAGGGTTCTGTGCGGAAGCGGATATTACTGGACCGGCACCGGGCAGTCTTCCCGTTTTAATCTCCCTGTCAGGGGTGACGGCACTCCCGATCTTGAGGCAATAAACATGGTTAGCCCTAAAGAGAACATATACTCTGTGGCCATTATGCTTAGATGGGGCGCATTCGATATGTTTTCAGGAGGCGACCTGCAATACAACAACCGGGAAGTTTCTCCGTGGCTTGATGCCGAGGCTCCGTTATGCACGCTTGTCGGGAACGTGGAAGTGATGAAAGCCAATCACCATGGCAACAATAACGCCAACAGCCGTGAGTTGCTTGATTGCCTGCGGCCTCAGACACTTCTCGTGAATACATGGCGTGACGGACAGCCGAAGCCCGGTGCCATAAAAGATATTGTAACTACCTGCCCTAATGTCAATATTTTTACGACAGGTGTCTCGGAAGCGCAGCGATCGAAACTGTCCGCCTACCGCAACAATTTCAAATCCTGGGAGGGCCATGTGGCGGTCCGGGTGGCAGCCGACGGGCAATACAAGGTTTTTGTTATTGACGACACATCCCTGACATACAAGATAAAATCCATTCATGGCACTTATCGCAGCAGGTAGGTGAAGTATAAGGTGCAAGTGATGAGGGATAAGAAAAAAGAAAAAGAGAATATTCCATAACCATTATAAACTCAGATTAATGAACAGACCTAACAAGAAAATGCGTTTTTCAACGCTCATGATAGCGTTGATGATAGCTGTCGCGGGCTGGGCTCAGAATGCGCGAGTGACTTTGTCGGTGCAGCCTACGTCATTGAAAAGTCTTTTTGCGGCGATAGAGCGCCAGACAGATTATCGTTTTTCCTATGACAGCGAGATAGGGAAACGGAAGATTCCGAACCGTTTAAACAAATCGAAGACTCCTGTCTCCATAATCCTTAAGGAGGTTTTGCCGGGAATGGGACTTGAATATTCGATGTTGTCGGATAAGGTTATAACAGTTTCGAAGATGGGAGAGAAAAGAGGCAAAGGGGAAGCCGCTGCCGGGCATGGCAATGCCATGAAGATTAACGGAAAGGTGACAGACGGCGGCGGCGAACCCCTCACCGGGGCTACGGTGGCGGTGGAAGGCACGCGCCTGGCATCTGTTGCCGATCTCGACGGCAATTTTTCGATACAGGCCGTTCCGGGGCAAACGCTCAAGGTTTCACTTGTGGGTATGACCCCTGTGAAAATCAAAGTGAAACAGGGGCAGCTGGAATACCCTGTCGTTATGCGGGGTGAAGACCGCACTCTCGATCAGGTCGTTGTGGTGGGATATGGCACTATGCAGAAGAAACGTGTCACATCCTCCATCACGTCGATATCAGGAGATGATTTGATGGCCGGCGTGGGAGGTGCAACTTTAGCCACTGCCCTCCAAGGGAAAGTGTCGGGGTTGACGATCAGCGGTAATTCATCTCCGAACGCCACCAACGGTTATCAGCTCCGCGGCGTGTCGTCGGTGAAGGGTGGCACATCGCCTCTCGTAGTGATCGACGGGATTCCGGGCGGTGACCTGCGCGCGATAAACCAGGAGGATGTGGAGAGCATCGATGTGCTGAAGGATGCCTCGGCGGGTGCAATCTACGGCACACGTGCCTCGGCCGGCGTTATTCTTGTCACCACCAAGAAGGCGAAAGAGGGGAAGGCTACGGTCACATACAACGGAGAGTTTTCCATCGAAAGCGTGCGCAAACGTCTCGACATGCTCACTCCGCAGGAATATCTCGATTACGGGAGGGGCGAGGATTTCGGCGCACGCACAGACTGGTATGACCTGATGTGTCGCGACACCCCTTTCTCCCAGCGCCATTCCGTCACCATGACCGGAGGCACAAAGGCGTTGTCGCTCTATTCATCTCTGTCTTATTCAAATCAGCAGGGAATCGTGATAGGGGACGGACGCAAGGATTACTCGGCGCGTCTCAACGGTCGTTATTCGCTTTGGGAGAACCGTCTTGAGATCGGTCTCCGCATGCAATACCGCGAGGCGCACCGTGACCAACGCAACACAGCCAACGATGTGGAGAACTCCATAGCATTGAATCCCACAATCCCGGTGATGGATCCTGACAACCCCACGCATTATAATGTAAACAAAGCCGGCCTCGGTGCGGATTTTTTCAATCCGGTGGCAAACATCATGGATCAGGATTATAAAGGTACCGACCAGTGGTTTATGGGCGACCTGAACCTGAAATATACAATCCTCCCCGGTTTCACGGCTCAGGCTTCGGTCGGTGTTGACCGGCGTCAGTGGACAAGGACAATCTACTACAATCAATTTCACAGAAAGAGTGTTGACTCAGGCAAATTGGGAGAGGCGACACACAGCTATCAGAAAAGTCTCAATACCAATTGGGAGGCGTATCTGTCATATACCAAAGAGTTTGGAGACATGCATCATTTCGATGCAGTGGCGGGTTGGAGCTATTTCAATGAGACTGGTCAGGAGGCTTTCAGTATGACCAACCGCGATTTTACCGTAGATGGTATCGGACCGTGGGATATGAGTGCGGGAAAAGACCTCAGCATGGGTCTTGCGGGCATGTCATCTTCCAAAGACGCAACAGAACACCTCCTTTCCTGGTACGGCCGTGCGAATTATTCCTACGATGACCGATATATAGCAATGGTGAGCTATCGCCGCGAAGGGAGTTCAAAATTCGGTAAGAACCACCGGTGGGGTAATTTCTGGTCGGTCTCTGCCGGATGGCGCATGAACCGTGAGGCATGGCTCCGCGATGTGGAATGGCTTGACGAACTGAAACTCCGCGCCGGCTATGGTGTCACCGGTAATGACAATTTCGCGGCCGGCTACACCACCTATACCTATGCCAGCGACGGTATGTATCCAACCCCCGGAGGTATGGAATGGGGGCCCGCCTATAAGTCTGCCCGCAATGCCAATCCTGATTTGAAATGGGAGGAAAAGAAGGAGTTCAACGTCGGAATTGATTTCGGTTTCTTCAACAATCGTCTCTCCGGTAAGTTTGACTGGTTCTACCGTCGCGTCGATGATATGCTCTTCGCGGTCACGGCACCGGCTCCCCCGATGACAGCCAAGACCATCATGAAGAACGTTGGTTCACTTTCCAATACCGGTTGGGAGTTCGAGCTGACGGGAAGGATATTCCGCACTTCGGATTTCGACTGGGATGCCACTGTGCGTTTCTCTTCCAACACTTCCAAGATAAAGAATCTCGGTGAGGAGAGTTCGCAGATCCTTTCCGACGGACTGCCGCAGAGCATGGGCAATACGCATAAACTCGTCAACAACCAGACTATCGGTCAGTTCTGGCTTTTCAAGAACGCCGGTGTGGATGAAAACGGGGAATGGCTGATATATGACAAGGAGGGGAACGTTGTGCCGGCAAAGGGCAATGACAAAATCGACAATAAGTATTACGTAGGCAACGGTGTGCCTAAACTCGTGTTCTCTATGGATCATACTTTCCGTTACCGCGATTTCGATCTCGGCATCAATTGCCGCAGCTACATAGACTATGATGTCTACGACACGGTCAACCTTTATTACGGTTTGCAAAACCAGCAGGGTGTGAACGTGCTCCGTTCGGCATATGAGGAGAATAAACATATCAAAGGCAACCGTATAACGTGCGATTATTTCCTCTCCGATGCATCTTTCTTCAAGATTGACGCCATATCCTTAGGTTACACGCTGAACCTTTCCAAATGGCAGAAATATGTGAAGAGCCTACGCGTTTATGTCACCGCCCGCGATGTCGCGACATTCACAAAGTTCAAGGGTTACAATCCCGAGCAAAGTGTCAACGGACTTTTCCCGGGGGTTCAAGAGGTAAGGAACAAAGCTTCGATGTATCCTCAGACTATTCACTGGACTTTCGGTCTTCAACTTAAATTCTGATAATATGATAAGCAAAAAAATAAGAAATATGGTTTTGGGGCTGGTGGCGACTATGGCGCTGACCGGTTGCAACCTCGATGAGAAATTCTATTCGGAAGCCAATCCGGATACGTTCTATACAAGTCAGGAGAGTGTGTATTCCGTGTTGAGGAATCCGTTCCGTCATTGGCATTACCTCTATAACCAGCGCGTCTATTGGCTGTTGCAGGAAGTCACAACGGATGAGATGTGCTGTCCGGCGCGTGCCGCCGATTTTTACGACAACGGTGACTGGGTGCGCCTTCACGGTCACTCCTGGAGCACGGAAGACGGCAAGGTCAAGAATGCGTATAATCAAATGAATTATATTGTTTCGCATGCATTGGTGTCGATAGAGGGTCTTTCAGGTGTTGACTATCCTGCGTTGGGTCTTACGGAGCAGGACAAGGCGGACCATCTTAACCAGCTAAACGCATTGATGGCTTATGCCTATATGCGTTCCCTCGACCTCTTCGGAGGCCTGCCGATCTATACGTCTCCCAACGATAAGCCGAAAGCGCGTAATTCCCGCAAAGAGAACTTCGATTATATCGAGCGCACGCTGAAAGCCGCGATTCCGAACCTTCACAAACGCGAATCCCTTTCGGAACATCAGGACGGCTACATCACGATGGGTGCCGGCGCGATGCTTCTCGCGCAACTTTATCTGAATGCTGTCGCCTTCATTGGCGAAGACAGGTATGCGGATGCCGAAACGATTCTTCAGGATATATACGATGGCAAGTATGGTGTGTATGAGCTGGACCCCACATGGTATGGCCCGCATTGTTTCACAAATCATGAATCTCCTGAGGCGATGTGGTATATACCTTCCGAGACATCCAAAGAGGAGTTCAAAGGATGTAACACCCGTATGTATCCCTACAACGCGAAGAATTATTTCGATTGCGGTTCGTTGGGCAAGTGTTACAACGGATTTCAGCTTGCACCGTCGCTGGAGAAAGAGGGTGTGCCCTACACCACGAAGATGGGGCGTCCTTTCGCCAAGTTCCATGAGGAAGACCTCCGCAAGAAACCTTATGTCTACAATGGCGACGGCAAATATGAAGGGATGTTCCTTATGGGATTGCAGAAGAATCCCCACACCGGTAAGGTGGTGAAGGGGACTAAGCTTAAGAACGGCAAACAGATAGTGCTTGTGGATTACGTGAATATCACCGGAAATAAAAGCGACATGCTTGCCGGCGATGAGAATTCCGGCATACGTCTGGTTAAGATGCCTGTGCCCAATGATAAGGATGTGCTCCTGCTTTATAATCCGGATTTCCCGGTGATGAGGTTTACCGAAGTTGTCTATAATCTGGCCGAATGCCGTTTCCACCGTGGTGACAAAGAAGGGGCGGCCAAGCTTATAAACTCCGTGCGCAAACGCAATTTCGAGAACGGGACGGATCCGGATCCTGTCACGGCTTCCAATCTTGACATCTACCGCCTGGCGGATGAATATATGATTGAATTTTTAGGGGAGGCGCACCGCCGCACGGATCTTGTGCGCTGGGGACTTTTCACCACAGAGAAGTGGTGGGACAAAGAGCCGACACCTGAAACGCGCAACGTGTTCTGCATCCCCTCCGAGGCTATCTACGCGAATCCTCTCCTCGAACAGAATCCCGGGTATTAGTTTTAAAATGTTGATTGAATTGTCGGTTTATGTGGATAATTTTTGTAAATTTGTGCATAAACCGACAATTCGTAACTTAGAAGTTGTTTAAAATGTCAATGAAAATTAAAATGTTTGCTTTAGCCGGGATGCTTGCGATCGCATCGGCCGGTGTAGCGCAGAAACCAAAGACGGTGGAGGTGCCGAATTATTCAAAGTATATATTGACCCCGAAACCGGGGAAAGAACCACGTATAAACGGAGCAAGGGTTTTTGGTGTCCGCCCGGGGTCTCAGTTCCTTTTTTCTATAGCTGCGAGTGGCGAACGTCCGATGACGTTTGCCGCAAAGAATCTTCCAGCCGGTTTGATCCTTGACCCCAAAACCGGGCGCATCACGGGACGCGCCGGAGAGCGGGGAGAATATGTGGTTGAGCTCACCGCCACCAATAAATTCGGCACGGCAAAGCGCAACCTTAAGATAGTTGTCGGAGACCGGATAGCCTTGACTCCTCCGATGGGGTGGAACTCATGGAACTGCTGGGGTCGCGACGTGACCCAGGAGCAGGTTCTCTCCTCTGCCCGCGCAATGCACGACAAGGGGCTCGTGAACCATGGATGGACATACATAAACATTGATGACGGATGGCAAGGTAACCGCGGCGGGAAATACAACGCCATAATGCCGAACACCAAATTCCCCGACATGGCGGCGCTCACTAAAGAGGTGCACGACCTCGGTCTGAAATTAGGTATTTATTCTTCGCCCAGGGTGGGTACCTACGCCGCCCACATCGGTAGCTATGCCGACACTCCCGACGGGAAATACAATTGGATTGAGGAGGGTAAGAAAAATGAAAACTACCGCTTCACTCTTCCGGAGGGTAATTATATGCAATACCGTAAGCAGGTTCGTTATCACTCCCCTTATTCTTTTGTGGAAAATGACGCGAAACAATGGGCGGAATGGAAGGTTGACTATCTCAAATATGACTGGAAACCTAACGACGTGGAGCATATCAGGGAGATGCACGATGCTTTGCGTGCCACAGACCGCGACATCGTCTACAGCCTTTCCAACAACGCCCCCCTCTGCGACGCCCCGGCGCTGGTGAAATATGCCGATTGTTGGCGAACCACGGGCGACATCCGCGACACCTGGGAAAATTTCAGCAAGATCGGTTTCAACCAGAGCCGATGGGCTCCCTGGAGCGGTCCGGGGCATTGGCCGGATGCCGACATGCTCGTGGTGGGGCTTGTGGGGTGGGGGCCGAAGCTTCATTACACGAAGCTAACTCCTGACGAACAATATACACATATGACCCTCTGGAGCCTTTTCGCCTCCCCTCTGCTTATAGGTTGCGACCTTGCACGTCTCGACGATTTCACGCTCTCCCTGCTCACCAACGATGAGGTGATAGACGTCAACCAGGATCCCCTCGGGGTGCACGGCGCTCCCATCGTCGAAACGGCTGAAGAGGCCGTATATGTGAAGCAACTTGAAGACGGCTCAATGGCCGTGGGACTTTTCAACAAGACCCTTGCGCCCAGAGACATCACCATCAAGCTCAAACAGCTTGGCTTCTACGAGAAGAAAACGGTCCGCGACCTTTGGCGACAGAAAGATATCGCTGAAACCGACGGCGACCACACCTCGACGGTGAACCCCCATGGCGCGGTGATGCTCCGCATCTATTGACCGGCCTGTCTGTTTGATGGAAAATAAAACTGAACAGGAAAGAAAAATCCTTGACCATATGTGCGGTCAAGGATTTTTTTGTAAATTTGTCGTCAAATATGCTTGATTATGAATAGAATTAAAGGGATCCTTTATAGCGTCGCGATGATGACGCTTGTGATTATGGCGGCTTGTTCGTCAGACCGTGCAGGTGATGTGCGCGGATTGTTGCAGACAATTCCCGCCGATGCCTCGATGGTGGCTGTGGCGGACTTGAAGTCGATTCTCGAAAAGGCCGGCTGCAAAGTAGACGGAACGGATGTGACCCCCGGTAAGGAATTGGTCAAGGCTCTTGAGGCATCTAAGAATGCGGAGAACAAGGAGTTTCTTGCCCGCATTCAGAATGGAGGTATAGATCCATCCGTGGCGGCACTCTTTATCGAAGGTTACAATACTTATTTCACGGGGTTCATTGCCGACACTGAAAAGTTCAAGGCTTTCATAGAGAAAGAATACGGAGAGAAATTCCGTGCTGAAGGTGAGACAGAGGTATGTGGTAATGTGGCTATATCCGGCGACAGATTCTGGATGTGCACAAACTCGAACAACACTGTCAATGCCAATGATGTGAAGCATTTCGTGTCGCTCAGTGAGAAACAGAGCATCCTCTCCAACGAAATTGCCGCCAATCTTGAAGACTTGGAGCACGATATGGAAGGTTGGGGTGACATTAAGGGATGTCTGAATTCGATGGGTCTTGACTTCACATCCCGCGCATCGGCGACAATGGCCATGGAGGCGATGTTTGTTGATGCCGTGGAATTCATGTGGGAACTCGATTTCAACAAAGGGGAACTCGATGCCGAGATGACGGTGCATAATTCCAAGGGTGGAATCGCCAAATTCAATTTCCCCGCCGCCAAGATAGACGGAGACGTTATCCGTAAAATCGGAGGCTCGGGAGAAACCTATCTCGCGCTTGCGGTAAGCCCGGACATGGTGAATAAACTCAAGGAGGAGACCGGCGGTAAGGGGTTCTCAATGATAGGGATGCTTGCAGGGATGGTATCTTGTGTTGACGGCACGTGCGCCGCCGCTTTGGCTGTAGGGAATGTGAACGGTTTGATTTCCACAACAGGTCACGGAACTTCCGACCTTGCAAATGCTCTGGGACAGTTCGGACTGACAGTAAGCAAGGAGGATAAATTTTTACGTATCAGCAAAGGTGAGGTTTCGGGTCCGTTGCCTGCAGCCGATGCTGCGGATGTGCTAAAGGGGGCGCTCGCCGGCGTGGTTTACGGCGGAGAAGAGAAACCTATGAACCTGTCTGCCATAAGCACGATGTCTATGACCTTCAAACCGGAGAAAGGCGGCTTGCAGGCTGAAGTCAAGGTGAAAGGTAAAGACAGCAAGAAAAACATCCTCCTCGCCCTGATCGAATCCGCCCAATAAACAAGTTCTAAAGTTGATGGAAAGGATAAACGAGATAAGGCTCCGGGGAATGCTTCCTGAAGTGTTTGCGGATGAGGATATTCCGGAGTCGGATGTCTGGGATAATTGTCTTGAGTTATATCGGGGCGACAATTATCTCATAGAAGCAGCCAGCGGCGCGGGGAAGTCTTCGATGTGCGCATATATTTATGGTGCCCGCGTAGATTACAGGGGTGAGCTTTGCTTCAATGGGAAGGATGCACGGGATTTCTCAATCGCCGACTGGCAGGAGATACGCCGCCGGCATATCGCATATCTCCCGCAGGAACTTGACCTTTTCCCGGAGTTGACGGCATGGGAGAATATACAACTCAAGAACCGCCTGACAAACCATCTTGACGATAAAGAGATTGAATGCCGCCTTGAAGAGCTTGGCATCGCAGCTCGCCGTGATTATCCAGCAGGGCGGATGTCGATCGGACAGCAACAGAGGGTGGCGATAATCCGCAGCCTTTGCCAGCCTTTCGACTTTTTATTTCTTGACGAGCCGGTGAGCCATCTCGATGAAGAGAACAACAGGATTGCCGCCGCGATGATTGCCCGGGAGGCTGAAAGTCAGGGCGCGGCTGTGGTTTCCACCTCGGTGGGTAATCCGCTTTTACTTCAGAATGCTAAAAAACTATCACTATGAATATAGCTGACCGGTTGCTACGTAAAAACATTTCGCCGGCGAGGATTGCAGGGTTCGTGCTTTCCAACTTCCTCGGACTTGCAATCATTCTCGGTGGAATACAGTTTTTTATCGATGCAAAATCTATATGGGAAGACGATGACAGCTTTATCCGTTCCGACTATATGGTGATCAACAAGCGTGTCACATCGGAGAATACATTCGGAGGTGCAACAGGCTTCTCGACAAGCGAAAGGGAAGATATAGAGAAGCAGCCGTGGGTGAAAAGGGCAGCACCTTTCTCCTCGGCCGACTATCGGGTGTCGGCATCGCTGATGCAGCAGGGGAGAGGATTGTCAACACATATGTTTTTTGAATCGATTCCCGGCGATTTTGTAGATGTCCCGGCATCGCAATGGCGGTGGAGAGATGGAGATGACGAAATTCCGGTGATCATATCGAAGGATTACCTTACGCTATATAATTTCGGTTTCGCATCGTCGGCGGGTTTGCCGCAGATGTCGGAAGGGTTGATGAGCGGCATTCCGCTCACACTTACTCTCCGCAGCGACGACGGCATGCGCGGCGTGCAGTTCCATGGCCGCGTGGCGGGATATTCCAACCGCCTGAACACGATTCTTGTGCCTCAGGAATTCATGGACTGGAGCAACGCGCGGCTTGGCACGGGAAGAATGAAAGATCCGTCGCGTATGATAATAGAAGTCTCGAGTCCGGGCGATGTGGCGATAAAGGATTATATGACCGAACATGATTATGAGATCGCCGGCGACAAGAGCGCCACTTCCGCCTCGTTCCTTTTGCGTGTTGTCGTAGGGATTGTGCTGGCAATAGGGGTGGTTATAACGCTTCTGTCATTCTTTATTCTCTTATTGTCCATTTCCCTTCTGATGGAGAAGAACCGCGACAAACTTCATTCACTCCTGATGCTCGGATATGACTTACGGACTGTCGGAGCCCCGTACCGACGCATAGTGATTTTAGCGTCTGTCGGCGCATGGATACTCGCCACGGCTTGCGTTTTCCTGCTGAGAGCGTTTTATCTCCCGGCCATAAAAGGACTGGATGCCGCCCCCGGCACGGTCTGGGTGATGCTTGCAGTAGGGATCGCACTTACTGCGGCCATAATACTCCTCAATTTGCGTTCGATATCCCGTAAAGTGATTTCTGCATGGCGGGTGAGCCGATAGATTATGTTAAAAATAGTTAAATCAAACGAATCTTATTGTTAAAATTTATTTTGGAATATAAATAAAAGCATAAAATACGTATTTTTGCCTTTGCTTTGTAAAATTAGGGCAGGAGTGCCCGGTTCGGACCTTGTAGTGTCCTAAGCAGGATTATCGCCATGAGACTCGTTAACCAAGATTAGTACAAAGGATTACCCGGAATGAAGTCAAGATGCATATGCATCTTTTTATATGTCGGCATGCCGACATATAAAAATCTCTTATCCGGGCTATGCGCAAAATGCGCCAAGAGCTTAACGATACCAAAAGTTGAAATAATTTAATAACCCAATGTAAAACTAAATTCATTCTTACATGAAGAACAACTGTTTTCAGCTAAACAGGAAGTTTTGGGTGACAATGGCAATGCTGTTGACGCTCGCGCTTCCCTCGCTGGCTCAGAAGATCACTGTCACCGGACATGTGGCCGATGAGCAAGGCGAAGACCTGATCGGTGCCACCATTATGGAAAAAGGCACTTCCAACGGCGTGTCGGCCGACATTGACGGTAACTTCACCATCAACGTCCCCGCGAATGCCACTCTGGTTGTGAGCTACGTAGGCTACGACCCGATGGAAGTGCAGGTGAACGGTCAGAAACATCTCAACATCGTGATGAAGGCCAACGCCCAGATGCTGCAGGAGACTGTGGTGATCGGCTACGGCTCGGTGAAGAAATCCGACGCCACCGGCTCGGTAGCGGTGATCAATCCTAATGAGATTGACGCTAACATTTCTACTTCGGCACAAGACCTTTTGACAGGTGCAAGTCCGGGTGTGGTTGTCACATCCAATGGTGGTAGTCCTGAAGGCGGCGCAACGATCCGTATCCGTGGTGGCGCGTCACTTAACGCTTCCAACGACCCTCTTATCGTGCTTGACGGCGTGCCTTTGAGCAACGATGGGGTGAACGGTATGGCCAACCCGCTTGCCATGATAGCACCCGACAACATCGAGTCAATGACTATCCTTAAGGATGCTTCGGCTACTGCTATCTATGGTTCTCGTGCATCTAACGGTGTCATCATCATCACCACTAAGAAAGGTAAAAGCGGTCGCCCGCAAGTAAACTTCTCGGCAAACGTGACGGTGAACCATGCCCGCAAGACTTGGGATGTCCTCTCCGGTCCGGAATTCCGTGACATAGTTACGAAACATTTCGGTGAAGGTTCTGAACCGGTAGGTCAGCTCTACATGAACGGCACAGCCGCAGATAATACCGATACTGACTGGCAGAAAGAGGTGCTCCGCACATCAGTGTCGCACGACTATAATCTCTCTGTCGGAGGTAAGGCAGGTTTCCTTCCTTATCGCGTAGCCGCTTCTTACACGATGAACAACGGTATCCTCAAGGATTCGCAGATGCAGCGTGTGACAGCAGGCTTCAACCTGACACCTGAATTCTTCGACGGCAAACTCAAGGTGTATGCAAATGTCAAGGGGTATTATATCCGCAACCGGTTCACTGACGAGGGTTGCACAGGTAACGCTATCGATGCAGACCCGACTCGTCCGGTATACATGTATGATGCCTATCAGACTCAGGAAGGGGCTTTATTCCCCTATTATTACAATGGCTTCAGCTCGAACCTCTCAGGATTGAACTGGAACGACCAGGGTACGATCAACCCTCTTGCACAGGCTACAGATAAAGACAACACTGCCGATATCTTCAGGAGTAACGGTAATCTTCAGATCGACTACGCTCTCCATTTCCTTCCGGAGCTACATCTTAACCTGAACCTCGGTTATGACGTGAGCAAAGCTACCAACACCATTCTCCTTGGTCAGAACACTCCGACAGCATGGAACTCATATGACAAGAACGGTGCGGGCTACAGAACTGAAAGCTATGAGTTGCGTCGTAACACCCTCCTTGATTTCTATCTTAACTATAAGAAAGAATTCGAAGCGATCCAGTCTAATCTCGATGTAATGGCCGGTTATTCTTATCAGCGTTTCGACGGACACGGATGGAAGAAAGAAAACTATACCACTGCCGGTTTCCAGCTTCCGAATGCTGCAGGCGGTCTTTACATAGACCCCGCAACAGAAGCCAATATCGGCCTTCCTTACAACTATTCTGAATTCAACACGAATCCCAATAATGATTGGAACAGCGGTAATCTTGTTCTTGTATCATTCTTCGGCCGTTTGAATTATAGCTTCAAGGATACATATCTTCTGACATTCACTCTTCGTGACGACGGTACATCACGTTTCTCCAAAGACAACAGGTGGGCATTGTTCCCCTCTGTAGCTCTCGGCTGGAAACTCAACAACATGCCGTTCATGCAGAAGGTGGCAGAGACTATGAATGAATTCAAGCTCCGTCTCGGCTGGGGTCAGACCGGTCAGCAGGCTGTTGGCGGTTACTTCGACTACATGCCGACCTATACAGCTTCCACTTTCTATGGCGGTTCATATTATCCCAATATGTATACCGGTTCCTATGGCCAGTATATGAGCACGTATTATCCCGCAGCCTACAACAAGAACCTCAAGTGGGAAACTACAACCACGTGGAACGTCGGTCTTGATATGGGTTGGTGGAACAACCGTCTGACAGTGGCTTTGGACTGGTATCTCCGTGAATCCAAAGACCTCCTCTCGAGCGTTACATTCCCTCCGGGCGCAATGACCACTAACCAGGTTATCCAGAATATCGGTTCGCTCCGCAACATCGGTCTTGAAGCAACAATCGGTGCCCGGGTGATCGATACTGAAGACTTTACTTGGAATACCAGC
The DNA here is from genome assembly GCA_910584055.1 of uncultured Muribaculaceae bacterium. GTDB lineage: Bacteria > Bacteroidota > Bacteroidia > Bacteroidales > Muribaculaceae > Lepagella. Next base: position 23,535 of record CAJTZS010000040.1, on the reverse strand, counting down.
TTTAATGTGGCTTGGAACAAGAACAAGATTACCAAACTTGTGCAGGGTGAATTAGTGCAGCTTGGCGGCATGGGTTCAACCGGTATGAAAGCGCAGGTGCATGCAGTGGGTTATCCTGCAAGCTCTTTCTGGCTCTGGGAGCAGATTTATGACCAGAACGGCAAACCTATCGAAGGTGCTTACGTAGACCAGAACGGTGACGGCGTGATCAATGACGAAGACAGGGTGATCAAACACAGTCCTGATCCCAAGGTTACGATGACCTGGAACAACTCATTCTCATATAAAGGGTTCGACCTTTCATTCGCACTGCGCGCAAACGTAGGAAATTATGTTTACAACAACGTGTTGGCAAAGCGTTCATTCTTCGATAACGTTTCGCTCAACGGCCGCTTGATGAACATGGTTGACAACGATGTATATTTCAACAGCCAGCAGTATCTGTCGGATTATTATCTGAGGAATGCCGGTTTCGTGCGTTGCGACAATATCACTCTTGGCTATACATGGCCGGGTCTGTTCAACAATAACCTGCGTCTCCGTCTATACGGTGCCGTTCAGAATCCGTTTGTAATCACTAAATACAAAGGAATAGATCCTGAAATCAACGGTGGTATCGACAACTCGACTTACCCGCGTCCGGTAAGCTACACCGTAGGTCTTATTGCAACATTCTAAATCAATAAAAGAGAAATATTTATGAAATCCATTATAAATAAATTTATTGCAAGTTCACTGGTGATTGCTGCAGTAGGCTCTTTCACATCCTGTGTGGGGGATCTCGATCAGCAGCCGAAAGACCCCTCGGTTTTAACTTCAGGTGAATTTTCAAAGAATCCCCAGGAATATATTGCAGGACTTATGGCCAACTGCTATGCCGGAATGACAATCTCCGGCCAGAAGGGTGCAGGAGAGTCTGACATTACAAGTCCGGATGCCGGTATGTCTTGTTATTCCAGGACAATATTCATGCTCAACGAGTTTCCGACCGATGAGGCAGCTTGGATTTATTTTTCCGATGCCGGAGTCGAAGATCTCGTGAAAGCGACATGGAGTTCGGACAATCCTGTGCTGAACTTGGCATATAGCCGTTTCTACACTCACATTGCTGTCTGCAATGATTTCTTGCGCAACATGCGCAATCTTGGAGAATGGGGTATAGACCCTTCTCAATTGACTGACCCTGACGGCAACCCGATGACCGAAACCATCGCTCAGTTCTGCCGCGAGGCTCGTGCACTGCGTGCATATACATACTTTCAGGTGATAGACTTCTTCGGTCGCGCAGCCGTTGCATGGGATGTCGATGACCAAGGCAACACAATTCCTTATGGCACCGTACCGCCGCAGGCTGAGAGCCGTGCCGCCCTCTATAATAAGGTTGTTGCCGATCTTGAGGATGTGCTTGCAAACTGGCCTGCCAACCATACTCCGAAATACGGACGTATCGGCAAGGATGCCGTTCGCGGTCTCCTCGCAAGGTTCTATCTTAACGAGAAAGTGTTCACAGACGGTGCTTCTGATGCCGGATGGAAAAAATGCTGGGACATGTGCGAGCAGATTATCCGCGACCATAATGTCAATGCCAACCATGGTCTTGCCAAGGATTATCTCGCGCTTTTCGGAGCAACCAACCATAATTTCATGCCGGGTAATGCGACTGCTGGAAATAATGAGATACTCATGGGACTTCCGTATGACAACATGAACACGCAATCATACGGTGGTACAGACTTCCTGATAATGGGTGTGATCGGAGATTTCGGTAATGTCGCCCTTGACAAAGGTTTCTGCAATAAGACTTGGTATGGTTTTCAGTCTGCATGGGCATGTATGCACGCTCGTCAGCAATTCTCAGAGCTGTTTGATCTTGAAAAAGATGGCCGCACTTATCTGTGGCTGACTGAAAATGCCGGCTATACAATCACAAACAATACGATATCCAAATTTACAGACGGTTATCTTCCGATCAAGTTTACGAACGTCAAGGCAGCCGCCGATAATACCTATTATCGTTTCCAGGATCCGGAGAACGGGCTTAACCGAATTGCTCCCGATGCCTCGATGTTGGTTGACGCCAATTTCAATTTCTGTGATACAGACCTTCCTCTCATCCGTCTGGCCGATGTATACCTGATGGCGGCTGAATCTTCGCTCCACGGAGCCGGAAGCTCTACAGACGGTCTTAAGTATCTTAACTGGGTGCGCGAACGCGCCGGGCTTTCCGGTCTGGGTCAGGCAGAGATGACAAGTCAGGCTGTCCTTAACGAACGTGCAAGGGAACTTTATTGGGAAAACCTCCGACGCACGGACTTGATCCGTTTCGGTCAGTTTGCGGGTAATGCCTACAACTGGAACTGGAAGAACGGTGCCGCCAATGGAACTGCAATCGCCACATATATGAACGTATATCCGATTCCGAGCGCAATCGTTGCGTCATATGCTGCCGGAACATATGTGCAGAATCCGGGCTATGTAAAATAATTAAACAATGATTACAAAATGAAAAAGATATCATTATTAACATTGCTCTTCATGGCTCTCGGCATGGGGATGACAGGATGTAAGGACGACACACAGCCACGTCTTGAAGTGCCTACGGAGTTTGTCTTGAACACTCCGGCAATGGCAGACCAAACCTATATATTCCGTGATGACGAGGCATACAAACCTTTGAACGATATCACATTCACTGTGTCTCAACCGAACTATGGCGTTGGTTGCACCCCCGATTATTCGGTGCAGATAGCCAAGAATGAGGCGGATTTTGAGAAATGGGATGCGGCTGAAAAAACAGGTGATGCATCTGAAGATAATTCCATATTGGGTGAAGATGAGAAGCCTTTGGCATTTATGCTTGAGACTGTGTCTTCTTCCGCATCGATAACAATCCCCGGAGAAGTGTTCTGTGCCGGCGTGAATACGCTGTATGGCTTTGATTTGGACAATTACAACCACGAGACGGTGCCTGTGGTTGTGCGTGTTAAAGCTGCGGTGGCCAATGCCCCTCAGAGTGTGATATGGTCGAATGCCGTGAATATAAACGTGTCCTCATATATCCCTGTAAGCGAACCCGGCAAGCTTTATCTCATTGGTCAGCCTACAGGCTGGGATATCAACGCCGATAAGGTTTATCTTGAGGAAACGGGCATAGGTACAAAGATTTATTTCGGTAATGTATTCATCCCTGCAGGTGAGTTCCAGTTCCGCTTCTATAGTGCATTGGGTGACTGGGAAAGCAACGCCGTGGGTTCACAGGATGCTGATTCTCCCAAGGATATTTCCTTCAATGCGGATGGACTTTATGAGGGTTCTGTATTTATGGGCAAGAAGAAGGGTGACAAACTCGGTAAAGGTTCATGGCAGGATGCCTCATGGACCGGTGGCAATCTGGAGATTACAGTCAATCTCAAAGAAATGACCATAACGATGCAGAAAGCCAAGCCAAAGGCAATATACGTGGTCGGTTCATTCCAGGGTTGGAATGTAAGCGATGACAATTGTCCACTTGAAGAGAATCCGGGAGGTTCAAATATTTATGTGGGAACTTTTGATGTGCCAGCAGGTGCAGTGGAATTTGCCGTCTATGAAAAATTAGGTGACTGGGAGGCAAATTATGTCGGACCGGCAGGTGGCAACGGTGCTTTCTCGTTGGCATCCGGACCCTTCATTGGCGATATTGATTCTTCCGTGAAAGCCAATTGGAAAAATGAGTCCTGGGCAGGAGGAAAGATGAAGATCACAGTTGACCTTAACGGCAAAAAAATCAATATTGAAGCCGGAGAATAACCGATAGCAAATGTCAATTAAAACCGCGAAGCCTATAAACCGGCTTCGCGGAATATAAAAACTAAAGAAAATATGAAAAAATATAGTATATTTCTGATGGCGGCTCTTGCTCTCGGCTTTACGGCCTGCGATGACACGAGCGACCTCGGTATGGCTCAGATCAATCCGCAAGAACCTGTGGCATCTGCGGACGGCCTCACTCTCGAGGCATCTGAAGCATACAAGGGAACAATAGACCTCGAAAATAACGTAGACAAGAAAATTTCTATCGCCACTATTGCGGATGCTGTGGATTATCCGGCGGACGCAAAATTCACCCTGAAACTCGCTGTGGCGAAGGATGAGAGCATGGCAGGAGCGCAGGTGCTTGACATCAAGGATGGGCAGGTAGATGCCAACGCTCTTGAGGACATTATTGTGGAATATTATGGAATCACTCCCGAGGTTGTGACTCCATGGATGGGAATTGAGGCATATGTCAATATCGACAAGCAGCAGTCGCGTCTTGGCGGAGAGGGATTCTATTATCTCAAGCAGCAGGTGAATGTTCTGCCTGTGGATGAGAAACTTGACATAGAGAATTCTTATTTCCTTGGCGGCACGTTGAGCCAGAAGATGGATCATAGTCCGCTTCATGCATATGTTGACAATAACTTCATAGCGATCTTCGAGGTTACGTCAGCGCAGGCAGCGGCCGGTTTCAAATGGCAGATTGTTCCCGGTAGCGTGGAAGGAAATGCCGCTCCGGCTCAATGTTATGGCCCGGCAGAGGGAGGCTCTCTTGTGTTGGGTGCAGAAGGTGTAATCAACGCTTCGGGACGTTATCGTCTTGTGGCAGACATGCTGAAGAAGACTTATACTCTTACCTATGCGTATGAGTTCCTTTACACTCCCGGTACAGGTAATGGATGGAGCCAAGTGGCAAGTATGCAGCTCTATACTGTGGACTATGCCACTTATTTTGGTGTGACACGCACTGGTGCCGAGGGTGATGCCGAAGGTAAATTTAAGCTTTGCGCCACAGAAAACTGGGATGTTAACTGGGGTCTTGACAATGGCGTTTTGACTCCAGGTGGGGCGGATATTACAACCGTTCCGGCCGGCCTCTGGTGGGTTAAAGCCAACCTTAACGACCTGTCTTTATCTATGCTGAAAGTCGAGAAGGTTGGTATTATAGGTCTCAATGGAGACTGGGATCATGATATTGAAATGACCACGAATTCCGATATGTTGATATGGACCGGCACGATTACAGCAAACGATGCCACCAACTTTAAGTTCCGCTTTAATGGAGGTTGGGATGCGAACCTTGGCGGTGAAATGGATAAACTTGTTTTCGATGGTGCCAATATTGATGTTGCAGCCGGTACGTATGAAGTGACGTTGAATATGTCGGCGGCGCCCTATACATGTACGTTGACCGCAAAATAGCGAGATATAGGACAAACATAACAGCAGGGATGTCTAATTCAAAGACATCCCTGCTATTATTATGTAAGAAACCGATGGTGATATGGTAAATCAGCGTTGGGTGGTGCTGTCGGTATCGGGGGCTTTGTCGATGAGGTCGAGGAACTGGTCGAGCTTCGGGGTGATGATGATCTCGGTGCGGCGGTTCTCCTGACGGCCGGCGGCCGTGGAGTTGGTGGCGATGGGGTTGTATTCGCCGCGTCCGCCTGCTGTGAGGCGCGACGGATCGATGCCGAAGTCATTCTGCAGCGCCTGAACCACTGAGGAGGCGCGGAGGGCCGAGAGGTCCCAGTTGTTGCGTATGTTGGTGCGCGAGATTGGAACGTTGTCGGTGTTCCCTTCAATCAATACGTCGTAGTCTTTGTAATCCTTGATGATTTTTGCAATCTTGCCGAGGATGTCCATCGCGGCCGGGGAAATGTCGTAGCTGCCGCTCTTGTAGAGCATGTTGTCAGCGAGGGAAATGTAGACCACACCCTTGAGCACCTTGACATCAACGTCCTTAAGCTCATCGGTGTTGAGCGAGCGTGTGAGGTTGTTGGTTAGCACCATGTTGAGGGAATCGGATTTCGATTTTGCCTCTACGAGCTGCTTGATGTATTTGTTGGAGGCGTTGATCTCGTCAACGAGCTTGGCGATGTTGACACTGCCCTGGTGGTTGTTGGCCATTGCCTGGTCGAGAGAGGATTTTATTGCCCCGTAAGCCTCTTTCAGGTCTGCATTCTGGGCTTTCAGATCCTTTATCATCACCTCCATGCTCTTGGTGTTGGCGGTGCATTCGATGAGCCCTTCGTTGGCCGAACGGTATTGGTCGGCCATTTGGTTATACTTCTTGTTGGTTACGCAGCTGCCGAGGGTAAGGGCAAAAACCGCGGCTGCTCCGAGAATGATTCTGCTTTTCATAATCGATGATTTTAGCGGACTTCGCTGGGGCGGGAATCCGGAGTTGTCTATCTATTATAATTCAGAATCATGGGGTTCGGTTCATTCCTGCCGCGATATGCTCTTGTAGTCGCGCATGAATTCAATCAGCTGCATGGAGCCTATGGCGAGTCCGATGCATCCTCCTATGGCCATGCCGGAAATCAGGTATACGTCACACCCTATCTGATATGCCATGAATGAAATCAGGGCAATTGCGACGGGTATGAGGACAGCGATGAACTGCAGGTGGCGTTTGCGATAGAACATGGCCCTCCCTATCACCTCAGAGACGGACATTGTCAGCGGGTCAATCTTCCCGATTCCGAGATACAGCCAGAAATCCATGGAGGCGCACAGTATAAAATATGCCGCAAAGGCGATTGCGAGCCAGATCCTTCCTTCTCCGGATACGAGGTCGCTCTTTAGGAACACCATTGAGCACGGGAAAGCGGCAACGAGGGCGACTGCGACAAAGCGTTTATAACGTGTGCGCAGCCGGTCGAGGGAAGTGCGCGGATTGCGCTGTCTGAATTCATTCATAATTTCTTCCTGAGAGATTCGGGAATCAAAGTTGCGGTTTGTATCGCGCCAGGCGATTTTCATTTCTTCGGTAGTCATTTTTTTCTGATTTTGGTGGGGGTGATAGAGCGAAATGGGGCGGAATAGGGCTGGATGGGGCAGGGGGGATAGGTAGACTTTAGCCATCCGAGGCGAGACGGGCGAGTTTCTCTTTGATGCGGCGGAGGCGGGTGGCGACCGTGTTGCGGGGAAGACCCATCACGGAGGAGATGTCATCGTAGGAGGCTTCGTCGAGCCACATCAGAATCATGGCCTTGTCTTCGGCATTCAGCATCGAAATCAGGCGGTGCAGCGTCTCGATGCGCTCGCGGTCTTCGGAAGGTTCGTCGCTGACAAGGTCGTAGAGTTTGTCGAGGCTTTCCGATTCGCGGCTGTGGCGTGACTGCCTGCGTATGGTGGATACGCAGGAGTTGAGCACCACGCGATAGATCCATGTGCGGGGAGATGACTCCCCTTTGAATCCCGCCATGCCGCGCCATATCGTGAGGAGCGCGTCCTGACGCAGGTCGTCATATTCCGCTACCGAGCCGGAATAGGAAAAGCATATAGCCGATATCGTGGATTCCTCCTGACGGATAAGGGAGAGGAAGCGGGTCTCTTGTGAAGTGTCGTCAACGACAGGGATTGCGGGTGTGACAGCCGGTGTGAACACTGTCGCTAAAAAACGTCGAGCCATCGACAGCAAAGAACCGACGGCACTGCCAGAGGTCAGTGCTGCCGGTTCATATGGTATGGAAATTGTTGCGGTCATTGTTGTCGTATTTTCCAACGTGGAAGATCTGTCTTCAAAATTAATCAATCACCACATTAGACGCAACCCAATCCGCAAAAGTTTCATTTATTACATCAGTTGCCTGTATTCACCCATAAACAAGCTCTTAATGTCAGTTCATATTATCGATTTGTGAGAGCGCGTAGTTGTATGCTCCGATTGAGATTGCTTTTGACGCTCCGAGTTCGCTGGTGGCGATGCCGGTGCGTTTCATCGGATCATATACCAGTGTCCTGTGGGATTCGGGAATGTTGATTTCACGGGAATCTCCGGTCAGGAATCTTCCAAAATCCGATTCGTCATCAAGGTCAAACACCCGTAGCAGCATCCTGGGGATAGTGTCTCCTGCCATAGTCTGTATAGTGGCCCGCATCTCTGCAAGAAGTGCGGCCTTTATATATTTCATGGCTCCCGTAACACCTCCTCCAACGACAATAATAGAATCGGTTAGCGATGCGGCGGTCGCAAATACATCTCCCGCGATTTTGCCAAAACGTGCGAATGATTCAGTGGCGGCATAGCTGTTCCCTTCCTTCCGGCCTTCGGCAATCAGGAATATGTCATATGGCGAAAGATTCTCATCCTGTGAGCCGGAAATATTTTTGTATTCCCTTATGACAGCGCGTATCGATACGCCATCCTCAGCTATATATTCAGGATCGGATACATTGCGTAGGAAACACGCTTCGACACAAGAGTTGTTGCCGAGGTTCAACTGTCCGTTTATTACCTGACCTATTCCCAATCCTGTCCCGAAAGTAAACCCGAGAAGATTCTTATAGACCTTATCACCACCGAGATCTGCTATCCGTTTGTTGATCTTGGGGAGGATGCCCCCGGTCGCTTCACCGAAAGCGAACAGGTCGCCATCGTTGTTGATAAATACCGGCAATCCGAATTTCTCTTCAAGAAACGGGCCGAGGGCGACTCCATCACGGAACGCTGGGAAATTCAGCAGATAACCTCCGATTATTCCCCGTGCATAATCTGCCGGGCCGGGAAATGCGAAACTTATTGCGACAGGTTTTTCATCAAGAATGGAGAATACCTTGGTGAATCCTTCCACTATTGATCTGAGACACAGCTCCAGGTTGTTGGCCCTTGACGGCAGAGTGATTGGCTCGATAATATACTCACAACCGCGCATGGCCCCGAACACGAGGTTTGTGCCTCCGGCATCCAATGTTGCGACTATTCGATTGTCAAATCTATACATGGTATCAGAAGTTGTATTCTACGAATGCCTCGATAGCTTCATAATCGGCAAATCCGAGACGATGATAAAGTCCGGCCGTAGCTTTGTTTCGTTCTTCCGACCGTTGCCAGAAGAGACGGCTGTCATTACCGAGGAACGGGGCGAACTCCATCTGTGATGAATGGCGGAGTATCGCGTTCCGTTTCATGCGCAATTCTTCAGGACTGATAGGGACGGCCATATCGATGTTTTCGATGTCCCATTCCGCCCATGCCCCGCGATACATCCATATCCGGCAATCATTGAGCCATGTCTCACTTTGTTGTTTGGCCAGGTCAATGGCGGCGAGCACGGCATCGGTACATTTCCTGTGTGTGCCGTGCGGGTCTGCCAGGTCTCCTGCCACATAAATCTGATGAGGCTTGATTTCGGAAAGGAGGTCATAGACGATTCTGACATCGGTCTCTGTCATGGGTAGTTTCTCGACTTTCCCGCTTTCATAGAAAGGGAGGTCGAGGAAATGAATATGGTCTTTGCCGATGTTGTTGTACGCGCAAGCCATGCGGGCTTCCCCCCGGCGTATGAGCCCTTTTATATTCAAAATATCGCGGGTGTCCGCGTCTCCTGATTTTTTGTCGCGCAGGGTAGACTTGACTTCCTGATATTTTCGGGCTATTTCAGCGGAGGCATCCTTCAGGAAATAATCCTTGAAGCCATTGACAAAGTGCATGAAACGCATCACCTCGTCATCATTTACGGCAATGTTGCCTGAAGTCTCGTAGGCGATGTGTATGTCATGCTTCTGCCTGACAAGACGGCTGATGGTGCCGCCCATTGATATCACGTCGTCATCAGGGTGAGGGGAAAAGACAATGACCCTCTTGGGATAGGGTTGTGCGCGTTCCGGCCGGTCCGTATCATCGGCATTCGGTTTCCCTCCCGGCCAACCGGTGATGGTATGCTGGAGTTCATTGAATACACGGATATTCACGTCATAGGCGGAACCATAGATGTCGAGAAGTTGCTGCAACCCATTTTCTTGATAGTCTTTGTCAGTAAGCTTCAACAACGACTTGCCGACTCTTTCAGAAAGCCACGCAAGGGCGGAACGTAATAGTTTCGGAGTCCATTCTATTTTACCCTTAAGCCAGGGATTCTCACCATGTATGGGTTGGATTTTAATTTGGGTAGTGATGTTCAGGTTCATTCTCAAGATCTTTGAAATATTTGTACGTCCCGACTTTTAGATCGATAGCCGCTGCATCGTCACATACGATTATTCCATGCGGATGATTCTGAAGGGCGCTTATTGTCCATGCCTGACATATGGGTCCTTCCACTGCGGCCTGGAGGGCCCGGGCCTTGTTGTGCCCGCTGCAGAGTATCATCACCTCGCGGGCATCGAGCACTGTGGAAATACCGACTGTAAGGGCTTGGGAAGGGACTTTTTCGTAATCACCTCCAAAGAATCTTGAATTCGCTATCCTGGTGTCCCTGGTCAGTGTCTTTATGCGGGTTCTGGAAGAGAATGAAGAGAACGGCTCATTGAAGGCTATATGCCCGTCGGGGCCGATACCTCCGACAAAAAGGTCAATGCCCCCGTATTGGCGGATTGTATCCTCGTAGTTCCGGCATTCCTGCGTCAGGTCTTCGGCGTTGCCATTGAGAATATGGATGTTTTCTTCCGGACAGTCTATATGGTCAAACAGATTGGTGAACATAAACGAATGGTAGCTTTCCGGATGAGTCACAGGTAAACCGACATATTCGTCCATATTGAAAGTCACCACGTTTTTGAATGATACACGCCCGGCCGAAACAGCCTTGACAAGTGCGCGATACATCCCAATAGGGGATGATCCTGTGGGGAGCCCAAGCACAAAAGGTTTGTTTGAAAGCTTGTTGTGCTCATTGATTCTGTTGATGACATATTCAGCTGCGAAAACCGACATGGCATCATAATCCGGTTTGATTATAAGTCTCATATATTAATTAATTTGTTGTTCATGAATGTGAAATTTCAAATCAGAAGCCTTTATCAAATCCGAATGGCTTATACGACGTGTTATAGGCTTCCCATCAAGAATGATCCGGGGTTTCCCGCTATCCTTGACTTTATTTATCTCAAGGGTATGTGAACCAAGGTTTACTATAGCTTTGTCAAAAGTCGGCGTGGTGAGGGCATATTCAGGCACGCCCGGTATATCGGGGTATAGGCCAAGCATTGAGAATACCGCCCATGCCGACATCGTGCCGGTATCGTCGTTTCCGGGCAATCCATCCGGCTGTGTCGTGAAATGCCTTGAGAGCAGTTCCGACACAAGTTTATCGGTGCGCCATTCTTCCCCTTTGAATCGAGAGAACAAGTATGGGTAGGCAATGTCTGGCTCGTTTGCCGGGTCGTACAATCCCTCATCGAACACCATCTGCAATTTATTGATGAACTTGTGTTTGCCTCCCATGATTTTTGCGAGGCCGTCGATGTCGTGTGGCACATAGAAGGTGTAGTTCCACGCGCTTCCTTCATGAAATCCGGGCACAGGCTCGAAGTCCTCCCCCTGACGCGGATTGAAGGGGGAAAGGAAACTGCCGTTGGCGTTGATGGGACGCAGTGTGCCGCTCTGGGCGGAATAATAATTCTTCCATCCCGTAGCCCTGCGTTGCAGTTCCTTTGCAAAATCGGTGTCGCCGTGTTGTTCGGCGAGCCATGCCAAGGCATTGTCAGCCACGTAATATTCCAGGGCATGGCTTACTGAGTTGTCACCCGAATTGTCTGCAGCAAAGAAGCCGAGGGGTATATATCCCTTTTCAATATATGGGTCGATGTCAGGACGCATGGGATTGTCTTTGCCGGAGGTAGTTGCAGACTTCTTCATGGCGGCATATGCCGCGTCAATGTCGAAATCGGTAAGTCCTTTGCGCCAGGTGTCCACAATCACCGGGATTGCGGGGTCTCCCTCCATTGTGAATGTCTCGTGGCCGAAGAGTTCCCATTTTGGCAGCCAGCCCCATTCCTTCGACATATCGACCATAGTGCGCACCATGTCGAGCTGCCGTTCGGGGTAGACGAGTGTCATCAGTTGGTGCAGGTTGCGGTATGTATCCCACAATGAGAAAACTGTATAGCGGTTTTGACCGTCAGGGACTGTGAGTATCCTGTTGCTTTCCATTGCCGGATACTGACCGTTGACATCCTGGAGGATGTTGGGGTGGATAAGAGTATGATACAAGGCGGTGTAGAACACCGTTTTCTGTTCGTCCGTTCCTCCTTCGACGGTGATTCGTCTGAGATTGTCGTTCCACTTGCGGCGTGCATCGGCATAGATGCCCTCAAAGGTCATGCCTCCGGGCTGTTCGGCGTTAAGGTTTAGCAACGCATTTTCCTCGCTGACAAACGACACGCCCACCGATACTTCGATTGTCTCGCCGGCAGATGTGTCGTAAGTGTACCATACGCCGATATCATCGCCCGACATTGTTTTGCCGAAATCAGGATAAATCTTGTATTTTGCATCATCGACATCCCATTCGGCCTCAACCCCCTTTTTAGGACGCTGGAATTTCCAGAATCCCTGCTTTTGGGGTGCTTTGTTTACCCTCATGGCGAAATAGAGGGGGAACACGGCCTGCGGATTATAGCAGAATGTACCCATCAGCTTGCATCCGGCGACTTCCGTTTCGGAGATGCGGCGCACTGTTGCTCCGCTTTCATTGGTTAGCCCTTCGCCAAGATTCAGCAATATGTTGCCTTTACCTGCCGGAAACGTGAACCGGATGCGGCCGGTGCGGCATGTCGCGGTAGCCTCGGCAGTGATTCCATACTTGTCGAGCGTAAGGCCATACAGCCCCGGGGTGGCGTGTTCGTTGGAATAGGAAGTGCCGTAATCATGGTAATCAACGTTTAGATTGTCTGTTGTCGCCATCACCAACAGCGAACTGAGTTCCGGGCAACCTACGCCGGAAAGATTCACATGCGAGAATCCGGTAAGATATGAATTAGTGTTGTCGTAGGGCGTTGACCACCAGCGGCTGTCTTTGTCGTAGCGGTTTATGTCTGACCCCATCACATTGAATGGAGCTACAGACATAAGACCGTTAGGAGTCACCGCACCCGGGTTAGTGGTGCCGAAATTTGTAGTCCCGATGAAAGGATTCACCCAGTCGGCAGGTTCTTTCGCCAAAGTAGCCGACACGAACATTAAAGAGGCGATGCCCCACGACAACAATTTTTTCATAGCGAATTATGTTTCAGAAAGTCTATTATCTCCGAAATGCGGCCGAAAGCCATGCACACGGTTGTGTCGGCAGCTCCATAGTACACTGCCACGCGGTCTCCGTCGGTAAGGGCGGCGCACGGGAACACGACATTGGGCACATCGCCGGCGAGTTCGTAGGGTACTGCCGGAGCTAAGAGATATGGCTTGGAGCGGAACAATACACGGGAGGGATCCTCGCGGTCAAGTAACGCCGCCCCCATCGAGTAGCGGAATCCGTTGCAGGTATTTATTACGCCGTGGAAAAACATCAGCCAGCCTTCATCGGTAAGAATGGGCACAGAGCCGGCACCTACCTTGGTACACTGCCATGCGCTATCCTCGAAAGGTGCAGGCGACATTACATGCCGGTGTTCGCCCCAATATTTCATGTCGGGGCTGTAACTTACCCATATATCGCCGAACGGAGTGTGTCCGTTGTCGCTCGGGCGACTGAGCATGGCATATTTGCCGTTTATCTTTTCAGGGAACAGTACCCCATTGCGGTTGAACGGCAGGAAGGCATTCTCACACTGGAAAAACTCTTTGAAATCAAAGGTGTAGCCGATGCCGATTGTCGGACCGTGGTAGCCATTGCACCAGGTTATCCAGTAGCGGTCGCCGATAAAGGTCACTCGTGGATCATACTTGTAATCCGAATCAATAATTTCGGTATTGCCCGCCTTGAAGCGTATCGGTTCATGCTCGATCTCCCAGTTTATGCCATCGCGGCTGCGTCCGGCGAAGATATTCATCTGCACCGCGCGGTTGTCACAACGGAACACACCGGCGAAACCATCGCCGAAGGGAACGACGGCACTGTTGAAGATGCTGTTGGATGTCGGAATCTGATAACGGTCGATTATCGGGTTTTGGCTGAATCGCCACATTACGTCATTGCAACCCTCGGGACGCTCCTCCCATGGTATGATTGGTTTTTGTTCAGTCATATTATTGGTTTTTACAAGGCTCCTTCGCCTTGGGTTAATGTTTCACCGACAGTGTCTTCTACGGGAGTCCCGTCTTCGGAATAGCTGAACGGTATGAATTTCGTTATAGTCAAAGGAATTATGATGGATATCAGAACGAAGATGAAGAAAGGCTTGTAGCCGCCGAGTTCATCGCAGAGCCAACCGCTCATCATGCCGGGTAACATTACACCGAGATTCATTATACCGGAAGCAAAGGCATAGTGCGCCATCTGATGCTTGCCGGGGGCTACCTGTTGCATCATGAACAAGGTAAGTCCCACGAAACCGAACCCATATCCGAAGTATTCGAATACGATGCCTGAACATATCAGCCATTCAGCTGAGGGCTGGGACCATGCAAAGAAGGCATAGACAGCGAAAGGTATATTGAAGATAAGGGCCAAAGAGAAAAGAACTCTGCGCAGTCCGAACCGGGAAATGTAGTAGCCGCCGAGTATCGAGCCGACAACGAAAGCCGCAGCCCCATACGTGCCGTAATACAGGCCGATAAGTTTGTCGGAAAGCCCAAGGCCGCCCTCGTCGATACCCGATTTAAGGAAAATCGGCACCACTTTCATCACAAACCCTTCGGCAAAGCGGTAAAGGATGATGAATGCGATATAATACCAGATATGACGTTTCGAGAAAAAATCACGTATCACCACCCCAAGTTCCTTGGCGACGGTTGATGCCGATATATTTGTTTTTCGCTTTATATCTTCGGATGGAATCATACAGGCATTGTAGATTGACAGGACGATCATAAGTATGCCGATCGTGGCCATGACCGTCATCCAAGCCCCTTTTATTCCGAGACCTATTTCACCGAGAGTGCCTGCGAGCCAGACCAATAGTCCGGTGCCGACAATCTTTGCAAGGTTGTAGAATGCCCCCTGCCATCCGATAAATTTCGACTGCTGTTCACCGGAAAGCTCGCTCATGTAGACACCGTCACCCGCGATATCGTGCGTGGCGCCGCTGAATGCCACCAATGCAAGGCAACTTACCGATGCGGCGAAGAAATCGTTTAACGTCAGGCATAATGCTGTCATGCCGAAAGCGATTCCCGAACACAGCTCAGTGGTGACCACATAGAATTTCTTGGTCTTGAACAGTTCCATGAACGGGCTCCACAGGGGCTTGAGTGTCCAAGGCAGCATTATCAGCGATGTCCAGAAAGTGATAGTGGCATTCGATATATCAAGACCTTTGTACATAAGCACAACGACCATATTGAGCACCACAAAGGGCAGCCCGGCCGCGAAATACACCGACGGTACCCACTTTATAGGATTGTCTTTAACGTTCATCATCGGAGAATGAATAAGGGAATGATGTTGATTCTGAACCTCGTTTATAATTTGGTTTATCGCTCATCTGGAAAGCCATATTCCCTCCGGCAGTCAAGTCGGAATGATTGAGGTAATTTTTATTATAATCGCAGCCCTTGAGTTTAAGCGATTCAACATAAGGCTTTGTTTCATCATTATTGGCAGCGTCAATCACGAGAAATTTTCCGTTTTCGAAAGTCAGCGTGGCTTTCCGGAAAAGCGGGCTGCCTATTGCATACTGGTTGGTGCCGGGAGCTACTGGGTAGAATCCGAGAGCCGAGAAAACATACCATGCCGAGGTCTGGCCGTTGTCCTCGTCGCCGCAGTATCCGTCGGGCGCGGGGGTGTACATCGTATCCATGACTTTCCGCACCCAGTGTTGGGCTTTCCACGGCTGACCGGTCCAGTCGTAAAGGTAGATCATATGTTGCACGGGCTGGTTGCCGTGAGCATAGTTGCCCATATTCATCACTTGCATCTCGCGTATTTCGTGAATAGGGAAGCCGTAATAGCTGTCGTCGAATACCGGCGGCACGGAGAATACCGAATCGAGCATCGCCACGAAGCGGTTGTTGCCGCCCATCAGATGTTTCAGTCCGGCCGGGTCATGGAACACTGACCATGTATAATGCCACGAATTACCCTCGGTGAATGCGTCTCCCCATTTAAGCGGCGAAAACGGTTCGGCGAACGAGCCGTCGGCATTGCGGCCACGCATCAGCGAATGTTCTTTGTCGAAAAGGTTTTGCCAGTTGTCGGCGCGTGCGGCAAAGGGTTTAAGTTCTTTTTTAGATTTGCCGAGGGCTTTGCCGAGCTGATATATGCACCAGTCGTCGTAAGCATATTCGAGAGTGCGGGCGGCACTCTCATTGATATTCACGTCGTATGGAACATATCCGAGGCGGTTGTAATATTCGTGCCCGATGCGGCCTGTGGATTTAACCGCCGGGTGCACGGCCTGCGTGCCTTTGACAATACCTCCCCAAAGAGTCTCGGGGTCGGATACCCTTATACCTTTCAGCCAAGCATCAGCTAAGACCGAGGCGGAATTATTGCCCACCATGCATTCGCGGTGCCCGGGGCTGCACCATTCGGGAAAGAATCCGCTCTCGCGATATGCGTTCAGAAAACCCTCCTGCATTTCCAGGCTTACAGACGGATACAGAAGATTGACAAGCGGGAAGAGGGAACGGAATGTATCCCACACGCCGGTATCGGTATACATATATCCAGGCAATATCTTTCCGCTATAAGGACTGTAATGGATGGCGTTTCCGGCGGCATCGATTTCATAGAATTTTCTTGGGAAAAGAGTCGAGCGGTAGAGGCACGAGTAGAAGGTGCGCAGCCGGTCAAGGTTGTCGTCCTCCACAGCTATGCGTCCCAACACATCGTTCCATGCCTGAAGCGACTCCTCGCACAGTACGTCGAAATCCTTGCCTTTGGCTTCCCTGAGGTTTCTCAGGGCCTGCTCAGGCGATATGAAGGATGATGCGGCAACGGCATTTACCTTTTCACCGCGCAGGGCTTTGAAACCTACGATGGCGATGGAATCCATATTTTCGACATATTCGACAGGCCGGTCAAATTCCACCACGAAATAGTTTGCGAAATTGTCGGGCACACCGCCGTGATTGTGGGTTGAGACACCTGTCACACGGTTGCCTGCTATGTTTATGCCGTGACCGCCGTTAAAAGCGTCTACGACAAAATAATTCATTCCTTCGGGGCATGTGAAACGGAATGAAGCAGCCCTTTCGGTCGGTGTCAACTCAGCTTTGACATCATGGTCGGCGAGATATACCGAATAATAATGCGGACGGCTTATCTCGCCTTTATGCGAGAACCAGCTGCGTCGGTCATCTTCCTTGAAAGTTTTCTTGTTGCCGGTAGGCATTATCGAAAAGCAGCCGTAATCGTTGATCCAGGGAGAGGGCTGGTGAGTCTGCTTCAGTCCGCAGATGGTATGGGCATCGTAGGTATATTGCCAACCATCGCCGTTCTTTCCGGTCTGGGGTGTCCAGAAATTCATTCCCCACGGACGTGCCGTTGCCGGATAGGTATTGCCCGCCGATAGCTCAAAACTTGATTGTGTTCCTATCAGAGGGTTGACATATTGCGTATAGTCGGATTGAGCATAAGTCGCCGGAAGCGAGAATGCACAGATACAGAATGATATGATCGGTCGGTTCATATGATTAATTCTTTTTAGGCATGGCGGTCATTTCATATTCAAATACAGCCCCGTCCTTTATATCTGAGTGATTGAAAAATGGCTTATCCAGCTCTTTGCCATTGAGCTTTACTGACTTGATATATTTGTTCTTTTTCGAGAAGTTTTTAACGTCAATTTCAATTTTTCCGCTGCCGGGCAAATTCACAGTGGCGTGAGGGAACCACGGACGACCGATAGAATAGATCGGTTTACCGGGACATACCTGATAGAAGCCGAGCGAGTTGAGGATATACCATGCAGACATCTGTCCGCAATCCTCATTGCCCGACAGTCCGTCGATATCGTTGCGATATTGCTCCTTGAGGACTTTGTCGACAAGTTCCTGTGTTTTCCAAGGTTCTCCGGCATAATTGTATAGATGGAGGATATGATGTGACGGCTCATTGCCGTGGGCATACTGGCCTATCAAGCCTGATATGTCGGCTGACACTAATTCCCCTTCAAGTGCAGAATCGGCAGTGAACAATGAATCGAGTTTTTCTGTGAATTGTTTCCTGCCGCCCATCAGGTTGATAAGTCCGTCTACATCGTGAGGGACGAACCATGTCCATTGCCAGGCTGTTCCCTCGCAGTAGTCATCTTCGCGATGGTTGGATGAACGGGGGTTGAAAGGTTCATGCCATTTGCCGTTCTCGTCTTTGCCCCGCATAAAGCGTGTCACCGGGTCGAAATACTGCTTATAGGCCAATCCTTTATTCTGATATTCCTTGGCTCCCACGCTATCGCCCGCAGCATTGGCAAGAAGAGAGATACACCAGTCGTTGTAGGCGTATTCAAGGCCTTTTGCCACAGATTCATGCTCCTTATCCCACGGAATGTAGCCGAGAGTATTCTTGTATTCCTTTGATTTCGGCATCAGGGCGAGTTTCACAAGTTCGGGGGTGACGATGCCTGTTGTGTCGCATATCGCGCTTCGACAGCCGGAATTATAAGCTTTTGTAATATCAAAATCCTCAATTCCTTTGGTGACGGCGTCGGCCATAAGCGATACGGCGTGATAGCCTGTCATTGTGGCGGTATAGTTGCCTGCAAGTTCCCACATCGGCAGCAGTCCGCCTTCGTCATATTTGAGAAGCAGCGAGTTGATGAAATCATTGTTGAGTTTGGGGTCGATGATTGTGAGTAAGGGATGGAGGGCGCGGTGGGTGTCCCAAAGGGAGAATACCGTATATACAGGCTTGCTTACATCGCCTTGATGCACCTTGCGGTCCATGCCGAGATATCGCCCGTCCACATCCATGAATAGGTTGGGGCTGATTGCTGCATGATACATCGCCGTGTAAAAGATTGTTTTGTCATCAGCGTCATCCGAGGTTATATCGATGGTGGAAAGATATTTGTTCCATTTATCATGAGCTTTGTCTTTCACTTTCTCAAAATCCCAGTCCGGGATTTCGGAAAGCAGGTTCTTCTCAGCCCCGTTCCAATCGACAGCCGATATGCCGACTTTTACAAACAGCTGTTCGCCGTCTGACATTTCCGGGAATTTCAATAATGCCTTACAACGTTCGTATTTCTCTCCTTTGCTGTCAATGATGGTATCGGTTATTACATTGCAGGCGAAAGGTTTGGAAAATTTTGCATACATGGACAGCTGTTGGTCGAATGCCCAATATTTTGTCATCTTGTAAGCCCGGATGGCACTGTCGCCCAGCACCTCAATCTTCATATCGAGATTGGTCTGGTTCTGAATTGAATAGTCCATATCGAGAATCAAGCCCGCATTATCGGATTTCGGATATGTGAACCGATATATCGCAGCCCGCTCGGTAGACGTGATTTCGGCCTTTATTCCGTATCTCTTCAGGAAAGCTGAATAATATCCGGGTACTGCAATCTCATCTTCATGTGAGAATCCTGATGCGAACGGACGGTTCTGCAAGGTGTCGATCTGATTGTCGATTACTTGATTGCCGACGGTGGGCATCAACAGGAAGTCTCCGTAATCGGCACAACCAGTTCCGCTGAGATGGCTTTGCGTGAAGCCATTGATGAGGGAATCGCTGTAATGATATCCGGAACAGGCATCCCAGCCGTCAATACGGGTGTCGGGGCTCGGCTGTATCATGCCGTGTGGCACCACTGCGCCCGGGAAAGTATGTCCATGTCCGCCGGTGCCGATAAACGGGTTGACATACCGGGTATAGTCTGTTCCCCCTGTCGGAGTATGGCAAGCCGACAGAGCCAAACATGCTATAATAGGTAGAATTATTCTTTTCATTTGTTGTGGATTTTATATTTGAAAAGCGGTTCACCTTGCTCATATACTCCTCCTACCGGATTGAGCGGATAGAAACCGAGAGCACTTAATACATACCAGGCCGACATCTGTCCGCAATCCTCGTTACCGCAAAGCCCGTCGGGAGTGTTGCGGTAGAGCGTTTCCATGATTTGGCGTAAATATTTGCGTCCTTTTTCGGGATGATCGGTGTAGTTGTAGAGATATGCCACATGGTGCGAGGGTTCGTTGCCATGGGCATATTGTCCAATCATGCCGGTGCTGAAAAGGGGTAGCGTGGATGGGTCGGACTCCTGTGTAAAGAGCTGATCCAGCCGTTCTTCAAGAGCATGTTTGCCTCCTAAAAGTCTGATGAGGCCATCAACATCATGCTGCACCGACCACAGATATTGCCAGGCATTGCTTTCGCATATATCTTCGGTATATGCTTCGGGGTTGAACGGCTCCACGAAGCTGCCGTCGCTCCGCCGAGGCTGCATAAACCCTGTGGCGGGATTGAAAACATTCCTGTAATTTTGCGCCCGACCCATAAATTCGTCATATATTGAATCTCGGTTCAAGTGCTTGGCAAGCTGCGCGATGCACCAGTCATCATAGGCATATTCAAGGGTTTTCGACAGAGACCATGTGGAATCAACATCACAGGGTACATAACCCAAGCGGCGGTATTCGCCGATGGAACGGTAATTATTGTTATTGGCGGTCTTTATACATTCTTCCAAAGCACCTTCGGCATCCACATCCAACCCTTTCAATATGGCATCGACAATGATAGGCACTGAGTGATAGCCTATCATCATATCGGTTTCCGATGCCCACATGTTCCATACGGGCAGCCTTCCATTTTGCTTGCTGAAATCCACAAGCGACTGAGCCATGTCCGCAGCCGCATCCAGTTCGATGATAGTGTATAGAGGATGGGCGGCGCGGAAAGTATCCCACGTAGAAAATGTGCTGTAATGCTTGTGCCCCGGCGCACATTGATGAATCTTACCGTCAGGCCCGCGGTAGCGCCCGTCGATATCGCTGAAAACGACAGGGGCTAAAAGGCTGTGATATAAGGCCGTGTAAAATATCGCCCTTTCGTCACGGTCGTCTGTTTCTATCTCGATTTTGCCTAATGCATTGTTCCACGCCGCTTCGGCATCGGCGAGATAGTCGTTGAAATTGTCATGCAGCGCTTCGGCAGCAAGATTGGTATGGGCTCCTTGGGCATCAGTGCCCGAGATTGCCGTGATAACCATCAGTTTGTCTCCGGGCGTGGTATGAAACGAAAATGTGGCTACATGTCCGCCGATTGTATCTATTTCAACATTGTAAAACGGTTTTGAGAAACGGGTCTCGAACCATACTTCCTGATTTCGCGCCCAGCCGTCGCTGAAACGATAGCCTCTGATTGTCATCGAATCAACAACCTCGATATCTGTTTCCTTTGTGGCATCCCAGTTGGTGGCCTTTGCAAGATTGAGTATCACTTTGCCTTCATCGGCCGGCCATGTATATTGCTGTATGCCGCAATGTTCGGTGGCGGTTAGTTCCACGTCTATATCATAGTCCGAGAGGTTCACCTTATAATATCCGGCATGGGCTTTCTCGGAATCATGAGAGAACTGTGAATGGACACCCAACGGAACTTCGGCTACCTTTATTGGTTCGACAACCGGCATGAATGATATGTCGTATAAGTCGCCGGCACCTGTGCCGCTGAGGTGTGTATGGCTGAAGCCTGCTATGGTGCTGTCGGGATAAAAATATCCGGCGATGCGGTCCCAGCCGGGCAGCCCGTTGTCGGGACTGAGCTGCACGAGTCCGTGCGGTGTCTGCGCGCCCGGATAGGTGTTGCCGGTATAGTCCGTTCCTATAAATGGGTTGACTATGTTTGCATAATCCGGCTGTCGTTCCACCCCGCAGGAATGGAACAACGCGCAAGACAGTGCACCGCACCACAGCAAAAATTTAGATACATACTCTGTTTTCATCCGTATCATGATGTTTAAGGCGAAATGAAAAATGCGTGTATCTTTATAGCACCCATCATCTCTTTTATACTTATTCTCCGATTTATTTTTGTAAGAAAAAATTTTACACTAATTTTACAAAAATTACGATCAATTTGAATTTGCATTCCGATAAAGAAGTTCAGTATAAGCGGCTTTTCGATGATAATTATCGTCGACTGATTTTACATGCCCTCCGTTTTGTGGAGAACGAGGTTGAGGCGGAGGATATTGTCGCCGATGTTTTCTTTGAATTGTGGAAGAATCTTGACGCACTGGATCTGGACGGGGGCATAATCTCATATCTGTATCGGGCGGTTTCGAGCAAGGCATTGAATGTCCTTAGACATAAGAATGTCGCGGCTGTCAGAATCGAACTGTTGGAAGCAATCAATGAACGCCGCATGGACTTTATTGCCGAAGACGATCTCCAGCGCGATGTCGAAAGTGCTGAAATCGGATTGAAAATGCGCGAGGCTATCAACGAGCTCCCGGACCGTTGCCGCGAAGTTTTCGTGTTAAGCTATATAAACGGACTCAAGAATAAGGAAATCGCCGATGCTATGAATGTTTCGGTGAGGACTGTGGAGGCACAGGTATATAAAGCGCTCCACTTTCTGCGTGACAAATTGAGGTATCTGTTGGCGTTGATTGTCATTTTTCTCGGTTACCTGAGTAAGTGATTTCCGGGACATGGTTGTTTAATGAAGTAATGATACACCACATGACGAAAGTTTCTGAAGACATAATATTGAGATTCATTAATAACAATTGTTCCGAAGAGGAACTGCAGCTTGTCAAGCAATGGATTGATGGGTCGGACGATAATGCCCGGCAAATATTCGGGATGGAGAAAACGGCAATGCTTGCAGAAAACCTGAGAGCGGATGAATCTCAACGTGAACGGGTCTGGAATCTTGTAAATCATAAAATAGAGGAAGACAACCGGCATAAGAAAAGGTTACGCCGAATGAGGATATATAAATGGAGCGCCGCTGCCGCGATATTGGCGGGCGTGTTCCTGTGTTCAGTTTTCTTGTTCAGGCAACCGGATGTCGAGATGGTAAATGTCGTGGCTGAAAACGGCCGCATGTCAGTTACGCTTCCCGATAGCACCAAAGTGTGGCTGAACCGGTATGCATCGATATCCTATCCTGCGACATTTGCCGACAATAGCCGTAAGGTGTCTATAAACGGTGAGGCTTATTTCGAGGTAACTAAAGATAAAGCCAGACCATTTACCGTTGAAGGGAAATGGCTCAGTGTGACCGTGCTTGGAACAAAGTTCAACTTTAACAGCTCAAACCATAATGAAAATACGGTGAGTCTTCTTGAAGGCAGCGTTGAAGTCACGGCTAATAAAAGTGATGACGGCATAGTGCTTTCTCCCGGTCAGAAGGTGGAATTCAATCCTAATAACGGACAAATGTTGGTAGAGCAGACAAATACGGCTCTTGATGCCGTATGGCATGACCGTTTGATACACTTCCATAATGCTACTATTTCGGAAATTGTTGCCGATATAGAAAAACTGTATCAAGTCGACATTACAATTAAAAATTCCGTTGATATGATGCGTACTTTCTCGGGAGCAACAGTCTACTATCAGAGCGTAGACTCCACTCTGAATGCATTGTGCGAGACGTTGCCTCTACAGTTCTCTCGAAATGGAAATAATATTATCATAAGCAGCAAATAGACTGCATGAGAACAATCATTTTATTTATATTAGAGATTAAATAAAGTTAGATGTTAAGCACGATGCAGAAATCTCCAGTT
>CAJTZS010000039.1 GCA_910584055.1 uncultured Muribaculaceae bacterium | reverse complement strand
TTGGCTTGGCGACAGATGCAGCTTAGCCTATAATCAAATTTTTAACGAACTATTGGGATTATAAACCGCCACATAAATACAGTCTTAGAGTGAGTATGTTACTTGATTTTGAGAGTAATGAAGTTGGATGCGTATGGTAGTGATGAGGAGTGAAGGTAGTTGGGAGTCTTATCAGACTGATTCACTCGATAGAAACAATAGTTCCATCCTTGTCCCATGTCGGTGTATAGAGCCTCTTTAACGCCTTGTGAGTGTAGAGCGTCAATAAAATTTCCAAAAGTGATACTTCCTTGACTCTCGTATAGTGCCAACTGGCTATCGGAATCGAGGCATAAAGCGCGAAAAACATTCCTGTTCCCTGATGGACGAGTGGTCGGTACCTTAGCCCCATTATGTATCATCATTTCTTGGGCGAATCCCATACCATCTTCTTTTGCGGCTTTGTCCAGTGCGGACGAATAATCCTTGTAGAAGAATTGCGGACCGGACTTGGTTGACCAGGTAAAAGCACCGGTGTTGCGCTTACAGCGATAACCTTTGAATCGGATGCCTCCAGCAGCGTGATCTCCTGCTACGTTTGAATGTCCTTTGTCAAACTCAGTTCCGGTAAAAGCGCCGGCAAATGCCAAAACTATGGAATCATCGTCAGGGGAAGGTATTTCTCCGCATACCATATCCATTTTAAGTATGCTCATCTTCGGTTTAAGGCAAATCAAATCGCCATATACCGTTTCTATATGTGAAACTGAAAGAAAATCCCTGTCAGTCTTGGTGAAATCTCTTATGATTGTTTCTTTTATATCGGGATTAAGACCACAGGTCACATCAATAAACAGTTTTACGCGGGCCAACACTTCACGCCCACGGTTGCGCCACCATGAAGTGCGCCGTCCGGGAGTCTTGGCGTTGAAACCAATAGCATCAATTCCCAAATGCTTTGCCTGATACAAGGCTCTTTCATTATGATATTTCTGGGAAATAATGATGATTGAGTCCTGACAATATACATCACGCATTTTTGCAATGGAGTTGAGTGTTCTGATGCCGTCATAATCAAGAACGATACGAGCCGAATCAACACCTTGTTTAATCAACGAATCACGCATTGCCACCGGTTCATCGTAGCCGTTCTCAGTATTGCGATAATCTCCGCCACTTACCACGAGCCAATCAACCTTTCCGCCTTTGTATAACTCCGCTCCAGCCTTAATCCTATGGTCAAAATAGTAATTCCTGCGCCCATCCCAAGTAGAAATGGGTGAAGTGCCGAGAATAAGCCCGACTTTCCGATGGGGGATACTGTCCACATTATCGTATGTTTTATCAGAAGCATTCCTTGACACAGTTACATCGCACAATACCATTACAGCAACGAATACGCCTATTATGGCTATGATGCAGAATATAATACTACGCTTTTTCATCGACAACTTGATTGATAAAGGATGTTATTTTCTGATGATATTGGGCTTGATTATACAGATTTTCAACGTAGTATGATGGAAATGAAGTATAACCGAATTTCGCACCGAGGATAGCGCACACAACAGCTCCATTAGTATCTGCATCTCCTCCTTCGTTTACCACTGAAAGGAGACCTTCTTCAAATGATGGAGAATGCCAGTAACACCACAGTGCAGCCGACAATGTCCTGAGAGTATAGCCTATGGAATAAGTCTCATCCAAATCGAGCATAGATATATCTGTACTGTTATAGGCAGCATCTACCCATTCAAGGATTCTGTTGTCGTATCTTTGGGCTATATCTTTTATTTCATCGTAAGGAACTTGCTTGTTATGCCATACAAGATTGTGAATAATAGATACAACTATTATACATGAACCTATACAACGTGGATCATAGTGAGTCAGCTTACAGATTGCCTCGGCTTGTTCAATAACGTTGCATGGAGCAAGACCAACAACGGATGTTCTCATCAATGCCCCGTTTGCCGCACTTTGTTGACGCGATAAATCCCACCAAAGTTTTGAGCACATCTCTGGTTGCTCGACATAGTCTCCCATACACAATACTTTATATGTGTGGCTGCCAATTCCCATTGGAGATCGGTTGAACCAATCTTTGAAGTTGGAGGCAACACTATGAATATTGAATTGGTCATTCTCGAATCCGTCAAGAATGCACAGCATCATATCTGTGTCATCAGTCCACGCTCCTTTGGCCCACCTTCGTCTATGCGCATCTTGAATTATCTGGTCATAGTTCTTTAATCCGTCGGGATAATTCTTTAAGACCTCGTCTTTGCTCATAAATTCGGAGCCAAGACCAAGAGCATCTCCGATGGCTTGTCCATAAAGACAGCCCAGCATTTTATTTTTAGTTGTATTCATCGTGATTAGTTGAATTTAGAAAAGACAATCTTCCGTGAAATCTTCTTCCATCGGTGTTTCAATAAAATGGCCGTGAGAGAATATCAAATCAGGCTCCTGCTCTTTCGATATTTCAAGTTCAGTAAAAAGCGCTTCTTCCAATTCTTTCTTCTTTTCAAGAATTTCCGGAGCGATGTAAATATCAGTTGCTTCATACTTACCAATGAAAGGGAGTATGCAATCAAGCATAAGACAATATTTCTGAAATGCGTATTCTCTATAAGTGTTTATATAAAAGCCATCATCAGAATGAAAGAGAAGGGTTTTCCAACTAAACGGCATTTCAAGAATGATATTCGCTATTCTTGAAAACTCTTTGTTTTCATTATCAAGGTACAAACGAAAGCTTTCACTTTGAGCATGATTATCAAACCGATAGAACATATCCATAAACTTATCAGTACGTTCGGCAGCAAAGCCGTTCTTCGTCATACCGACTCTGAACTGCATAACATAGTTGCTATTATCCGTATAGTCAAGACAGATTAAAGCGCAATCAGTATTACGAATGAGCCTGAAGTTTTCTGGTTTAACATCTTTCCAACGTCCTTTTGCAGTTTCTTCCTGAAGGAGCGGAAGCATTTTGCAAAGGTCATAGTATGTTCGGTAGAATTGCCAGACAGGTTCTTTGGACAAAAACCACTCAATAGGTTTAATGTTATTTATTACGATATCAAGCATCTTGGACATTACATCATATACTCGGTTAACAGAGACAGGTATATTTAGACCTCTGTCGCAGTGACAAAGCTCGGCATTTATTTCAAATTGCCATAACTGGAGCATCAGCCACTGCGCATAAGACCGAAATGAAGCAACCGGAGCATCTACTCCTCCCTCAAACATATATTCACATAGAATCATGTCACTTCCAGAATAGTTAATGACAAAAGAATGAGTGTGATTGTTCGTATCAGTGAAACGAACATCAATGTGGATACCCCCATCATTAGTATTATATTCAAGGCTGATACAATCCAGTGTAATGGGATGCCAGACGCACGCTGATATATTGGCCTGTAGCAATGTATAAGCCTCTCTCAGCACAAGAGCGATTTCAGACGCATTATCCGGAATATAATGCAGGATAAATTTGGGAGAATCCGGATTCGGAGTCATAATTAATCAGATTTATTTTTTGTTCCAGATTTCATCGTATAATGACATCTCATCGAGGAGGGAATTGTTGCCGAACAAGCATCTATTACGAGTTATGTTATATTCCATAGCCAGACTCACAAACTTATTAAATGCAAGTTTATCATACGGATGAGTTTTAAGATAAGCGATATAGACCAGTGCAATACGATTTCTCATATCATTGTAGAATAAATTATACATAGCACTGTCGTTACTCGGACCACTTAATATATTTTTTTGCAGAGCTGTACGCCATATAAGCCACAATTCACCTAATAACGGAGAATATTTATTCTCTCTTAAGATTGGATCTATTACAGCAACAAGTTCTTTGTCATCTCTATAAGGACTCTTGTAGTTAGCATAGGCAAATTCTCTTGCCAACACACATTTCTTATTGAAATCTGGCTCTCGAAGTACTTTTTGGAGTAATTCACTTCGGAAAGTAGTGGTGTCTGAAATAGCCATAGCATGTATACCGGCGTAATCTTCCAGTATCTCAGAAAGGTTGAACTCTACATCAGACAAATGGGCATCAAACAGCGGATTCCTAAAAGCGTTGAATACTTCGTAAAATTCTCCTACTTCATCATTCTTTTGTTCATTAGGCTTCTTCCCGGATCGAATCCACTGAGCAGCTTGCCTACTTAGTTTTACTAACGCCTTTTTAATTTCAGGCAAATGAATACCGGACACATTTATTGAATCGAGAGCATCAGCTTGTTCCAACCCGAAATCGACTTCATCCATATAACGCTCTGCTGTGCTGACATCGTAAGCTACTGTATTGAAAGCGATAGCTACGTTGTAGAATTGGAGCAAGGAATCTGCGAAATGACTTAAGGATAAAGTATCCGGCATTTCGGGATAGCGAATTTTATTGCAGATTGCGTCGAACCCACCGCCATCATCTCCGATGGTAGGAAAGTATTCATCTTCTCCAATAGAATCAAGGTATGTTTGATATGGAAAAGCTGGCACTTTAAGCTCCATACAATTTTCCTTATTACTATTGCAAGCATATAAAATACAAGTTAACAAGGATATGAAGAGAAGATTGATAGACTTTTTCATCGTTATTCTTCGGTTGTATTGGTGTTTGTGGTGAAACCTACCGGGCGACGGGGCTTCTTTTCTTGTTGTTGTGAGTTTATTTGCTGGAAATGTCTGCGGACATATTCTTTTGTGTCAAAGAAGGAATCAAGCACCGCCTTTATGAATGGGACATTATCGGGACACGAGGGATGAAGCATTATATCACGGCGGCTATGCAGTCCTATATCTCCGTCCTCATCAGGAGCAGTCATAACGACAGTTGGTCCGAAATTGAAATTGGTAGCATTTACTGCCTCTTTTATTTTGGGCAAATCAGGGTCATCACCATTTATTCCTGCCCACATAGGATCCCAAATGCGGGCATATCTGCCACCGAACTCCAAATGAAAGTTCTCTCCTTGATAGCTAACACCGACAGATCCGTCTTTGTATATCTCTGGTTGGCAGCCGAGTTCAGTAAGGCACTTTACTGCAATTTCTTTGGCATCTATCTCATCTTTGGATGTCACCTCCAATCCGGCATTTTTCATATTGTACCAAATTCCTAATATCATACCGATAATGTATGGCAACCCGAATAAGACAGAAATTGCAATAGCTCCCCAGTTAAGAACCTCGAAACGAATGCCTAAGGCCACTGCCACAGTAAGAATAACGGCTAATGTCGGATGAGCCCACTTTCTTAATGTGGAGTTTTCCCACCTATCTTTTAGACTATCGGGTATATAATCTCCACAGTTATAGAGTATAACAGCAGCCAATATTGCCAATATACCGTACATAATAATGTTATTTTGAATGAGTAATGATAAGTTTCTTGCCGGGATTATCTATCTCTATCGATCCGAGACGACCAAGTACGGATTGCCCAAGCAGAAGCGGAGCCTTTTGATTGCGCACGACTGAAGCACGGACATTATTTAGTTTCAGACCTCCAAAATCCACATCGCGAAGATTTACAATCGTTCCTTCGGTTATATCTCCGTTAGCATCGACAAATCGCCCTGAACCGACAAAGTCTTCTCGTTTGAGGTAGCCATTCTTTAACATGAAGTTGGCTTCAACTTGTGATAATGATACAATGCTTGCTCCCGTATCGAAGATGAAAGTCAAAGGAAGTTCGTTGATAGTGCATTTGACCGAAGCGCAACCGCCATCGGGAGTAAATGGGATTTCGACCCTTTCACTCTTCTTAGATATAGACGATTCTTCATCGGATGTAGTCAATGGCTCTTTCTGAAATTCTTCCATAAGCGCCTTGAATCCATCTGTGGTACGAAGCAATTCAAGATCGTCATCAGCCATCACATGGTGGAATCGACGAAAACCTTTTTCAAAGGCAGTGCGCAGATTACCCAACGCCTTATCCATATCGCCCAGCCGGGAATAGAAACATGCTCCGTCATAATAGTTGCCGCAGTCTGTGGAATCATTAGCAATCACCCTTTCCATAAAATCGACAGCTTTCTCCTTCTCACCCAATGCAAAATATGCGTACATCGCGCATGATGAAGTATTGGGCACAGTATCCAGCTCTATGACTTTTCGATAGGATTCCATTGCACCCTTGGTCTGACCTTTACGCAACAGCATATCTCCTTTGCCTAAGTAAGCATAGGCGTAATCAGGATTAAGCATAATAGACATTTCATAGTCTTCGATAGCGGCGTCCGTCTGCTGGGAAAGATCCTTGAAAAATCCCCGGCGATAATATCCTCCAAAGAAATCCGGCGACTTATCAATATACCTCGTCCATTCCGTGATTGCTCCGTCAACATCGCCTGACTCGCCGAGTATGTCGGCTTTAGAAGAAATAAGGTCAAGATCATCCGGACGCATTTGCTGAGCCTGTGAAATAGCCTCAAGAGCATGGGGGAAATCTCCGAGTTCCCGACAGCAATCAGCAATCATCTCAAGAAAAACAGGATGTGCATCTATATCATATGCTTTCCTAACAGCCTCAATCGTTTCCTGATACATCTTTTTGCTGTTATAGAGTTGTCCTATGTAATACCACCATTCTGCATCATGTGGATTCTTGACTGCCATACCTTTGAGTTTCGTTACTACAAGAGTAATCTGATTATCGGGGAACTCAAAGAGATAATGGTGTGCTTTGGCATCGTTGTCAATTGACAGGGATTTTGTTATATCGTTGATGGCTTCAAGATACTTGCCGAGTTTCAGATAACCTTCGGCACGGAAAGCATAGCCGGAAGAATAGTCTTCATACATCCTGAGGACGTTATCATACTGACGAATTGCTTCCTCATAGTTGCCCATTGCATACGCATCACGCCCCAGTCCCATATAACCCATGACGCTGGTCGGATTGATTGCAATGATACGGCGATAGGCATTGTCGGCCTCATTATATCGTTTCAATTCATATAGCAACTGCCCAAATGCCTCCTGCACATCTTCGTCATCAGGATTGATTCTGATTGCTCTATCAAAGTCAGCGAGTGCGGTGATTGTATCGCCGGCAATAGCGTATAAGTGAGCGCGGGAAGCGTATGCTCGTCCTGTGTATTCCTTATCTTTTTTCGGAAGTTTCTTAATTGCGAGATTTATTGAGGTCATCGCATCATTGTAATTTTCGGCATCAGCCTGTAATATAGCCATAGTCATGTGAGCATATCCATTATTAGGATTTTCGCTAACCTCTTTGGAGAGATAATCCAAGGCATCAGCATTATTGCCCTTCTTGGCTTCTTCAAGTGCTCGGGTGAAATTATATGACTGTTTGCCCTGAGGCTGGGCAAAGGATACAATGGAAATGCTGACAATAGCAATAAGTGTCAACAGAATCGGTTTGAACTTCATTTCTTTTTGCCAAATATAATGTTAATGACTGCGTTGCCGATTTTTCTTTCGAGGCCATTTCGAGTAGTCGGGATTCCGGTTGCTTTCGCGAAATCCCGCTTCAACTTGGAAACGCCGAGAGCTCGTTTCCAAGAGAAGCTAAGACCGGGGATTTTCATAGTTCTGGATTAGTTATCATTGTCTTTCTCATCATCCTCATCGAAATAGCCCGTGCTGAGGTCACACATTGGCATATTCTGACTGAGTTTACCAAAGAATTTTTTTCTTGAGCGGCATTCTCTCTCAAACATAGCACCGGTGCATTCGTCATTGGCTTCAAATGCAAGACGGTTGTCAATAGACATAGATGCAGCAACGGCCTCGACATCCTGGTTGGCACCGATATAGGTGAATACCCAACCTTCTTTTTTCATTGCCTCGACAAGACTTTTAATAGCCTTTCCATTGTATTCCCGGGAGGCATTTTCGTAACCGTCGGTAATCACTGTAACGAGAACGACATCTCCCTTCTCTACGTCAGGGCGCAATTCATTGATAGATCGCCCCATTGCATCATACAAGGGTGTACAACCGCCGGGGCGATACTGTTCCTGCGTTATGTCAGTAGCCCTCTCAGCCGGAGTATTGCAGTAAATCTGATTGTAATGGCCAGAGTCAAAGGCTATGAGAGAGACGAAATGCTTCTGGTCATCATGCTCCTTCTGTGCTTCGCGGATAGTTTGTAATGTTTCGTTGACACCTGTCAGAGCTGGCTGATAGATAGACTGCATTGAACCGCTCTCATCGAGGATTATGAGATTGTGGACACGTTTTGCAGTGGCTACATTGAGCTTGAGCTGCATCGGCTGCTCATTTGATGAAAGCTTTTGAGTGGGCGACGGTTGCTTGTCGGCACTTGGTTCGCTTGTAGGAATGGTCGGAGTGGTTGTTGATTCGCTCTTTGCGGATTTCTTGAAGAAATTAAAAATGCTCATACTTTACTGAATTTAAGAATTTACGTTTTTTGAGGTTAGAAGACCGCAACTGCCTGGAAGTTACAGCGTGTCACCCAGATCTCAGAAGTTACCGGCTTGTAACTATCGTCTTTATCCGAAATAACAAGCATAAGTTCATCGGGAATTGTAGTCATATTGCTCTGAAGTCTCTTGGAGCAAGGAACCCATCCATAGCCGGGTATGTTAAGCGCTGCATTTTGGTAGTGGATGCCGGTACTACCGATGAGGGTCACATGACCTCGGCGGATTTTATTGCGTGACTTCATTTGCGAGAGATATACGGTTGTCATAATCTTTGATTTTTAGTTATGGTTCTATATATCTTCCGGCAGCTGAAGGTTAACAATACCCCTACATTTTTTAGATCCAGATTCTTAGGCGCCAATGTATATTAAAACATACACATATCGCC
Organism: uncultured Muribaculaceae bacterium; assembly: GCA_910584055.1. Lineage (GTDB taxonomy): Bacteria > Bacteroidota > Bacteroidia > Bacteroidales > Muribaculaceae > Lepagella. Next base: position 29,964 of record CAJTZS010000039.1, on the reverse strand, counting down.
TTTTACCACTAGACCATTCTCTATCCGAATTCGATAATAGCAGATATTACCGTTCTGTACAAGTTTCAGCATTTCACCACCACAATATGAATCGTGGACAATGTCTACATTTATGTTGCTACCATTGCGACTTAAAGTTGCAAATTTTCCCCGGATATAATTGGCATAGCCATCTACGTCCAGACTTTCAAATGCCCATTGCGAATCATATTGAAAGTTCGGAGCCAGGTGTTTGATAATAAGCTCGGGATTTAATGATTCCCATGCTTTGGCAAAATCTTTAATAACGCTATCCATAATGGTCTATTTTCTGTTACCGAATATAGTTTTGAGGACTGCATTGCCGATTTTCTTTTCCATACCGCTGCAGGTCATCGGAATGCCGGTTGCACGCGAGATGTTTTGCTTAATCTTGGAAACGCCCAGTGCGCGTTTCCAAGAAAAAGACATGCCGGGTATTTTCATAGCTTAGTCGATATTCCAATAAGCATCAGGGTCTCCATCGAACACTTCATCAATTGTGTCGTCATCGTAGCCCTCGACATCCTGGGCGTATGAGCCGTTGTACCTTTCATAGGTGCGGTCTTCTTCTTCGTAGTAATCGTCTTCGTAATTTGACATAGCGTTTTTAGTTATTGAGTTGTTTGTTTGATTCTATATAACGACGGTGCGGGAAAGGTTAACAAAGTCTCGATTTTTTTCAAACAGCGAGATCTGAATAAGATTGTTCTGCTTCTACTGCCTTGATTTTGCTCCGGTCGTGACCAATATGCCATTTGCCACAATACTCACATTTGTAGGGTGTCATGGCATATAAATCATCAGGATTGCACAGCATGTATTGATCGCAAGCGTCCATTGCTTCTTCGTATGAGTCGTAAGCAGTCTTACTACGGAGAACACGCTTCCCATTTTTCTGCTTAACCACCTTCCAATGGGTGCCGGGAGCGCGAAGCTGTGCATCATATTCAGCGAAGGTGCGATGGTAAAGGCTGAAGGATGTAGCCCTGCGAACGCTCTGACGATATCTATTGGTGTTTTTGTCAAGGCTCCCCATTGACTGATGCACTGCCTGGGCAGCTCTCTTCTCCACAATTCGTCTTACAAGCCGGGAAGTGCCGGCATCCTCCATATCGGCATACATTATTTCTTTATTGATACGACGTATCTTCTCCCGGGACAGACGACGGCTGAGTGGAGCATATCGCTCAGTCATTCCCTGGTCGGCTCTAAGCTTGCGAATTTTTCTGATTGTCGGTTCTTCCATATGACGACATAAAGCATTCAACATTTTTTTGACGGTGTATTTTAGACCGTCGATGAAGTCCTCTCCAGCCACAGCATAGTCACGGCACTTAGAGAGTATAGTTTTAAGCTGTTTAGGGAAGTCATTGTCACACAGGGCTTCCGATATGGTCGTGAAGTCATCATTGATGCTTCTTTCGTCAAGATGGCCATAGTTCGTAAGCATCTTCAGCCAGCGGTTGAGCATGAACGAGAGGGTTGAAAACTGGCTGTCGAAATTTTCAGCCTTAACGAAAGCGGGACGGATTGCTGTTGAGCACATATTCAAGAGTTTTAGTGAGTTTCTTTTATGATTCCATATAACAGAATCTTCGTTTGGGTTAACATCATACGCATAAAACCCTTGCAACATCTGCAAGGGCAATCTGTTGCTCGAATATGTTAGTCTATGATTTCACCGTCTTTAATCAGGAGCTGAGGCGAATCGTCCTGTCGGTCGCAGAGACGAACAAGTTTCCTGACAATCCATTCGTCATCCTGGGATTTGTGTTTGGCAAGCACGGCTTTTGCCTCGTCAAACCTACGGGATTCCCGTAGAAGCTCCGAATGGAAAAGTTCATAGTCGGGAGAACTGTCGATGTTTTGAAGAAGATCTCCGATAATCATCAGGAACATCTCTTTTTCCTCATCGGAAGGAGGAAAAGCTACGGTTTCAGGATAACGGCGATAGCAATCATTATAACTCATGAAGAACTCATGATTAAGAACCCAACGTTGTAAATCTGTCAAGTTTTCCTTGCTCAACTGATCATAGGCAAGTCTGATATCCCCATAATTGAGTTTGCCAATTTCCATTGACCAAGAATTAATATCCTCGTCATATTTGGATTCACATTGGTCAAGGAAATAATATTTTCCACATTCGGGGCATCGCTGTATTGGTGATACCTGAGGAAGCATAGGGTAATCACGGCGTGTGTCAGTCCATACCGTCGCACGACATGTGTTGCCGCTCATAAGGCTCATAACCTCTTTCTTCCCGCCGCAATGAGGGCAGGTAAGGATTTTTGCTGGTCCGGGTTGCATGGTTTATTGAATTTGTTACGATTCAATATACCATCAGCACAAGAAAAGTAAACAATCTCTTAATCTAAGATGTCCAAAAGATCCTGATAGGGACTCCCAAATTCATTCAAGCGCCCCTTGCCGAATTTCTCATTAAGTTCTTTAAGCACTTTCACTGCTTCGCCTTTCTTGTGAAGTCTCAGGTATGCTTGGGTAAGGATCCATCCTGCTTCGCGCATTTCTTCATCATCGGCAGCTTGGGTATAGTTCGTCTCGAGAGTCGACAGTTCTGATTTAATCTGATCATTTGTCGCATTATTTACATCAAAACCGCCTTTAGTTGAGGTCATGTATGAGCTGGAAGCTATTAATGCGCCATCGCAAAGTTTACTGTTCATCATGTTGTATGCAGGCACGAGCACACATACAAGGATAGCAGCCGCTGCTGATAAGGAATATATCCACGGTTTGATTGAGAACCGCTTATTATGAGGAGGCTCTGATGCTGCCGCCTGGCGATATTCTTCAGCATCAGCACACATAGCGGCGCATACCCTGTCATCGGCATATTCCGGAACTTTGACAATTTCATCGAAATCTTCATCCGAAATCTTGCTAATAGCATATTCGAAGTCGGCATTATCCTGTTCGGATTCCTTGATAAGGCCATCGACTATCATAGAATCGAGTATCTTTTCCAAATTTTTCTCTTTCATAATCGTATCGTCTTAATCAATTATACCTAATCTGCGAACGCTGTTCATTACACGCTCTTTCAGTTTGTCAAAGCAGCGTTTCTTTGTCACTTTCGCGGTGTCCTGACTGGAATAGTTCATCGCTTCTGCAATCATCTTCATCGACAATCCCTCATAATAGAAGAATTTCAGCACTTTATTACAGGGTTCCGGAATATAGCTAAGTTCCCGGGCGAGGACATCTTTCAATTCAGGATTCTGATAGATGTCCGGATCTTCATCTTGCATTCGCTTACGTTCCACCTCCATTTCAAGTGGGTTAAACTTATCATCGTCACCGCCGAAATCAGAAGTGTCCAAAGAAGAGGTCCTTATGCCTCTTGTTGAGATATTGTTAGCCTTAAATAGACCAATTTGAAAGATGTAAGCCTTCCATTTCGTATTCTTCTCAACTCTGCCATTGAGAATATTGGTACGGACATCAATCCATACATCATGGTATAGATCCTCGATCGCGTCTGCGCTTAAATCTGAGTATCGGGAACGCAACAAGTTCATGAAGGGCCGATAGAGCTCTTCATAATACTGTCTGACTATGCCGGTATATTCGGTTTCCATTTGAGACCACTATTCGTAAGATACCGCAAAATTACAAAATTTCTGCCAATAATTGCCTGTAGCCATGAAAAATATAGCTAACTTTGCAGTCTTAATAAGATCAATCATGACTATAACGCTTGTAGTTCTTCTCATAATTACACTCGCTGCTCTTATATTCCTTCCATTTTCGAAAGCGTTAATGAAGGACAGACAGGAGCTCGAGAGTAATCCTATGGAGCAAAAATTCAATATACTGATTTCACGTATCAATAAACTCCTTATGGGAGGTGCCGGTGAAGTCATAAAGACTTCCGATCCTCGTCAAGTGAATCTCTTCGATGAGAATCACGCCAATATGATCATACGATTCTACTATAGTACTGGCAGTTTATCAATAGAACTGAAATATAAATACTATCAGGTGGAATTAGTGAAGAAGATGCAGTTTGATGATATGCGGCATGCAGAATCATTTCGCCAGACTGATGTGGCTAATCACTTTGCTGAAGAAGCTCACGCTGCGATTATAGACCACCAAGCCAAAGTCGGGTCTCAGATGGGTATGAAGAATTCCGTCGGTGATTTCATTTTCTCAAAGAGCGAAACGGAGAGCGATGACTCTGACGGCATCGGTATGATTCGGAAGATGTATGATGATTTTTCTCATCAGCAAAAGGTAGCACTTGTAAATCTGGTTCGCCAAGTATACTCGGCGGACAACACCGAGACCACATTTCGAAACCATCCGATGCTTAGTAATACTTTGCTAAGTCTTCAGGTAAATCTCAGCGAGGCTGACTCGGCATGGGCATCGTCAGGCCGACAAGGTATTATATCGGCTCTTCAAAAGGATGAAGATGGCAAGCTCACGATTATCCTCACAGTTATTTTCCCTTTCCTTCAAGGCATGACCGAGAGACGAGCAGAGGCATTCATGGAGATAATGTCGGCATGTGGTTATCCCGAGGACGAGGTTAACAATGAAGCCGAGAAAATGATTCTGATGATGCAAATGTTCTCCCCGTCATGAAGTACTTGCTATCTCTTGTATTGATCTTTCTTACTGTTATTCCAGCAATGAGTAAAATCAAGTTGCTGACGATAACAGTGGCGGATTATGCTCCGGAATCGGAATGGGCACATATCAATGCGGATAATGATAAAGAGATTATTCTCCAACAATTTCAGGCAAGTGCTTCGATTACAACATTATCTGAAAGTGAGGCGACTTACAGCAATATCCTGAAGCATCTTTCAAAGCTCGAGGATAGTGTATCCCAAGGAGATACTGTGATAGTCCATTTTTCCGGTCACGGTCAGCAGATCGTTGCGCTGAATGACTCAGACGAACCGGATGGACTTGACGAGGCTTTGGTGCCTTATGACGCTGCAAAGAACAAATCAGCAGCGTATGATGGTCGCAATCACCTTAGGGATAATGAGTTTGGCTCCCATCTCGACCAAATCCGCCGGGCTGCGGGACCACAGGGTCTTGTCATTGCCATTATTGATGCGTGTCACAGTGATTCTATGAACAAGGGTACTGAAAATTCAGACGATGATATCGTGCGCGGCACTTATGAAATCTTTGGCCTTACCGACGATGAATTTGCTGCTTTCCGCAGTCGATACCGCAATCAGGAGACCACACCTCTGACTGAAAGTCCGGATGCATCTCCTATAGTGATAGTCAGCGCTTGTAGGTCTGACCAAATAAACCACGAAATCAAAGTCGGTAGAAAAGGTTACGGATCCCTTACATATTACTTTATTGAGGCCGTAAAGACTACAGGTCTTAAAAATCCAAAGGGATTTCTCGACCATCTATATACTGTAATGTCAAATGACAAGACGTTGAGGTTCCACGGTCAAGTTCCCATGGTAAGAAGTATGATAGATTGGATAGCACCGAAGAAAGAAATCGTCCCTCCGCAACAGCCCAAAGGAGAAGAATCATCTGATGAAAATACATCATCACTCTCTTGGGCTTATGTGCTGATTAGTGCCCTCATATTATTTCTGATTATCAGTCTGATATGGAAAAAGATGAAGAAATAGATGATAAATTGTTCAAGCCATCACGGGTGTTGTACATATTCTTATTCATGCTTTACACGGTATGGATATGGAATATTTATGGCTATATGAAATATTGCTTTATATTCGGATTCGACGAATTCAAGGGCCTTGACACTTTTGGATGGGTTTCCGGAGTTCTTGTCTTGATTATATCTGTTGTCGCTTTTTATTCTATAATCAAAACTCTTCGTGGAGATCATGATTGTATCACATCTCTCAAATGGGCTATTATATATGGCTTGATTTATAGCCTACTTGATCCGACACGGATGCAAGTGCCCTCTTATAACTTAGCGATTCGGTTGACTGTATATGCAATTAAGCCGGCGTTTTATCTCGCTTTCTACCTGTATCTTAGTTTCAGCAAGAGCATAAAGACTCGCTACCCTAAACAAGAAAGACGATTCGGGATGTCAGGATGGTGTTGGATCGGACTAACTGCGATGCTGCTCGGAATGAGTGTTTGGGCAGGATTAAAGGAGTATAATACCAATCAATATTGCAAACCTGTTGACGTTGCACAACTGAAATTATATCCCGGAGAACAAACTGACGGCATAATAATCTTTAAGGATGAAGGTCAATGGAAAAAATGGGAAGCCGACTCCCTTTCCATTGAGTATGATGGTATGGCATTATTACCCTCCCTTCATTCAGAAGATTTCGCAAGGCAAATCTTCTTGTTGACCGGCAGATGCGACAAACTTACGGAGAGGCTTCACAACTCAATCATAGTTCAAGCTCTGGGACATGTCAAACAACCATTGACTGAAACCGTTCATCTTGACAGCATCATCAACGGCAATCAGGTTTTTGCAACATGCTTTCAAGCACTTTCGGATTCCATCATTTCCTCCTATTCTGTCCTCTCTATTTCAGAAGGAGAACATGCCAAAGGTGCTGTCTTCATGATATGCGAATCTCAGAATAATGGGTTAAAAACAGCAGAGAGTCTAACAGAAAGCATTATCTTCAATTTTTCAGGCAGACTACCAAAGAAGGCTATAGACAAGGAAAGCCGCGATAACCATAAGAGCAAAGTAAGCCACCGGATTAAAAATGGCAACGATAATCCATGGCCCGATCTTTTTAGTTGCGCCGACAAAAGACTGACCCCATGTCAACCTCTCTGTATAATGCTGTTGAAGCACTATAAAAGAGAAAAGACACAGGACAAGCAAAAGTACATATCCTATTAATGACGCGATGCTCATATCAAATACAAAGTTATGAAAAAAGGGCAAGACGACAAAATCTCTGCGTGGAACAGGTTTAAGTTTAGTAAATTATTTGCAAACTTATATTATTTCTTTCTCTTTCATATTCATGTCATACTGGGAATACTGGGCTTTGCTGCCAGCATTGCAATAATTCTCTTTTTTGCAGAACTGATTTTCCCTAAATATGTGCATCTTTTCAATTATTCCTTAACTGCAAAGACATTTGACGAACTTGTTAAGGAGAAGCGTTACCATGCTGCAATATCCTTCATGGAATTTAAGAAGGATGTGGTAGATGAGTCTGATAACTTCTATGAATTCCGTTATGAAATGGCCGACTGTTATATTAAAACCGGAGATTATCCAAAAGCATTGGAGCAATACAGGCTTCTTCGTAAACAGATCAGCCAAAAGTTAAAAGAAGATTCCGAGAAAATTTCCAAAGAAGAACTTGATTTGATAAATCAATTCATTGATATGGGTATCTCAAAGGAAGAGTTTCGCATCTATATGTTGATTGGGGATAAATCCAACATTTCTAAGAAATATCATGAATTGAAAGAGAAGCAGAAAAGCCTAGACTTCGATAGAGTTCAAAACTGGCTGTCGGAGCAAGCTGAAGATTTTGAAGAAAAGTTTGGTGATTTCGATATTATTGACGGGTTCACGCTTGAATTGATTCAAGGAGCGTATAGCGAAAATCCAATTGAAGGATTACGTCAGATGGAAGATTACATCATAAAAGTGGGAAATTCCCAAAAGTATAATCCTGTTTACAAACTCAAGTGTCTCAATATTCTGATTGGAATGCTTTTGGAGCAAGGGCGAACTATCAATGCCCGGCATTTTCTGGAATATGCCCTTCAGGAAGTGGATGCACTTGAATATAACTCTTTAATTTTCAATCAACTTGGCGACCTGTCTGATTATTGCTATAAGCTTAATGACAATTTTAATGGACGCCGACTGCTTAAAAAGTACCTCTCGGTTATAGAAGATGAGTATGAGAAGGGAGACATCGGTTATTTGTCGGCACATTCCAAAGAATTAAAGCTTCATCTAAAGGATGAAGAATGGAATAAATTGGAGGATAAAGCGTATGAAATTAGTGAGACGCTGCGCAAACAGATTATCAATAACTTCACCGGCATGACTGCCGCTCAAAGAGAATATTTCATAGCTCAGTTTAAGCCTATTTTCGATTTCGTAAATAAGGCTGTTGAGATTCATCCTTCGGAGAAACTTGTTAGGACAGCCTTTGAAAACAATATGTTCATCAAAGGATTGCTCCTCCGATCAGAAAAGGCTGTGGCAAACGCCATTGACGCTATGGAAGATAAAGAATTATCTTCACAGTACCGTAAGTTTGTTTCTCTATCTCAGGAACTGACAGCTCGTGAGTATATTTCAGGACCAGGTAATGCTTTCCGAAAGAAACAGCTCCGTGACAGCATCAACGCGCTTGAGGTCAGTATAGCAGCCAAAAGTATGGAATTTCAACGTTCCAATTCCAGTCTCCCGACTATATCTGATATCAGGAAGGCATTAAATGATGGAGAATATGTGCTTCAGATTGTAGAGGGAGAAAAGAGTTATTATGCACTCATGCTCGACCATAAAGGAAAGATTGCTTATAATCATATCGCTTCTAAAAAGGATTTCCCTAAATATACCTGTGATATGGGCAGTCTTTATGCCGATGCTTCAATTCCTCATGCAATTTTAGGAAAAGTTATGGATAATCTTAATGGAGCAACTGTATTCTATTCAACAACAGGGATATTTAATCAGATTGCTATCCCTGCTTTATGCTGGGACGGTAACGGTTTGGCTCTTGGCGACATAGCAAAATTCCGATTATTGGGCAGTCCGGCTGATATAAAACGGATAAAGGAAGCTGAACACGATTTCAATCTTACAGCAAAGAACACTCTGCTATGGGGCGGCATCCAATATGGTGATTCTATTCCAACTGAATATCACGATACACTGCGGGCAATAATGCGCGGTGAGGACTTACATTATCTACGCGGTTCAGAGGAAGAGGTATTGAATATCAAAAAGACATTGTCTGCCAAAGGCTATAAGGCGTATGCTTACACCGGTAAGAATGCAACCGAGAAATCCTTCACGGGTCGAAGCGGCAAAAAAGACTATATTCTTCACATTTCGACACATGGATTTTTCCACGATGATCAAGCTTTTGTCAATCCTATGCGAAACAGTGGCTTGCTGTTCGCCAATTCTCAGGCAGCATGGAAATCTAATACTCCGCTCTCTAATCTAAATCAATCCGACGGGATTTTAAGAGCAGATGAAATCGCAAATATGAACCTTAACGGATGCCGTTTAGTTGTTCTAAGTGCTTGTCAAACCGGTTTGGGATACAGCGATAACTCTGAAGGAGTATATGGCCTTCAGCGAGCATTCAAACTTGCCGGAGCCGAAAACGTTCTGATGAGTCTATGGAAAGTAGACGACCAAGCAACCGCCAAGCTGATGGTTGCGTTCTACAATCATCTTATCTCCGGCCAGCAACCCGAGGATGCCCTTATTTCAGCTAGAAACGAACTTCGCAAAGCAGGTGCCAGCCCTTCCCAGTGGGGAGCTTTCATCCTCCTCAACTAAATATTGGACCGGTTTGTTGCGGGCGTAGTGGTTAGCGGCGTGACATCTGACGAAGCAAAGAATTTGCTTTCAGCAGCGTTTCATTAGAGATGGCCGGATTCCGTTTGGCTCCTAATCGTTTAAGAATAAAGTTATGCCAGTAATTCCCATTGAAATTTTTAGGTCCATTGCAGAATGGATGTGGTTTCTTGCAAAACGCTATATTATACGGGATGAAAGAATACACTTTCGACAAGCTTTGCTTATCCAGGTCTTCATATATTGCCAAGGCGTCCGCATAACGCTGACAATGCATTAATGCACCCGCATATTCTATCAACGCCGCCGGAGTTTGGGTCGTTTTAGCGGTGTTCTCCGTTAATGCAAAAAGAACTAGATCTCTACGATATTGTCTCTTGAATTTTATAACACACCATCCCCAATAAAGGAGTATCACAAATACTATTATAGTTCCACTCATAAATAATTAATTTATTGATAATCTTTATCGAATGATTGTCGAATGATAGAATGCTTTAAACCACTCACAGAACTTATTAACCCCAACTTCAAATGGAGTAAAGCTTGGTAGATTTAAAGATTCTCTTGCGTGTGACATATTTGCAAAAGTCTGCTCAACATCACCTGCTGGTGCATCAAGACACTTAAATTTGCCTTTCAGGTCAAGACATCTCTCTATCATTGTATAAAGCTCCCATACTGTGTGAGGTGAGGAATTCCCAATATTATAGATTGAATATATCCCTCTTTCTTTCTCTAACCGCAAACTCATCATGATAGAATTCACCACATCGTCAATATATGTAAAGTCTCGTTTCATTGAGCCATTATTATAAAGGACAACCTCTCGCCCCTCCATAATGGATTTCGCGAAAATCCAAGGTGCCATATCGGGACGTCCAAAAGGTCCATAGACAGAAAACAGCCGAAGTCCAATAGTCTGGATTCCATAAGTATGCGAATAAACGTATGCGAGTAGTTCATCCGATGCTTTTGTCATAGCATACACGCTTTCTGGGGAAGAGATTTTGCCGTCTTCTTTAAGGCCTTCTGCTGGTACATTATTATTACCATATACACTACTGGAACTTGCATATATAACTCTTTTGATATTATTTGAACGTGCAAATTCCAAAACATTGGCAAAACCAATCACATTGTCCTTAATATACCTGACAGGATTATTCATTGAACTTCTAACCCCGGCAGATGCTGCCAAATGGATTATGGTATCACATTCAGACAAATCAGTTTCGCGTAGGACCAACTCGTCGCATAAATCAGCCTTAACGAACAAGAACCGTTCATTACTCAATAAACCGCTCAACCTGAGTTTCATTACCTCTAACATCTCACCATCTCTTGCCATATTATCTATACCCCAAACCTTATATCCTTGGGAAAGCAAAGCTTTGGTTAATGAGAATCCAATGAAACCAGCAACGCCTGTGACTATAATAGTTCTCATGTTCTGCTCGTTTGAATATTTATATTTTTACCCAAAGTCCTCAAAAATTCTGAAGAGAAGTTTCTGATTCTTCCGGCAGAGGGCATCAAAGTTATTTCGCTAAAATAGACTTGCCCATCATATTCATACAAATCTACTCGAGCGAATGGAATTTCTTTGGTTAGGCTCGACACAATCTCAATCATTTTCGCGAGAGTATTCGGCTTTGGAATATTATCTTTTCCTTCTTTCTTCAAGATGAATCCATCCATTTTAATCCATCCCGCAACTTTATATATAGTTGATCTTTGGGTCCGGAAAGAGGCTGTATTATAGACTACTTGACAATATTCTGCCTTCCCATTGACCGCAAAAAATTTATAACAAACCAGCCCATTGGAATATGGTTTGTCATTAAGAATAAGTTCCTCTGCGAAAACTTTTGGAGATATTTTTGTGTAATGAGGTTCAGCAGTTAAGATACCAAATCGTTTTTTTATTTTACTTTTATATAAACTACGTACCCAAGATAAGTCTACTGAATATTTGTCAGCAATCAATAGGGTCGAGCCGTTGTCATGGTTGCATTTTACGACAAAAGACGGTGGTAAATCTGAGAAGTCTATGTCTTCTGGATTCCCCCAGATTTTAAGAACAGGCACAAGAATTTCAGAGAATCCAAGACCGGAGACATAATCTCTGACAGCCAGTTTGTCCGCAAGCATAGACCAAATGTCGGTATTAGTCTCAAAGGCTAACTGATAAATCCTTAGATTCAATGAATCTTTATTCTCTCTCGAAATTGGATATCCAAACTGTTCTTTAAAGAGAATCTTTGCCAAAGTCGATGGACTAATGTTCCCGATGATTCTATTACGAAGTATGTGAAAGATTTCAGACAGGGATGAAGAAGGGGTATAGATTTGGCTTTCCAAGGTTAAATTATAATATTCCCTCCTGGCTGTTTCATATTGGGACGATGTATTGAAATCAGAATCCACTCCACATGAAATACACATATGACTTGGCATTGAAAGCATCCAATTTGATATGTATTCTTTTAAATGTGGCGTTTTAATTCCAAATTTTTTAACTTTCATCAGATATGTTTTGTCGGCTAAAACACTGACAGGCATATTTTTCTTTGAACAAAAATGAAGTATCTTGGCATTCGCCAAATATAATGCTCCAAATCTAACTTGGCAATTCCAACGTCCATCAAGTTCTGAAATCACAAATTCAAGGTCGTAATTCGTCTTACTTAGAGGAGGCTCATCAAGCTTTATACCTGATTTAATTGAAATCTGATAATTCTGGTTCCAAGTGTTGAAAAAAAGCCTTGAAGTATCATCGTCCTTCGAGAAGATGACACCTCCGCTAAAATATGAATCTATTTGTTCAAAAGGATAATCTAAATGCTTATTTTGTCTCTCAAAGAAAGACCACATGGGATGTCCCTTTAACATGGAGTGCCCATCTAATACTGCCGCAATAGAATAGGGCCATTTATCGACTTCGGAAAGGTCTTGTATGATAATCGTATCACAATCAACATATAGGAAGTCTCCCTTGACCAACTCTCTCAACAGGAGCTTCATACGACGAGACCTTATGAAATTATCTACGTCTGGAGTAAATGGAACTTCAATAATCTCAGATACAAAATCAATGATTTCACTTCTGAGCCCTGTCAAAGACAAGCGAGTTGAATCATCGCATACAAGTACTATATGCCCATCGGGATTTGATTTTCTGGCTGACAAAACAGAAATAAGACATTGCTCATAAAAGAGGTCGTCACAATCACTTGCCAGAACATAGACAATCTTGGTAATCATATAGATTCTCCTTTCCAACATTTAACTATTTCATCTTGGTGCTTTAGCCAATTATGACAATCTGTTCCAAGACATGGCTCTATATAGTCAAGATTTAATGTCTGAACTATTTTTATAAAACATTCTAACTCTTTTTGAGAAAGAGCCTTCAGATTCTTTGCATATTTCAATAGGACCTTATTGTAATAAGGTTTCATCGAATCAATAATTCGTTGGGAGACATCATTTTGGATTAACTCCATGCATGAATCAGCACAAAATCTTATTGTATCAGCATATTTACGGCCATTTTGTGCTCCACGCATATCAGAGTTTGGCGTCTGCATATATACATAGGCGACCAACGGGACATATATGACCTTCTGAGCAGCAATAAAGCATTTCAGAGTATGAACGACATCTTCCCAATAAATGCCTTCATGGAAATAAAGTGAATTGTTGATTAGAAACTCTCTTCTTAAAAGTTTAGACCAGGAGGCTCTGATGCGATTTGAATATTTGAGTTTAGCTTCATACTCAAGATACTGTATTCCTGTCATAGGACCAAGGCTGTCTTTATGATAATCTTCTGTGAAAGTCTGACCATCCATAGCCATAGCCATTGCATGGAACTGGATAATATCCGCATCAGAATATGTGATAAGGTCTGAAAGTTCAATCAACGAATGGTCATTTATTATGTCATCTACATCTACAAACCAAACATACTTACCATTAGCTGCTTTAAGCCCTGTATTTCTTGCCGCGCCTTGCTGTTTGTTAATGGTATGTCTCTCAATTCTAATATCAATACTCTTCAGGTAGTTCTTAGCCGTATGCGCTAGTTGGAAAGTATTGTCTGAAGAACAATCATCGACAATAATGACCTCAACACTTTCCTTAAGAATGGGCGTTGACTGAACCTCCTTATTTATTTTATTGAGGCATCCTTCAATATATCTTTCGGCGTTGAAAGCTGGTATAATTATGGTAAGAAAAATATTGTTTTTCATATTTTAATACTTTAGTAGATTTTGGATGCATTCAAGCGCAATGTCATTTCCTGGCTTGAACGAATTAGAGCTAACGCAATTCTCATTCAGTAGACATCTGCCAATGCTAAGAAATTCAGTAATAGGAATATCTGAGCTAACATAATGAATGTTTGAGCCATTTACACTTGCAATGTTTTGCTTTTGCTCCTCAGACCTATATTTATCTCCCGTAATGAAGGATATGGTGGGAATACCAAGATAAAGCAACTCACTTAGGGTATTTCTACCAGACCTTGTGATTATTAACGAAGCTGATTTATAATAAACCTCAGCTGATAAAATATCACCATGGATTACCACATTTTGCGGAATATCCATTTGACTCACTACATCATAAATATTGTCACTAGAACATACTACATGAACTGTATACATTGGATTGTCTTTTGCCAAGACCAAAGACAACCTCACTATATCAAGAGAAGATCTGACAAAAGTGTTACTCGTATTTACGGTTCCTCCTCCTAATAAACAGTAAATGATGTTGGATGGAATATTTTTAATAGAAGCTATTTCTGCGCGTATGATTGTTGGAATATTAACTATATATGGATATTGATATTTTGTCTGGGCAATCCTTAATCCATGGACAATAGCCAGATTCGCCTTGGCATACATAGAATTAAAGAAATCCATTGCTTCCATTTCGTTTGATGGATTCTCAACATCAGCCGGATTAAGAAGGACGCATATTTTTAGTTTGGGATATGATACCCTCAGAGAGTGTACAATTAGAGGCTCTCCATCAATCAGTACGACATCTGGATTAAAGTTGTGTATTGTGCTATGAATATATGCACCCATCTTATTAGTCGGCAAAAGACCTATAGAGCAATAATCTAAAGGTTCTGCTTCACAGTCAATCGGATATCCTCTACTTTCAAGATATTTGCTGCCTTGAAGGTAGCTGATTAACTTTATTTTATGACCATAGATTTTGCGCATCTCTTCAAGAAGAGAAACGCCTCCAACCACTCGGCCCAAACCAGGGAACCCCCTGAATATTCCAAGTATTTTCATTTGCTCTTGAGAATTTGATAGATTTCAGAGATGTAGTACCGGTGAATCCGATGTCTATCGACTTCTAAGAACACCCCTCCTTGAGTAAGCAGGAACGCACTGTCATAATATCTTCTCACCTGGTTCTCTATAAATGGGCTTATATCGCCGTAAGGATAGGCATAGCTTGAAATCGGTCCAAATATGGACTGTAACCTTCGTTTGGACTCAGATAATTGATATTCAAGATCATCATCATTAAGTCGTAACAGTGATTGGTGTGTCACTCCATGAGAGCCGATTTCCCAGCCATTGTTTTGGAGAGTCTTCAATTCTCTAATATCAAGATGTCTTCTCGTGGTTTTGTCTTTATAGTTCCAATCATTATTCTTTCCGATATAATCACTGCAAACAAAAACTGTTGCAGTGAACCCGTACAGATTCATTATTGGAAGAGCATTATTAATTAAACCGGCATATCCGTCATCGAAAGTGCAGACAATATAGTTGTTCCTTTGATCCTGGGGCAAATGCAAATAATCAGCCATCGAGCACAGGTTATATCCCGAGGAATGAACATCATCGGCAAATCGTTTGAATACATCAATGGGGGTTGTGATGTTGTCATGTTTCTCGCCGTCAACATCATGGAGAGAAACTGACAAGATTGTCTCAGGAGCCACTTTGAAAATATGAGATTTAGAATCGCCAGATAAATGAATTCTCCAAATATCCGTGATTTTATCTTCATTGATTCTTTGGAATATATCAGAATAGAGTTCTCGATATCTATCTGATACGTTGTGCATGTTAATAAGGCGGTATAGTTCATCGGCCATCTCCGAAGGCTCGAAAGAAGAAAACACCATTTCGGGAAACACGTTTTTTGCAAACTCGGCAATAAAGCCAGTATTCGTCAATATCACAGGAACACCCTCTGACATTGCGTCTGTCACTGAATTGCCCATTCCTTCGCAAATTGACCCTTGAATGTAAAGATTCCATCGAGCTTGAGTATCCTTAAAATCAGACCTACTCATAGCTCCGAGAAACTTAACGACATCTGATAGATTGTCTTCTTCGACTATGGTCTTGTATAATTTTAGAACATCATCGTCAATACTGCCGGCCAATTCGAGGGTCATAGTAATTTCCGGATGGATTCTCCTAAAAACCGATATCATGCGAAATATTCGTATTATCCCCTTCTTTTCATTGAGATGTGTAGCACCACATCCCATCACAATATTATTTTTTGGTAAAGAGATAATTTCGGGATTTTTCCTTTCGCAATAATTGGGAATAACATAAATATTGTTCAAGCACGGCTGCAATAGTTTTATGTTTGCAGCAATCTCCTCAGATAAGCAGAAAATTTTTTCTGCTAAAGACAAGGCATACTGATTGTAGAATGTCTTCTTGCCATCCCATTTAGCAAGATTTGCATCAGAACCTCTGAACAATACCCAAAGTTTACAATGACTTTTTAAGCTAATCAATGCACTATAATATGCAGTCATTCCTCCTCCAAATGAAATGATCAAACTACCGGTTTCGAGATTTCGACAATCAGACTTTAGCTTTTCTTCCATTGCAAGGGCGAACCCAAGATTCGGGTCATATCCAGCGGTCACTATGCCTTCTGCCGGAGATGATTGAATCATGGTAACCTCATGACCTAAACCACGAAGCATCCTTTCAAAGGCCAAACAACTAAAAGCAAGACCTCCTCCGAACGAAGAATTTTCACTTGTTACGATATATATATTCATAACGAGTTGTCAATTATATAGAGACGTTTGCTTCTCTTGTTGTTAGGATAGCGGTATGTCTCAAATGAATTTATATTAGACTCAGGGAATAACGAACTAATGTCTTCTGGACATAATCGTATACATTTAGGAAAATCATCATCATCAATTTCATATGACGAATCAATAACCTCCATAATAGTATGCTTAGGCCTCCCGGCAGTTTCCCAAAAGAATCTTAGTTTTTTCAGATATTCATCTTTAGTTGTACACCCATCAGCATACGCACAGTTGACCATTATAAGGATGTCGCAAGAAACATCGCCAGTCGGGAAGTTTACTGGTTTGATAACGTCATTTCTACGAAAAAGGTCGGCTATTTTCTGCTTCGCAATTTCAGCATTATCGGGAGTTCGCTCGTAAGATTTGATTGAAGAAAATCCAAGATAACAAAGGATGGATGTGACATCACCTTGCCCAGCTCCCACTTCAACGACATGTGCAGCTCGGTCATATTCTTTTAACGTAGAATAGACAATTTTCCAATACAAAGGAAATTCTGATGCAAGGTATTGCTTGCTCCATGAAGTTCTCATTGCAGTTGGGATGGTTCTATTATAATCCACTAACATTTTGTGAAGTTGTTCCATAGCTGTCTGAATTGATTTAAGACAAAATTTGAACCTTTCTCGATTGCCAGCCTCACTAGATTGTCCTTTTCAATGCATATCTGAGCATAAAGTCCAGGGTGTATTCTTATTTCACCAAAATTCCTACAAATGCTTATATTGTGGGAGAAACAGGGAGAATCGATATATAGAACTGATGTTCGGTTATTATCTTTCTGGATAATCCACTTGATTGCTCCAGTTCCTTTATCTTTCTTTTCTATAGCATATTCACTAAGGATAGGATATACCCAGGATTTATAATCAACACTTTCAATGCTTCCTAACTGCGGTAATAACTTTAAGGGTAATTCTGATTGAAGTGCGAACTCTATCAAGTCGATTATATGACGTTTGTCTGAAGTCTGAATAACGCTATTCAAACCAATTTCGATGCCGGAAGATTTAACCATGTTTATTTTATCCAGAATTCTCGGTAGCGATCCGGTGCCAGTGCTCTTTGCAAAAAGAGACTCAGAAACATAAGGGAATTGAATATTAAACTTGACCCTTGTGTCCGAAAGCTCACGGATGGCAGCATCATTTATAAGCGAAAGATTAGTTGCACAGCTAATATCACATTTAAGCGTTGAACAAGCAAGGACTATCATTTTTACGATATCCTTGTGAAGGAATGGCTCGCCTCCACTAATGTTAAACTCACTTATTGGCTGATCCTTGAGGAAATCAACTAATTGCTTGAACTCTTCAAACGACATAAATGTGGCAGCTCTGTCTTTTGCCTGTCCCTCATTATGACAAAATGGGCAGCGATAGTTGCACCCGTTAGTCACAAGTACCCTTATTTTATCCCAAATTATGCTATTCATGCCAGAATGATTTTTGCGTTATAATACTCTTCAAGCGCAGACACCGGTTCTCCCAGCAAGTCTAAGCCATCGGCATTGTACATTTCACTCGGTAATATCATGACATCGTTTTGTTCAGGGTTAAATTGTTCTCTGATATCACGATGGTTCAAGAGCCCGGCAACAGAAACTGAGCCGCCATAAAGATGATTCTGAATAAGATTAGTTTTGACATTTGGGATATTCTCGAAGGCTTTTGTAAAATAATCATATCCAGACAAGGGATTAATCAAATTCACAATAGTGCCTTCAGGCATATTCATGACAATTTCTTTCTGATTCTCTATGCGGTAGTCTGCATCGATGAAATATTCATTATTACCGCCCCTAAAAACATCTTTCAGAATAGGAACAGTAAATATGACTTCTGGATAATTATCTTTAACCCAAGAAATACATTCTTCATAATGCTCAATACACTGTGAAGATAACTCTTTTAACTTAGGCTGACTCGTCGCGGTATGTTCCATCCTGCGAACTAGAATTTGTCGCACTCTCTTATGGACATTTAACGAATACAGTAATTCAAGGTCACGTTTTATATCATCGATATCTCCAGTGAACATCAACGTACACTTATTGAGTGGAGCTCTTTTAAGAAGTTCCATGGTTCGCATTCTCTCTGATCGAGGAATTATGGATTCTCTTTTTCTCTGCATGGTAATCAGAGATAGATCAATCCCGAAGTTCTGTATGGAATTAAGATAATCGAGTTTGTCTTCCCTAATATATGCCCCAGTTGTGACTGTTGTGATTTTCTTTTCCGGAAAATATTCTGAGGCAATCTTAATGAATTCATATATGTCTGGATGAAGAAAAGGATCGGTATGTGGAGCAACTAGAACACCAGCGCCCAATCGTACATAATTAACTTTAGGATTGATGAATTTGAATCCTTCAAGCAAGTCCTCTTTATCAATCATCGGTATCTTGGGATAATGACCAAGATACGAGTCCGTATGTACTTTGCAGAACACACAGCCTATTCCACAATACTGGCTAAGAATGGGAACATTTCCAAATGTGGCTATTTCCATTCTGAATGCGTCAAATTGTTCTTTATTTAATTTCATTATCTTTCAGATTATGACAGAATTTATCCAGTCCGTGTCAGGTTCCGTATAGTTAGATCTATTATCCAAGATGATTCTTTGCCAGGTTTTGCCAATAAAATTTGAAGATTGCAATTCCGGCTTCTGATTAACAAATGAGTTGTAGTCTTTAATAGCGAAATTGCATATTGAGCAAACATTATTCTCAAATCCATCTGGAGTCAGAGATTCCAGATCGCTCGGGAGGCTGTGAAAAAAATACTGGTGGTTTTTCATTGAAACCATCAAGCTGGGAAAACATGGCGCACAAAAGCAAAATCCATAGACTGAATAATTTATTCCACAAATTTGTACCCGGTCGCATATTTTCCCCTGAAGATTTAAGTCTTTGGGAGATACTGTAATGTTGCGATGTTTGGAATTTTTTACAATCAGAACCTCCAAAGGAGTCAATGGGCGATTCTTCTCTGATACCATTTTACCAAGACTTTGTGGTGCGTATACAATATATTCCGCACACTCTGCAGGGATTTTAATAGTACCATTCGTTACAATATTGATTTCCTGAATGAATCCGGTTTCAATAAGTATTTCAAATGCTCTAATAGCTGAGACCAATATGGACGACAAAAGAGGCTCACCACCCAAAATGCGAATCATTCTTATCGTACCTTTATCTAATTTCTTAATCTGGCTTACCAGATAATCGATATGACGCATGCTCATCTCAGTGACATCTCTTTTAATGCCATATCGAGACTCGGCATTGCATAAACGATTACAATGCCTGCACGCAAGATTACACTTGTGTGTTATGTCAACCTCAATTATTAGATCCTTCATTTTCGTAGTGCCGGAGCAATATAACCGTTATATTTTATGAGACCTCCAATCGTGAGCGGAGATTTCAGGACTTTGCTCAGATTTGGACAGTGTTTGCATGGCAAATCCAGTTCTGGAATTATACCCTCAAACAACAATCCTACCAATGCTTTGTATATTTCAGATTCTTGCCATATTTTAAGTGACTGATTTTTTATATTGCCGAGGATTCTCCATTTATTCACACTGCAACCTAATATGTCTCCGTTCCAGTTAATTTGAGGACTTGAGAAACAATGATAACATGGAGCTTTATACTCGGTGTGGAATTTTTCCTTATATTCCCTTCGGTCTGCGACGCCTAAGCCGCTTTCCTTCCTAACATATTCACGATCTATTACTGGAGAAAAGTCCGAATAATTTAGTTTAGGATTAAAGGCCATGTGATAGCGTTTACACAGTTCTTTAACTTTGGGGATTTCATGCTCATTATGACCAAAGATGACAAATTGCCAAGAGAGTCTCGGATAGTTTGACTGATATTTTTGCTTATAGAAGTTTAGTCGTTCAATATTTGCAATCACCTTATCAAAATTGCCACCTCTTCTGTATATCGAATATGTTTCTTGAGAGGCACCATCAATGGAAAGATTCAGATATTCAACGCGGAATTTAACAAGTCCTTCAAGAACATCGTCAGAGACATCATTAAAGTTTGTTCCGTTCCCACAATACAGAGTTACTCCACTATGATAGGCATACTCCATAATCGAATAAATGTCCTTATTCAGAAAAATCTCCCCCCAGTTTGACATTTCAATTCTTTTGATTTGGGGATTTGCTTTGATGAAATCTATAAAGTACGATAAGGACAACACCCCTTTGCCGACGATGCCGGAATGAGTGATTCCTTTAGAAGTTGAGCATTCAACACAGTGTAACTGACACACTGTGGAAAAATCTATTGAAGCTTCTTTTATCTCCGGTAATTCAATCATATTTATTTCTGAAATAAGAAATTGTGTTGATTAATCCATCTTGCAAAGATACCTTAGGATACCAGTTAAGCAATTCCATAGCCTTGATGATAGACGGCTTGCGGCATCGTGGGTCGTCTTGTAACGCAGGCAGATGTTTTATTTGCGATTTTGAGTCGGTCAGATCTTTGATGTATTGGGCGATTGTAGATACTGAGACTTCCTCATTTGGATTCCCGACATTAATCGGGGTGGAAGAGACCCTACCATTTTCAATTAGGGATATGAACGCATCAAGCAAGTCCGTTATATACATAAAACTTCTTGTTTGGCGTCCATCACCAAATATTTCAATAGGCTCATCCTTTAATGCCTTACATATAAATTCGGGTATTGCTCGACCATCATGTAATGCCATGTTTGGTCCATATGTATTGAATATACGGATTATTTGTACGTTAGTCTCCTTTTTACGGGCATAATCCATACAAAGAGTTTCGGCAGCCCTTTTGCCTTCATCATAGCATCCTCGTGGACCGATTGGATTAACATTGCCATGATAATCTTCGTCAAGAATCGCAATATCCGGATCCCCATAGACTTCACTTGTGGATGCTTGAATCAAGAACGCAGAATGTTGCTCTGTCAAATCAAGAAGATTTTTAGTGCCTATAACAGAGGTAAGAAGAGTTTCAATTGGCCAAGTCGAATAATGTTTAGGTGAAGCTATGCAAGCAAGGTTGACTATAACGTCAAACTTGCCTTTTGTTTCCATCAATATAGGTTTTGTTATGTCTTCCTCAATAAGGGTAAAATTTGAAGACTTTATAACATTCGTCAAATTGCGAATAGCTCCTGTGATAAAGTTGTCGACACAAACTACTGTGTGGCCTCTTGCTATTAGAGACTCACATAAATTTGACCCAATGAAGCCAGCACCTCCGGCAACTAAAATATTCCGTCTCATACCAAATCTTTTAATGAAATTCTATTTGTTGCGTTAGGAATCTCGATATCACTAAATACTGTATGAGTAACGAGTTCAGCCACTACATCCCATTTACATAATAATTCAGAACTGTTGATAAAAAGGTCTGAATATTTCTCTGGTATATCTTGACGCGAAACTAAAGGATCGTAAATTCTAACATTACAGGAGACTTTGATAAGTTCATCGGTTACATCGAAAACTTTAGAATTTCTTATATCTCCAGTATTGGCTTTATATGAAGCGCCTAAAATCAGGATCGAAGGATTCTTTAATTCTTGTACACAGGCTATTATCTTGGTAGCAATTTTATGTGAAACACCTTCATTAATATTCCTTGCGTTCTTAATGAGTGACATTTCCACATTGAATCGACCAGAACGTTCCAGCAAATAGTAAGGATCTACACCGATACAATGCCCTCCGACTATTCCAGGATAAACCTCTTCAAAATTCCATTTTGTTGAGGCGCATTTAGTCACTTCGTTTATGTTAATTCCTTCAGCTTGACAATATTCAGAGTATTGATTAGCTAGTGCAATCAGCACATCTCTTTGAACGTTCTCATATAATTTCGCCGCTTCTGCTACACGAATTGATGATGCTTCTACTATACTGCACCCTAATCCTTCCTTATAAAGATTAGTGATAGCCATTAAAGAAGCGTTGTTGGAGGCGGATATGATTTTAGGGACATTATTCAATGTATGTACTGAATCTCCGATATTGATTCTTTCCGGTGAATAGCCCACATAAAAACCCTGGTTTAACTTTAATCCCGAAACTTTCTCTATAATGTCAGCACAAACTTCTTCAGTTGTTCCGGGTGAAACGGTTGATTCAAAAACGATTATAGCCCCAGATCTGATAACTCGCCCTAAATTTTCACTTATATTTTTAAGCGAAGTTATGTCCGGCTTCTTGTCTGCCGATATGGGAGTCGGAGCAGTAACGATAAAGTAATCACACCCAGAGATATAATTCCAATTTGTAGTCAGTCTGTTTGTATTTATAGACTTTAAGTATTCTATAGGCACACAGCATTTTCTGTCTTCACCCATAGAGAGTTCCTCAATACGTCTTCTATCAACGTCAAGGCCGAAGCAATCAAATGTCTTTGAAAATTGACATAAAAGAGGCAGCCCGACATAGCCAAGCCCTATAATCGCCACCTTATTTTTATTTCCGGTCATATTTACGTTGTTTAAAATCGTCTGTATTTATATACCACAACTGCCTCCGTGGTTAACGATGTTCATAATAAAAAAGGAAGATTTTCACGGCAACTGTTATATAATAACTTATATGTACTTGATTGTCCAAGAGTTACCCCGACCAAAAAGAGAGCCGGTTTGAGAATGTCCTCGTCATAGTGCGTCTTTACGCTGTCTACAAATTCATTTACGGGTGTATTGCCAATATAAGTACCATCTTCGGATGCTGTGCTCAACTTATCGAGCAATATGAAGTACATTGGGGCAATCTTCCAGAACCCTTTATAACCATTGTCTGCAGCTTTTACAAAATTTGAAGACCGGGCAAGACATTCTGTCAGCTGGCTGTAAGTTGGTTTAGAGACCTCCAGGATTAATCGTCCTGTTGTGGTGCATTTCTGGTCTTTCTTCTCATCCCTGCCTTTGGTGAAGTTATGAACAACAGACATGGTGTCAAGGAATGCTCCTGCAGTCCCATTAGGATATGTTTGACTTCTTACATAAGTAAGAAGGAATTCCCAAATTGTCTTGGGGCTCGTTTTCCCTTCCTCATCCAAAATAAGATTTACCCATGTACCGATTGTCTTCTTTGTCACTTTCTTTATTGATGTCTGCAAGTCATCATATCCGAAAATAACCCCAATGTTTTCTACGCCTTTAATGGCGTTATTGATAGCTGATTCTTGCAAGTACATAAGGTATGCCTGCTGGAAGATAGGGCGTTCGAGTTTTACTTGAGGGGATAATGACAACCCCATACGCTCCGCATCTTCATCGAGAGGGATGATAGAAATAAGATCACTGTACTTAATGCCCTTACTCAAAGATTTATTCTCAGTCTGAAGGTAAAGTATGAAGTAATTGATGCTATACTCAACAACTGGTGTCTTCGCGAAAATTTTCAAGACATCCTTTGGTTTCTTGGCTAATGCAGTCAAGGAACCGGTAAATTGTATTGTGGACTGAGGGAATAAGCTCCCATTCTTGAAAAGCTCAATCACCTCGTCGCGTCTAACCAATGCGATATGATTATATTGTGCCATAGCTGTTTTACCAATCTTCATCCTCGTCTGAGGCATTATTGTTACCAAATATACTGGGACCTTTTGCCATGTCAGGATAATCAACAAACTGGCAAGCATCCTTATTATTATAGAATTTTCGCACAAACTGATTCATAGTTGTGGTATACGAGATGATGAGATCTTTGCGGCTACGCGACATCGCAACCATGAACAAACGAGCATCTTCATTATATGACTCATTGCAGAATGGCATGAAGACCTTATCGAAATCAAGTCCTTTTGAACTATGATATGTAGATAGAATAATCTTGTCGCTATCTGTTACCAGAGAACCAAAACCGTTGGTGATAGATTGCATTTTAATATTATTTTTTGCAAGATATTCATTAAGTAAACCATAGTTTGGTTTACCATATTGGCGGTCTCTGGAAAAGTCGAAAGGTTCAACTCCGCAAGCTTCCAGATATATGTTCACAAAAGATTCTATCTTATTATGGTTAGGCAAGAGGATAGCCACGCTTTCACCAAAATTCAGAGCGTTTTTAGCATCATCCATAATACGTTTCACCTCATCATTCTGATCTGCACAATGCCAGACATACGCTGGTTTATGTTTTTTCAGCATAGAGGATTTCTCCGCGAGTATGTGCATTTGAGGGAAAAAGCTATTGATTCCTCGAATGATATATTTGTTAAGCCTATGCAGTATGGTTAATTCCGTGGTACTTGGAGAAAGTATTCCTTTCATTTCTTCAGGTCCAACGGTGGGCTCTTCGTTCCCAGGCAATTTCTCATAAATTGATTGATTGGGATCGCCGCCGACAATGACCCGCTCGGCTCTTTGCTTCATGAGATGCAAAAGTGGAGCTGATGTGTCCTGAACTTCATCACAGATTATAAAATCATAATGGTCGTTGTAATTACGTCGAAATTCATTATACGTGACAACAGGGACATTATTGAGATGCAATTCCTTTAGAGCCGCTTCGATCATCTTAATAAGAGCATGGGTAAACTCTACAAAAAGAATCGTTGCTTCAGGTTTTTTATCTCGAATCGTCTTTACTGCATAAAGTAAACACACACTTTTGCCAGAGCCTGGGAATCCGGAAACATAGACATTCCCGGATTCAGACCATACCTTGCCTCGAAAGTCGGTCTGCTCTTTTACCAAATCGTTTTCTCCTGGCAACCACTTCATAATTTATATCTTATCATGTGAACCAAATAGAGTATTCTCCAAAGAATAGCCTTTAGACTGTGTACTATTACGCAGTTCCTGCGTAAGTTGTTTATACGTTTCTGTTTCTTTCAGTTCATTAGCCACGGACTTGAACCATCCTTTCTCACAGTCATCCAAATCATTAGATTTCCAACGTCGTGTAAAAATATTGAACGCACGTCTGAAATACTCTTTTGACTTTGCTTCATTTTTATCAATTGCTTCGATACGACCGAGGACGACTAATGCAATGGCATAATCGCCACGTAGATTGACTGCTTTCTCCACATATTCTCTTGCCTCTTTAATCTCACCAATTATGTAAAGGTCATGTCCTAAATTATTTAGGGCATTAGCGTTGTTAGGATCTCTTTTTACAGCCTTTCGAAAATAGGCTATTGCTCGATTGTAAACCCCGCTATTATGAAACAGCACACCTATACGATTGTATAGTGATGAATCTGGGTAGTATTGAATTCGTTCTTCCAATGTCTCCCCAGCCAAAAAATACTGATTATTATCCTCATAGGCACGGCAAAGTGCATCAAGGGAGCTTGATGTAGGCCGGTGATTGTTATTCTCTGCTGATACATATGCGGCTCGTTGAGCTTTAAGGACTTTTGCCTCTCCATCCGTCATGGCTGCATTGTCAAGAGGATTCTCGCATTTCGTTTCCCACTCTTCTCCCATTGCCTTGGCTCTAACAACCAGGATTTTGTCTGCATCCATTTCGAAATGCAGAGAAACCGGCGTATTTTCCGGAAAAATCTCGTTATTCTGGCGAGTTAGATGGAGATTATATAGCAGTTTCTTATCATTACCAACGCAAACTGGAATTTCTATTTCTTTATATTTCTTACTTCCAGTCGAGAATGCATCGTCAAGAGAAGTCTCAAATGGAACTTCTGTTCCTGCTGAAATAACAGGGGCATTGCCATTTTGAGTGACAACAATTATAGATTCACCGACAATGGGTCGTACAGCTTGTATCCCAAACCCATTGTTCAGAATTGAATGCAAAGCAGCTCCTTGCGATACCAGTGCTTGAAGTTCGCGGGGCACCATTACCGTTGCGTCAGAGAAATAACTCTTAATCTTCTGTTGAACGAAGGGGTTTTTAGAACTGCCTCCGATCATAATCACATAGTCAACTTCATCCTTGTTGACATGAGCTTTTTGGAGAGCGGTATCAATGGCCGATTGAATACTATTGTATTTCTTCTGTTGCCCCTTGACGGTATAAGCACTATGATTAGTGAATAATGATTTTTTGAAGAAGACTTTCATCGTTTCGATGAAATCGGCATAGCTCAACCAAAGTTTCTGAATTTTAAGAACGCCATCATTGGTGGGAATCTGAAGATTCGGCGTCTCTATTGTGATACCATGACCGGCAGCAACAACTTCATTCATAATGTCAGGTTCGGAGAGAAGGAAGTTAAAGTCCTCATTGCAGAGCCTTTTCTTCATGTTCTCAGCTACCCCAAGAAGCTGATTCGCGATTACTTCCTTCTGTTTAGTCGTCAGGAAGTCGTTATCTCCTGCAAGATTGTTTGCTTTAAGAAGCTGTGGCAAGAGATAATTATGAGAGATGTACCTGTCGATGTCATTGCCTCCTAATTCTGCGAACTGCGAGATTGAGAGATTGTTGGAGTGGAGGCCTTGATGATCCGCTGTAATCTCAAGAAGTGAGAGGTCACAGGTTCCTGCTCCGAAGTCAAATACAAGGACTTTCGGATTATATTCTGCTTTCAGTTCGATGGGCTGACATTCTGGATTATTGATATAGCCGATAAATGCTGCATTTGGCTCATCTATGAATAGAGAACCATCTACAAGAATTTCATTTGCTTTCAATGCTTCAAGAAGGTCTTTACGCTGGTTGCTTTCAAATGAAGCCGGTATGCTGATGGCATACTTAATGTTTTCAGGCAAGTTCCTCTCTCGGACGGTCTTCTCAATTGACCGTTTTAAGAACTTAAAGAACATCTTGGTAGCATCCTGCGGGGATTTTATCTTGCTCTGCTGGCTTTCATACCATCTTGGTCCTAAATCCTTGCCAAGCTCCATCTTAAATGAATGCCAAAGATTAACTCCGAAAGTGTAGTCAGGATTCCATTTGAGGTCATATGCACCTTGTCCATAAATAGGTTTACCGTCATTTGCATTTACGGCAATCACTGTAGGGAAGAGTTCCCCTTCCATAGGATTACCGAACTTATCCTTCTGTGGCAATTGCATACTCTCACACTCAATTTCTCCGGTGAGCATATTATATGTAGCCAGAGACACTACTGTAGTGCTGGTGCCAAAATCAATGCCGATATAAGTTGTATCAGAAGATAGTCTCCTGAAGGCATCATCGATATGGAAGAGCTTTGTCAGCTTCAAATTGTCGTGCATATCGTCTTTCGTTAGATGTATTCCCTTCTTAATATCATTTACATTAAAAACGTAAACGATAATTCCCGAATTATTTAAAATTCAACCTTCTTTAATCAGTGTGGAAGGATGCAATAAGTCCTTGATATCTACTTCCAAGACATCCGCAATCCTAACAAGCATTTCCAATGTTGGCTGTGATGTATTCGTACACCATTTAGAAACAGTTGCTTGATCCTTGCATAGCTGCTCTGCAAGCCATTTATTAGTTCGCTTCTTCTCTGCAAGAACTATTTTTAGCCTATTAATATCTTGATTCGATCTCATGGTAGATGGTTTTAAATTCGCTTTCAAAATTACAAAAAATAACTGTGACACCAATGCCTCATCGCAAAATAATTGGCGAAATCCACCAATATTTTGTAATTTGTAATAAATACTTTTCCAATGTAGGCAAGGTCGCCGTTATTTATTAAAATAGAAAATAGACAAAGGGTACGACTGTTTGGTCATACCCTTATCGTAATGTTAGATCCGTTATGAATTAACGGAGATGATTATTTCTTGACGCGGTATTGCTGGATTTCACGAATCATGTCCTTGATGTCCTGGTTGACACGGAGGAAGTTTGAATACAGGATACGCTCACGGGCTTCGCGGGATGGGAAGGAATAGAACTTCGGCAGAGGGACATACCCTGCTTCCTCTTTTGCAATCTCATCCATGTCGAAGTCGGTCTTGCAGTAGAACTTCGAGGTCTTGAACTCCTCGGCTTCCTGGATATTGATGCTGTCACGCATCCCGGTTTTCGTTTTCACGAAGTCGCGTGCCACCTGTCCACAAATCCATCCGGTCGGCAAGTCGGAGATTTTAGAAGCCGGAACAAGGCTGTCCATATTCTCATTAAGGTTGATGGAGGTGCGGTCTCGATCTATCGTGACTCCTTTCTTCAACTGAACTACCTTACCGAAGATGTCGCTTGACAGCCATTCAAGAGTCTCCTTGGCTCTGGCTGAACCACTGACTACATTGCCGACTGTGGTTATGATTTTCTGCATTCCTGTCTTGCCATAGTCAGCCTCCAACTGCGGCAGCTCCTGAAAGCCGAGTGCGACCGAAACCTTGTTGCTTCGGGCTGTGCCGATAAGACGGTCAATTTTGTGGAAATACAGCGTAGGCAACTCATCGACGATGATAGACACCGGGATATTCTTGCCTTGTCCTGTATTGACACGGGTAACGAGACGGTTAAGAATCAGAGCGTTCAACGCTCCGATGATGCTCTCCATCTCAGGATCGTTGGCAATCAGAAGATAAGACGGATTAGCAGGGTCACTAACCTTGAGGTCAAAGTCATCACCGTCCTTATGGAATATCCAGTAGGATTCCTTGGTCGCCAGACGAGATGTATAGACGCGGAGCGTGCCTATCATACCTTCCAACTGTTCCATAGCTTTGTTTTTCAATGCCGTCTGGAAAGGCCCAAGAAGCGGTAACACCTCATTGTCGGTCTTGAGGACGTCAAAGATGGTCTGATAATCCTCATTCAGAAATGACAGTACATGGGGCATATCGGAATACTTGCCCAGCCAGTAAGCCGGCTCAACACGACGGGTCATGGCAGCATCGGCATACACTTCTCCGGTCGGTTTCTCAAAGCCGGTCTCACGGTCAACAACCATTTTGGGAAAGAGCTGATTGCCGTTCTCATCATAAGGTAGTTTCTTATAATTGATGAAAAAGTAGATGATCGCTGCAAGGAAGTTAACCGCAGAGGTCTGGAAGAACTGATCTGAACCTCCGCCTCCTTCTTTCTTTCCCTTCTGTAAAGACTCAAGCAAGGTCTCGGCCGTTTCCGATGCTGCAGCAAGGTTGCCGATATACTTCTGCTGAATGGGGTTCACACGACGGCTGTATTCCACATCCACGAAGTTGATTACCGAGAACTTGCAGCCCTTTGGAAGTCGGTTTTCGCGCTGATTCTTAAGATAATGATAATACAACTTGGTGGCAAGTGTAGGCCACTTGTAGTCATAAACTACCATAGCAAAACCCTTAGCAGAGTGCTGACGGATGAACGGCTCGACAATGGAGAAAGTCTTACCGGAACCGGGAGTGCCGACGACCCATGTACCACGGAACGG
>CAJTZS010000038.1 GCA_910584055.1 uncultured Muribaculaceae bacterium | reverse complement strand
TTCAAAGTGGTATGCGCAAAAACAGGAATCCGTAAAAAGTTCTGATAATGACTTTCATCTACAAAGATATGGTCGATGCCCATGCTCTTGAAGTCCAGCACCTCATCCTTTTCTTTCTCCATCTTGTAGCGTATGGTCTCAAGCCGTGCTTCAAGTGTCGCCTTGCGCTTCACAAGACCTTTGAGCATACCGACGGATATGTCCTTGCCCTGCTCTTTGAGAACTTCGAGGTTTTCTTCCACCGTGTCAAGTTCAGCCTGCGAGATTTCAGCCTGCAACTCCCTTGATTGCGGGATTTTGCCGAACTGGTCGTGCGACATTATGATGCAGTCGTAGTCGTTGTTCTGCATATTGCGCAGGAATTTCACTCGGTTGGCGGTGGAGAATGTCTTTTCATCGGCAAATAGTATGCGGGCGTTGGGATATGCCGTGCGGTAGGTTTCGGCAATGGCGACTACGTTGGCTTTCAGTCCGATAATCATAGGCTTGTGGGCAAGCCCAAGACGCTTCATCTCGTGTGCCGCAATGCACATTATCAGCGTCTTGCCGGTGCCTACCTCGTGGTCAGCGATACCACCGCCATTCTGCAAGAGCATCCAGATACAATCTTTCTGCGACTGATATATGGATTTTATTCCTAATCGGTCGCCCAACAGCTTTATGTTGATGTCGGGGAAAGTCTGGTGCGAACCGTCATAGCGGGGGCGCACGAAGCAGTTGAAGCGGCGGTTATAGAGGTCAACAAGGCGTTCCTTAAACTCGTCGCTCTGACCGTTGAGCCATTCGGTAAAGCCGTCGCGGATTTCATCAATCTTTGTATTGGCAAGCATTATCGCCTCCGGGTCGGGAACAAGTATCTCCTTGCCGTCCGCGTCCTTGCCGATTGATTTCCTGATGTCAGGCGTTGTGTTGTGCAGGGCATGGCGCAACAGCGACATACCGTTGTAATGCTTGAACTGACCCTTAACGCAGTATTCGTGGGATATTTTGGCGGTGTCATCGGTGTTTGTCACCGAGAAAGTATCCATAGCCGAGGAATAGGCAATCTTTACATCGGTGTCATAGAGATACGACATATATTCGGCATAGATGCCGGCGGGTATCCAACGCTCGCCGAAGTTGAAGTCCAGTTCCTCGAACCGTATCCTTTCGGGGAAAGCGTCTTTGAGGGCT
This sequence comes from uncultured Muribaculaceae bacterium, assembly GCA_910584055.1. GTDB lineage: Bacteria > Bacteroidota > Bacteroidia > Bacteroidales > Muribaculaceae > Lepagella. The sequence goes on along the minus strand of CAJTZS010000038.1, from coordinate 40,748 downwards.
TTGAGCGATGCCGCCACTCGCGGGTCGGTGTCGCCCGTGTCGGTAATCCAGTTTTCAATAAGTTCAGCCTTTGTCACCACGTTTCCGGCAATGAAGCGGTCGGAGATCTCGTACTCGCCAACAAGGGGGTTATAGAATATGCGCCCGTCGAGGCTCTCAATAATCTGCTCCCGATCGATGCCCACGAGGGAACACATATAGGGGAAATCAACCTTGCCGAACTTGTTTAGTGATGCCGATAGAGCCTCCATAGGCGTGCCGACGGATGTAACCTCGTCAACGGCAAAGGCAACCGGGCGGTCAAAGATGTCAGCCTTGACAAATAGCCCGTTGTCGCCACGTTCAAGTGCGAGAGCGTCACAGCCGTTGGAGTCCATCTTTATTAGTTTCACGTTCTCGCGCTCGTTGAGATGTCCGTACTTCTGCACAAATTCATCGTAGTATTGATTGAGATGCTCGCGCAGGTGTTCGCTCGGCTCGTGCGTTTCAGCCTCGTAATGATATAGTTGCTGATACGTTTCCGACAGGGTTATATAGAGCATGGCACGTTTCGCCTGCTCCGGTTTGAGCTGGAGCGGCGTGAAGGTGGCACCCATGCGGCTGACCTGCGAGAGAAAGCCAACCTGCCCGGTGTCGCATACCATAGAACCGTCTTTGTGGAAAAACTGAATATCCTCCGAGAACGGGCGGGGCGACATATCCGGCTCTTTCTTTTGAGAGGCGGCTACATTGTCAATAGGAATGATGGTGCGTTTCCTCACTCCCGTGGGAACACCGGGAATGAAATCGCCTTCGGTCATTTCAATATATGGAGTGTCCGGGATAACGGCTTTGTCGGGATTATTTGCCGCCTCCAACCGCTGGCGTTCCGCCTCCTGTTCCATAAGCTGACGGTGGGCAATCTCCATCATGGTTGTGTAGAACCCGTTGATGGGTGGATTGTCATCCCAGTTGAGTGAGCCATAAAATTTCAATTCTTCTTCGGTGAGAGGTCGGAAGCCTGTCTTTGGCGTTTCATCCGTTGCCACCTCATCGACTTTCTTAACCTCAACAGGTTTCGGTTGTGCCTTTGGCTGCTGCTTTTGCTCCTTCGGCAATCCCTGACGCTTATTGCGGCGTTTCTTTGCACCGGGTATCTCCACCAACTCACCGAAAAGATTATACATCATCAGTTTCGGGTCGTAGCCGTCGTGATTGTCTTGCGCCTGCACGACATTGCCCGATGTTTCAATTTCATCGGCTCTCGTATTGATATTGTTGATTGGCTTTGGATTGACATTTTCCGGCTTAATTTCCGTAGGCTTGACCTCCACCGCTTCCACATCCTCAATGTCGGGCTGTGCCTTTTCTTTCGGCGACACCTTATTATATATAGGTGCGGATACGGAGTGTGCCTTCTTTGGCTTGCCGTTATACAGGTCAATATTTAGGTGTCGCCCGAACTCTGCATAGAGAACCCTGCGCATATCCTCGCCGATAGCGACAATACCGCCGTCATGGGTATATACCAATGCCGGCTTTCCGTATGGATCGGTGTCCTCCTTTACCCCGGTGCAGATGATGTGCCCCGGATTTTCTATGAAATAGCGGTTGTTGGGTATGCCGCTGCCCTGTGCTGCGGTGGACTGCATGAACAGTTCCTCATCGGGAGTGAACCCGGTTTTTCTTGACCGTTTCTGCAATATGATAAGGTCGCTGCCAACCTCGGTGTTCGCCGAGTCGGTGAACGTGTTGTTGGGCAGACGCAAAGCCGTGACGAGGTCGGCACGCTTCATCAGCTCCATTCTGACAAACGGGCTTTTGCCGTTCATCACGCCCTGCGAGGTTATGAAGGCGACAATGCCGCCCTCACGCACGGAGTCAAGACCTTTGAGGAAGAAGTAATTGTGTATCGCCGACACCGATTTTTTGTAGGCGATATTACCGCTCGTGGCATATTCCGGGTCAGCAACCGATATGTCACCGAATGGTATATTTGACGCGGCGACATCAAAATAATCCTGATAGTCGGTGCCAATCTTCTCAAAACCCTCAATATGCACGTCGGTCTGGGGATATAGTTTTGAGAGGATAAGACCGGTAAGAGCGTCCTTCTCAAACGCAATGCGCTCGCCATGAGGATTTACCCACGTGAAAGCGTCCACGAAAGCACCGCTCCCGGCACTTGGGTCGAGGAAGCGTTGCGGCTCAACGCCCGATTGCTGCAAAGTCTGGGATATGGCCTCCACAACGTGCTTGGGCGTGTAGTAGGCAGTCAAGACCGATGCCTGCAAGGAGTCCATGTAGCGCTTAAACTCCCGGTCGTCTTTTGAGTAGTCATGTATTATCCTGCGCAGTTCAACGGTCGGTGCGAACAGCTCACGGTCGGATTTTGTCCACTTGGCAACGTCGGCAAGCTCGTTTGCGTCCAGAAGGATACATTTCAGTCCGCCGAACCCGGCATACTTTGACAGTATATCCCATTCCGCGTCATTTGGCGGTCTGCGCTCAACATTCAGGGCGAAAGCGGTGCGTATCGCCTCGATGTTGTCACGCATTTTCTGCATACGGTTATAAGCCATTGTCCTCGCAGAATTGGGTGATACGGCCAATCAGTATGTCGCGCTTCTCATCAAGTTCCTCCCGGTCGATGCCCACCTGCGTGCGGTCGAAGCCGTCAAAGAGGTGTGGCACGTTGTCCAAGATCCAGCGCGCCCAGTAGTGGGCGGCAGGCTCATAGTCCATGTTGAGGGTGTCGCCGAAATATTCAAGTAGAATATCGGCCACGATGTCGAACTCCGACTCGCCGATGTTGGTGAACAGCACTACAAGAGCCAGTTCCTCCGCCTCCGGCACACTTGCGCCGCTGCGCCGTGCTTCCTCGTAAGTGTCAAGTGCGCGGTCGGAGTTGGCGACAATCTGCGGGTGGTCGGTGGCGATGTCGAAATTGTTTTCTGATAAGTATCTTAGGAGATACAGGCGGTAATAGTCGAGGTCGTAATAACCTCCGGTGAATTGTAACATTGGATTGTGGATTTTGTGGTGATTATTTTTGAATTTTACTGTTGCGGGAACAGGTGGCTAAGTTCCGGTGTGGATAAAATCCGTTGTTTCTCGTCGGATATTATTTGGATCACATCGGCTTTTACCTGTTCGTAGTTGCGTTGTATGACCGCCTTCATGTGCTCCTTGTCGGGAGTGTCGTCGTGGAAGTCGGTGAGTATGGGGATAGGCTTATAGCGGTCGGTTTCAGCCTTGACCTTTGCGCTGTCTATGACTATCTCGGCATGAAAAATCTTCTGGTCTATGCGCTCGTCTATGTTGTCGCATACCGCTCCCACGAACATACCCTGCGTCAGCGTGGATATTTTGCTCGGCGGTATAAGACTGTCCATCTGCGTGTTGAAAGAGTGGCTCACATCCTGTCGGTTGATAGAGATTGACTGACGCTTTTGGAGAACCTTGCCGAACCGCTCCGATAGGGTCTTGGCGGTTTCGCCAACGACCTGCCCGGAGAATATGTTTCCGACGGTGTTCATCACGACCGCAGCCTCCTTGTCACCGTAATCTCGCTTGAGCTGCGAGAAGTCCTGAAAGCCGAGGCACACGGCAACCTTGTTGCTTCGGGCAGTGGCTATAAGCTGGTCGAGGCCCTTGAAATATATCGTGGGGAGTTCATCAATCAGAACACCGCTTTTCAGCATACCTTTTTTGTTTATGATTTTCACGATGCGGGAATTATACAGCCCCAATGCCGCCCCGTAGATGTTCTGACGGTCGGGATTGTTGCCGACACATAATATCTTAGGTTTTTGTGGGTCATTGATGTCAAGCGTGAAATCATCGCCCGTCATAACCCAGTAGAGTTGCGGGGAAATCATGCGTGACAGCGGGATTTTTGCCGACGCTATCTGTCCTTGAAGCTGCTCCTGCGCTCCACCTTGCCATGCGTCCATGAACGGAGAGAGGTAGTTTTCCAGCTCCGGATAACTGGTGAGAATGGGGAATAAATCCTCGTATCTCCTATTCAAAAGTTCAATAGCATGAGGGAATGTGCAATACTTTCCTTTCCGATAAATCCTCAAAAACCAGATTATAGCGGCAAACAAAACAATCGGTGACTCCACAAAGAAATCGCCCTGCTTGCTCACCCAAGACTTGTTGAGATTGAGCATTATAGTGTATGCACTCTCGTAAGCGTCTGCAATATCGGTCATAAAGTCCGGGTGTATGGGGTTACAGCGGTGGCTTCGTTCCGGATCATCGAAATTTATCATGTAGAATTTCGGTTTGACCTTGCCGTATCCCTCCTTGTGATTGAGAAGATGGTTGTAGGCAATCACGCTCAAATCGGGGCTTTTGAAGTCGTAGATATAGCCGCTGTAACCTTTCTCTATCATCTGCTTGATGAAAGAATTGATGACGGCATACGACTTGCCCGAACCGGGTGTGCCTAACACGATGGTGGCTCTGAACGGGTTTACGATGTTAATCCAGCCCTTGTGCCATTTCTTCTGATAGTAGAATTTGGTCGGCAGGTTTATGGAGTATTGATTATCCATAAGTTTTGTTTCCTGCATGAAGCTCTCGTTTTCATCGTTAAAGCGGTCATCCATCATGTTGTTCTTCAGCATACGCCCTGCCCATATTCCGCCCATGAGAAGGCAGATGTAACCGGTGCCGGTGGTGCCGATGTAGAGATAAGGGCAACCGAGTGGCAACAGCCACCAGTTCAACAGGAACAGGATTATACCTGCACCGAGGGCTATGCCTATGTGCCGCCATGTTATCTTCTCGTTCTTCACTCCCTTTGTTCCGAAGCATGACAGCCCAAGAAGGAGCAAAGCGAAAAGTTTTGAGTTGAAAGTATTGTTGAAAAGTCCGCAGGTGCGGTTGAAGTTGGCACAGATCTTATCAACGGTGGAGATAAACCAGCCGCTGTCGGTGGCTTCCACACGGGTGAACCAGTATAGGTTGGCTACGACCAGCACGATACTGACCGCCCGCAGGAAGTCCATGATCTTTGCCAACGCCCGGAGGTCATCCTCTTGTTGGCTCATAATTGTAAATTTTAATTGTTAGAATTTTGGGCGACGCCCTTTCTTTTTCTTCCGCTGCATACGGCGGCGGAATTCTTCTTCTTCGGGATTGAACGACTGCCCCTGCTGGAACAGGTCAAGGCCCGGTAAGGCAAAATCAGAGTCACCGTAATCGGTGGGAGATTGGGTAACGGTGGTGTGCTGCGTGCTTGTGGATTGTTGCTGACTGCCTGACGGTTGATTATTATCCTGCTCTTGGGTAGTATCGGAATGGGGATCTTCGGATGTCGGTTCTATCGGTGGCGCAACAATAGGTATCGCAACATCGGGAGTATTGACAGGCTCGTTTGCCGGATTGTTGAACCGCTCGTTGATGGCGTTTGCCGAGAACTCCTTGCCCAAACGGGAGCCGTTCAATACCGTCATGCTCTCGTGGTCAATGAATGTAACACCATATATGCGCCCTTCATCGGTGTAGCGTAGAACAACATCAATGTTACGCTCTTTCAACTTGGCTATGAAGTCTGATTTGTCGGCGGCGATGGTAAGCACATCGGTGACTTTGCGTTTGGTGGGCGCAATATCAATCTTATCCTTAGCCCGCTCAAACCGTCCGTCAATGGCGGCGCGACTTGCGAACTTGCCGAGGCGCGAAGCCTTGAACGGCGTTGCGATTGTCTTGCCGCTGTCATCGGTGGCGAAATACACCAGCCCGTGATACTCGCGCCCGTTGACCCTGCCGTCGGTCTGCTCACACCTCACATTATATAATGAGAGAATGGCGTTATACTCTCCGATGGTCTGGAACTTGTAGCGCATACCCACCATTTTAACGGTGTTGGCAACCTGACGCTTGATGTCGCCCGACGGGTCAAGTTTTCTAATCGGAGTGTCCGGCGAGATTTTTTCTCGCTGCGCCTTATGGAGATTGTATTTTTCCTCCAGCTCGGTGGTGATCTTCTTGCTACGGCGATACAGGAAATCCTGATTGAGCCTCTTGCCTTGTTCGTTGACATTGACTGTCACTATATGGATATGGTGGCGGTCTATGTCCATGTGCTTATAGATGATGAAGGGCTGCTCACCGAAGCCGAGTTTGTCCAGATACTCGCGGGCGAGGATTTCATACTGCTGCTCCGTCAGTCTGTCATCGGGGTGCGGATTGAGGGAGATATGGAGAACAGGTTTCTTTGTCCTGCCCATTTTAGGCATGAACAGGTTGAAGTTCTCCACCATACGGGCTATGTCAATCTGACCGTCTGCCGGAAGAATGATTTTGTTCGCTCCAAGCACACGTCCTTCCTCCCGGTTCATCTTCTCGCCGTTGTATGACAACGCCCCGTAGAGCGATGAGCCTATCGAGATTTTAGCAACCATTGTTCATCAAACTGCATGGATAATGCCTTGACATCGGCTGTGATTTTTGCCAGTTCTATGGTGGCTTTCTCCAGCTTGTAGAGATGTGTCATCGCTTTTTTCTCGGTGAAATTGGCGCGAAGCTCCTTCACAACGAGGTCGTAATTTACCCCGATTGTGCGGTACTGGGCGAAAAACTCCGAGAGTTTGGAACAATAGACGGCAAGATTTTTATCGGAGGCAAGCACCTTGAAAGGCTTTCCGAAGATGAGCTGTTTGATGAAAGTGGCCTTTACGGATTCATCCGCCTTCTCCATCATGCGGATCAGGCTGTCCCATTCGAGGTCGTCGAAGCGTACCATTACGCAATGGGTGCATCGGTTTGGCGACAAAGGTCGCCCGGTTTTTGGATTTTCAGTCATATTATATATGGATTTGTGGTGAGTAGCACCGCAGGGGAACCGGTAAACCGCAGGTCAAGTCATGGGATATTCGACTTTGGAGAATATCCTGCATTGCAAGGTCGTTTCGTGGGAACCGGAGTTACCCGAAACCCGAATAGTTACTATTCGGACACCTTGCTATGTCTATGTGGACATCCTTCATAATATGAAATCCGTATTTTCGGTGCCTGTGGTGCCGGTCATACCATTGGGCGGTGAAAAAGCGGTGTTCCATGCCTGCGGAGGGTGGCTACACCCGTCGATGCTTCCATAAAGTTACAAAAAATCCGGCGTAAATCCTAACGGCGAGAGGAAAAATTTTGATGCTTTATGCCTGTGAGATTGCGGTGAAGACACCGCTGGAGTGTCCTGCGGGTCGGCGCGCAAAAAAAATCGCATGGCGAAATGTTAAAAATTCAGCCCCGTTTTCGGGAAATCCGGGGAAAAGTGAGGAAAACCGGTACCTTGACCGCTATGAGCTAATGGATTGACAATTTTAAGGGCTTGACAAAATGGATTTTATTTTGTTTCTTTGTATAGAGATTGGCAATCAGACCTGTCTTCAAGGAGTTCAATTTACCTATTATATAACGGAACTATCCATTGAACCGCAGTAAAGATTATCAGTCTGTCATAAATAAAATTTTCCTTTCTATGGAAAGTCTTTATATAAGGTAATACAATATCCTTCCTTACAGTTCAAAGGATTTATTATATATAGGAACTGCTTAACGAATGATATTCAGATTTCCTTATTATAAGGAAGAAAAATGGATTAGAAGATTTTATGAATGACAAACATATTTATCAATAGTCAATAGCTTCAAGGCTAAGGAACCCGGCAACCACCAGCGCGCAAACGGAGGCAGCCATCCCGAAACGAGAACCCCGCTATTGGTAGATGCACCGCTAAATTTACATCCAAAAATTAAAAAAGAAAATGACTGACACGACTACAAAATTCCGGTTAATTTAGCCGATGCCCTCCCGACGGCGGAGGAAGGTCGCCCATCGGCGACGGAGATAGCCGTACCCCAACCCCAACAAGCATAGCCAATGCCGCTGCCTGTCCTCACACAAAGTACGGACAAGACCGGTCTGCAACGTGTCGGATTGACGCTGACGGCCACTGCTGTGCAATTACCGCAACTTCATTTATCAAATTAAATCCAATGACAGATCCCAAATTTGTCGCCTTCTCCACCCAGAAAGGTGGGGCCGGCAAAACAACTCTGACCGTCTTGACGGCGAGTTACCTATACTATGTGAGGGGGCTGAAAGTCCTTGTCGTTGACTGCGACTATCCGCAGTACAGCATAGAGGATATGCGTGAACGCGACAAAGACCTCATCGAGTGCAGCCCCGTGTTCAAAAAAATGTTCTCCGACAATATGCGCCTGACAAAGCTGGCCCCTTACCCGCTGCTTTCGGCACCGCCGGAGGAAGCCATGCAGAAAGTACGGCATATCATCGAGAGTGGCAACGAGATTGACATCGTGTTCTTCGACCTGCCCGGCACGGTCAACAACCGTGGGGTGGTGAACATCATCAACTGCATGGATGCCGTGATTGTTCCTGTCGCCGCCGACAAGGTGATACTTGAAAGCTCGCTCGCCTTCGCCATGAAGATACAGGAGTGGCTTACCACCGGCCGCTCGCAGGTCAAACAGATGCGTATGCTCTGGAACCTCGTTGACGGGCGGGAGAAAACAGATCTCTACGACCAGTATGAGGCGGTTTTCGAGGATTGCGGGCTGAAAACCATGCGCACGAAAATCCCCGATACAAAGAAGTTCAGACGCGAAGGCTCAAAGACACTGGAACGTGCCGTGTTCCGCTCGACCGTCATACCTCCCGACAAACTGCTGCTTAAAGGCACGCGCCTGCCCGAACTTGCCGATGAACTTCTCGGTCTGCTCAATCCCTGACACCTATGGCCAAGGTATATGAGTCCGACATCGACCCCGATGAGTTCATCAGGTCATTCCGCGAGGAGCCCTCCGGTCTATCTACATTGAAGCGGAAAACCGGTAAAGACAATCCTGCGATGGAAACTCCACGGGCAGCCGAAACCATACCCGATACTGGGTCAACGGCGACGGACACTGACAAGGAGGGATATTTCACCTCGCAGTTTGTGACCAACATGGATTATATGCGCCCGCAACAGAAATTCCAGATGGTGGAGATACACCCGGAGTTCATGAGGACAATAAAACGCATACTATCCTATGAAAGTGGCTCCGTATGCTCAATGAAGGCGTATGTCAACAATGTGCTTGCGGAACATTTCAAAACCTACGAGGAAATAATCAAAAAAAGACTCTGACAAAAATGAAAGAAAAAAACAAAACCCGCAAAGCGGCCAATAACGCTGCAAAACACTCCACCAACCTTAAGCGCTTCCAACGGTATATGGAGCGTTTTGTGAACAACACAGGTAACATTCCTACCAATAAAAAATATAAGGTGATTGAAATCGCACCTGAAAACGCCCTCAGAATCCGCCGTATCCTCCTTATGTCGGAGGATGGCACTTCATGTTCCGTCAAGGCGTTTGTAAATAACGTGCTTGCCGAGCATTTCGAGAAATATGCCGACGTAATCAACAAAATCATAGAATCATGACAAAAAACAAATCGCGAGTGGTCACCACTATCGAGGTGGCCGAAATCCCCGACGGAGCTGAAGAACGCTACATTGAGCGCTTCCTCTCGCCCCACACCTTGATGTCCAACAGGAAGGTGTATATCTATCCCGAAGTCCATGCCGCCCTGTCGCGCATGGTGAAGGGTCTTGACAGGCCCGGAGTGTCCATCGGTTCCTATGCCTCGGAAATAATCCTTGAGCATATCGCCCGCAACAACGCTGTCATGCGCAGTGTCCATGAACGTAACCATAAAGACCTGTTCTGATGGAGGTGGCGATTATCATAGCATTGCTTGCAAGCAATGTATGGCTTATCCGCAAGGTGCTGACAAAGTCCGATGCTCCGGTTGCCAAAAATCCGGTTGCAACCGATACAAGGCCGGAAAAGGAGAATACCGAAGCGCAACCCGATACAGCCGAAGATGAAAGCGTTGTTGGCAGAAGCACATTCGACATCAACGATTTCAAGGATGTGTTCCGCGAGGCTGCAAGGGAAGCCGCCAAAGAGGTAATCCCGCTTATCATCAAGGAATACGGCAAGCCCTCGGATGCCGGTATGCCCGATGAGCCGGAAGATAAGCGCCCGGCACAGGTCCCCGATGAGAAACTTGACGACCTTTTTAACGAAAAGACGGCAGGCGAAATCAACGGCGATGACCCGACATTGGCAGAGCCGACAGCAGACGGGGTTGGCTTCCCTGAAATTGACAAGACTGTGAGGGTGCTGAAAGATATGCCCCATACTCCCGAAGATGTTGAAACCGCCCGCCGTGTGCTTCCCGACATTCAGAACACGCAGATCATTGAGAGAATAAAGCTCGACCCGCTTGTGCGCAAGCGCATACTGATGATAGAGTGCCAACTCCCCGAAATCCCGGCGGATACCGATAATCCGCCACAAAAACCGGAGGAAGCGAAGCCGAAGAAGAAAATCGTGTTCCATGCCGACATAGACACCACCGACATTGACGCTATCGACTTCAATATACTCCACTGACCCACCACTATCCAAATCCACAATCCAACCTAAAAATAAAATTTATGACAAAATCCCTCAAAAAACTCTATGACCGTATCGTGGCGTTTATGAACGCCCCTCACCTCCGTCGTCCCATCGCGGCAATGCTCACACTTATGCTGTGTGCCGCCAACCTCTATGCCGCCGGAAACGGTCTGGCGGGTATCAACGAGGCAACCTCGATGATGACCTCGTATTTCGACCCCGCGACAAAACTGATCTACGCCATCGGCGCTGTCGTCGGTCTTATCGGCGGTGTCAAGGTCTATGGCAAGTTCAGCTCCGGCGATCCCGACACGTCCAAAACCGCCGCCTCGTGGTTCGGTGCCTGTATCTTCTTGGTGGTCGCAGCCACAATCCTGCGCTCGTTCTTCCTCTAACCCCATGCTGTCAATGGAATATTCAATTAACAAGGGTATAGGCAGAACGGTGGAATACAAGGGTCTGAAAGCTCAATACCTGTTCATCTTCGCGGGAGGTCTTATAGCGGATTTCGTACTGTTCGTAATCCTATATATGTGCGGTGTGCAGCAGGGATTGTGCATAGGCTTCGGTGCCATCAGCGCGTCGGTGCTGGTATGGTACACCTTCCATCTCAACGGCAAGTACGGGCAATACGGGCTTATGAAGCTCACCTCGGTAAAGTACCGCCCCCGCTACATCATAAACCGTCTGCGCCTGTGCCACATAGTGAAAGGAGGTCGCAAATGAGAAATACACTTATAGCAACGACGCTGGAAAGCAAACTGCCGCTTCTCTCAGTGGAACACGGCTGTATCATCAGCAAGGATGCCGACGTTACCGTGTGCTACGAGGTGACGCTCCCGGAACTATTCACCGTCACTTCGCAGGAATACGAGGCGATGCACGCGGCATGGTGCAAGGCTATCAAAGTGCTTCCGCATTTCTCAATCGTGCATAAGCAGGATTGGTTCGTGTCGGAGAACTACAAGCCGGAACTTGATAAAGATGAGTTATCATTTCTGGACAGGAGTTTTGAACGCCACTTCAACGAGCGCCCGTACCTCAATCACAAATGCTACCTCTATCTGACAAAGACCACGAAGGAGCACGCCCGGCAACAGTCCAACTTCTCAACCCTCTGCCGTGGTCGTATCATCCCGAAGGAACTCAATCACGAGATGATTGCCGGCTTCATGGAGGCCGTCGGCCAGTTCGAGCGCATTATCAACGACACCGGCTATATAGGTCTGCGCCGCATGGGTGATGATGAGATACTCGGCACGGATACGACTTCGGGTATCATTGAAAAATACCTGTCGCTGTCAATGGGCGATGTCACCTGTCTGGAGGATATAGATCTCTCGGCACAGCAGATGAGAATAGGCGACAATATGCTGTGTCTGCACACGCTCTCCGACACCGAGGATCTGCCCGGCAAAGTCGGCACCGACAACCGATATGAACGCCTCTCCACTGACCGCTCCGATTGCAGGTTGAGTTTTGCTTCGCCCGTGGGATTGCTGTTGCCCTGCAACCACATCTACAATCAGTATGTGTTCATCGATGACCATGATGAAAATCTGGGCAGGTTTGAAAAGACGGCACGCAATATGAACTCGTTGAGCCGCTACTCGCGCTCCAATGCCATAAACAAGGAGTGGATAGATTGCTATCTTAACGAGGCTCACAGCTACGGTCTGACCTCCGTCCGCTGCCACTGCGACATAATGGCATGGAGCGACAATGCCGAGGAACTGCGCCGGATCAAGAATGATGTTGGCGGACAACTTGCCACAATGGGCTGTATGCCGAGGCACAACACAATAGACTGCCCGACGCTGTTCTGGGCGGCGATGCCCGGCAACGAGGCTGATTTTCCCGCCGAGGAAAGTTTCTATACATTCATTGAACCTGCTGTCTGCTTCTTTACCGCCGAAACGAACTACCGCAGCAGCCTGTCGCCCTTCGGCATAAAGATGGTGGATAGACTGACCGGGAAACCTATCCATCTGGATATAAGCGATGAGCCTATGAAGCGGGGCATAACCACCAACCGCAATAAGTTCATACTTGGTCCGTCGGGTAGCGGAAAGTCGTTCTTCACCAATCACCTCGTGCGCCAATACTACGAACAGGGGACCCATGTGCTGCTGATTGACACGGGCAACTCCTACGAAGGTCTTTGCAACCTTATCCACGACCGTACACACGGCGAGGATGGCATATATTACACCTATACGGAGGATAACCCTATATCATTCAATCCGTTCTACACCGACGACGGGGTGTTTGATGTCGAAAAGAAGGACAGCATAAAAACCCTGCTTCTGACGCTGTGGAAGTCGGAGGATGACCGCGTGACAAAGACCGAGAGCGGCGAACTTGGCTCGGCATTGTCCATGTTCCTTGAAAAGATGAGCCGGGATAAAAACATTGTGCCATGCTTCAACTCCTTCTATGAGTTTATGCGCGATGATTACCGTGCGGAGATGGCCCAGCGCCCGATACCTATCTACAAACAGGATTTCGACATTGACAATTTCCTGACAACGCTCCGCCAGTATTACCACGGCGGCAGGTTTGATTTCCTGCTCAACTCCAAAGAGAACATCGACCTGCTCAACAAGAGGTTTGTAGTCTTTGAGATTGACGAGATCCGTGACAACAAGGAGCTGTTCCCGGTGGTGACAATCATCATCATGGAGGCTTTCATCAACAAGATGCGCCGACTCAAAGGCGTGCGCAAGATGCTGATTTGCGAAGAGGCATGGAAGGCTCTTTCAACAGCAAACATGGCTGAATATATGCGCTATATGTTCAAGACGGTGCGCAAGTATTTCGGAGAGGCTGTGGTGGTGACGCAGGAGGTTGACGACATTATATCGTCGCCGATTGTCAAGGAAACAATCATAAACAACTCCGATTGTAAAATCCTGCTTGACCAGCGTAAGTACATGAACCGCTTTGACCAGATACAGGAGTTGTTAGGCCTTACGGACAAGGAGAAGTCGCAGATACTCTCCATAAATTTGGCAAACAACCCCAACCGGCTCTACAAGGAGGTCTGGATCGGGCTGGGCGGAACACAGTCTGCGGTGTACGCAACCGAGGTATCGCCGGAAGAATATCTCGCCTATACCACCGAGGAAACGGAGAAAATCCAAGTCCTCAACCGCTCCCGGCAACTCGGCGGCGACATAGAGGGAGCAATCCGGCAGTTAGCCAACGAAAAAAGAGAGAAACAATAATGTATGGTAAAACAGATGTTGAAAATTGCGCTCGCCGCAATAGCCGCAGTCCTCCTTTTAGGATTTGCGCTGGCACGGATGATAATCAGATGTGCCAAAAATATCAGATAATCCACTAAAACCCACAATCAAATGATTAGAAAACTGAAATTCATAATCCCCCTAATCGCCCTGTGCCTTCTTTTAGGCACGGGCAGGGCTAACGCCCAGTGGACAGTCATAGACCCGTCCAACATCGCCCAGAGTATCGTAAATTCCTCAAAGTCACTCGTGCAGGAGTCGCAGACCGCCACGCACATGGTGAAAAACTTTCAGGAAACTGTGAAAATCTATCAGCAGGCGAAAAAATACTACGATGCCCTGCAATCGGTCAACAACCTTGTCCGCGATGCCCGAAAGGTACAGCAGACCGTCCTGATGCTCGGCAATATCTCCGGCTACTATGTCAACAATTTTCAGAAGATGCTGACCGATCCGAACTTCACGTCGGCTGAACTCTCGGCAATCGCCTCCGGCTACACCCGTATTCTGGAGGAAGCGGGCGGTGTGCTGAACGACTTGAAACAGGTCGTTAACATCACCACTCTATCCATGACTGACAAAGACCGCATGGATGTGGTGGATGACTGCTACAAGGAGATGAAGCGTCTGAAGAACCTCACGGCATACTACACCAACAAGAACATCAGCGTGTCATACCTCCGTGCCAAGAAAAAAGCGGATACCCAAAGGGTTATCAACCTCTACGGCGACGGCTCCGAAAAATACTGGTAATCATAAATCATAATTAAAAAATATGATAGCGTTATCAATAGATTTTAATAACCTGCACACAATCCTCCGCTCGCTCTACGATGAGATGATGCCACTCTGCGAGGATATGGCGGGGGTGGCACAGGCGATAGCCGGATTAGGCGCGCTGTTCTTCGTGGCATACCGAATATGGCGGTCGCTCGCCGCCGCAGAACCGGTTGATGTGTTCCCGCTGTTGCGCCCGTTTGTAATCGGATTTTGCATAATGTTCTTTCCCAGTGTCGTTTTAGGCACAATCAATTCGGTGATGTCGCCGATTGTGCAAGGCACGGCGAGTATGCTTGAAGGGCAGACGCTTGATATGCAGAAATACCGGGAGGAAAAAGACCGTCTGGAATATGAGGCTATGATGCGTGACCCGTCAACGGCCTACCTTGTTGACGATGCCGAGTTTGACCGCCAGATTGATGAACTCGGAATTACCGAAATCGGCACAGCCGCCGGAATGTATATAGAAAGGGGTATGTATAAGGTCAAGAAGGCAATCCAGAATTTCTTTCGTGAACTGTTGGAGATGCTTTTCCAAGCCGCTTCCCTCACGATAGACACGATACGCACTTTTTTCCTTATCGTGCTTGCGATACTCGGCCCGGTCGCCTTCGCCCTCTCCGTGTGGGATGGCTTCCAGTCAACGCTGACCCAGTGGATACAGCGGTATATACAGACTTACCTGTGGCTTCCTGTGGCGGATTTGTTTTCCACGATATTGGCGAAAATCCAAGTGCTGATGTTGCAGAACGACATTTCCGAACTGACTAACAACCCCAACCCCAACCTCGACGGTTCAAACACTTGCTATATCATATTTATGATAATCGGCATTATAGGCTACTTCACGATACCCACAGTTGCGGGCTGGATCATACAGGCCGGTGGTGCCGGCAACTATAACCGTGCGGTCAACTCCACCGCAATGCAGGTCGGCTCCGGTGCGGCAAGTGTCGGCGGAGCAGTCGCCGGAAACGTGGCGGGTCGCGCAGGCAAGTTACTCAAATAATATTCAAACGACATTCAAATGCAATTCAAATCACTTAAAAACATCGAAACCTCGTTCCGCCAGATACGACTGTTCGGGATTGTGTTCGTGGCGATGTGTGCCGTGGTGGTGTCGGTCGCGCTGATATGCGTGTTCAATTTCGCCGAAAGGCAGCGGGAGAAAATATATGTCCTTGACAACGGCAAGAGCCTCATGCTCGCCTTGTCGCAGGACATGGAGCAGAACCGCCCTGCGGAGGCACGTGAACACGTGCGCCGCTTCCATGAGCTGTTCTTCACCCTCTCGCCCGACAAGTCGGCGATAGAGCATAACATCAACCGCGCCCTTATTCTCTCGGACAAGTCGGCATACAACTACTACACCGATTTCTCGGAGAAGGGCTACTACAACCGTATCATCGCCGGAAACATCAACCAAGTGCTGCAAGTGGACAGCGTCGTGTGCGATTTCAACAACTATCCGTACACCGCCAAGACCTACGCCCGGCAGATGATTATCCGCGAGAGCAATGTGACGCAGCGAACACTTGTGACGCAATGCCGGCTTTCCAACGCCTCACGCTCCGACGACAACCCCAACGGCTTCATCATCGAGGGCTTCAACATCCTTGAGAACAAAGATATTTCAACAGTAAAACGATAACCACAAATTATGACAAAGATTAAATCAATATTCCGCGCCATATATGATAATGTGTGGCTCAACCCGAAAGGGAGGCTCACGACGCGCCTCAAAGGTGCGTGCGAGTCCATACCCCCGAAACAACGACTGACAGTCGTGTCGCTAATGCTGACCGTGTTCGTGCTTACCGCCTTCTTCGTGTTCGGTCACGCCTGCTACAAGATAGGTCTGGGCAAAGCACAAAAACCGGTGGAGATTGAGCATATAATGCCAATCGACATCATCACCAAATCCCCCGTTCATGAACCCCAAAATCTTCCCGGCTATGACAATGCAGGAATGGAAAGCGAAGATTAACGGCTTCTTCCAGCCCAAATCACAGGCTGAACGGCAGAAGATGATGAAATACTTAGTCGTTTTCCCGGCTGCTGTCCTCTGCGGCATAGTGATATTGTGGCTGCTATACACGAGCCTCAATAAATCCGACGGCAAGGTCGGCAATGCCTTCAACACTGAAATCCCCGAAGGCGAGAACGACGGTATCAAGTCCAAAGCGGAGGAATATGCAGCCGCCGATGCCGCCAAAGAGAAAGAGGCTCAACAGCGTGCGGTGATAGCACTTGACACTCTGACCGCTACAACTGCAACCGATACGGTTGCCCATCAATCTGCGGTTGAGAACTCCGCGCAGGCGTATCAGGAAGTTCAGGCTTCATTAAATGATTTCTTTGTGGAGGATACTCCGGCTGACAATGTTGAGATGGATGCCCTCAATGAGCGCATAGCCGAGTTGGAGGCACAAAACGCTATGGCGCAGCAACACGCGCAACAATCCAACGACATGGCGATGTTGGAGCGGTCATACCAGCTTGCGGCGCAATATATGGGCAACGGCAATGGTGGCAACTATCCACTGCCACAAGTCCGGCCCGATGAAAAAGGCAAACGCAATGTGCAGCCCGTGGCACAGGTCAATAGAAATGTTGTGTCGTCACTCAGCCAGACATCAACCGTAAGAGGTTTTAACACCTCGGTCGGCACGATGAGGGCGGTCGCCAAGAATACCATTGCCGCAGTCATCGCCGGAAACCAGAGCGTGATTGACGGTGAGAGCGTAAGACTCCGTACCACTGAACCGATGTGGGTCGGCAACCGCCTTATCCCACGCAATACCACCATTGTCGGCTCTGCAAGAGTGCAGGGTGAGAGGCTGGAGATTGAAATAACCTCTATCGAGTGTCAAGGCTCGATTTATGATGTGGAGTTGCAGGTATATGACTCCGACGGTCAGGAGGGTATCAACATTCCCGGCAATATGGAGTCCGACGCATTGCACGAGATCGGTGCCAATATGGGCAGCACTATGGGCAGTTCAATCAACATATCCACCAACACGGGAGCGCAGATTGCATCGGATGTGGGTCGTGGGCTTATCAACGGGGTGTCGCAGTATCTCACCAAGAAAATGCGGACAGTCAAAGTCCACCTGAAAGCCGGATACCGCGTGATGCTCCACCAATCCGAAGATATATAACAATTACAACCACTTTATCCCCAATTAAAATTATGAATTTGAAAACTTTTATTCTTTCCCTCGTTGCCGTTATCGCAATGGCAACACCCGCCTTTGCAAAAGGTGGCAAGTCCAAAAATACCGATAACTCTGTGTCGTCTGACACCGAACAGGTAGCCGAACACGACATGAACGTGTACGGCGCGAACTACACAGACGGCGACAAGTTCAGCGGTCTAACCCGTAAGGTCGGATTTGACCGCATGATACCGCCCCATGCCCTCGAAGTGTGCTACCAAAAGACGACGCACATCATCTTTCCCTCTGAAATAGTGTACGTTGACCTCGGAAATGAAAATCTTGTGGCAGGTCTTGCCGACGGAGCGAAGAACGTGCTGCGTGTAAAATCCGCCTTCAAGTCCTTCAAGCAGGAAACAAACCTGTCGGTAATCACCGAAGATGGGAGCTATTACAGCTTCAACGTGAAATTCGCCAAAGAACCGCTGTTGCTCAACATCGAGATGACCGACTTCATCCACGACGGTGAGGCGGTGAACCGCCCCAACAATGCGCAGGAGATATACTTGGAGCGTTTAGGCTCTGAGTCGCCGATGCTTGTCAAGCTGATTATGAAATCCATCCACAAGCAGAACAAGCGCGAAATCAAGCATATCGGCTCCAAACGCTTCGGGGTGCAATTCTTACTGAAATCTATCTACGCCAACAATGGGCTACTGTATTTTCACACCGAAATAAAGAATACCTCCAATATCCCATTCGACATCGACTATGTGTCGTTCAAGATTGTGGATAAGAAGGTTATCAAGCGAACCGCCATGCAGGAACAGGTGCTTGAACCGCTCCGCGCCCAGAACTATGTAACCGTTGTGAGTGGCAAGCAGTCCGAGAGAACCGTGTTCGCTCTGGAGAAGTTCACAATCCCCGATGATAAGCAGCTCGTTATCGAGTTCGCCGAGAAGGAAGGCGGCAGACATCAGTCCTTCGTCGTTGAGAACGAGGATATTGTTCGCGCCAATGTGATTGATGAGTTATCCATTCAGTAAAATCCAAACTAAAAATTATGAGAAAAGCGATATTCATAATCGCTGCCATGCTTGCCCTGTTCGCAGGGCAGGCAATGGCCCAGCGATGCCTTCCCGGTATGTCGGCTGTTGAAGTCAAGGCTGACATGGCAGACGGTTTTTATACCGGCAAATCACGCGACTGCGGTTATTCATTCGGGATCTATTACTCGGTGTTCAAGGGCAATGCCAACACATGGTCTTTCGGCGGCGAGTATCTCCAGACCTACAAGCCCTACGGCGAAAAGGGTCGTATCCCCGTGGCGCAGTTCACAGGCGAGGTCGGCTACAATCTCCACCTTGTCAGCGATTATTCGCAAACATTCCACCTATATGGGGGTGTGTCGGCTCTCGGCGGCTACGAAACGGTTAACTGGGGTGATAAAACTCTGTCCGACGGCTCTACGCTCCACAACGGCGACGCATTTATATACGGTGGCGCACTTACCCTGCAAGCCGATTTCTATCTCTCGGATAAAGTCGCCCTAATCGCAAACGTGAAAGAGCGGTTTGTATTCGGCAACTCAACAGGTCATTTCCATACGCACTATGGTGTAGGTGTCAAATTCGTAATCGAGTGAATATGAATACTTTCAATAAATACGACATTCCATATATCCGCTTGACAGACTTCATGGAGGCTATCGGGAACAAACCGGTGGGAAAGCAAGGCGACAATCTGATATACAATGCGCCGTATAATATAGAGACCCTGTATAGGGTATATGGGATAGAGACTAAGGGTAAGCCGACCTGTGCCGTGAATCCAAATACCAACAAATGGGAGGATCTGGAGTGGAGCGCCTATGCCCGTGGTGATTTGAACAGTCTGGCCCGCGAAATCTGCAATTTCACTACGGACAAGAAGATTGCGGAGAAATACATTCTTGATGTCCTTACCGAATACAACCGGGAACACGCTGTGTCCCTCATGCCCATGCCGAGTGTCCGGATAATCAACGAAGGCGGTGTCAGCGTGATGGATATACGCCCAAAGGAGATAAACCTTAATGAATTCGTGCGTCAGATAGGATACAGGCAGATATACCGAAACGGCGAGTGGCGGGGTTTTTCGGTTCCGGGAGGTCGGGACTCGTACCCTGATATTATGGTCAACACAAAGCAGAACAAATGGTATGACTATAATTCCAGCGACTCCGGGGATGCCTATGCCCTTGCATCAAGAATCACCGGGGAGGATTCGCCTTCGGAATCCTTGTGGTTCATAGCCAGTGTGCTTGCCGGAAAGGAGGTCAACGAGGTGCGGGAACCGTGGGGAAACAAGGTGGACAAATCGCAGAAAGCAGCACAGCCCAAACAACAGCCGCCCAAACCCAAACGAAAAATGCGGTTTTAACCTATGGATATAGACGCTATCAGGGGAATATCCCTCGTGGATTTCCTTCACCATCTCGGCTATGACCCGACAGGGCGCGACAGCAAAGGTCTGTGGTATTATGCCCCGTACCGAAATGAGCGAAAGCCATCGTTCCATGTAAGACCAAGCAAGGGTGTATGGTTCGATTTTGGAACGGGCGAGGGCGGTGACATATTCACCCTTGCGGGAGAATTGTCAGGGAAATCAGACTTCATCGAGCAAGCACGATATATAGCCGAAACGATGAATATGCCCATTGCAGAGCCTTATAAGCCGCTGCCATTCGTTGAAGAACCGACATTTGAGGATGTGCAGGTGTCAAAGCTGGTATCGTCATCACTCCTGCGTTATCTCGCCAACCGTGGCATACCCGCCGACATCGCCCAACGCTATTGTGTGCAGGTGGATTACAAGTTGCATGGAAAATCCTTTTATGCCATCGGCTTTGAGAACAACGCACATGGTTTTGAACTGCGAAACGCCTTCTTCAAAGGGAGTTATCCGCCAAAGCACATCACCCATATTAATAATGGTAATCCCCGGTGCAATGTCTTTGAAGGCTTTATAGACTTTCTTTCGGCTGAACGCCTCGGATTCAATGACGGCACCGACACCGTTGTCCTCAACTCGGTCGCCAATATCGGCAAAGCTATCCCGACACTCGCAGGTTATCCGCTTATTCTGTGCTATCTCGACAATGACGAGGCAGGGCGAAACGCCCTTGCCAGACTTCAACGTGAGTTCGGTGACAGGGTAATGGACAAATCGGCTATCCACCCAAATCACAAGGATCTGAACGACTACTTAATGTCGCTCAACCCGAAAAAATCAACAAAACTCAAACTCTAAACAAGAAACAAAAATGAAAAAATCCAATAAGAAATCATTCGGCGTTATCGCCATTCTAACCTTCGTAATCGCTGCCGTGTGCAGCCTTACATCATGCTCTGACGACCTCGACGTGCAGCAGTCCTATCCCTTTACCGTGGAGGTCATGCCTTTCGCCGACAAAATCACCGCCGGGCAGACCGTGGAGCTGCGCTTTGAGATTATACCCGAAGGAAACTATGCCAACACCCTATACACAATCCGCTATTTCCAGTATGACGGTGAAGGCACGCTCAAACTTGTCGATGGCCCGGTGCTGGTCAACAACGACCGTGTGTTGCTCGAAAGCAAGACATTCCGCCTGAACTATACCGCCAAGTCTGCCGACGCGCACAAATTCCTCGTGGTGGTGCAGGACAATTTCAACTCAACCCCGTGGGAGCAGACCTTCGAGTTCAACGGCAAGGACAGCGGCGATGATGACGGCGGCAAGGTTGTCGGTCCGATTGTGACACCCGTAAATCCGGTTATCCGATGAAGAAACTACTGTTGATGTTCCTCGCGTTGCTTACCGTCATGGTGGGCAACGCCGCCGGGCGCCGGATAAACATCATGGATCTGCCGCCATTCGAGAGAGCCGTGATTATCATAAAAAAATACGAAACCTTGCACGACTCCCGTCGCCATTGGCCCTATCTGGGATACGGACATAGAAAACTGCCCGGCGAAAAATACTTCAAAGGCTATCGTATGGGGAAGAAAGAAGCCGATGCCCTGTTGAGGAAAGATTTGCGAAAGTTCATTGCTATTTTCAAAGAGCTGCCGCCTGATGATGCCCTCCTTCTCGGTGTTCTATCCTATAATATAGGCCCAGGAGCTGTGAAAAAGAGTTCTGTATATCGAAAACTCAAATCCGGCAACCGCAACATCTACAAATCATACACATCCCATTGTCGTTACAAAGGCAGATTTCATCGCCAACTGCATGAGAGGAGAATGGTAGAGTTTGCCGCATTGTTCGTTAGATAAATCAACTCCGCTGAAATGGAATAAAATTTCAGCGGAGTCTATATTTGTATGTCATATATTTCATTTCCAGTCCAATGCGTTGCAAATATCATCCGTTACCGGTTGGAAACGGTCATATTGTGACAGCCAGACGGGAACATCGCGGTTCATCCAGCCCAACACCTCCACCATTTCAGAATGGATACCTCTGACATGGTTTATATTCCAGCATATAGATTCGTTATGGAAAACACGGTTACGGAACGCCCTAAAACGGTTCAGCGGTGCTGACACATACTTGCGCTTGCGTTTGGTTTTCGGCATGAATGGGAAAGCCCGTCGCAAATCCTTCCATAAAATCCGCTCGTATTCGCTGTTGAGAAGTGAAACCCAGAAACCCAATGTCAGCTCGGCTATAATCTTTGACGGTGTAATCTGCTCATGTCTGCCGGAAATCTGTTTTGCCGCCTGTGTTATGTATCTGTTCAGGTTTGAGAGTCCGGGGGTGTTTGGGAATACTGCGTACCAATCCTCCCTGCCGGTCATTTTGACCAATTCACGACAAAGGGCATTTCTCAATGTCACCTCAAATACCGACAATGAAACGTACATAGCCTCTGACAGTTGCAGGTTACATCTGTAATGGGTAACAGCACGCTGCTCGTCATTGGGATAGAGGGCGAAATAACGCTCCATCCGCTTGTCCGAAAAAACTTTATTGAAAAATGCTTTGTTATATGACATAGAATTACTAATTTTGCATCGCAGTCCCGGTAATTCCTCTCCCTGATATAAGATGCAGGTGAAGAATCCGGGTTTTTTATTTCTGCAAAGTTAGCATAAATATCCGAAAATATATCTCTAATACAGAGATAATGCCGCAAACGCCGCCTTTTGGCGGCCGAAATTTTTGAAAAAATTAAGGTGGGCAACTTCATCACGAGGTCGCCCACCTTCTCTATATTACGACTTGGCAAATGTTCGGTTAAAATCGGGTGTATAATCCCGTCACATCGGTGAAGATGTCTTCCAGCATATCGCAATAGACACCTTCATAGGTCTTGATGTCCTTTGTCTTGACCTCAAAGGTCTTTTTGCTGACACTCTGACGGTAGAAACGCAGATTGTATAGGTCTGCGCCCCCGTCATAGATGATTTCAAGGCGGTTAGCCGATGTCTTGTTACGGCTGAGGCTCATACGGAGTCCGTTGCCGAGGTTGATGAAGTCGTGGCTTCCTGTCATTGCCACAAACCTGCGCCCTCCGATTTGTTGGAGTATGATTTTTGCTACTTGGTTGTCCATAACGATTTTATTTTGAGTTGTTGATTTTCTTGTTCAGCCATTCATCACGGCGTTGTCTGCACTCTTTGAGAGTGGGAGCCACGCAGGAGAATAAATCCCCGTCGGTGTGGCGGTAGTCGTACATATAATGCTTTCTTCGGGGTCGGCGGGCATTATAGAATATCTCGTACTGCTCGGTGCCGGGAGTGTTTGTTGTGCTTACTCCGTTGGCGGTCATTTTCGTTGCCATATCGGTGGATTTTAGAATTTTACAATCAGTATGCGGTAGTTGAACACCTTTTCGGGGTCGGTGATTTTCCTTTGCGCAAGCCAAAAATGGTGTTTGCCAAATCCATATACGAAGTATCTGTCAAAATCAGTTCTTTCGGCATAGTCGGCTACCAATCGCCTTAGAGTGTCCTCGTTGTAGGCGATAAGGATATGGTTCACAAAACCTATCAGCACTTCCGCTATATGGTTGTCATAGACTACTGTCGTATGTTCAAATGTCACGTTCATATTCTTGGGATTTTGTGACCTGCGCCATTGCTGACGCAGGTCGGGTTAAACATTCAGGCGGTCATTCTCTCTTTTATCAGTCGGGCGTTGGAGTTAACCAAATCCACAATTCGGTCGTGATATTCAGTGTTTTGGTTGCACGCTCCACGGCATTGTATCACTGAAAGGGTTTCAAGCGACACTTCCACCGTTTCTATGCGCTTGCCGTCAATCCTTGCCGACAATATGAGGGAGTCTTTCTTGCCGTAGTACATTGATGTGCCTACGCAGATATGCTGAACATTCCCTTCCTCGATAAACTCCTCCACGCTCTCCAAAACCTTCACATCAATCTCGCCATCGGAGATTACAAGTCCGAAGAATTTGGATTTGAGTTTGAGAAAACTGTCCCTTCTTTCCTGCTCTTGGAGAGCCAGTTCCTCCCTGCGCCTTATCTCAGCTTCCCTGCGCTTGCGTTCCTCCAATGCCATAACCTTTTTATAATAGACATCGTGGGCGTGTCGCAGGTCATCGGGGCAGATGTAGTGGGGGCTGTGAACATCTTTCTTGAATGTTCTGAGCATTTTGATGTAGTCGCACCATATCCCCAAATCCTTTATCTCGTAATGGTGGCGTTTGGCTACCTTGTACGATGCCCAGCACATACGGCAGTCATAGGGGTGGCGGAGAAAGTATCGGAATGTTTCTTCGGTGTCGTTCTTCATCAGCGTTTCAAGTTGGGGCAGCGAGAGAAAACGGCTTATGCACCTTGCCGGTGATATATTGAAGAATTTGTTGCCCACAACGTCTATGCGCAGAGAGGGGATTATCTTCATTTTGGGATACATCGGGCAATCTACCGCTATGTCTGCGAACACGTCATCATTGCTCCTTATCTCCATAGGAGAGCCGAATGCGAAACAATCCAAATAGTAGCCCGTATTGCGTCTGAGTCCGATTACAGCGCATTGTCCGTTTGGGGCTATCCAATACTGACCGATTTCAAAGATATTGTATTCGGCTTTTTTTCCCTTGCGCAGTTCTGCGAAAATGGCGAACATTCGCAAAGTCTGGTATTTTCCGTGCATACCAAGCACGTTGAAATACATCTTCATGCTTACCTTCTGCTTTCGGGTGGTTTCAAGAGTGAGTTTCCTGCCACATCGGGGACAAACGCATTTGCCCGATGTTTCATCGCTCTGCCAAGTGTGACCGCAGTCCATGCAGGTGGTTTTGCCACTTTGAACACGGAAGGCAAAGTGTTCAAAACATTCGCCTATCGCCCATTCAGCCTGCGTCTTAGTGACGGGTCGGAGTTTACGGCTCTCTTTGAGTATGTCCTTATGGAATTTGGTTGTCGGTTTCATAGTCGTAATATTTTAGAAGTCAAATAGACTGGGTTGTTCAACTTGATTTTTCTTTTCGGCGGTTTTTTTCGGGTGGGTCGGCTTACGCATTTTCCTTATCTCCTCGTCACAGAGTTTGTTTATGGCGTCTTGCCGTGCCTGTTCCTTTTCTTCCTCGGTGAGTTCAACCGTATGGTTGACCACCACTTGGCAGTTGATAGGCTTGCCAACCTCTATTTCTTCCTCGTCATAGTAGTGGGTTGCCATGCCGTACACCTCTGCGTCGGTAAAACCGCAACAACCGCTTTTCTTTACCTCGTTGAGAATGAATGTTACACATTCTTCCACTGACTTTGAGGGGTTTGCAAACCTGACGGCAAATAGTGCGTCATTTTCGGCTCTTTCTTCAAGATAAGCCTTGATGGTTTCGTTGAAGGCTCGTGTACCCTTGTTCTCCTTTACCTTGTTTTCTTTCGTTGCCATAGTCGTGAATATTTTAGAGTGTTGCGAGTATCATTTTTTCTATCTCGGTGGGGCTGAGTTCGGAGTGGAAAAGCCAGCTCACAAATAGTTTTCGCCCTGCGGGTTTGAGTTCATAGTACAGCTGACGGAAGAATGATATGTTGCCGTTGAGGTAGGTTTCTATAATATAGTCGGCGATGTTTTTGACCTCGTAGTATTTGGCTTGTTGTATCCAAGTCTTTGAATATCTTTTCGTTGCCATAGTCGTATTTGTTTTATAGGGTCAATATCCAATAGATTATTCCTACTGCGGTGAGGATAGAGATTAGCCAGCCTACACATCGGAATATCGGTTTGAGTATCGCCCAGAGGATAATCCCGACAATCGCCATTATCGCTATCCCTACCACCTTAGCCGCCCTTTTTAATGCGGTATGAGCTGGAGAAGGTGTGAAGCTCGTATTTTTAATATGTCTGTCGTTCAGTGTCATAAGGCGATATTTTTTTTAATGCGTATAATCGCTGTTTGAAGTTTGTTCGCTCGTTGACCCTGCGGCACGACGGGAGCAAAGGGGTGTTCGGCACTCGCTCAAATTAATATTTACAACATCAAATAATTGATATATAGGTTGTTATTTTAAGTAATACATTGTTTAGCACAACTAATGCACAACACAACGGCATGAGTAATGTGATGTATTTGCAATCATTCATAATCGTTCATACCACAATCCTTCTATAATAATTTTTAACATAGCGTCACCGATAGTCCAAGTATAGAGGTTAGGACAAGCAAGTGCTGATATGTTAAATTTTTCTGCTGTCAGAACTTTTTGAACCGTTCTTTTGTTGGGTAAGTCGTGGTGGCGTTTCAGGCGACCGAGAGGCAGATTTATCCCGTCTGCCCGTGAGGTGGTATCCCCCTGCGACAGCTTGCCATGCCCGGAACGGGCTTTGTCTAATCTAAAAGCACCGCAAAGAAGCGGTGTCGAGAAACAACCGTGAGGCTCAAAAATGCGCCTTTTTCGGTGTGACCGTCGTTATCCCACGGCTTCCATGTCGTGACGGCTCCGAAAAGAAAAAGCATTTGAGGTAGCCCGCAGATTTGGAGTTATGAAAAGATTTTCGTAACTTTAATATAACGCTCGAAGGCAGGGCGAACCGTCAGACACGTTCAGCTTATATAGACCGGACTTGGAACGATGATTCTTGACGGAGCGATGTCCCGACAGTGTTGCAGACATACTTACAAGACCGGATGAATCATCCGAGACAGCCTGAATTGGTGACAAGACACGCCATTCCGCAAACAACACGCCCTAAGGAAGCGATGCTATGCGGATAAAGATAGAAAGAGAACGGGCTGTGAAACATTGACATACCGATACTCTGTGCGCGCATACGCAACGCGACAGGTGGCTGTTATGACGAGCCGAGACCACGCTTTTAATTGGATTTTGTGGTGGGCGTAAGGTCTATGGCTAATCATTACGGCAAGCCTAATCCGTTGACATAAGAAGAAGTAGAAAGAGCGGCACGGCACACGGTATAAATCCTTTGAACATCAGGAGGTGTGTTCCGCGTGATTGCGGGGCTACACCCGGCGCAAGTAACCGCCCCTTGCAGGCGGAAAGCCATCGCTATTGCCCGATTCACGGCAATGGCGTATAGGGAGAACTGCGCCCATTTGCCGACCCTGACCGGGTCAGCAGCAATGCTTGTCGGCTTCAACGAAAGAAGCTGTTAGCAACCCTTATGTCCAAAAAGGACCGTTGCCATGCCTCGTAACTGTCGCCGGAGGTCTGGCAGCGTAATGTTTCGGCGATGAAAACTTAAACTCAGAAGTCTATGAACCTCTATAGTTTACTTCAATCAACCCAAAACACTCCCGATGCCCCGTGCATCAACATCTCGGTGTCACTCGCCGACCTCCACCAGCTTGTGGTGGACACGATTGACGCCACCCGCGACCGCCTCCTTCCGCTTTTCATGAAAGCCGAGGAAGACCGCCTGCTCACCAAGAAGGAGGTATGCGCCAGACTCGGCATAAAGGAAACCTCTGTCTGGAATCTCACACAGAAAGGGCAGCTCACACCAGTCAAGGTAAATGGCAGCACACGCTACCGGCAGAGTGAGGTGAACGCCATTATCGAATCCCGCAACAATGACTGAGCCGATGAAAGAAACTGAAATTCAAACTGCCTCAGTCACCGAATCCGAAGACCGCTTTGAGCGCATAGGCACGACCTACTACAAAATGGTGAGCCGACCCAATGCAGCCGGAGAACCTATCGAGTGCCGCATACCGTGGACAATCGAGGCTATCCGTCAGGACTACGGCAAGGATTTTGTGGCGGGTATCCCCAAGTATGACGGGTTCTGCTGTGTACCGGCTCATATGGGCTATCAGCCTGTTGTCGGCACATTCCTCAACAAATATGCCGCCATCAGTCACACACCCAAAGAAGGTGATTTCCCGACAATCCGCACCCTTGTAGCCCATATCTTCGGTGACCAATACGATTTCGGCATAGACTATCTGCAACTGCTGTATCTTCGACCGACGCAGAAACTGCCGATTCTGCTGTTGGTGTCGGAGGAACGCAACACCGGCAAATCGACATTCCTCAATTTCCTCAAAGCCATATTCGAGGGCAACGCCACTTTCAACACAAACGAGAATTTCCGCAGCCAGTTCAACGATGACTGGAACGGCAAGCTGATTATCCTCGTTGACGAGGTGCTGCTCAACAAGCGCGAGGATTCGGAGCGGTTGAAGAATCTCTCAACCACCTACAACTATAAGGTGGAGGCGAAAGGGCGCGACCGCGAGGAAGTAAGCTTCTTCGCCAAGTTCGTGCTATGCTCCAACAACGAGCATCTGCCCGTTATCATCGACCCCGGTGAAACACGTTACTGGGTCAGAAAGGTGGAACGGTTAACGACTGATGACACCAACTTTCTTGCAAAGGCAAAAGAGGAAATCCCGGCATTTCTGCATTTTCTCGGTGAAAGAAAGCCATCTACCGTAGAGGAAAGCCGGATGTGGTTTGCGCCGGAGCTTATTGCCACCGATGCCCTGCGGAAGATAATCCGGGCAAACCGCAACCGTCTTGAAATCGACATGGCAGAACTGCTTATGGAGATAATGACGGTACAGAACGTATCGGAAGTGTCATTCTGCATCAACGACATTGCCGCCATACTTGAATACAACCGTGTCAAGGCTGACCGCAGCCAGATACGCCGTGTCGTGCAGGAATGTTGGAAACTTGCCCCGGCAAGCAACTCGCTCTCATACACCACCTATCAGATGGGTATATCCACCTCCGGCACTAACTATGTCGAAGCCCGCAAAGTCGGGCGGTTCTACACAGTGACCCGTCAGATGTTGGAAACACTCTGATTTATTCTGATAATTTTGATGAACTGATGAAAAGAAGAATATGATGTTGACATTCAGCACTGTTTTATCTCATTGTTTTTTCATCGCCTATAAAGATTTGATGAAGGGCAACGAGAAAAAACAAATCACCCCGATTTTTCTTTTCTCTCGCCGCCAAATTCTTTGATGAAACAATGATGATGGGTTATAGCTCTGATAATTACAGCATTATTCTTCTTTTCATCGAAACATCAGAATCAACACCTGTTTCCAGTCGCCCGGCAAAATCAGGGCGGCTGATAATCACCAAACTCAAAATTAGAATTCTTATGGGAACAAAAAATACAAACACCCCTAACAAAACCAGCAAAAGAGAAAGCACTTTTGATGCTGATAAGTTCCTTGATTCATACGAGGAAGGATGCAGAGAAGTGGATGCCCTCCTATTTGCTGCCCGAACCCAGCCAAACACGGTGTCATCACCCGAACCACCAAAAAAGAAAAGACCTGCCAAGAAAGCCCCGACGGATGACATTGACATAAGCACTATTGATTTCAATATCATCAGAGCTGATGATCCCTCCGGCTCCAAGCGTCACACTAATCTGTTCAAGTTACCCGAAGCAGATGCAGATGATTTGGCCGAAAATAGTGACAAAGCCGTTGTTACGACTGAAACGGCTGTAACCGCCACAATCGATAAATCCGCTACAACCATTGAAGTGAATGAAACCGTTGAATCCACGACAATGGCTAAAACGGCTACTCCCGTTGCACCGACTGAAACGGTTACAACTGACAAAGTGACTGAAGCCAAGCAGGAATCAGCCATTGGGGAACAGTCAGCCAAATCGCCCAAGCCAACAAGAATCAGCGGCAGGATGCGCCGTGCTTCCCGTGACGAGTTCTGCGGAACATACACCCGCAAGGTCGATACCAAAGGCGGCTCACCGATAACCATCGCTCCCGACATTCTGAAAATGGCTCATGTCATCTGCGCCAAGTCGGGCAACTACAAGTCCTGCCCGACATACGTCATCAACAACATCCTCCGTGCCGTGTTCGAGGATATGGCGGATGAAATCAAGTCGTGGCCGTTGCCTGAGTAACCATGTTCAGCAGCCGGTAATTCCGCATTGAAAGTTAAGGGCCCAATGCCCTTAATCGGAGCGGAAACTTGCCGCCACAAAGCGGCAACCACCGTAATGGAATGGAGGGGGAGCGAGTTTAGGCTAAGGTAATACCTGAGCCATTTTTGCACCTCGAAACCTCCCCCTCCATTCCAACCTCAATCACTATAATCACCAAATGACTATCTGAATATGAAAAAAGAAATAGATTACAGACCTCTTGACGGGTGCAACAAACCCAAGATGTTTGACGCCCGCAGGATTGTGAAAGCAATAAAGTTCTCTGTCAATGACCTCAATATCGCCCATGCCCGACAACGTAAAGCGGGGTATCGGAATTTCTCGACATTCGGGCGTGACTGTATCCTCAACACCGAGATTGTGGAGCGTGTGACCCCGGAGCAGATGCGGATTCTCAATGAGCTTATCCGGGAGAGGAACAACCTCAACCAGATTGCCAAAGCCTGCAACAGTGGAAGATGCTGGAGCGTGGCAAAGGAGGCTACCGCTTTAATCCGTAAAATGGATGCAGCGATAAGTCTTTTCAACGAAAACAAGGGCTAAAATATGATTGGAAAAATCAGTCACGGCAATTCATTTGGAGGCTGTTTAGACTATCTTACCCGTGTCAAGCAGGACAAATTACCACTCGATAAAAGGGTATGGAGCATCATAGACAGCGATGGTGTCAGACTTGAAATCGACACAAAGGGTTGGCGCAAAATGGCGGCGGAGGACATCAAGCGACCGACCCTGACACGGAACAAAATCAAAGACCCGTGTGGACACATATCTCTCGGATTCTCGCCGGAGGATGCTCCACGGATGACCGATGATTTCATGCTCGAAATCGCCCATGAATATATGAAGAAGATGGGTATTACCGATACTCCATTTGTAATCGTCAGACATACGGACAAGAAGCATCCGCACTGTCATATCATGTTCAGCCGTGTGGATTACAACGGAAAAATCATCAAGCCGGTAACCAACTTCCATCGCAATCGAGCTATCTGCGCCGACATAACCGAACGTCATAACCTGACTATGGGGAATGACAGTCTGAATCTTGATCCCGAAAAGTTGCGAGGGTCCGAACGCAGCCGGGTGGAGATAATCCAAGCCGCCACCGAGGTTCTAAATGACAAATCCATCAACGAGTGGAAACAGTTTCGTGACGCTCTCGCCCAACGCGGCATAGAGGCATACGGTATATTCAGCGGAGAGGATGACGACAAAAAGTTGAAAAGCATCATCTACAAAAAAGGCCGTCATTCTTTTGTCGCATCAAAAATTGGCAAGCGTTTTACCCAAACCCCACTATTCAGAGAGTTCAGAAATCGCAGGGAGGCGGCAACTCGGCAACACATGGCGACCACTCCCGACCCGAATAACCAATGGATTCATCTTGACGGTTCGCCGATACCTCCGACGGTATTCGGTGATATTAAGATAACCCCGGAACAGCAACGGCTGTATGTCAAAGGTTACACAATCCGTGTCGGTGATGCTTACATCAGGTTCAATCCTCAGACCAAGCAACCCGATGTATCAAGGCATAATCTTGATATCCTTTCGGGAGGTGGGATGCCATTCGCTCCGGGAGCACATCCCGAATACGAGGCGTTCTACAATGGGTTAAGCGGCTTTGACAAAGAGGCGTTCAAACGTTTCCGTCGCTCACATCCCACACTGACAAATCAGGAAGCGATGTCAATGTTCAAAATGAACAATGGGCAATCCCAACGCATGGGGCACCATCTATGACAAAAATCCACCGAGAGAAAAACGTTTCTTTCGGTGGATTTATATTTACATCAGATGTTTTAACGCAAAGTTTATAATTCGCCATCGGCGAGTTACTATTAGCTTTTGCTGCTTTTTCTCAATGGCTTTGACTATCCTACGGCATACTTTTTCAAGTGGCATTACCCAAAACAATCCATTGCCTTTTGCCATTCGGGTATCAACCAATCCGGGGCGAATCTCCGTAACAATTATATCCGCTCCTTTTGCCTTACGCTGCAAGGATTGGGTGTAATTTATCTGAAAAGCTTTAGATGCGCTATAAGACGGGGCTATTGGAGTGGGTTGCAATCCTCCGACAGATGTGATTGTGACAAGATGCCCGTATTTCTGCCGTTCAAAAAGATTGTAGATTGACGCAACAGCGTTAGCCCAACCAATCACATTCACTGAAAGAGTGGATAACTCAGTCTCGACCTCCAGATTCGGATTCAAATCTCCAATTCCGGCACAAACAATGGCCAAGTCAATCTGACCATATTTGCGTATGATTTCTTCCAAAGAATTATCAAATAACTCGGTTTGGATAATATCACATAACACAGCGTGCGTATGCTCAGGTAAACTTCTTGCCATATCGTCCAGCAATTCTTTTCTTCTGCCTGTAACTATGACATTATGACCCGATGAAACATAATGATGCCATAGATTATGACCGATGCCAGATGTAGCCCCAATAATCAGAATATTCATATCCTACTTCATTATCGCAGAGCCGGAGGAAGTGACAGTCTGGACTTCGTTGCCACGCTGCACTTTCTTCCCGAAACCGAATGTATAGCTTGCCGTGATGTTGACAAACTGGTGGCTGTTGGAATTATATACAGTGTTGTATTGGTCAAAATATCTGCTTGTAAGGCTTGATGTCTGGTCAACCCAGTTTTTACGGAAGATGTTGACTGCTGACACGCTGACATTCCAATTGTTGTTACGCCATCCAAATTTTAGCTGATAAGCTGACTTACCGCGATAGAATGTGTCATGAAGAGAATACTGCATTAATCCCCGGTCGGCAGTGGAGAAATACAACGAGGCATAGAATGATTTCAGATAATATGTCGCGCTGGCCGACACCATCAGATAATTGTATGTATCGCTATAAATACCGGTGAGTTTACTGAACCACATTCGCGGCTGTACCTGCAACACAAGCGAGCGATTGAAAAAGCGTCCGGTAAACGAAACGCCGATGTCGAAATTCTGACAGTCACCGCTGTTGACAATCGAGCGCAGCATCATGCCGTCAGGTCCGTCAGGCGTGAACAAAGGTACAGGTCTGTCGAAATATCGGCTCCATCCACCCGAAGCAGAAATCTGATACCGATTGTTAGGAAGCCAAGTATATTGCAGGTCAACTGAACTCCAACGTGTGTTTTTCAGTTCGGGATTACCCGTCTTATACAGCAACTCGTTTTCCTGAATAACAGTCGGAGTCTTGTCTGACAAGTCAACAAAATTGCTGTTAAAGCTTGCAGTAAGATTCAGGGAGTGTTTCTGATTGAAGGCATATTGAGCGTCAAGATTAAAAAGAGGCACAGCATCCGACATACTTGTGCCGTTGATTTCGTTGCGTTCACCAATCAAACCACCTTCAAACCGGCCATAAAATTTTTCAGTCTGAAAAGTATAGCCAGCCATTGCGCCGTATGCCAATTGATGGAAACGTTCAGTCGAAATGGTGGAGCCGGAATATTTTACCTTATCATTGTTGAAAATGTAATAGCCTTGCAAATCAACCACATTACGCTCGTTTATCGCCTTGTTGACCTGCAACATGATTTGCCCCATTGCAGCCTCATCGCTTGCATTGGTATTAATTGACGTTTCGCCCGCGCCTTGATAAAGACTTTTGCTTTTTGTCTTCTGATATTGCAGTTTGGTAACTGCATTCAGCTGGTAATTCCTGCCAAGGTCAAAGTAGAAGTTGCCGGTCCATGTGGGATATATCACATTCGAACTTGATGTAGAAATATAGTCGGATGTCTGATATATCTTAGGGGTGAATGTTACTGTTCCGTTGGAGTTAAGACGCGGTCTATTGGTGGCGTCAAGCGATAATATGTTGGAAATAGACATTTTGTCCGTGCCATAGATAGCGCGAAAGGAAATACCGAGGTTGTTTTGCTGTAATCGGCTATAACCAATTTTATTTTCGCGTATAACCTCTTCCATTGTTCCATCAGTGACAGGGAAACGGAAAATCTGCGTTCTGTCGGTTCCCTGATTATGGCGGTCAGTGTATTTGTCAGACACAATCATGTCGTATGTCATACGCTTGTATGCCAATTTTCCATAGGCAAGCCCGCTTCCAGAACCGGCCATTATGTTGCCACGTCCAGTAAGTTTGAAATAACCGCCAAACTCATATCGCCTTAACGTGAAATTCACAACGTATGGTTTATGCTGATAGCGAGGGTCTGTTGGATATACGAGATACTCAACTTTTTTCACATCCTCAGGGCGGAGAGCTTCAAGCTGTTCCTGTGTTGCAGGCTGCATGTCGATGTAGATTGAGACAGGCTGTCCGTTAAGGGTGAGAACTGAGTTGGAAACAGGATTGACCCGAATCTGTGGAATGCCCATCTGCGACAGCAAATCTATGGCATCTTGTGCAGATTTTTTCTGATTGTTGCCGGGCAGATAGGTCGAAACTGCTGGTCTGACATTTTGCATCTGACCCTCAACCACAACCTCGTTGAGATTTTGCGTCTTGATGCTGTCGGGCATCTCAGTCTGCGCCATAATGTTGGTAGCGCATAACAAAGAGAGGCTAATGAGAAGTATTATCTTCATATTGGAATGGTTCTTTAATTCATGACGCAAAGTAACGGCGTTTTGCAACAATAATCTTCAACAAATGTTGAAAAGGGATCCGAATCAGATATTTTTCCGCAGTCTGCTCAGATGTGTTTGCGTTATATTCAGAAAAGAGGCTATATCTTTGAGTGGAAACAGAGAAAACAAGTCGGGATGTTTTGAGATAAGATCGTTGTAACGTTGTTGAGCTGTCTTACAGTGCAAATCCATATATCGGTCATAGACCGTGGCAAACACAGCCTCAGTACCCATCATCACAATCTCCCTGAATTCGGAGTCTGATTTAAGACGTTCTCCCAATGTTGCCGTAGAGACACAATAAATCTCGCATGGGGTTTCCGCAATCACCGACGTTCTTGCCTTCTGATCTCGCAACGAAAAAGGAAAATCAGTAACAAACTCTCCGGAAAACTCAAGTCCGAGTACATGTTCAGTTCCGTCATCACTGTACGCAACATATTTGAGTGTGCCTGATTTTATATATCCGAGATATCGAGCCACAGTTCCGGCGGAGAAAAAAGCGTCGCCTCGGTCATACTGGCATAATTCACCCTCTCGCAAGCATAGCTCACGAAGATAGTCCACAGCGGGGCTTTCAATATATGTATTGAAGTTATTCGTCATAAACAATCATGCCGTGGCTCTCGGCATTGGTCCATAAAGAAAAACGTGAGCCAACTATGCCACGTCCCAACTTGAAGGCCCTGAGAAAGCCGGTGAGCAGATGTAACAATAGCAGCCCACGCTATGAGCGTGAGAACCACTATGCTATCCTTGCTCGGTAGAAAGTTTCTCAGGTTTTCAAGTCGCAAGACACGCATAACGCTTCTTATTTTCCAAAATGTCGTGGATTGAACTGTGCCAATCCTACCACAAAATTAGCTATAAATTTCGGATTACAGCCCTAATGCTGAATATTTTTCGTAATTTTGTACTCATGAAACCGGCAAAAAGTAAAAACGAAATACAGCTGCCTTCCGGCTACAATGAATGGCGCAAGAAGATTGAGGTGATGATTGAAACCTCGAAACTCAATGCGGCACTCCATGTCAACGCCGATTTACTCCAACTCTATTGGAACATCGGCAATGATATTGTATTGAAGCAGAAGGAACAAGGCTGGGGCGCGCAGGTGATATCCCAGTTGTCGAAAGACCTCTCCGCAAGATTCCCAGATGATAAGGGGTACTCCGAACGTAACTTGGGATATATGAAGCGATTTGCCCTCACTTATCCAGATTTCCCAATTTTGCAAGTGCCACTTGCAAAATTCAAGGGCAGGCCAATCTCGCAAGCGGCACTTGCAAAATTAGCCAATGGCAAGGATTGGATAGAAGTACCCCTTACGCTGGTGTCATGGTATCATCATATTTCGTTGCCGACGAAAATAAAAGACTATGCGGATTTGGCATTTTATATCTTGGAAACGGCTCGTAACGGTTGGAGCCGCGACACAATGATAAGCCATATCAACAACGGCTACATGGAAGCCGTAGGCAAATCTATTAATAATTTTGAAACGACATTGCCTGACTTTCAATCGGATTTAGCAAAATATGCTTTCAAAGACCCATATAATTTCAGTTTCATAGGAACACTTGCATTGCAGCGTGAACTTGACATCGAGAAGGAACTTGCGTCTAAAATAACGGAGTTCCTTATGGAAATGGGGCGTGGCTTTGCTTTCGTAGGTCGGCAATACAACATAGTGGTTGACGGAGATGATTACTATATTGATATTCTGATGTATCATCTGCACCTGCATTGCTATGTTGTGATTGAATTAAAGGCGGTCGAATTCAAGCCGGAATTTGTGAGCAAACTCAATTTCTATATTTCGGCTGTGGATGAATATGTAAAGACTCCGGCTGACAATCCAACAATAGGGCTTCTTCTTTGCCGGAACAAGAGCAATAAAAAGGCTGAGTTCGCCTTACGCGGCATCACTCAGCCTATGGGGATTGCCCAATACGAAACCGAAAAACTGTTCAATGATGTAGCCTCGGCTCTGCCACGAATAGAGGACATTGAGAACAGCCTCGATGATGAATAAAGACTATCTCAATTCTCTGATATGACGTTCAGGTATTTATCCACCCGGTATTGAGGCTGATTGAAAGCCACACACATCAAAACGAACAAATCCTTGATTTCAAGTGCGGAATAATGTCCGACAGCACGGCTACCGATAGAGTGCAGCCCTGCGGCATACATATTTATCTGCGCTTTGTTGGCTATATCCACATGGGTTTTTCTTGCCAGCTTTGTGCTTGCCAAAGTGTAGAGCGGTACACGTTTCATCGTGTCGGTAGCCTCGTCAAAATCATTGACAAGCCGGTCGATTCCACAATGTTTCATAAGTTTCTTGATTTTGGCGTTATAGCCGCTGTCTCCTGCTGTGTAACGAAGCACATCAAATTTGAAACCGGTTCGTTTTACGATTTCAAGTGCATAAAGCATCAATGGCGTTTTCTTCTCCTTGCGGTCAGACTGTGACTTCATCGTCTTTTTAGGAAGATAGCGAACATAGGGTATTCCTTCCTCCGATATGGCAATATTATCCATCGTCATTCGTTGGAAATCACCGACACGACACCCCAATGCACATTGAAGCATAAAAGCATCCCGCGTTTCCCTTAATTTCTCAGGAATGTCACGGGCATTGAGTATGGCAAGGAATTCTTCCTGCCTAAGAAATATCGGGTCATCATATTGCTGTTTGAGAGCCTCGCTACGTCGTTTCTGTGTCATTCGTCTGAAGGGCGATTTTACAATCTCGTCATTATCCTCCAATTCGCTGAAAAAAGCCTGTAAAGTATGGAGCTTGTGCGCTGCTGTGTTGATGCTCATTTTCTTACGCGGAATCGCTCTGCCGCGAAGTCCATTGTATATACTTGGGTATTTGTCAACCAATTTGTATTCGTTGATTATAAAATCGCGGTACGAAAAAATGTCAACAGGCGTAAACTCATCAACGGTACACCTCAATTTCTTGGAGAACGTAAGATAGCGGGTAAGCCCGTCATGGACAATCTGGCAATCCCTGATACGGCCTTCGCTCAATGTTCCGTATGTTCTCATAGTTTCTATGTAACGTGAAAATCGAGCCAGCAATGTTTCCTCTCCCATAGAAGAATTAAACTTATCCGGATGCAGAATCATATCTATCCTCGTTTCAAAATTTTGGGCAGTCAGTGGCATATTTTCAGCCTTGAGTTGGTTGTATGCCTCGCGCATAGTACCGACCTCTTTCATGACAGCTTTGCTCAATTCCTCGTTGTATATACTTACGCGTGATTTGAGAGTGCCATCAGGATTAAATTTCCTCAAATCTGACAGCTCAGCTTCAATTTGACTTTTGTGAAACAACTGTATTTCCCGCCCCTCGGTAAGTCTGAAACGGAGTTTAATCTTGCCAGCTGTCTTTGTTGTACGGATGTATAGAGTTATTCTTTCCATTCGGTTGTGCATTTAGAATATAGTTGTGCAAGTATAACGCATTTGCACAACAAAAAGTGCGGTGGAATAAATCTCTATAAATACTTTAACATTCAAATTCGTTCAAATTAACCTATTTACCAATGCTTTACCGTTTATGACCAGTTACCATCATTCAATAGTTTCAGTCTCGCTCAAAAAAATACGAGGTGAGCGACCGCAGGGAAGCGAGGTCTGGAGATTTTTTTGCGCGAATGCCATAGAATACCCCGTCCCGTCGTGTTCATCAACCACGAGCGAATAAACTTTGAACGGTGATTGTACTCTGCATGAAACATAGAGCTGGCGCAGCCCCGCAGTGGTGACACTGAACGGCAGACATACTGAAAATGTAAATCGGTAAAAGAAAATCGAAGTGTGTCCGGCAACAAAGGGCTTTATCCCTGTCGGCGTTTTTCAATGGCGTTATTTCTACAAGAAACACTCATGCAATCCCCGGAAAGAGCGAGTATGCGGGTGTCACCGTACATGGAGCGTGCGGAATGATCGGCGGCATACGCATTCTTGCTCCCGTGGGCCTGACAAACGGATTGTGGCGTGACGGTTCAAATTCCTTACAAGGAGAAGGCGTCAAGCACACGGATTGGCCGATTGGAGTCTTGGGAGGGAAGCGACGCCTCCGGCGCATCCTCACGAGGCGTTGAGGCATATCGGTGTGTAGCCTTCTCCCGTAGTCGGTGTGCGGTCGGATGTTGTCAGTGACCCACCGGATCACCGACAACATCTGACGGCATAACCGACGCAGACACCGTGAGCCGTCACGCCTCTATCCGTTTCCGAAGTGGGAAAAACGATAAAAGACTTGACAAAGGGGTAAAATATCACTCCATGTCTTGCATACAAGACAGAAAATGCCTAATTTTGTCTTGCAAATAAGACAAAACCGCAATGATAAAATCTGAAATTTTACGCGAGGTGATGCTTGAAAACCGTGAAGAGGTTATGCGTCACGAGGTTATCAAACGAAGAATATCGCTTGACGGGTTTGACCGCCAGGTGTTGGTCGGTGCGCGTCGCGCCGGCAAATCCTATATTCTTTATGGAAAGATTCAGGAATTGATTGCAGCGGGATACACTTGGAATGAGATAGTATATATAAATTTTGAGGATGAGCGTCTTGCCGGAATGACGGTAGATGACCTTAATATGATACTTGAAGTCCACTCAGGATTGAGTGAAAAACGCCCGATGCTGTTCCTTGATGAGATTCAGAATGTCGATGGCTGGGAGCGTTTTGCGCGCAGGGTAGCAGACAACAAATTTACGGTATTCATAACGGGAAGCAATGCGAAGATGCTTTCCACGGATGTGAACGCGGCTCTCGGTGGCAGATATATGACCCGTGAAGTGTTCCCCATGCAGTTCGATGAATATCTTAAAGCCAATGGCAAAAATCCCGCCGACAAACTGCTGACTGCGACAACAACAGCCCGTGGGGAATTCATGGGGCTGTTCGAGGAATATTTCCAGTTCGGCGGCTTCCCTGAATGTGCCACGTTGCCGGTGAAGCGCGATTATCTCATGAGCCTCTATCAGAAGATATTTCTTGGCGACATCGCCGCCCGCCACAGGATTGAGAATGTTTTTGCCCTTCGGATTCTTTTCCGTAAACTGGCAGAAAGTGTAAAGCAACCGCTGTCATTTACGCGCGCGACAAATATAGTGGCCTCGACCGGAACGAAGATAGGCAAAAGCACGGTGATAAACTATCTGGGCTACGCTTCCGAAGCGTATCTTA
Source organism: uncultured Muribaculaceae bacterium (assembly GCA_910584055.1). Classification (GTDB taxonomy): domain Bacteria; phylum Bacteroidota; class Bacteroidia; order Bacteroidales; family Muribaculaceae; genus Lepagella. The sequence continues at coordinate 850 of CAJTZS010000038.1, read as the reverse complement.
TACTGCCAGTCACCAATATCGCGGACAGTCTTGCGGATAAGGTTTCCAATCCGAAATACTATTTTATTGACAACGGCATAATATCCCTGCTGGCTCTTGATATACGCACATCGCTGCTTGAAAATATGGTGGCTCTGAAATTGATTTCGAGTTATGGGTCAAAAGATGCCGTCTATTTCTACAATCATGGGGTTGAAGTGGATTTCTATATTCCCCAGACGGAGACCGCCATCCAGGTATGCTATACGATGAATGATGCCGAAGGCACTTTTGAACGTGAAACGAAAGCTTTGATAAAATTGCAGTCACGTCTGTCGTGCCGTCGCAATATAATTGTGACCTACGATGATGAAGGAATTTTAGAAAAAGAGGGCGTAAGGATAGAAGTTATTCCGGCATGGAAATTCTTGCTCCAGCCATAAGGCTCCAAAGGTGCTATCATAATTTGATATTGCATTGTGCGAATTGAAAAGACGTTTAGACTAAGTTGTCCCAAAGGATTTTTAACGCGTGATGCCATTGAATATCGGAGATTTATAGCTAACTTTGCACTGGATCGGTTGACAAATCGACGCAGAACATTGATTTGGTGGAGTGAATGATTGGTGAATGATACTTATATTTCCAATCATAACTCTTTGACCATCAGCGTTATTATATGATATAACCCGACTTCTCCGGGGTCACAATTGAAAATGGCAAAACGCCGCAAAGCACTGAAATCACTTGATTTTCAGTGCTTTTTATTTTTGCCAAAATTTCAGAATAGCGCAGAATACAGAGGTTGTGAGTGAGTTGGAAAACCCAGGCTCGGTTGACCCTGTGAGCCAAGACAATTTTGACCCCTGGA
>CAJTZS010000037.1 GCA_910584055.1 uncultured Muribaculaceae bacterium | reverse complement strand
GTTAATCAGTCTCGCTGCTTGTCTTGTGGCAAAATTTCATTGTTCTTTTCGCATCCGGTGCTTGACTCTCGACTCTTTGTCGTTGTGTCGTTTCCCGTTTGCGGTTGCAAAGTTATAACGATTTTCAACGCTGTGCAAATATTTCTATAACAATTTTTCAAAAGAAAGGTTTATTTATTGATAAATATTTGAGAATTAAGTTTTTAAATAAATGTTAAAATATCTTTTGAAATGTTAACAAAATTCGCAGTGCAATAATTAAATTTTCAAAGGCGCGAAAAAAGAGAAAAAATATACGGGAGAAACACTATCAAGCCCACTGCAATCGATGAAAACACAAAAAGCAGAACGGCCCCCGCAGCAATATCCTTCGCTGTTTTTATTAAAGGATCTTGCTGTGGAGATACTTTGTCACACAATTTTTCAACGGCGGTATTAAAACCTTCGGCCATAAACACGCCTCCGATGCACATAACCACAGCGCACCATTCCCATGCACATAAATCAAAAAGGCAGCCGGCTGTGATCACACACACCGCTGCCACAAGATGAATCTGCGCATTTCTCTCATGCCGGAAGAGGGAACATATTCCCTCACCTGCATATTTAAATGACAATAAGAATTTCCTCATAAACACTCTTTCAATCCCTCCATTCAAAACTCCATCGATGCATAGATACCGAAATTGCGTCCATCCGACACCGGAGCCAATTGGAGATTATGTTTTTTTGCAAACGGTTTGGTGAATATATAGGCACTTCCCGCACCTATGGCGCCACCGGCGACGACGTCCCACCAATGATGTTTCTTTGAGAACACCCTTCCCCACGCCACATATGTGGCCAATGCATAGGCCGGGGCACCGAAAGCCCATCCATAACGCCGCTGGAGGAAAGCGGCGGTCGCGAAGCTCACTGCAGAATGTCCCGAAGGGAATGAATGCATATCCGATCCATCCGGGCGACGCTCGCTAACCGCATATTTCAATATTAAAGTTGCCGCCGCCGTTGCTCCCGCAGTTTCAACGCCCTGAATCAACCCTTTCCAATCCTGCTGAATGAGGACACCTGCGAGCGTGGCAACAGGCAACGCGAGCATGACGACATCCGTAGACCTTGCCACTCCCTTCTGCATCTTAGTCGGCCGATAAACATCTTTGGCCGCCGGCTCAAAATAGGTCTGCCCCCATCCCGATCCGCACACAAATGCCATCAAAAGCAAAACAATAATATTCCTGTTCATTTCATCAATTCCTTCTTATCCATTCCCCATTCCCCATTAAACATTAAACATTACCCATTAAACATTACTCAAGATCCCACCCGAACGAGAACTGATCAACCCAAAGCACAGCCCCCGCCGCGCCGGTGAAATAGTCACCATATTTCGAAGTTGCGGCAGTGATCTGTATATATGTCGGCTCCTTAGACGTGTCGCGATAAGTGATCGGTATTTCGAACTCACTCCAAGAGTCCATAGTTCCGCTATACTGCATCTGACCATAACCGATAACATACGACGCATTGGGATTGAACAGGTTCCTGTTTTTAGGATTCGTGCGTATTTCATACGGAGCAGTCCAGTCAGTAAGGGCGACATATATCACACAAGTATCCGGTTCTCCTTTCATTGCGGAGAACTCGCTTGAGACATAGTTGATTGTGGAAGTCTTGTATTTATAATAGCCTTTCAGTTTTGTGGGGCGAAGATTCCAGGGGCGACCAAAATCAAGAATACCGTTTGTTCCGTCTACCTTTACGAATTTACCGGTAAAGATGGATCCCGCACCGAGCTTACCTATGCCGGCTATGCCGACAAATTCAGTGCGACACTCCGCCGACAGCCCGGTGCCCGTAGGTGTATCCGTGGAGGACGTGGTCAGATTCTGTCCCAATGTCGAGGAACCGGTGTTACCGGTATCCCAGAACTGCGAGCCTCCCTCAGCATACGGATATATTATCTTGCCAATCTGACACCAATCCTCGAAGTCCCCGTTAGGAATGTCCGCTGTGCCCTGGGTCGTGACGGATATCTCATTCGACAGGTTGTCTCCGGAAACAGCCCTCACCACATAATCCGTGAGGGGATCAAGATGCGGTATGTAACATGAGAAGGCCCCCTGTGTCTGCGAAACATATTGCTCCGGCACTTTTGTCCATTCAACGGCATTCGCCTTCTTATACTCGAAACCATTCTTAACGTCAGCCGGCCCGTTGCCGTATGCCCATATCACTTTTGACCATGCGTCTGCACTTGTCGCCGTTACAATAGCTTCCGTGAACTGGGCATAAATTGTCCAATATTCGCTGCGCCCATGACATTCGACGGCCACTCTTAAAGGATATGACAGATCGAGCGGGCCGGGATTCAGCGCGGGAGTAATGGTGGTGATACCTTCCGGACCAAGCTTCACACGTTGCAAAGTCAATTTTGAAAGGTCTGTTCCTTCAGGCATATTTACGATGACTCGCCTTCCAATGGGATCGACTACACTCTCACCCACCTCTCCGGCAACCTGAAAATAGCGTACAATACCCTGATGGGCTATAAGTTCCCAGTCATAATCCTGATAACGGGAAAGCGTTACATAAACGGGTGTCGTGAAATCATAAACGCCTTCCAGAAGATTTGGGGTAGAGGAAGCTCCCGGAGTAATTTTATATTCCGAGAAACGTACATTTTCAATATCCACCGTCTCGTCAAGATAGATATTCACCTCAAACGCCAAGGAATCTATATAGGCTGACTTGGTCTCCCCTACAGCCGCGATAGCAGTGATCTTCTGCGGGATCCTCGGATACGGCAGGTCATTATGTATGCACCCCACCGGAATCACCGCCGCCATTACCGCCATCAATATATATATATGATATCTAAAGCCTTTCATTACTCTTATATTTATCCTCGTAACCTAATGCCTAAAGCCTAAAGCCTAAAGCCCCTCATACATGGACTGCGATGCCGAAGTTGATGTTGAAGAGATTGAACCGGAAATTGGCGCCCGAGGTGGTCCGGTTTCCAACTTCCACTCCATTTTCCATCTGACGCTCGTTCCTGAGGTAGAACCCGAACACGCCAAACGAAAGATTGAACGCTACATTCTTCATCATGAACACACTGACACCCGGAGAAAAATTCAACCCGGCTTTCATATATGTTGTATGCGTGGTTCTCAATTCACCCGCATAGGGACGCTGGAAGTCCGAATTTCCCGAAGAGAAAGCAAGCTCAACCTCATTGAAAACACCGAACCGCCCCCGGCGTGCGATACCGATGTATTGACGGAAAAGCAATGCCGCCGTATAACTCTCGTTCCGGTACATGATGTCATGAAGGTTGAAATTCATGTCCTCATCGATATCGACCTTAAAGGAATCCACATTCCCCTTGGCGGAAGTGTATCCGAAACGGAGACCTACAGTCATATTGTTTCTTATGCTGTATTCCATAAACGGCTTTATGGAAAATACGTGACCTCCGAGATCGATGTCATTCAGGAGATCCATGATTTCAAGGTTATCGGTAGATATCTCGCCATAAGATGCCGTGAGTCCGAATCCCCACCGCCCTTTCGGAAGGAAAAGATAATTGAAAAGCCCACGGTCATAACGGCCGAGGTTGCGGGTACGCAATTTCATAGGAATAGTGTCACCTTTCCAAATCACTTTTTCCGATGAATCGAATTTCGATTCATCATCCACCACCTTTGAATTCCCCATAAGCACTTTCAGGACATCATTCTGCAATGAATCGGGGACATAGATATATTTACCTTTCGTCACGCTGTCACTTCTGACCTCCTCACCCCGAGCCACCGGGACGATGCCGAGCAACAGGACAAGCGCAAGAGTCATCCGAAATAAGAAGCTGTTTACCTTAACCATAGCCGTCATAGATAAAACGCCACGCCGAACGTGATCGAAAAGAGATTGATTCTAAAATTAGCGGACCGGGATTTACGCCGTGAGACATAAATCTGGTCGGATATTGATTTTGTATCGGTGAGATTGAAACCCAACACACCGACATTCACTTCCAGGGCGGAATAATTGCTCAGGAATACCGCAAGACCGGGCGCAATACCGAGTCCGAACTGGAAATTACGTTCATACGCGCCCGTAAGCGCATCTCCCGTACCGGTCGTTATCTTTGACTGACCGCCGCCAAGTTTCAGCTGGATTTCATTAAAGATTCCAAAACGGCGGCTTCTGCCAAGTGAAAAATAATTTCTGAAAATTCCGGTCACAAAATAATTGTGAGACAACGAATAGAGACATTCCGCTCCATAATCCGTCTCGGAGTCGAGGACAATGTCCGCCTTCTCCAGTTTGGTAAGGGAACGGTTGTAGGAGAACCTACCCCCGGCTCCCATATCGTCTTTAAAAATGTAACATACCATCGGAGACACTTTGAAAGAATAGGTGTCGCCGGAGATATTTTCAAGGATAAGGAATTGATACTTATTTTGCGTAGATTGTGAATAGGATATTGACACGCCTGTTACCCACTGACCTTTCGGCACAAATTTTACACTCTCCATATCCATATCGAATTCCTTTACAGGAGCGTTACGCTGCATCTCCTCAACCATCGCAGGAGTGATATGGACAGTATCGCCTGATAACGCAGTTTGACTCTGCGCGCTAATTGCGCACAGAGTCATCACTAACGTAATCAATATTTTAATTCTACTTCTTCTACTCATAAATGAGTTCAATATCATCAAGATACATTACAGACCCGGCAGCTCCCGAGAAATAATCTCCATATTTCGATGCAGAAGCAACCATAATCAGATACAACGGTTTCTTTGTCTTGGCGCGGTCATTGTAAACGAAAGGAATCTCCACTCTTTCAAGCTGACCGTCAGCACCGAAGTTTCCTGTCCATGTTACCTGACCGTAGGCAAGGACATGTTCGTCATTCTCTGAATCAAAAACCTTTCGGTCTGACGCTTTCGTGCGAATCTCAACAGGCTCGTCGGTCAAAGCTACATATACTTGACCATGGTCATTTCCTCCGGCAAAACCGTCAGGAACAAATTCTTCGTTACCTTTCTTAACAGATGCCCCTGACGCAGGACGATAATTTGCCCAAATTACAAGTTTATCAGGATGCGTTCCATTATATTGACGCCCTAACGACAGGACACCGTCGGTCATGTCTGTTCTGACATAAGTCCCAATAAAGAGATTACCGGCAGCAAGCATTCCCATAGCCGACTTCGACTCAAGTCTTGCACTATATGTCCCGGAGTGGAGCATATCCGTGGATTTATCTGTCAATGTCATGTTAGCAGTGGCAGATCCCTCATTTCCGGAACCCCAGAAAGAAGCCTCTTTATCACCAACACTCCATGGCAAGGTCACATTCTTTGTTCCGAGCATCGTGCTTGCGCTGTATGTGCTCCATTCCTCAAAGCTGCCTCCGGGAATAGTGAATTCCGATTCAGTTGTGAACGTGCGCACGTCCGCTCCGTCAAACCCATCACAGAATGCTATGTATTCATAGGTTGTACCAGGTTTGAGACCCGTCAGCGACACGTGATAAGGTATCACCGTCGCTCTTGTGGCTTTGGCGCGAGCACCCGAAGCGGGATAAACGGCCATCCATTCGGAAGCACCTTGTTCACGGTATTTGATACCATAGTTTGTGGCAGCCGCCGCATCGTATATATTGGCATCAAGAATAGCCTTCTTGGCGCGGATTGCAAGAGGAGAACGTTCCGCGTCTGAAATTCCTACCGGTGCAAGATGCTCTTCGGCAGTTTCACTATTTGCAATGCGCAGACTGCCCTGGGACACATTGTGTCGCCCGTCCGTTGCTTCAAAAGTTATCTTATATTCTGTATCGCTTTCCGGAAGGGCATCGAGGAATGCCTTGGTGAATGTAACGTAGAGTTCATCAACAAGCACTTCTCCCCCTTCAAGCGTCGATGCGGCATCAGTGGACTGGCGACGTTCAACCTTTATCCCTTTTGCGGAAAGTTCAGTCTGGGTACTTCCTTCAGTAAGATTCAATCCGGACGCAAGATCGGTGAAATTATCGCTGACGTTCATGAGCACCGAACCAAGACCGAAATAACCACGGATATAAACCTGAGTATCCTTAAAGTTCCTGTCTTTGGAAACAACCTGACCCTCGATGTCATATCCTACACCCTGAATAGCAGGGGCGGTAAATATCTCTACCTCCTCCTCAATCACGGGAATATCAGCTATTGTGATACGTATAAGAGCACCACCCTCAGTGACAGGAGCATCTTCCTCAGAGATTGTAAGAACGTATTCATGAGCACGCTGAACATTCTCTATCACGCCGGTTTTCTCATATGCCTCACCCGAAGATTTCTTACCCTCGATTTTATAGTTAAGGTTCTTGTCGGCGTTCGGCATCATAAAGTAACCCTTTGCATCAGCGATATTGTCCTTATCGAACACTAATTCGCCACGTGAATGCCAATAAGTCACCTTAAGATCAGTGAGGTTCACGCCAAGAGATGCGGGGTCCACAGATACGATTACGTTGGCTATATTGCACTTGAGCGTAAGGGAATTAGCACCCTCCTGCATATCAAACTTCTGGTAGCCGCGATAGAACTTGCTGCTGAAAGAGGCAGACACTGAGTCGCCGCTCCAAGCCTCAGCTACGTAAGAACCGGTGCGAAGCTTTATACCCCCGACGGGTATATTGTCCAGACCCTTATACTTACGGATAAGACCTTTCTCATTTTCAATATAGACCACACACTTATTGCGAAGCGCGGTCAGCTCATCGGCGGCAATGGCACGAGTCCGAACCACATTGCCTCTGATTTCGGTGTTGAGGGTCAGTGTCCCCTCGCCCCCGGCGGCAAACGGCTCCTCCATCGAGCAGGATGTAACCGAGACACAGAACACGGTTGCCGCCATCAACCTGTATATATTTTTTCTAAAACTTGTCATAATTGTTAAATTTACTCAGGGATGAAAAGGGTCAACGTCTTGACAGTTGTACCATTCGCATCAGTGACGGTTAAAATAAACTTGTGTTCGTGTCCTGCACCTACTGCTTTCAACATCGAAAGGAGCATTGTGGAAATCTCAATATTAGCCTCTTTCTGACCTTTCACATTTACGGGGAATCCGAAATTGGCTAACGGTGCGGCAAATTCATCTGGAGTTTCTGCAAGATTAAGGTTTGCCGACAGACCTACCCCTTGCAGTTCGTCAGGAGTGAGGTCTGGGGAATCTATCACTACGTCAAAAGCTGTGAAACCATCATCCGAAGTACTTACAACTTTCATCCCCACCGGTACAGAGCCGTCAATCGTATTAACCTTATCAATGTCAATAGGATCTACGCCTGTAATCTCAGGAGCTGCTGGTTTCGGATCGTCAGGACCGGGACCCGGCTCTTCCGGTTGCTCAGTTGGACGGTCGGTGTCATCGAGCAGAGGTTCATCGGCAATGTCAACATTACGCTCTACGTCGGTAACAGTGACATTTGCATCAATCTTTATTTCCGCATCAGAATCGCCCGTGGGGTCGCCACTATGTTCATGAAGCTTGAAAGTGATCTTATAGTGATTACCTTTGGTCACATCCTTCATGGATTTTGTCTCCACAGCGTTAACGCCGTCTATTTTACCGTTGAACGTAGCGACAAGAGTGGATTCTGCGGTATGCATAAAATATCCTGCCTTTCCCCCCTCCGTTTCGGTCAATGTGAAGTTAAGACCGCTGTTCGCGCCAACTTTCACTTCCACATACGAATCCTGCGACATCCGCGACTTAAGGACCGGATCAAATTCAACCGTCACCTTGATATTATTGAGGCGGCATTCGATAGGAGCCACATAGCTTGTGATCTCATACGGATTGACAGTGAACGAATCCGAGACACCGAGGAAATAAGGGCTCTCCCACTCCGCTATACGGTTCTCGCCATACGTTGCGGTGCATGTATAGTCACCGGCGGGAAGTGTCACCACGTCTGGCATTTCGCTGTATTTATACTTCTTCACAGGGGTCTCGTTCCCCTCCTTTGTAAAAATCACGGTGAAGTCATCAAGAGAGACGTCGGCACGGGTGCGGATGTTCTTACGCACAGTCTCGTCAACCTTCATATCGACGGCAATCGCCGACTTAAGGATCTGACCTTCGGTCTCCTCGCCCTTCGGGCCATCGAAAGGATTCTCCTTGCTACAGCCGGTAGCCACGATTGCCGCAGCCGCGAGCGCATATATATATAGTTTCTTCATTTTATGAATCATGTTAGGTTATCTTCTTTTACCTTTTGCAGATCTTACGGCATTGCCGCTGCCATATCCCAGCTTAACATTATCAACCACAAGTTCCGACCCTTTGGCAAATGCCTTATAAGAATTTGCAGCTGTCGTTTTGTTACCCAAACTCTGACCCTCATTAAGTGATGAACCCGAGGGAATGTTTACAACTGGAACTTTTCCTGTCTGTGTACTTTTAAAACTCAAAACCAATTTTGCAGCTTTTTTTCCAAACGGATACCCAGTTATATCAATCGTTTTATTAGTCATGTCGGTCACGGCATCAAGCAAAATAGTTGATTCTGCCAATACACCGTCAGAGGAATCGAGAAATCTAACCAGAACCTCTCCTTTCTCCCCCGTCATGCCATTATAAGAATAATCGAATGAAAGATATGATGGGCGAGATACAAAGGCGATTCCGTCATTACGACTTTCAACACCATTCGCAAATGAATAAGTTCCCAAGAACAATTCCCCGGCAGCTTTATTAAGCTGAGCATCCGTAGGAGCATTTTCGCAATAGTATTTCGTATTGAATGCTCCCCCCGAACGCCCCGGAGTCTCACCATTGTGATTATAACCCACAGATCTAATTACGACTGCACCATTATCAACGAATGTAGAAGGAACCATAAACCACGTATTTCTATTTGAAGATTCAGTCCAACACGTTTTTTGATTTATAGATGCCCATCCTATCGGTTCAGACCTGACTATCGATGACTTTAACGTATAATCAACAGGAGAAACCCTGTATTTACCGCCTATTTGCACATCAGTTTCATTAATTGTCTGGGTAAACTCATTGAAACTACCGTTCGGAATATCCGTCTCAACCTCAGTAGTAAATGAAGGAACAATCTTATCGAAGCTTCCGCATTTTGTCTTGACAGAAGTGTATGTAGTACCGGCGGCAAGGCCTCTTACGGTTATCATGCCATTTTTAGAGTCGTATGCCAGATTAGCCGTGGCAACCTGTTTGTCACCGTTGTATATCTGCATATTGTCGATAAGGGTCTTGACAATATCTTCGCGGTCAGCCTCAATCTTCAGAACCACTCGGTCGCTGAAAGCGTCTGTAAGAACGGTGTATTCGGGTTCAGCTGTCATTACGCTTGTCTCAACCTTTTTGTTGCGGTTGGCCACAAGCGACGCTTCAACCTTTATATCCGTCCTGAATCCCGGAGTGAGACCAAGCACATAGCGGAATGTATATCCAAGACCGGAACGCGTGCCCGTTCCTGCAGCTGTGATATCTGTCACGCTCTTAATCTCGGCATCTACAAGGCGGTTGTTGGCATCAGGCACCTTGAAAGCAACCACATTCTTTATATCGGGACAGTTAGTGGATAGATCCACTGTCACTTCCGTACCCATAAACTCCGCATTCACTGCCGGTGTAAGCTCAATCTCGAGAGGGGTTATCTCGGCAGTTAGTGTAACCGGCTCTGCAGTGCGCGTCATCACATCTGTAGCAGAAACCTCGATTGTGTATTTACCGGCAGGCAGTTTTTCAAGAAAACCTTTAAGGTTTACAAGCCCCATCTTCTCGGCATTCCTGAAATATGCCCCTACTCCGGCACTTTCAAGCTGTTGATTGGTAAGGTCATCGGCATTGACAAGTTCGACCCGGCTACCGAAAACAGGCGCATACCCACCTTCGGAGATTACATTAAGAGTCGCGCTCCTCAAACCTCCAAACGCAAAGATGTGGAACTCCGGATTGCTCTTCAGCTCCGCGTATTCAAACGTGCCGACAGCCATTGCCGGATCAAAATCCTTGGCAGTCACGGTAGGAGCAGGAGCGGAAAACAATTCGTCGCCCAACGAGACAGCGACAGTCTCAGCCACGACATCATCATCAAACTCGATGTCAAGGGCGAGATCGCCATAAGAGACGTTACCGTTGACACCGATAGTCACAACATAATGATGACGGGGCTCAGCCTTGAAGCTCGCAGGCTGAATCTCTACGCGCTCACCGGCTTCATTGGTAAGGGTCAGCTTCAGCTTCACCTCCTCGGATGGGGAGACATATGCCGGGCGATCCTCGTTCTGGGCGAATATCACCCATTCATGACCCTCCGTCTGCACAGCAGCGCTATAGGCGCTGTATAGTTTCGTAAACTCCTCCTTGTAACGGACCGACACCATAGAATTGGCGAGGGTTGCCGTAACATTGACCGTCGATTCATCGCCGGGGGAAACATGAACGCCATTGGATCCGGAATAACATGGTTTTTCAAAACCCTCCTGATTCATGTCGCCATAAGTCGCAGTGATTTTGTAATCTCCTATCGGAAAAGATTTCTCGCGATTAAACGCCTCTACATTATTCCAGGATTTGGAATATGTCCCGTCAATTTTGGCAAGATTAACACCGAACAGACTTACGTCCGGCACAACAGGGCTCTGTGAATCGTCAGCACGCGTCTGCCTCATCACCCGGCCATCGGATGTTAGGTTGAGTTTCACGGCACCCTCTTCGGAAGGGCCGCTCCACATCGCCTCGTCACCGCATGAGGTCAGTGTCATCGCCGACACTGCCATTAGAGCAATAGCTTTTGTGAATTGTCTCATGATCTTTTAAATTAGCAATATGGATCAAGCATATCAAATGTTACCGTGTGTTGTAGAAACTATATCTTTTGAAAATTTGACATACTTATCCGATACAAAATTATCTTAAAATTATAAAATTTGCTAATTTTCATGTAAATTTGTGCATTAATAATCCAAATAAACCAATAAAGTTGTAACTTTGTAACGCCATATATTTCCCAAACAGGCTACAAAATATATGACGTTTCCACGAATTCAAACATAAAATAAATATCTAAAATGAAACAGTTTAGGATTGTATTAGTATTTGCAGCAATGATTCTGGCATGCTCCAATATGGCCAATGGCCAGAGCCTGAAAGACCTTTTAGGCAAATTAGGGAGCGGCGACACTAAAGAGACCGTGGGCAACCTTCTCGAAGGTGTTTTCTCGAGCAGCAACCTCTCGGTGCAGGACCTGCAAGGCAACTGGCTCGCCACCGGACCGGCCGTGGCATTCCAGGGTGACAATTTCCTCAAACAGGCAGGAGGCAAAGCCGCAGGCGCAGCTATAGAGACAAAACTCAAACCATACTACCAGAAATACGGCCTGACCGGCGCCACCCTAACAATCGACAACGCCGGCAACTTCCAGCTAAAGATAAAGAAACTGACACTCAAAGGAACAGTGACTGAAACCGCCGAAAAGGGTGTGTTCGAATTCAATTTCAGCGTTGTCGGGAAGATCAAGCTCGGCAAGGTGAAGACATATGTGCAGAAGACATCACGCACGATGGACGTGATGTTCGACGCCAGCAAGCTCATGGCCATTATTGATGCTGTGGCGAAGTATTCCAAGATCTCGGCCGCCAAAACGCTGTCGAGCCTCCTGAACTCTTACGACGGCCTCTGCGTCGGCTTCGCCCTCAACGCCAATTAAACATTAAACATTAAACATTACAAGAAGTGTTCTCAGGAATAGTTGAAGAAGCAGCAGAGGTTGTAGCCCTGCGCGAAGAAGGAAGCAACCTGCACATCACGATGCGTTGCAGTTTCGTTGACGAGCTAACGATAGACCAGAGTGTATCGCACAACGGCGTGTGCCTCACGGTAGTGGCGCTACCCGGCGACGGGACATATACCGTCACCGCGATCCGCGAGACCCTTGACCGCTCCAATCTCGGAGACCTCAAGCCGGGTGATCTTGTGAATCTTGAGCGTTCGATGAAAATCAACGGCCGTCTCGACGGACATATCGTGCAGGGACACGTGGACCAGACTGCGGTATGTACCGACGTAAGGGAAGCTAACGGCAGCTGGTATTATACATTCGAATACGAGGCAGACAAAGAATTGGCCCGTCGCGGATACGTAACCGTAGACAAAGGATCGGTAACGGTGAATGGCGTCAGCCTTACTGTGTGCGAGCCCACAGACCGCAGCTTCAAGGTGGCGATCATCCCCTACACCCATGACAACACCAACTTCCACCGCATCGGGAAGGGAACCAAAGTCAATATAGAATTCGACATCCTCGGCAAATACCTCGCAAGAATCATAACACAATAATCCTAAAGCCATGAGCGACGTTGTCCTTCCTCCCGCGTTTCCCGGCAAAGAGCCCTCCGTTATCCGCAATGCACGGCAGATAACGCTTATCGGCGCCAACGGAGCCGGCAAGAGCCGCTTCATGCAGAAGATGGTTTCACTCTGCGACAACCGCTCATATTGCCTCTCCGCGCTGTCGGCATCTTTCCCGGAAAGGAAGGAATCCACAAGAAGCGGATCTATCGACGACCTCTACCGGCAGGCCGCATCCCGACACACATATATGCGCACAGACGCGGTGTGCGAACTCGACAAGCTCATATATATGGTGTTTGCTGACGAGCTCGAATACCTCCTTACAATAAAAGATCGCGAAATCGGGGAAGGTAAACGTGTCAAGCTCCGGACAACGAAATTAGACATTATTAAAAAGCTTTGGGAGCAAAGTTTTCCGGGCAACAAAATAATGCGCAACAAAGGTTCGCTCATGTTCGCCACGCAAGCCGGCGATGACCTCATCAGCGTGTCGTCACTCAGCCAGGGGGAAAAAACCGTGCTGTATTATATAGCCGCCGTGCTTTATGCAATGCCGGACGCGGTTATATTCATCGACTCCCCGTCACTGTTCATACACCCTTCGATTGTCGGGTCATTATGGAATTCCATCGAGTCCCTGCGTCCGGACTGTACGTTCGTATACGATTCAGTGGATATCGACTTTATCAGCTCCAGAACGAGGAACACCAGCATATGGGTGAAGAGTTACGATTCCGAGCAGCACGCCTGGGATTATGAAGTGATACGCGACACGCCTTTGAGCGAAGACATATTCCTTGAACTTGCCGGAAGCCGGAAACCGGTTCTTTTCATCGAAGGCGACTCTCAACACAGCATCGACTTTAAGCTATATTCCCTCGTTTTCCGGGACTGGAACGTGCGTCCGTTAGGTTCTTGCAACAAGGTGATAGAAACCACCCGCACATTCAACGACCTGAAAAGCATGCACCATCTGCGCAGCCGGGGGATAGTGGACCGCGACAGGCGTACGGACCTTGAAGTAGGCTACCTTCGAAAGAAGGAGATAATGGTGCCGGAAGTGGCTGAGGTGGAAAACATCTTTTTACTTGAAAGCGTTATCAGGGTGATGGCACACCGCAGAGGGAAGGATGCTGAAAAAATCGTCAGGAGGGTTAAAAGAGAGGTGATACACACCTTCAAACAGAAGGCCGACCAGCAGGCTCTGCAGCATGTGAGACATAAAGTGAAAAGAGACGTGGAATGCAAGATCGACGCCCGTTTCTCTTGCATCACCGCCCTTGAGACGCACCTCAAGTCGCTTGTGGTGAAACTTGAGCCAAGGAAGAATTACAACCGTTTGCGCGAACAGTTCGCCGCGATGATCCGCGACAACGATTACGAGGGCATCCTGAGGGTTTTCAACCATAAGCCGATGCTTCCTGATTCGGGACTGCCTCAGCTACTCGGCTACCATTCACGTGATGAATATATCAACGGTGTGCTGGAAGCCCTGAGACAGGGAGGCAAAGATGCCGCGACATTGTCTGCAGCTATAAAGCACTGCCTCTTGGAAAATGTTTAATGTGGAATGTTTAATGTTTAATTATTATGCCTAAACATTAAACATTTAACATTACGCATTACACATTTAACATTAAACATTAAACATTTAACATAGATATATGAGAAAGACCCTTGAGATTCTTCGTAACGACCCATGGCTCGAGCCATTTGCCGCCGCCATAGAGGGACGCCACGAAGACGTGATCCGCAAAATGAATGAGCTCACCGCCGACACCGACGGATCGCTCTCCGGATTCGCCAACGCATATAATTATTTCGGTCTGCATCGTGACAAAAAAGGTGGCTGGATTTTCCGCGAGTACGCCCCGCACGCAACCGGGATATGGCTCATAGGCACATTCACCGATTGGAAAGACGATGAAAGGTATTCCCTGACTCCGTTGGGTGGAGGGGTATGGGAAGGTCATTTCCCTGCCGATTTTATCCACAACGGCGACCTCTATAAGATGCGCGTAGAGTGGGACGGAGGAAGCGGAGAACGAATTCCGGCATATGCCACGCGGGTCGTACAGGATCCTGTCACCCATATATTCTCGGCTGAAGTCTATGCCCCGGAAAATCCATACAAGTTCAAGGTAAAGAAATTCACCCCCGATACCAAACCATTGCTCATATATGAATGCCATATAGGGATGGCCCAGCAGGAGGAAGGTGTCGGATCTTATGAAGAATTCCGCACCAAGACCCTTCCCCGCATTGCCGCCGACGGATACAATGCAATACAGATAATGGCCATCCAGGAGCATCCTTATTATGGTTCTTTCGGATATCACGTGAGCAGTTTTTACGCAGCATCATCCCGCTTCGGCACACCTGACGACCTTAAACGCCTCATCGACGATGCTCATTCACGCGGCATTGCCGTGATTATGGATATCGTGCACTCCCATGCCGTTAAAAACGAGGTTGAAGGTCTGGGACGCCTCGACGGCTCTTATGACCTTTACTTCTATGGAGACGGACGCCGCGAGCATCCGGCATGGGATTCACTCTGCTTCGATTACGGCAAGAACTCAGTGCTCCACTTCCTGCTGTCAAACTGCAAGTTCTGGCTTGAAGAATACAAATTCGACGGATTCCGTTTCGATGGCGTGACCTCGATGCTTTATTACAACCATGGCCTCGGGAAGGCCTTCGGCAGCTATGACGATTATTACGACGGCAACGAAGACACCAACGCCATTGTATATCTCACGCTTGCCAATATCCTCATACATGAAATCAACCCTAAAGCAATAACGATAGCCGAGGAGATGAGCGGAATGCCCGGACTCGCAATCAAGTTCGAAGAGGGAGGAATCGGTTTCGACTACAGGATGGCAATGGGAATCCCGGATTACTGGATCAAAATGATCAAGGAGAAGAAGGATGAGGACTGGCATCCGACATCCATATTCTGGGAACTTACCAACCGCAGGGCAGACGAAAAGACTGTTTCTTATTGCGAAAGCCACGACCAGGCACTTGTCGGCGACAAGACAATCATATTCCGTCTTATCGACAAGGAGATGTATTGGCACATGATGGTTGATGACGCGGACGGGACGGTGGCAAGAGGCATGGCCCTGCATAAAATGATACGTCTCGTGACACTTGCCACAATCAACGGAGGTTACCTGAATTTCATGGGTAATGAATTCGGACATCCGGAATGGATAGATTTCCCACGCGAAGGAAACGGATGGAGCTATAAGTATGCACGCCGTCAATGGGATCTCGTTGACCGCGAAGACCTTAAATATAAATTCCTGAACGCCTTCGACAATGCCATGGTGGAAACAGTGGCGGGACACTACAATTTTCAGGCGTTGCCTGTGGAGAAACTTTGGGAGAAAGATGACGACCAGGTGCTTGCGTTCCGCAGGGGCGACCTGATCTTCGTGTTCAACTGGAGTCCTACGAAATCATTCAGCGATTATGGCTTCCTCGCGCCCGCCGGAGAATATGAGGTTGTGCTCGACAGCGACTCTCTGGCATTCGGAGGTTTCGGCAATATCGACGACAAGATACATCACTTCACTCAGCCTGACCCGCTCTATGCACCCTCAGGAAAAGGTTGGCTGAAAATGTATCTTCCCGCAAGAACCGCCCAGGTGCTCCGGATGGTGAAGCCCAAGCCAGCCAAACGCGCTGCAACCAGGAAAGAAACAACTGCAAAGGTTGTAAATAAAGAACCGGCAACAAGAAAAAAGGCAACAAGTAAGAAAACAAAATGAAAAAAATCATCATAGCGATCGACGGATATTCCTCTTCAGGCAAATCCACGATGGCAAGAGACCTCGCGCGCCGCATAGGATATGTATATGTGGATTCAGGAGCGATGTACAGGGCAGTGACACTTTATGCAATCTGTCACGGCATGGCAACGGCGGAGAACGGAGTGGACACGGCTGCGCTTGTCAAGGCACTCCCCGATATACACATATCCTTCACTCCGGCCGGTAGCGACGGCATTCAACACACGATGCTCAACGGCGTGGATGTTGAGCGCGAAATCCGCGACATGCAGGTAAGTTCGCTTGTAAGTCCCGTAGCGGTCATCCCCGAAGTGCGCCACCGGCTGACCGCACTTCAGCAGGAATACGGCAAAGAGAAAGGGATTGTCATGGACGGACGCGACATCGGGACCACCGTTTTCCCCGATGCGGAAATGAAAGTGTTCGTGAACGCATCCCCGGAAGAACGTGCCCGCAGACGAGTAAAGGAACTCAGCGCCAAAGGGGAAAACGTGACTTATGATGAAGTGCTTGAAAACATCAGGGAGCGTGACCGTATCGACACGACAAGAAAGGAATCCCCTCTTCGCAAGGCCGATGATGCGGTGCTGCTTGACAATGACAACATGACCATCGAGCAACAGATGGACTGGCTTCTAAAGCTGTATGAAGATAGAGATAGATGATAATTCCGGTTTTTGCTTCGGAGTTGTGACAGCAATCGCCAAGGCAGAGGAGCAGCTTGAAAAATCAGGCACGCTCCATTGCCTTGGCGACATCGTGCACAATGCATCGGAAGTGGAGCGTCTACGCCTCCGGGGCCTGAAGACAATCACGCATGATGATTTGAAGAACCTGCATGATGCCACAGTATTGCTCAGGGCTCACGGCGAGCCCCCTACAACCTACGCAACTGCCGAGGCAAACAACATCACCGTGATCGATGCCACATGTCCGGTCGTGCTTCAGCTACAACGCCGAATCAAGGAAGCCTACAGCTGTAACCGAAAGAAACTTGAAGACGGAGAAATCCGGGAGATGCCATTAATCCTCATTTACGGTAAAGAGGGACATGCGGAGGTCAACGGACTCGTAGGTCAGACAAACGGAGAGGCGATAGTGATTCAGAATGCGGAGGATCTGGATTCTGTGGATCTCTCCAGAGATATCCTGCTGTATTCGCAGACAACCAAGTCGCTTGAAGGTTTCCGTCACATCGTGGAGGAGATAGAAAAACGCAAGAAGGAAGGGAGCTTCGAATATTTCGACACCATCTGCCGTCAGGTTGCGAGCAGGCTGACAAAACTTCGTGAATTCGCAGCCTCGCATGATGCCATCGTGTTCGTGAGCGGGGCAAAAAGTTCTAACGGGAAAGTACTTTTCGAGGAATGCCGCAAGGTGAACCCCCGTTCATATCTGGTAAGTGACGGTTCTAAACTTGATATCACGCTCTTCAAAGGAGTGGAATCAATAGGCATATGCGGTGCCACCTCAACTCCCCGATGGCTTATGTCCGAAATCGCTGATAATGTGAAATGTTTAATTAAAGGCTATGTATAATGACGATGAAAGATATATGAGACTCGCGCTGGTTGAGGCGCAGGAGGCATATGATGCCGGTGAGATACCTATCGGGGCCGTGATAACGGTGAACGGCAGGGTTATCGCTCGTGCCCATAACCGCACGGAAGCCCTTAACGATGTGACAGCGCATGCAGAGATGCAGGCAATAACCTCCGCCTCTGAATATCTCGGGGGAAAATATCTGCCTGACTGCACTCTTTACGTCACGGTCGAACCGTGCCCCATGTGCGCCGGCGCATTGGGATGGAGCCAGATCGGGAGAATAGTGTATGGCGCTCCAGACCCTAAAAAAGGTTTCTTTTCATATTATGACACTTACCGCTCCCCGATTCACCCAAAGACTGAGATAACTTCCGGAGTGCTTGAAGAGGAATGCCGCGAACTGATGCAATCTTTTTTCAAAAAATTGCGGCGTTAATTATTTTTTTCGTATATTTGCCCTCAACATTCCTTCTTATATCCATCACGTATCATGACGCGCTATAGATTCTGAAGAATATATTGAAGTTGTTTAAACTAATTTACGAATGTTAAAGACAGAGAGTTGTTTATTCTTTTATTAACCTTTGCGGCCTATTTTGGCATCTTTCTTCCCTCTCATCGCCGACAACCGAAAGGTTGCCGTCTCTTCGATGAAAGAAACCTGCTCAAAATATGCCTGCAAATGTTAATAAAAAATTAGTATAAACAACTTCATTTTGTAACTTTTTGAACTTTTATCTTGATGAACTTAAATGACAAAATCAAAGGGGCTCTCTTCGGTATAGCTCTCGGTGATGCCCTTGGACTCGGCACGGAATTCATGTCGGCAGAGGAAGTCAAATATTATTATCCGGACGGCATGCGGCATTTTTCGCAGATTATACGTGATGCACACAGATGTATGTGGAAACGTGGAGACTGGACAAATGACACCCAGACAGTGATTTTACTAATTGAATCGATCCTGGAACGTGGCAAACTTGATGTCAGCGATTATGCCGTAAGAATGAAAGGATGGTTTAAGGAGAACCCTACCGATATGGTAGATTTCTATTATTCTCTTTTCGCTATACCTCAGTGGGTGGAACATCCACGTGAAATCACACATAAGGTATGGAGGGAAAACGATGTATACCGCGCTTCAAACGAAGCCCTTCCCAGAGCCGTCATCACAGGTATACTCGGAGCACCGCGACTGGTCGGCAATTCTCTCGACATTGTGGCAATGACACATGATGACACACGATGCAGCACATGCGGCGCATTGATCGCAACGATGGCAGATTCCCTGCTGCGTAAGAATGAGCCAGCAGATTATAACGAGCTTGAAGGAATTGCCAACACTCTTGATGCCCGCACGCTCCCTTACCTCGAAATGGCATATTACGGGACACTCGAAGACATCCGTCTTGACGATGAAGACTCATTATGGTTCGCAAGAAAGACAATGGCCGCAGCACTGTGGTCGATATGGCACTGCAATTCTCCGGAGGAGATTCTTTACACCATAATTGATGCCGGACGGGATGCAGACACAAACGCCGCCGTTGCCATGGGGCTCGCAGGCCTGCAGTATGGCTATGATGCACTTCCGGATGAAGTCAACAAGCTTCTCCGTTATGAAGAGATGGAGAACGCGGCAACACGTTTTGTCGATTATATGGAGAATATAGAGAAAAACAAATATTAGGAATACAGCTATATGAGCGGGAAATCAAAAGCTTGGTTAGAAGCGATGCGCCTTCGCACGCTTCCGGTATCAGTTGCGGGTGTCGTTGCAGGTGCCGGCTGCGCCGCGCATTACCATAGTTTTAAAACTCTCCCCTTTCTAATTTGCCTTCTGTTCGCAGTAATGGCACAGATTGTGTCGAACTTCGCGAACGAATATTTCGATTTCAAGAAAGGGCTCGACCGCAAGGGGAGGGAAGGTTTCAGGCGCGGAGTGACAGAAGGAGACATCTCTCCCTCCGCCATGCTGCGGGCCACTTTGATTCTGCTCATGGTTGCCTGCGCCATAGGCTGT
Organism: uncultured Muribaculaceae bacterium; assembly: GCA_910584055.1. Lineage (GTDB taxonomy): Bacteria > Bacteroidota > Bacteroidia > Bacteroidales > Muribaculaceae > Lepagella. The sequence continues at coordinate 22,199 of CAJTZS010000037.1, read as the reverse complement.
ACGCTCATCATATGGGGGGGATGGTGGCTGATAGCAGTCGGAATTGCCGTGGCGGCATTCGCAATGGCTTATTCGGCAGGACCGTGGCCTCTGTCACACCATGGACTCGGAGAAATCGCCGTAATAGTTTTCTTCGGCATTGTGCCCGTGATGATGACGGCATACGTTCAGACCGGCTCGTGGAATATGTGGCAGGTGGCGTTACCTGTTTCGGTTGCTATCGGATTTATGGGAGCAAACGTGCTTATCGTCAACAACTACCGCGATGCCGATGATGATAAAGCAGTAGGGAAAAAAACCACTGCCGTCATTTTTGGCCGGAAGGTCATGGGAAGAATATATTTCATTAACGGAATCATAGCCGTTTTGCTCGTGGTGATCGCAACAATCCCCAGTATGCCCTTGATATGGCAGGCAGGAGCATTGCTATATGCCAACCTCCATTACATGCTGTGGGTGAAGCTGACACATCTTGAGGGGGCGGCACTTAACCCCGTGCTTGGGCAGACGGCAATGCTAATGTTCGGTTTCGCGCTATGGACTACCCTGATACTATCATTGAATCCTGTAATTGTAATCTAATTAACTATGCCTGAACAACAACAGCAAAGATACAAGAAAAAACCTGCATTCGAGCCCATAAGACAAGACCCGACCGGGAAGCTTCCTCCTCGCGACACGGATCTGGAAGAAGTTGTGCTCGGCGCACTGATGCTCGAGAAAGATGCATATATGAACGTATGCGACATACTCACACCGGATGCATTCTATGACCCTGTAAACGCCAAGATATACGATGCGATATGCACGCTCGGATTCAACCAGCGCCCTATCGACATGATGACCGTCAGGGAGCAGCTGCGCAACAACGGCGAGCTTGAGAATGTCGGGGGCGCCGTTCATCTTGCGGAACTGACGGCACGGGTATATTCTGCCGCCAACATAGAATTCCATGCCAAGATAATTGCCCAGAAGTTTCTTGCCCGCAGGCTTATAACCTTTGCATCTAAAATTGAAGCAGACGCTTTCGATGAGAGCAACGATGTGGATGACCTTCTGCAGGCTGCCGAAGGACAATTGTTCGAAATATCGCAGACTCACCTTAAAAGGGAGGTCACTCAGATAGACCCTGTGATCAATCTCGCCATTGAGCAGATACAATCGGCGGCAAACGCAGAGAGCGGTCTGTCAGGCCTGCAGACAGGATACCACGGACTCGACAAAATGACTTCGGGCTGGCAGGCTTCAGACCTTATAATCATCGCTGCACGTCCGGCAATGGGTAAGACTGCTTTCGTGCTGTCCATGGCCAAGAACATGGCTGTGGACTACAGCATTCCAATTGCCATATTCACACTTGAAATGGCCAACGTGCAGCTTGTGAAACGTCTCCTCAGCAATGTCGCCGACCTTGAAGGTGAAAAGATAAAGGCGGGAAACCTGACAGATGAGGAATGGAACAGGCTCAACACGCGCTTACGGGGTGTATACAGCGCACCGCTCTATCTCGATGAAACCCCCGGACTTTCCATCACCGAACTCCGCACCAAGGCCCGGCGTCTCGTGCGCGAACATGGAGTGAAGATGATCATGATCGACTACCTCCAGCTGATGAACGCCACAGGCATGAAGTTCGGAAGCCGCGAGCAGGAGGTGTCAACTATTTCACGTTCGCTCAAGGCTCTTGCAAAAGAGCTTAACATCCCGATCATCGCCCTCTCTCAGCTCAACCGAAGCACTGAGACGCGTGAGGACAAACGGCCGGTGCTCTCCGACCTTCGTGAATCGGGAGCCATCGAGCAGGATGCGGATATGGTATGTTTCATTCACCGTCCGGAATACTACACGCGAAGCACCGAAGATGCAGAAGGTAACGACATCCGCGGCAAGGCGGAACTGATCATAGCAAAGCACCGAAGCGGTGCCGTCGGCACGGTCGATCTGCGCTTTGTCTCCAAATTCGCAAGGTTCGAAAATTGGGAAGAGGGTTATCAGATGATGAAGGAGACACTTGAAGAGGTGGGCACAACCCGACGCCTCGAATCGCGCATGAATTCCGAGAGTTCCGGCGAAAAAGGCGGCGATTCCTTCGGAAGCGACGGTTTCACTTTCGCGCCCGGCTCCGCATCGGGTGGTTTCTCATCCGCAATGCCCGACATCATGCCGGGACCCGGAGAAAGCCCTGTACCGTTCTAACTCTCCCCTTTAACGGTGCAAGGATATCCTTGCTTTCATTTGAGCGCGGAAGAGAGAATATGTTCGAGGTCCATTGCGGAAATCTTCACACTCAGCGATCCATCGCGAGCCACAGAGATATTTCCGGTCTCTTCACTTACAATAACACAGATCGCGTCTGTAACCTGGCTCATGCCCAATGCGGCACGATGACGCAGACCCAAACTTTTTGGAATGTTCATGTCATGACTTACCGGAAGGATACACCCCACGGATTTTATCCTGTGGTCAGCTATGATCATGGCTCCGTCATGCAGCGGCGAGTTCTTGAAGAATATATTCTCGATCAGCCGCACATTGATGTCGGCATCAATTATATCTCCCGTCTTTTCATAATCCGCAAGCGGGACTTTACGCTGAAACACTATCAGCGCGCCGGTCTTTGACTTCGCCATCGACATGCAGGCATAGACCACGCTCATCACGCGCGAGTGTTCCGTCTCCTCATCCTCCTCGTGATGTCTGAAAAGTTTTCGGAAAACAGTCCAGCGACCCCGGCTGCCTATGTCTATGAGGAAACGCTTTATCTGATCCTGAAAAAGAATCACCAGCACTATGAGACCTATGCTCATGAACTTATCGACAATAGTGCCCGTAAGACGCATGTCGAAGATCTCGAAAGATATGACCCATATGGCAATGAAGGCGAGCACTCCATAAAACAACGACAGCGTGCCGCTGTTCTTCATGAGCCGGTAAAGATAGTAGAGCATCAACGCCACTATCAGTATGTCAACTATATCTTTTATTCCAAAATTTATCATAATCTTCTTTTCAGTCTGCCTCGGTAAGCTGAGAAACGAGCTTTATAGCTTCCACTGCGTTACGCACGTCATGTACCCTGAGAATATCCGCACCGTTAAGGAGAGCGACAGTATTGAGGACAGTCGTGCCGTTCGCAGCCTTATCCGGCGTTATGCCGAGCGGCTTCCATATCATGGTTTTTCTTGACACTCCGACCAATAAAGGAGCATCCACGATTCTGAACCCTTTGAGGTCTGAGAGCAACTGATAATTCTGCCCTACGGTTTTAGCGAAGCCGAACCCGGGGTCGATTATGACATCCCTGACTCCTTTCTGCCGCAACAAAGCCGTCTTTTCTGCGAGAATTGTAAGTGTTTCCGCTGTCACGTCCTTATAATCCGTAAGGTCTCCCATAGTCCTGGGATTACCACGCATATGCATCAAGACATAAGGCACACCGAGTTCCGCCACCGTATCCCACATCTCGGAGTCAAGGTCGCCTCCGGAGATATCATTGATTATTCCGACATTCCAGTCTTCGACACATCGACGCGCCACATCCGCGCGGAATGTATCGACCGACACCACCGCGTCTTCCTTGACCTTCCGAATCACCTCAAGACCGGCCGCAAGCCGCGAATACTCTTCATCCGAAGATACCTCCTCAGCACCCGGCCGTGAAGAATATCCACCTATATCAAGAATATCCGCACCCTCTTCAAGCATCGAACGCACCCTGTCGGATATGTCATGAAAACCGGAGACACGACTCCCGGCATAAAAGCTGTCGGGAGTGACGTTGACAATCCCCATCACTTTCGGGGAATCAAAAGACATCAAACGTCCTCCGATATTTATCGAGCAATACAGTTCACCTTTTCTCATCACATCATTCTTAATGTCGCCAAACCATCCTCAAACACTCACAAACCATTAAAAACCATTAAAAACCATTTTTACAACCCAAAACGGGAAGATAATTCTCCAACCACAAACAACCATCGAACAATCACTTTTTCAATCAGACATGCTGAAGCTTCATGCCTCACATTGAAAATTACACATTACACACTAAACATAACACATTAAATATAAGTGGTTGTTAGTGGTTAAAAGTGGTTTGAGCTAAAAAATTATTATCGATGATGTTTTTTTAATGGTTTGAGATTAATATAATTTATGGATTGAGAAAACCGATCATTGGTTTGTCCCGAAACCATATTCTGAGCGAAATTAACAAAAAACTTTCATAATTAAAAAATAAGTTGTAATTTTGCAGTCGGTTTTGCAATCTCTGATAAGACGGGATAAAGAATAACCCTGCAAAGGGTTATTTCAAGGGGTTGTCCCCCGCTTCCCTGAAAGAAGCTTATTTATATTGCAAATAATTTAAACGTCATAACAAAAATGGATTTAATCAAAATTGCAGAGGAGGCATTTGCCACTCCCAAGAAAGAGTTCGACTCATTTGGCCCCGGTGACACAGTGACTGTGGCATATCGTATCAAAGAGGGTAACAAAGAGCGTATCCAGCAGTATCGCGGTGTCGTGATCAAAATCAATGGCCAGGGCGACAAAAAGCGTTTCACTGTCCGCAAGATCTCTGACGGCATCGGCGTTGAGCGTATCTTCCCTATGGAATCTCCCTTCATCGAGTCGATCACAGTTATGAAATACGGTAAAGTGCGCCGTGCAAAACTTTATTACCTCCGTAACCTCACAGGTAAGAAAGCTCGCATCAAAGAGCGCATCGTCAAGAAAAACTAGGAGAACAATTAATTTTCTCCTAAAAAACCGAATATACAACCCGTCCTTTTCAGGGCGGGTTGTTATTTTGAGAAAAAATAGCTAATTTTGCGTTATAAGTTATAAGCAAGCTGCCGCCAGTCAGGCATAAGCAAGCTGCCGCTTGCTTCACAAGACAAACTTGATTAGAAAATATATCATATATCATGTCAAAAAAAGCATTATTGATTATCCTTGACGGATATGGCATCGGCGACCACAAGAAAGACGACGCTATCTTCAACACCCCTACCCCATACATGGACAGCCTCGTGGCTGAATATCCCCATTCCGAGCTTCAGGCAAGCGGCGAGAACGTAGGCTTGCCCGACGGACAGATGGGTAATTCCGAAGTGGGACACCTCAATATCGGAGCCGGCCGCGTAGTATATCAGGACCTCGTGAAAATCAACCGCGCAATAGCCGACGGTTCATTCGCGGAGAATCCCGAAATCAAAAGCGCATTCTCATATGCCCAGAAAAACGGAGTGCCAATCCATTTCATGGGTCTGACATCCGCAGGAGGCGTTCATTCCTCGTTAGGACATCTTTATGCCCTTTGCGACACTGCCAAGGCATACGGTCTCGAGAAAGTGTTCATCCATGCTTTCATGGACGGACGCGACACTGACCCCAAAAGCGGAGCCGGTTTCCTTCAGGAAATTCAGGATCACTGCAAACAAAGCGCAGGCACTATCGCAAGCGTTGTGGGCCGTTATTATGCAATGGACCGCGACCATCGCTGGGAACGCGTGAAAGAAGCTTATAACCTCCTTGTATACGGAGAGGGGAAACATGCCGACAATATGGTCAAGGCAGTAGAGGAATCTTATGCCGAGGGAGTAACCGACGAATTCATCAAGCCTATAGTCAATGACCTGGTTGACGGGCGCATAGGAGCCGGGCACGTGGTGATTTTCTTCAACTACCGCAACGACCGCGCAAAAGAGCTGACAACCGTGCTCACACAGCATACTGAAGACGGCATGAACCCGATTCCAGACCTTCAGTATTACTGCATGACTCCTTACGATGATTCTTTCAAGGGAGTTCACGTCATATTCACCAAATCGGATGTACCCGACACGTTGGGTGAATATCTTTCCAACATGGGCAAGAAACAACTCCATATAGCCGAGACCGAGAAATACGCCCACGTCACCTTCTTCTTCAACGGTGGACGCGAAGAACCGTTCCCCGGTGAGGACCGCATTCTCGTGCCGTCGCCCAAGGTTGCAACCTATGACCTCAAACCGGAGATGAGCGCACCGGAAGTAACTGAAAAGCTCGTAGCACAGATCGACACAGAAAAATACGATTTCATCGTAGTGAACTTTGCCAATGGAGACATGGTTGGACACACCGGCGTTTATTCCGCTATCGAAAAGGCTGTGGCCACGCTCGATGTATGCGTGGAGAAAGTGGTGGAAGCAGCAAAACAGCATGGCTATGAAACCATCATCATCGCCGACCACGGCAACGCCGACCATGCCCTCAACGATGACGGCACCCCCAACACGGCTCACTCGCTGAACCCCGTGCCTTTCATCTATATAGGTTCCCATAAAGACGCTAAAGTGAAAGACGGACGTCTTGCGGATGTGGCGCCTTCGCTTCTCAGACTGATGGAGCTTCCACAGCCTAAAGACATGACAGGCGAAGATCTGATCGAATTCTAAAACTAATAACGTATATTAACGGATCCTTGGGTTTAGAAGACCTGCAGGTCTTCTAAACCCAAGGATCCGTTTTTCATCTGAATACTATGAAGAAGATATTGCTGACACTGGTTCTGCTGGCCGGAAGCACATTCGTTGCTCCCGCGGAAGATCTCGTGATTCTTACAACCAACGACACCCATTCGAATATCGATTTCGACAACAACGGCCGCGGAGGTATACTTCCCCGCAAAGCTATAATAGACTCCGTGCGCAAAGCGGAAAAGAATGTCATACTTGTGGATGCCGGCGACATGGTGCAGGGAACGTTGTATTTCAAATATTTCAAGGGAGATGTGGAATACCCGCTATTCAACATGATGGATTACGATATACGCATCCTCGGAAACCACGAATTCGACAACGGACTCGATGAACTCGCCGCCCGCTGGAAAGATGTAAAAGCCACCAGACTATCCGCCAACTACGACTTCAAAGGGACTCCAGCCGAAGGTCTCTTCCAACCGTATGTCATCAAGAAGATAGGAAAGAAAAAAATAGGCTTCATCGGCATAAACGTTGATCCTGCAAGCCTCATCTCCAAAGAAAACTATCCGGGCATGAAATACAAAGATGCCATAGCCACGGCAAACACAACGGCAGAGATGCTGCGAAAGCAGAAGAAATGCGACCTGATTGTAGCGGTGACGCATATCGGCTACGAGGCCATTCCAGGCAAGGCTTCCGACATTGAACTTGCACGCCAGAGCAAAGACATCGACATTATCATAGGCGGTCATTCCCACACTTTCGTTGACCCTAAGACCCCGGATGCAACCCCTTATTGGATAGAGAACGCCGCCGGTAAACCGGTGCTCGTAACACAGACGGGAAAATACGGCCGCAACGTCGGGTATATAAAGATAGACCTTGACGACATCAAGGATCACGATTTCGATTATGAATACATTCCGGTAACAGACCGTTTCTCTCCGGAAGCATACGACAGGAACATAGAGAACTTCCTTGCTCCTTACAGACATGCGGTAGATTCCGTCAATTCGAATATCATAGCATGGAGCGTGCAGGACATGACCAACAACACGCGAACGGGTGCTTATCCGAACTGGGTTGCGGATTTCGGACTGACAAAAGGACGACTTGTGGCTGACAGTATCAGGGCATCCGGAAAGGATTTCCCGGAAGTGGACCTGTCAATAATGAATGTCGGAGGTATACGACAGCCTGTAACGAAGGGGGCGATTACGGAAGGACAGATCCTATCCACTTTCCCTTTCTCCAACTGCATGACCATCATCCGTATAAAGGGTAAATATATCATAGATGCCCTCAGCGTGGCCGCCACTAAGGGTGGCGAGGCGGTAAGCGGCAACATGAGCGTTGTAACCGACGGCAAAGGTAAACTGCTGAAGGTAATAATAGACGGCAACGAAATGAATCCTGAAAGGGAATATGTTTTGTCTACGATTGACTATGTTGCTCACGGTAACGATGATTTGGTGACAATGGCCAACAACACTGAGCTATGGCGCGGAAGCCATGAGATGTGTCAGGATGTGCTCGGATATCTTAAACACCTGACTTCTCTCGGAATTCCTGTCAGCTCCGATCCTTTCAGCCGATTCGTTGAGGATGTGAACATAGAAATCGATAAGGCGAAATAACTAATGAAACCTGCTGCCCTCTGCGTTTCTGTTCTGACAGCTCTGCTTCTTGCCGGAAGCGGATGCGCTCCGAAACGGCAGGAACCGAAAGAGGATACGATGGAAACTATAGTAAAAAGCGACCTTACCGATTATGCATACAGCTGCGCCGATTCCGCTATTCTTGTCATGAGCAGGGAGCGAAAAGTGGCGCAGCTTTTTATGCCTGCAATATATGCCGCATCCGACCCTTATTCACTGTCCAAGATAAAAGACTACGCTAAAATGGGGGTATGCGGCCTAATTCTCCTCAAGGGGGATTCTAAATCCGCAGCCATAATAGCGGACTCATTAGGGAAATGGTCTGCCACGCCACCTTTTTTAGCTATTGATGCTGAATGGGGATTGGCCATGCGGCTGAAAGACGCGCCTGAATTTCCTATAAACTCCCGAATATCGGAAGATGCAGATGAAGAGGTCCTCTATGAATATGGGTGCGAAATGGCGCGAGAATGCCGCCGCATCGGCATAAACATGGTGCTCGGGCCGGTGCTCGATATAACTTCCGAAGGAACTTATATCGGACGAAGGTCATTCGGGGCTGACCCGGAACGGGTGTCAACCCTTTCGATAGCCTACGCCCGCGGACTCGAAAGCGGAAACATCGTAAGCGTGGCAAAACATTTCCCGGGGCACGGCGCAGCCACCGGCGACAGCCATCGCGTCAAGCCGAGCATAGAACGCAGTCTCCAAAGCCTTGACAGCATCGATCTCCAACCTTTCCGCAGATATATTGAGCAACGTCTTTCAGGCATAATGATCGGTCACCTCGCTTTTCCGGCCATTGACCCACAGATGCTGCCTGCAGCGGTTTCCCGTCCGGTAATCACGGACCTGCTTCGCAATGACCTCGGATTTGACGGGCTCGTGCTCACGGATGCCATGAACATGCCCGGAGCGGAAGGTCATGGCGCAGACCAGGCAATCGAGGCCGGCGCAGACATAATCCTCGCCCCTGCCGACACAAAGCGTGAAATCGACAATATAATTGCCGCGATAGATCGTGGGGATATAACAGAAAACGACATAGATATTCATCTACGCCGCATACTATTCAAAAAATATTTGCTGAAAACAGGATACAATCCCGAGACGGGTGTCACAGACAGTATTCCGGGTGACCTTCATTCTCCGGAGGTTGCGCGCCTCCGCAACAGACTGCGATGAATCAGAGATTGTCTGAAATTTCTTACAATCAGAGACGGCTCTCGTCCTGATAAGAGTAGAAACCGGATGCCGTAACTATAACATGATCGAGAAACCGGATATCCATTGAAGCGCAACCCTCACGCATTTTTCGCGTTATCTGATCATCCTGCGCGCTCGGCCTCAGATTACCTGAGGGATGATTGTGACAAAGAACCAACCCTTCCGCATCTCGCAGCAATGCTTCCTTCAATATCTTCTTGAGATCAAACACCGAAGCCACTGAACTCCCCTGCGTGATCATCTCCATAGATATAATTTCGTTGCGGCGATTGAGATACAACGTCCATATTTCTTCGTGAGAAAGATTCCCTATCTCATGACGCATAACATCGTATATGTCTTGCGAGCAAGTGATCTGAATCCTGTTTCCGACGGTTTCTTTGCAATAGCGTCTTATCAGCTCCATCACAGCCTCAATCTGCAACGCCTTTGTGATTCCGATTCCCTTGACTTTCATAAAGCGGGCACGCCCCATCCTTTCAAGGTTGAAGAGTTTGCCGTCGCACGTCCGCATAAGATCGCGACACATATCGGTTATAGGTTTCCCCGGTAATCCGGTCCTAAGGATTAAAGCCCACAGATCCGCCGTCGGGAGAACCTTGCAACCATACTTGAGCGCGCGTTCCCTCGGTTGGTCATCAGGATCCATATCCTTGACCGTCATAGGTCTTATATCTTCGCTGTGCGTGTCAAAGTCCTTCATTGCTCCCTTTCCTTATCTCAACTTCCCGAGCGATATCCCGCCCCTTTCCGAATATGATTTTCGAGACATAGGCTTTGATAAAGCCTGTGCCATAACCTGTAAGCTGCACCATTGCGGCTCCCACTCCCATCGTGGCTATTTTAAGGCTCCGTGTAGCCATAAGTCCGCCAACCCACAATGCTACTATATAAAGAAGCAGCGGCAGCAATAGCCATTTGCAAAAGAACGAAGCGATTATCAAGGCAACCGCCCCAATCGTGAATACGGCAGGAAGCCAATGCACGATCTTCATCGAGCCGGGGTAAAGAAGTTCGAGGGTGATACGCGACATGCCGAACACATGCACCTGTTTCCAGAATTTCTTCATATCCACCCTGCGCTTGTGATATACATACACATCGGGATACAATGCAATTCGGAATCCGGCATTCTTTATACGGGTGCTCATGTCAATATCCTCGCTGAACATTTCGCGGAATCCTCCGACCTTCTCGTAAACCTCGCGGGAGAACCCCATATTGAATGTGCGGGGAGTGAATTTTTCCATCGACACCTTGCCTCCCCGGATTCCGCCCGTGGTAAGGAAGGCTGTCATCGCATAATTTATAGCCTTCTGAGTGTCGGTGAATGAATCGTGGGCGGCATCCGGACCACCGAAGCAATCCACAGGATTATCGCCAAGGCTCTTGCGGAGCTGCTTGATATAATCCGGCGGTAAAATGCAATCGGAGTCAACAAAGACAAAATAGTCTCCGTCGGCTCCGGTTATGCCATAATTCCGGGCGATACTCCGCCCTTCATTCGATTTCTGATAATACTTCAGCCTGAGACCCTCCGGACCTTTCCCATCCGGGAGCGAGGGCTGTGTCGAGCCATCCTCAACAAGGATTATCTCAAAACCCTTGTCGGTCTGGCTCTCGAGACTCCGGAGCAAATCCGCAACTTCATCACGCCGGTTATAAACCGGCACAATGATTGAGAACAAAATTTCCTTCGTCTCTTTCATAAAACAGTAATTCTTGTGACGATTATGCCTTTACGCGACCAACGTAGCTGCCATCGCGTGTATCAACCTCAATCAGCTCACCTTCGTTGATAAAGAGAGGCACCCTGACAGTTGCTCCCGTCTCAACTGTAGCAGGCTTGAGAGTATTGGTAGCGGTGTCCCCTTTAAGTCCGGGCTCGGTATATGTGATCTTGAGCACAGTCTTCATCGGCATCTCTGCATAAAGCACGGTGCTGGTGGAAGCATCGCTTACAACCTCAACAGTGTCACCCTCTTTCATGAAGGCAGCACCTGTCACGAGCTCTTTGCTGATAGGAATCTGTTCGAAAGTCTCGTTGTTCATGAAAATATCATCTTGCCCGTCGGCATATAAATACTGATAGGGGCGACGCTCCACGCGTACGTCCTCAAGCTTCTCACCGATGTTGAAGCGACGTTCGAGCACACGGCCGTCAACCACATCTTTAAGTTTTGTGCGCATGAAAGTGTTTCCCTTACCGGGTTTTACGTGGAGAAACTCCACGCAGAAATAGAGACGGCCGTCGAGGCGGATGCAAGTGCCGTTCTTGATGTCCTGAGCGTTCATCATAAGTTTTATAGTCTTAATTACAAATTTCAAATTTGATGCAAAATTAGTAAAAATTTTTGATACTGAGATTTTTTGACACTGAAAATTTGGCGATTCGAAAATGATTAGTTAATTTTGCACTCCGAATGCGGATTACGTCAAAAAAATCAAAATTATCATAAAATGAAAAGAACTTATCAACCCTCCAACCGTCGCAGAGTCAACAAACATGGCTTCCGCGAGAGAATGGCTACCAAAGATGGCCGCAAGGTTTTGGCACGCCGCCGCGCCAAAGGTCGCGCTTCACTTTCAGTATCCGACCACCTCGGTAGCAAATAATCTTAAGATTGTCAGGGAAAACGATTCCCACAAAAATCAGGGGGCATTTCAAATAGAAATGCCCCCTGATTTTAATTTTATAGGTATTATCTGACTGCTACTTTAAAGGAATGTCCTTCACAGGAAATTATGTAAACTCCTTTGTCAAGACGGCTTATCACCTTGTCGGAGGAGCATGAGACAAGATTACCATCGATGGTATAAATCCTCACTTCGCTTTCGGGACGGGCGTTGAATATTTCAACGCTTCCCCCTTTCACGACTACCTTGATTGGATTGTCATCGCTTTTCAGCTCTCCTATGCCGGAGCCATCGGTGACAGTTATCTTGCATTTGGCGATAAAACCGGAGACATATGCCGGCACGGCGGTTATTACAGCTTCGCCCGGGTTTATGGCGATGACACTTCCGTCATTGTCAACCGATGCGACCTCGGGGTTCGACGATGTCCAGTTCATATCGAGACCGGAAAAATCAGATGGCGCAACAGTCACCGTAAGCATGAACTTATCCCCTGCCCTCAGAACCAGTTTCTCCTTATCGATGGTGAACGAAGTCATCGAAAAAGTTTTGAAAGGGTTGTCACTGAGTGATGTCGCCTTATAAGCTGCCTCAGATACTTGCGGCACTATTATAACACTTTGTTTGTTTACGGCAAGATTGCCTATAGCCGGCGGCTCCAAGGTGTGGAAATAAACGTTCATCGACCCATACCCGGCTTTATAGAATGCATTCTCCCCTATCGAAACAACCGTGGGCGGCACATCCACACTTTCAATCCCGGCACATAGTTCAAAAGCCGATTCGTCTATATTTTCAGTTCCATTACCTAACCGCAGCGATGTGATTCCTTTGCATTCTCTGAACGCCCTCGCTCCGATTGCAGTGCGGCAGTCGGGCAAAACGACTTCCTTTATTGCCGAGCACTGATAGAATGCCTTTTCATCTATTAACAACGGAGCAGATTCAGCGCGGGTTTTATCGCTCCTTGATTCAAATACTACCTCCTTTATGGTTGGTTGATAATAGAAAAGATTTTCAGGTATATATTCAACATTAGCTCCTATGACCACTTTTGAGAGATTGGCATCCCGGAAATTGGAGGAGCGGGAGAATGGTGAATAATAGTAGCCATCTGATATATATTTAAGATTTGGGACACGATAATACACCGTCCGCAAAGAAGATATGTTGGAAAAAGCCCCTCCTCCGCATTCACGTAGATTCTCGTTCAAGGTAAGCTCTGTGATTCCCTTGGAACCCTCAAATGCACGGATACCTATCGACCGTATATTTACCGTATTGAATTCGCCTTTGAAATTAACATCGCAGAATGCCTCCTCACCTATCTCTACAGTACGCACAGGTAAAGCATCAATGGTTGCACCGCATCCATAAAACGCCCTGTTGCCAAATTTAAGTTCCGGTGCGGGGGCAGCGGGGGTTTCAAACTTAAGACGGCTTAATCCATAACATGTGCTGAAAATTTCATTGGGAACACATTTGACTTTTGATCCTATAGTGACGGTTTCTATATTCGTATTGCCCCCAAAGGGAGTTCCCCTCGTCTGTAAATTTTCTGAATACAACTTTACCTGATATAATCCCGAACAGCCAAATGACTGAGGTCCGAGATATTCCAGATTTTCAGGAAGTGATATTTCGTATATTTTCTCACATCCGGAGAATGCTTCTTCCCCTATTATACGTAGTGTTGAGGGGAAAGCGGGTACATTCAGTTTGGAGCAACCGCTGAAACATCCCTCTCCTATCACTTCAAGTCCTTCCGGGAAATTGACAGTCTCAAGCTGTTCCATCCCATGAAAGGATCCATATTTATGTGTATTAGACGGGCTGTCGATATCATAATACCCTATGACTTTTAATGTAGAAGGAAAACTAAGTTTCCTAAGTGTGGCCTGCAACTTTTGACATGTAAAATTCGGTGACACAGACTCCGTGCCTTCTTTAAATGCAATTTCCGATACACCGTCAATGCGGTCATCAAACTTATATGCAACCTTTCCGATATACCATACCCCCTGCTCCGTGGGTTGCCTGTCCAGCCAAGGGTTGTCAAGGGCGTATTGCCCTATAAAGGTGACAGAGGCAGGTATAGTCATCTCCTCAATACTTTTGCAGTTAAAAACTGTGGCTCCGATATGAATAACCCCTTCGGGCAATGCCACGGATTTTAATCCGGTGGAACGGAATGCGCCATCACCTATTGTTGTGAGCCTTTTGCTGAATTTAACTCCGGTTACCCCCGTTGCATAGAATGAACCGGTAGGAATTGAATCAAGAAGTGACAAATCAATATCTCCTGACAACGCTGAATTGGCAAAAGCATAATCCTCTATTTTTTTTATTTTGCTTAAGTCAAACGTCTTGATCTGAGAGCCGTCAAACGCATGGGCATCCACCCCAATCACTCCGGGTGCACTCATACCGATTACAGATGAACCGGCAAACGCATATTCACCGATTTTTTCTACTGAAGACGGCAAAGAGACAGACAGCAGTTTAGAAGTTTTATAGAAAGCATATGAAGGTATCGACTTGATTTTCTCGGGCAAAGTCACGTTTTCGACCACACTTGACATAAATATCCTGTCACCGATGGAATCCATTGCATTTGGAAGAACAACTCTTCTAATCACTTCGTTACCGCCGAAAAGACCCGCCAAAGAATTTGTATAGGTAGAGACAGTGACATTCGCACCGCCAAGCCCTGTCGGGGATGATTTCCTCTCAATCTTATATTCATCGGATAGATAATATACATAAGTTGTTGATCCTAATCCAATATCCGCACCTTCACGCGTTGCAATCAAGGCATACCTCCCGTTATCATATTCAAAACTTACTGCCGACATATCCACCTCCCTGACAGAGGATATCTTTCCCGCGCCGGACGTCATGTAGGCAAGGTCGGTGGAATTCAACTTGCCGGTAATGACGAGTTCCTCCGGACGGCTGTCGAGATCAAGGAGCACCTCTTTCAATGTACCGGGCGTGGCTACATTGACAGTTGCGCTTATAAACGACGGACTCCGTGCAACGGTCAGGCGGTATGATACCTCCTCAGCCTTCCATACACCCCGGGCCGGAGCTGAAGCCTTGATTACGGTTTCCCCAAGATTGATAATACTTACGTTACCCGCCTCATCCACAATCGCCACTCCGGGATTGCCACTCGTGTATACAACATCATCCGTGCAATTGCCGGAAAGCGAGGGGGAAACAAACTCCTCGCCTATATAGGCTGTGACATCGCTTGCCGACCATTTAAGATTGCGCACGCCGCCCTCCATATCATACGTGACTTTAATGCTCTTGATGGTGACTGTCTCTGATCTTCCCTTTTGCCAATAAGTGGTGATACATACATTCCCGAATGCTGTGGCACCTGAGGGAGCACTCCATTCTGAGGGAATCGGATTCCCCTCCGTATTTCCATATTCAAGATAGACATCTCCAACCTCCACACCATCTATGGTAAAGACTGCCGAAGATTCGCCGACAGAGTAGTCTATAGTTACATTCCTGACATCATACATCTCATGTTTTGACTTAATAACGATTGCAGTCGTGTTCTTGTAGGAAATCACAATACCTTCGTCAGTCACGGCTCCCCATTCAAAGGTTTCGTCTTGCTCATTGAATAATTGCCATTGTTCGGATATTTCCTGAGGGGTAAATGATTTTGTGCCGAGAATCGCTGCCCACATGGGACATGCGCACAGAGCGAGCACGGCACACAAAAATAATAATTTGCGTTCCATATATTCTTTTGTTTTATTTGTTGGCTGAAAGAAAGCCCTCGCTGACAGCGTTCATTATCAGCTCTGCGACATTGCGGGCCTGGAGTTTGTCAAGTAGATGACGGCGGTGAGTTTCCGCAGTATTAGGGGAGATACCGAGCATTCGGGCAATATCTTCTGTAGATTTCCCGGCTGAAAGCAGCTGCAACACCTCGAGTTCTTTGGATGTGGGTGGGTTATACTCATCTATGATTCTGGCTATTGCCTTGGCACGTTTACAGAAATACTTTTCTCCGGATATCACGGCTCTTACCGCCTCACTTATTTCTCCGGCCTTGACCGATTTGAACAGTATTCCTTCCACACCGGCCTTTATATAATCTTTTACATACCAAAGCTCTTCGTGGACAGTGTTAACGATGATTTTAATATCGGGATGCTCGGACCTAATGATTTTAAGCATTCCGAGCCCGTCGATATCAGGCATCTCGATATCGAGGAAACAGAGATCATAGGAGTGTTGCGACATACGCTCGATAGCCTCGCAACCTCTGGTCACAGTCTCGACAGACACGCACAGATCCGCAAGAGACTCCTCCACAATCATGGCGATCCCTTTGACAACGACCTCATGGTCATCTACAATCAATATACGTAATTTCTCTTTCTCCATCAGCGGAATATTTTGATTCCGCAAAATAAAACAATAGAATATTAATCCATGTCACGGTTTTCCGTGACATGGATTATAAAATTTAAATCGAATAAGTTATTTCCAGTATATTTTCTCCTTTTTCCCGGTCAAACTTCATTTCTCCCTTTATCGATTTCACCCGTTTCTCTATACTTTCCAAACCGATTCCGCCGGATTCTTTAAATTCAAATTCATCGCCGTTATCCGCTATAACGTACTTCCCTTCCATCATCCTTATAAGGACACGCGTTGCATTGGAATGTCGTCGGATATTGTCAATCCATTCCTGAGTTATACGGTATAACTGAAACGCCACATCCGGGGCGACGTCAGACTCTCCGCCTTCAACCATAATCACGCCATCACTCTTAAAAGAAAGTCCTTGCAAGAGTTGCCTCAGCGTCAACCCTTCAAACCTCGGCGGCATAAGGGCATGAGAGATAGACCGGACTTCGCCCCGAACAGTGTCGATCATGTCAACAAGCTCATTTCTATCGCTATTTGTTTGCATCATCAATGCAATCCCGGATAGGTCGCTGCAAATTCCGTCATGGAGTTCACCGGCCAGACGCGCCCGTTCATTGTCAACAGCGGCAAGCTGACTCCTGAGGTTTTGCATTTCAAGTGACCTACGCAAACGCGCACGGCGGTATCTGAAATAGACAATCAAGGCAACGACAGTAAATATTGCGCAAAGGCCAATACCGAGCATCCACATCCTGGAATGCATCCTGTCGGTTTCAAGCCTGGCAATCTGAATCTCACGCTGAGCCGTATCGTATTTCACATCAAATTCACTGAGCTGCCTGTCAACCTCAAGACCATGGAGACTGTCGGCAATAGCAATCGAACGCTCATACGCCTCACCCATCCGCTTGATATCTCCGAGTCCTTCATAATTTCGGGCCATGCGTTGATAAAGTTTATTGAAAGGCATGAACGTGCCGGCTCCCCGCATCGACAGAATCTTATTCTGGATATCCAGACTTTCCTTATAGCGGCCCATATCGGTCAGTACAACGTAACTTTCCTCCAGAAAACCTATGGATTCCACCGAAGCTTCCGGCACTTGAGGCAGCAGCTTCTGACCGCGGGCGATATAATAATCCACTGAATCGCGCCTGCCATCCTTATAATGCATGTCGATGATCGATGCATAAGTCTTAAGCACATAGCGTGGAAGACCTCGATTCTCCGCAATCGCCACCATCTCACGCTCGATTGCCAGACCTTCCTTTTTATCGCCTTTGTGATAAAGTACGATTCCCAATGTTTGCCCGGCATACATTATCGGCTCTATGTCGCTGCATTTTTTAGCAATAGCAAACGCTCGCCTTCCATATTTTACAGCCTCATCCAAACGCCCCTGATTCGCATAAAAAACCGCGATTGATGTCAGTAGGTAAGATTCCTCCGATGGCGCGTCAATCCTTTCGAGAAGCGCCAAAGCCTGCTGATACATCATCAATGCCGAATCCGGCTTTTCGGTGATACGATAACAAATCCCGAGGTCAGAAAGGGCACTCGACCAAGTCAAAGTATCTTCTGCCTCTTTACCCATAGTTATCGCCTTTTGGAAAGATTCTTTGGCCTCGGCAGTCTCACCCATCGCAAAATGCGCGTTACCGATTGTATGATTCAATTTGGCACGTTGACCGACAGTTAATCCGCCCTTACCTATAGAATCACACAATTCAACGGCATGCCTGGGCTCCGTCTCAATAAGCTCATTTGCTCTCTCCAGAGACTTATCCACTCTCTCCGCATAGACTCCCAACGCACAGAATGCCACAACAACAATAGAGACTATCAATCTGCACATCCTTCGTTCGAAGAAAATCAGTTTATCAGCAATCATACTACCGGTAATCTTATTGAAGTTATTAAACTAATTTTCTACAATGGTCCGGTATTTTTTAGCAAACCATTGTAAATACTGCAAATTTAACAATTATTCCCGGTTATAACACTCTGTAAAGTTGACAATTTACTTTTTAATCAGTTTGATGAGACTAATCTTTAAGCTTTTCTCAATATTGCATTACACCCATCGATACATAGGAGAGATACCCGCTGTCATTTTCCCTCTCTAAGCAAACGCGAAATCAAAGTTACAAGATTTCTCGACTTAACAACTCTATGTATCAGAAATTTGTTGTATCTTTGTAATCTAATAAGCGACAAAGGAATACATACATGGCATGACCTATCAAAGACCCCCTGTATTACGGGGAAAGGACGCTGAAAATTTCGCCAAAAGAATAGCGAACCCCGCTTCCGTCAGCAAAGCTGAGAAGGAAGCGGCGAGAAAGGCGTATGAGGCATTCAAAGCCATAAGCACATTCCCGATGTAATTATGGACTTTGACAAATTCACTTTCCGGCAGATAGATGCCGATACCAGGATAAAGTCTTTCGATTGCACTATCAATCACACCGGTGCGCTGCCTTATGAAATCTCTCTCGAACTGGGAAAGTCCGGCGAAGATTGTGAAGAGCAGATTGCCCTGCGGTGTAGCGGTGTCGAGCCATGTCTCACGGAGTGTCTTTAGTGAATGTATTATGTAAAAGAGATATTGCCGTACTTTATCTACACAAAAAAGCACAGATAAAGTACGGCAATAAGGTTGTTACACTTTAAAGTGTAACAGGCTAAGGTATTACCAAAGTGCCACCTTCCCAACTGTTCCTAAATCAAGAACACCGGATTTGATACCTAATGCCCTAAATACACGGCTCATTGTTGGAAGAGTTATAACGCTCTTGCCTTTTTCAAGTCTTGAAATCTGCGCACGTTGTACGCCTATGCGCTCTCCCAATTCTTCCTGAGTGAGGTTCTGTGCTTGACGTGCTTTCTTTATGGCTTCGCCGACAAAGTAGGCGTTAAGTTCCTCCTTTAACTGCGCTTCCATCTCGTCACGCTCCGGGGTTCCGATTTTTCCCCAGACTTCATCAACAAGTTCACTTGCCGGGGTTAAATTCATTCTTGCCATATTTTAAGTAATTATTCGTTGCTGTAATATTGTTTCATAAATGCTTCCGCTCTGTCTATCTCCTTTTGTGGTACTTTCCATGTCTTTTTGACAAATCCGTGAGTGGCGATAATCAACGCCCCGCGTTCTTTATCCCAAAAGGCTAATAGCCGGTAACACATTCCGTTATAAGATGTACGAAGCTCCCAAATATTATCGTTGAGTTTTTTGAAAAGGTCTTTATCCATTTCTCCTCCCTCGACCTTACGGATATTGAAGGTAACTTTCTTTTTAGCCTTTTCTGGAAGAGAGCGGACAAATGCCTTGGCTTCGTCACTCAAAAAAATATTAATTTTGTTTACTTCCATCATTCTTTTATTATAACACTGCAAAGTTACTAAATTGTTTCCAACTAACGAAACAATAATGCCGGGAATATTACTTACATGAGCATTAGAAGGGAATCTGAGGTGCATCAGCAAAAAGATTTATAGCCATAAGTGGGTACGGGAAGGGGCTTGTGGCTATGAATCGGAGATTGAATTTACCACTGCTGAGATGGTGTTGTGATTTGCTTTGAATTTATTATTTTTGCACTATCAATCACACCAGTGGCAGCTCTACCTCGTCACCGCGTTGAGTTGTGATTTGCTTTGAATTTATTATTTTTGCACTATCAATCACACCTTATTAAAATTTAACCAAATGGTTGAGTATGTTGTGATTTGCTTTGAATTTATTATTTTTGCACTATCAATCACACCACCTCAACCCTTTCTACGTTCAGCATTGTGTTGTGATTTGCTTTGAATTTATTATTTTTGCACTATCAATCACACCGGTTTGATAATTTATAGCTAGCTGCTGGTCGTTGTGATTTGCTTTGAATTTATTATTTTTGCACTATCAATCACACCTGTGCGAAATACGGATTATACATGTCCATTGTTGTGATTTGCTTTGAATTTATTATTTTTGCACTATCAATCACACCAAAAGAGAATTCACAATTACAAAGGACTGAGTTGTGATTTGCTTTGAATTTATTATTTTTGCACTATCAATCACACCTATCGCTCGACAAGAAAAGGCTGCGAAACAGTTGTGATTTGCTTTGAATTTATTATTTTTGCACTATCAATCACACCAAAGATCACCAGAAAGAATACCGCAAGTTTGTTGTGATTTGCTTTGAATTTATTATTTTTGCACTATCAATCACACCTTTGCCAAAAGTAGGGAAAGACAAAGGCGCGTTGTGATTTGCTTTGAATTTATTATTTTTGCACTATCAATCACACCGAGTCGTCGAGATATGTAAATCCGATAGAAGTTGTGATTTGCTTTGAATTTATTATTTTTGCACTATCAATCACACCAGATTTAAGATAATCATAAAATGATTTGAAGTTGTGATTTGCTTTGAATTTATTATTTTTGCACTATCAATCACACCACTTCCTGATTAACTGCCATAGGGTGAAGAGTTGTGATTTGCTTTGAATTTATTATTTTTGCACTATCAATCACACCAAATTTCTGTGTTACTTCCTACTCCTTTTGGTTGTGATTTGCTTTGAATTTATTATTTTTGCACTATCAATCACACCTCTTGTAAGGCCATATCGGCGGTGTATTCAGTTGTGATTTGCTTTGAATTTATTATTTTTGCACTATCAATCACACCTACATTTTGCTGAGCTTGTGTATGGCCATAGTTGTGATTTGCTTTGAATTTATTATTTTTGCACTATCAATCACACCTTGTTGATTTTGTTTGATAAATGCCATTGTGTTGTGATTTGCTTTGAATTTATTATTTTTGCACTATCAATCACACCACTTCAGAATATCTCAATAATTCAGACCTTGTTGTGATTTGCTTTGAATTTATTATTTTTGCACTATCAATCACACCCCAAATAATAGTATATTGTTTAGCTTTTTGGTTGTGATTTGCTTTGAATTTATTATTTTTGCACTATCAATCACACCTTAAATCAATTCCTCTCTCAACTTCTTTTTGTTGTGATTTGCTTTGAATTTATTATTTTTGCACTATCAATCACACCTCAAAAATAAATTAAATAAAAGATGGTGCTGTTGTGATTTGCTTTGAATTTATTATTTTTGCACTATCAATCACACCTGCTTGCCAGCGTAAAATCGTGGCAAGTGTGTTGTGATTTGCTTTGAATTTATTATTTTTGCACTATCAATCACACCGGCAGTCCTGTAAGTTTGCAGAAGCAGGCTGTTGTGATTTGCTTTGAATTTATTATTTTTGCACTATCAATCACACCACCACAAGATTGAATGAAGCACAAAGGACGGTTGTGATTTGCTTTGAATTTATTATTTTTGCACTATCAATCACACCATGCCGGGGGCGCGACAAATAAAGGCGTTAGTTGTGATTTGCTTTGAATTTATTATTTTTGCACTATCAATCACACCAGCTGCTGCCGATAATCTTCAAGTCCATCAGTTGTGATTTGCTTTGAATTTATTATTTTTGCACTATCAATCACACCGACCCGGTGAATCCCCTGAATAACGGGCTTGTTGTGATTTGCTTTGAATTTATTATTTTTGCACTATCAATCACACCTCGTCTTCCGGCATTTCGCGGTCAGCTTCAGTTGTGATTTGCTTTGAATTTATTATTTTTGCACTATCAATCACACCTTAATTTTAGTATGTGTTTATGATACAGCATTTTATGGAGATTGATAGAAAATAAAAGTATCCATCCGAAATAAGCCGACTTTTAAGTAGCGATTTTGATTGTGAACTTTG
>CAJTZS010000036.1 GCA_910584055.1 uncultured Muribaculaceae bacterium | reverse complement strand
GGCTTGGCGACAGATGCAGCTTAGCCTATAATCAAATTTTTAACGAACTATTGCTGGAGGAACACATCCATGATAATCAGTGTCACGATGGGGAACAGTTTTTTGTTCTCCTTGATGGCGTCCACCTCGAATACAATGAATGTCTCGTCAAAGAGAGTGGAATCAACATTCTCGTTGAGAATTTTCTCGTATGCGCCGCCTTTATAGAATGGCTGGAGCATCGTGGAATAGGTGGAGTAACTGATAGTCGTGATGTCGTTCTCGGTGCATATCTGTTCCAGACGGTCAAAGGAATAATCGAAGAACGAGTTGAAGCTCAGTTCCGTTACTTTGAGAGCCGCGCGGCGTTTCTCCTGTACCTCAATCTGCTTGCGCACCATCTCGTCCACATCTTTCGGGGACATATTGGTGTTCTTGCGGCTGGCAGATGCAAACAGGTTTTTCAACAGCACCTCGCGCTGTTCATCGGTGTACTTTGTAAACCCGTTGAAGTAGGCATCGTAATAGTCGATGATAATCTGTTCCACGATACGGAACTCAATCTCAGGAATTTTTGCATCAGACCCTTTCCATATCAGGAGGACAAGGTTCTTGAGAAAGTCAATCTTCTCAATGTTGTACTCGTTCCGGTTGATTTTGAACGGGTTCATGGTGATTGGCTTTTCCTCCGTATATGAGATATACTTGCCGCCGAGATATTCGCACAGACCCTCGTATGAGTTACCGGTATCCACCATCACGACATCGGTGTTCTGTTCGTGGAGCTGGCGCACAACGCTGTTCATGTGGAACGACTTTCCGCTGCCCGAAGGCCCCAAGCAGAAGAAGTTTGAGTTGTCAGTCAGCTTGTTGGCTCCCTCCTTGCCGGATATGTCGATGGCGACGGGAACACCCTGACGGTCGGTGTAGTATATTTTCAAAGGTGTGTCCTCGGAGTGCTGGGCGTGCTCCTTATACATCAGACACATGGCGGCGTCAGATATGGTGAGGAAGCGGTCATACTCCGGATTCATCTTGAAACAGTTGCCGGGGAAGGAGTTTACAAACAGCTCCAACTGATTGTAGCTCTTCCGGGAAATATGGATGCCGAGACGCCCGAACACGTTTTCAAGATGGTTGGTAGGCTTCTGGAGGTCAACACCTTTCCTGCAGGTCACCATAATATTGAAATGGGCATAGACAAGCTGCTTGTTCTCGCGGGCAATGACTTCCTGCACCTTTTCAATATCTTCAACCGCAATCAGGTTGCCCGGATTGGGTACGGAGGCATGACGGTTACGTTTCTTGTCGAGAATGGAAAGCTCTCGCTTCTGTGCCGGCATGAATATCATCTGGTTATACACCACCGATTCGATTTCCGGAATGGAGTCAAGCACAGACATCAGGTCAACCGGCAGAGAGGTGTTGTTGACCTCAATCTTTGTGAACGGACGGATCTGCGTCGGGAGGTTGATGCAATCCACATCCACAAGCGAGTAAATCTTGCAGTTCCTATCGCCCATGCCGACGCTTTCCTCGTCAGCCCTGAATGTACTGAAGGAGATGCGTTTGTTGGCGAAGTCCATAGCGAAAAAGCGGTCAACGACATCGGAAGCCTCTGTCTTATTGAGGAACTGCGTCTTTATGCCGGCATCGCGCAACTGGTCGGCAACCTTGCGGATTTTCACAAGGAAGTCGCGCCATTTCTTGCTGTCGTAGCTGAACAGGCGGCTCTTCTTGCACTCCTGCGTGATTGTCAGGTAAGTGAAAGAGTCGGTATAGCGGCGTCCTTTGAAATACTCGAAATAGGAGCTTGAAAGGAACTCGCGGTTCTCACCGTCCTCGTCGGCAAAACCCTTACGGGTGAAGATGTCCTGTTTGTGAATGGCATAGTCTTCGCCGAGTGTCGCACAGATGGCTGCGAACAGTTTGGTATATTCATAATAGGCATCGATGTTGCCGCCGAACTTCGCCACGGGGTTCTCCATTTTCAGGATAGCCGAGACTTCGCCGGTCTTGGTATATACCACTCCTATGCCATCCGTTTCCTCGATAGTGAAATAGATGTCATGAAAGATACGGCTGCGTTTCCCGCCGGTGCCGAAGGCCCATACGGAAATAGCCATACCGAGGCATATCGCCAGACAGATTATGATGACGTATAGGGTCATAGTCAGAATAAATAGAAAAGTCTTAGTTTGAGTTTGGCATATTGTTTTGAGTAGTTGGACATTACTATTCCTTTACCCATTTCTATGCCGTAATAGTTATGGCCGGAGGATTCGGAACAGGTCAGATACTCGCCGTTGAAAGGCTCAATCAGTTCCGGGAGATGCGAATGGGCGTATGGCTGGAACAGAAAGAACATCTGAGCCATCTCTGCCACAGTCGGTATGTAGCTGCAATGATACTTCTCGATTTCGGCCAGCATGGTTCCGTCTTCTTTCCCTCTCTTTTTATTGAGCAGTCGAGAAGTCAGCTCCGCACCATCCTTATGCCCGAAAGCCGTGTTTTCGGAGTATGGGATTTCAGGCTTATATATGAGCCGTTCTTCTTCAGATGAAGACGAATCATTGATGATGCCTTCGTTACGTTGTCCGTCAATGGTTCCGAAGATTATACCGCTTGTAAGGTTCTTGTCACCGAAACAGAATGTGCCGGGAACATCCTCTATGGCAACGGCTTTGCCGTGTCTGCCGTCCGTCTGGAATACGACAGCGATAGTCATGGTGTCACGTTTTGCCACCACAAGTCCGTCTTTCCGAAGATAATGACCGGTCTTGACGGTATCGACAACTGCGACTTTGCGAAGATCTCTTTTATACTGATTGTCAACCCACGAGGATTTTGGCAGAAGCTGTCCGGTTTTGTCCGTTTTGAGATTTATCTGAGTCATGCTCCCTGCGGACAGTGGCGGGATTTTAGTCTTGAGAAGATATTCCTTGCCGTTGACCATAGCCGACAGGACAATGTCCGAAGCAGCGTCGCAAGGGATAAGGTAAAAATCATGACTGCGACCGCTGTTAGCCAGACAGTCAGCATCAATCCCCACAGGCATTCCTTCGCCTGACTTTTCAATCCATTTTCCATTGTAAGGGATATATTTTCCGTGAGTTGCAACGTATTCTCCTTTGAGTGTCAGCGATTCAAGGACATCGGAGAGATTGTCGCTCTCAAAACAGAACCGCAGCAGGGCCATCGAACTCTGGAATTTCATTTGCAAAGACAGCCTGGCACCGACCGTCCTTTCGGCCTCGTATCCGAAGATTCTGTCCGAGAAGGGTGCGGTCAGCGACAAGGTGTCGGAGGAAGACAGCGGCCAGCAGGCACTGACCACCGAGGCGGTGTCGGCCATCAGCGAGGGCTGTTCCGGTTTGAAACAATCGGGCGGTCCTACAAACGAATGGAAGTCCGTTTTGCCGTCAGAAGTCAGTCTCACCCCGATTCTGTCAGCTCCCGTGATTGCTCCCGAAGCAGTGATTTCCACCGGCTTCAGTTCATCACGCCAGGCATCCCGTACCTCAATGGCAGCTCTGGTCTGTTCCAGCGAGGGACGCTTTTCATCTGATCTGCCACAAGAAGCACATATCAGGGCGACACCTATCATATATGAATATCGGATTGACATCTTTCGGAATGAGTTGGTTTGAATTTTGGTTAAGAGTTGCTTTAATGATTGGTTTATAGACTTCTGGAACGGCAATAGACGAACACTCCCTTGT
This sequence comes from uncultured Muribaculaceae bacterium, assembly GCA_910584055.1. Classification (GTDB taxonomy): domain Bacteria; phylum Bacteroidota; class Bacteroidia; order Bacteroidales; family Muribaculaceae; genus Lepagella. Next base: position 38,580 of record CAJTZS010000036.1, on the reverse strand, counting down.
CGTTGTTTTTGGAATGGAGGCCCTTGCGCTGCTTGAGCATTATAAGGGCGGCTCCTACCGCGATTGCAGCTACGAGGGTTATCAGCCCCGCCACGAAACCGATGACGATATACATGACGATGAATCCCACAATCGCGCCACCGGCTGCGGCTGCCGCCCAGTAGATGTAGCGGCCCTGCAGTCCCATCAGTTCAAGAGGCCGTTGAAGCCCCTTGAACATGGGATAGGACGGATAGTTTTCTTCGCCGGTATTCGCCACGGGTCACACACCGAAGAAAAGAGGCAGAGCCTGGGCTGCGGCCACGAGGAAGATGCAGGCACCGACAATCATCATGATCGACTTCTTGACATCCTGCTCCTCGTTGTTCATCTTGATATAGACGCTGATAGCGCCTACGATGGCGACAACGCCGGCGATGGCGTAGCAGAGCTTGACGACGATGGGAACATACTTGGCGATTTCCTCCGTGACTGTGGTAAGCGCGGTGGTGCCCGCCTCGTAGTTGCCGGCGGCGTTCTGGGCGAACACGGCCACGGAGCCGACAATCATCATCATGCAGAACATCTGCACGCGCTCGCTTCCGAAGAAGCCTTTGAGTTTGTTTGCGATTTTTTTAATCATAAAATCTGGTGAATTTTGGTTTGTTTGGTTTTGAAATTAAATGATTGGTTTTGTGTATATTGTTGATTATGGAAACTATATCCTGTATCCGAAGAAAGCCGGGAAGACCGTTGACGCGCCTATCAGGAACAGACACGCCCCGACAACCATCATGATTTCTTTCCTTACTCCGTCCTCGCCGGAGTTCATCTTTATGTATATCTGGAGTGCTGAATAGATGACTACAATAGAGGCTATCGCATAGATAAGGTATAGTACATAGAGCATCATCGTCACCACGAAGTCATGCTGTCTTGCAAGCGCATCTGCTCCCCAGCTGTAATCTACACCACCGCATTTGGCAGCCGCAGTCTCGGCACATAACAGGGCGAGTGCGACAAGGCTCTGCGGAATCCACCGCTTAATACTCGTCAACTGCAGGCGCATCCTCGGCTTGGGTCTTTGCAGATTCCTCGGCCGGGATTCGCGTGATCAGACATCCTTCATTGTCAATCTGTCCGCTGTTTCCCTGTAACATTTCATGATATTCATCATCGGTGAACTTCTTTTCATAAGTCAGACTCAGCTCGATATCCTGTGTCTCTGCAGCAAATTTATCGTTTAGAGCAAGAGCCTGAACATCTTTATCCGACTCCGAAATAAAAGAATCCGGTAAGGGGTCTTCTATAACCGCTACCGGTACGGCGTTGACACTGTTGTCGCCGACAGAAAAACCGGTTTCCGTCTCCGTGACTTCCACGGATTGCTCCCCGGCAAAGGCTGTGTCGAAAGTTTCGGCTCCGGAGTTTTCCTCCGCCGACTTCCGGCTCGTTGTGACATCGCGTATTATCACCACTGAAAAATAGATGATATAGGCGGTTGTCAGAATCAGTGCGAATATTCCAAATGCGCTCATGTGATCGGTTTTATAAGTTCGTTTTTCAAATTGTGCAGCAAAGTAAATGCTTCTTTTGCTGAATTGGAATTATTCTCTGATTCACAGCCTTTTATTTAATTCTCTTTTTGAAAATCACAAAATCGGCACCGATTTTCGGCACTCTCACAGTGTTTCGGCCCCTTTATAATGCAAAATCCACCGTCACCGGAATGACAATGGATCCAATTATGTCTTTCATCTTTCACTGTGATGCCGGACATCCGTTTTCTGCGGCAAAGTTGGAGGCCGGAACAAATGCCAAATCGAGACCGCCGGTCACTGCTGCGCCGTGAATTTGTCTTATTGTCCGCTTTCGCCTCCCTTGATATGCCTGAAAATCGGAAAGACCGACCTCCCGATGAACCGAAAGGTTGACAATGGGAGGGATAAAAACAACTTAAACTGCAAATATTATGGCAAATCTCTGTAACAGCACTTACCGCATCACAGGCGAAGCATCTGAACTTGACGCTCTCTATGAACTTATGAGCCGACTGGAGAAAGAAAAAGAAAATGGTAACTGGGTCGGACATATTGTTGAAGCCCTCAACGAGAAAATCCCCGAAAATCTATATGTAAGGGGATGGTGGGATGAATTGGAAAGAGAGGAAGACTGTATCAGTTTCAGTCTTGAAAGCGCATGGGACCCTATATACGAGGCATGGGATTTCATCTGCTCCAAGTATGACTCTCTTGCCGCGTACTTTATCGGCGAAGAGTCGGGGTGTGAGGTCTATCTTAAAAGAGACCACCCTGAGAAAGGTTGGTTCTCGGATAACTATTACGTTGACATCTGCACTCCCAAAGAGGAATACTTTCACGAGTATTTCAAGAAAATTGATGATGCGTTCCGCTATATCGAGAAAATCACGGACACCAATATCATAACCTGCGAGGACATCGAGGGTCTGAACTCCGCTTGGTCTGAAGAACATCCCGACGCATACATATATCTGCACGAGTTTCAAGAGGTGTGACCCTCCTTAGTAAACAACAACCACGGTTGCGAAAACCGTGGTTGCTGTTTAAGAAAAGACTTATTCCCTATTGTATCATAATGACAAGAGTATCTTTTCTACCTACATATCTTGCATATCAAGTCCTTTTGTTTCAATATCGTAGCCATTGAAAAGATGAACGGCAGTGAGCATAGTTTTCACTTTTTCTTCCAAATCAGTAAAATCTATATTCTTTCGGTTTCGCTTTATCTCATAGATTTCCACTGTCTTGTCGAACTCATTGGCGGCGACCATATCTATCTCGTTTTCTCCTTTTCGGTCCCACCATCTTCCGATTAGCGTGTATTTTTCGCTCTCGATCGCCTTTTCTCTGAAATATCTTTCAAGAATAAGCCCCGAAAATGTCGGGTAATCCCTTTTTATCAATGCACGCAACTGTTTGTATCCTCCGATTTCGAGAATATGCGTATATTTGAAAATAAACCGGAACCAAAAAGTAAAGAAATTATCGTTGATGATATACACCGCGTTCTTGCTCAAGGCTTTTGCTCCTACAGGAATCTGTTTTACTATGATTCCGTAATCATCCTCGAGCCGGGTCAGATATCCGCCGATGGGCTTTCCGATAATTGATTCTATTTCACTGCGGCGCGTCTTGCCTGACGCTATTGCTGACAATATTGAAAAGTATATATCATAATCCTTTCCAAATTCCTCAATAAGTATAGAGCGCCCCTCGTTAATGAATATCGAATCCGAACTTATCATGCTCTCAACCATTGCGTCAAGTGTCATGGCATTGTCATCAATCAGCAGCTCCACATACTTTGCGACACCACCTGTAAAAGTATATAAAGCGAGAAGATCCTCTTTTGTATAATCCGGATGGTAAACATCGAGTATCTCTTTCAGCACCGACGGCTTGAACGCATGGATAGTCATGAAGCGGTGCTGCCGGTTATACAGTGGCTCCTTCTTGTCACGGAATATCTTTGTCATCATTGAATAGACAGAGCCGCATACAATAAGGTTGATTCGTGATTCTGAATGATTGAGATCCCAAATTTTCTGTATATCGCTGAAAACTGCCGGATTTACGCGCACAAAATTCTGAAATTCGTCGATAAACAGTGTGAAACTCTGTTGCTTTGACAACTGCATCAGATAATCAAACAACTCGGCGAATCCTGACGGCGTACCACCTAATTTCACGCCTAACTTCTCTTCGACTTCATTTCGGAATTCCTCACATAACAGGCTTTCAGCTTTTCTGCCGACAAAAAAATAGAGAAATGGCTTGTCCTCGTATGCTTTCAGGACAAGTGATGTCTTGCCAATCCTGCGGCGTCCTGTAAGAACGGTGAACTGGGCATTATTCTCTGCATTATTCCTAATCTTACGCAGAGTGGCGATTTCCTCTTTTCGGTCAAAGAATTTCATATGCTTGTCTAAAATAACAACCGCCGTTTCCGCAACCACGGTTTCTATTCGCAAAGTTACATTATTTATTTCACATATCCGCTATCTCAATCTTAATTTCATGCCCTTTTTCTAAAGTTGACAGCGAGAAATCTCACGATCTCCCGCTGTCCCTCGTTTTTGAAGCAAATCATTGTCGCTGTTAATAGTCCATCTTTATTTGCTTTACAGGGCGTTTGCCCACAAGACGACAAGCGATGAGATAGCATCTCTTGAAGTCCTCGTAGAGTTCATCATTGAACCATTCTTTTTCGGTCAGATGGTCTATCAGGTCTCTATCCCCGAACAAATCCGGCTCGATTACATAGTAGCCGAGATTCAGAAATGTGCCGTCATTACGGTCAAGAACAATATCGCCATCAAACGATACTGAAGCGCGACCCATCTGCATAAGGATGTCCATCCCTTCTATTTTATCCAATGGAGTCGGTCTTGACCAATCCCCCCGGAACTTTCTGTTTGCTTCTATGTCATGCTGTCTTGCATTCGTCAGATACGGATATGAGGCACTCATATAGATATATCGGGCGAAATCGGCATCCGGAAATGCCTTCTTCAACACTTCCAGTTGGTTCTCTCGTATTTCCTGGTATCCATTTTCAATATAAGATACCGTACTTTGTGGTAAGCCGGTGATAGCCACCAGCTCTTTCTGACTAAGACTCCTGTCTTGTCGGAACTGTTTTAAGTTTATGAATTTCATTCTTATAACATGTTGATTATCCCTATTCTTTATTAGATTCGGGTCTTTCTTCTTTATTCTCAGTTCTTTCCCTCTTTCGATAAGATTTCCCTTTGAACGCTACTTGATGAAGCATTTCCTTAAATCGGTCCACTACACGCCAACCGTAGTGTTCCAGAAGGTCTTTCGGAGAAAGATTGGACGTGAGGATGGTGAATTTCAGGGTATCATATCTGGCCTCAAGCACTTCACGGACAGGGTATATGGGAGTACCATAAACCAGCACCTCTTTAGCTTCTTCGCCCAGGTCATCGATTACCAGAAATGGAGTTTGTTTAAGATTCAGAATCGAATGATAATCTTCAGCCTTGTGCAAGGTGCAGATATCCGTTGCCTTGATATAGCGAGTTTCAACAGAGAAATATTCGCCCATGAACTTGAGTTGTCCACGGTTATTCAAATCCTGAATCATCCTAATTACGGCCCTTGCCATGGTAGTCTTACCATTGCCATGGAGCCCACACAACAACAAACCAGGCTTAGGTGTCTTTTCCACCATGTGTCCGGATATGTTCTTGAGAACACCGATTGTGCATTCATCAAGTTCGAACACACAATTGCGGGATTGAACCTCATACTGGTAACATCTGAGGAGCAACAAAAACGCATCTTTGTGCGTCATCTCAAAACGCAGGATTGGAAACGCTTTGCGAAATTTTCTGCTGGCCTCAACTGCAGATGTCAGTTCGTTTATATTCAGTCCTATGTCCTTCAGTAAAATATCACTGAGAGCCTGTGGCGCATCTTTTCTTTTCATAATCCTGAGAACGTGTTGATTATATCCCGACGGAAATCTGTTGACAATTCGGTCACATAGTAACTTTCGCGGATAATGTCAGCGACTTTCAGGCCATATATGTCACCGATATTATGGATGTCAAAGATTGAAGCGACTATCGTGGGACGCTTTGCATCGTAACGCTTAATCAGCAATTCTCCGATAAGCGACTGAGCAAGCTGCAGATTTTCTCCGATGCCTCGTTCATTGCCGAGATCATCGAGTATAAGGAAATCTGCCATACAAAGCTTATCGAAGGTCTCCATTGAGGCGTATGGGAAGACCATGTCATAAGCTGAAGTAAATTTTACCGAAAGTTCAAGTTCCGGGTCAAAAGCCTTAGTAAACTCCAGAAGCAGCTCCGCCGCTTTCAGCCGCGTTGTTTTGCCACAGCCGGATTTTCCCCAAATCAGAAATCCGGTATGATAATCATCCTGCACCAAGAATCTTGCAAGAAAGGCACTGAACTGTTCGTCTTCCTCAGCCAAGGAGATATTATCATAACCTCGGTCAAACACAATCTCCCTGATTGATTTTTTGGCACAGTCATACATCTCTTCTTCAGCCAGGGAAATCGGGAAACGGTTGGTCGTAATCGTCTGGATTTCGCCCGCTCCCTTCGGCGCCGCGTCTTTGTGATGCTGCGCACCTGTGGCTACTTGTTTTTTCTTCTTTTGTTCCATCTGTATATTTTTTTGAATTTCGAGATTCGTTAGTTGCCCGGCAGCGATTAAACCACCTGATGAAATGAGATGTAAAATCGCTGAAGTTCTGGTGAAATTTGTTTGAATCGCCCAATATGAAATTTTCAAAGATTTCGAGCTGTTCCAAAACAGCAGAAACATTTGTCAGTTTCAAACTCATCGCCATTTGCTCTAATGCTATTTCTGAATTTTTCAATTTTTCAAAAAACTCAGCCTCGCGCTCAGGAGAAGGAGATTTATTTTTAATTTTTTCTTCTTCTAAGATTATATTATTTGACGGGATTCCACTCTGAACTTCGGTTGACATATCGCCAAGCGGCTGAGAATGGATTGGATTCTCCAAATCATCACTCATTCGACTTTGCGTTTCAGCCATCATTTCAACTCCCATTGAATTGGAGTTGATTCGTCTGATACCTTTGGCAAAATATCCGGCAGGGGGCGAGAATCGTTCATAACCGACAATCTTTATTATTGAGATGCCGTTCTCTTTTCTGACCTCAATCCGTCCATCTTCCTCTATTAAATCAAGAAAAGAGGTTACAGTACGCTCATCCACATCCCATATACGAGCGAGATACGAAATGGTAGTGGCGTATTCTCCGTAGTTAAGTCTAACCCGGATTCTGGTTCTCCCGACAGTTTGAAGGCATGGCCTCGATGTGGCTTTCATTCTTAGAAAGCTCCACCAGTGATAAAGCTGTGGATCTTGCCAAAGCCAGTCCTCTACTTCATCTCGATATACTATTACGAATCCGGAGTTATACATATTCCTATCTGTTCTTATTTTTACCATTTATGGCGTCGAGTACATCCTTGCCATAGACTTGCAGCTCATCGTTGATGACTCGTATTGAGCATCCCTTGATTCTTACTATATGGAGGATGGCATCGGCGGTCCGTTGTAGCAGCCGAACTAACTCTTGTGGTCTGTACCACTTTTCTGGATTTATGGGAAGATGTTTCATCGTGCCTTATCTGTTTGTTCCCTTTCAGGAAAAAGGTGAGACAAAGATGATCCAAGAAGAGCCGCTATGCGCTTTTTTGCATGGGTACGAGGGCTACGCCTCCCAAAAATCCAGCTTATTACAGTTTTTCGTGGGGCTTTTGTTGTTGTGCAGATGTCTTTAACGAATTCATCATATTCGAGGGTCTTATTGGAAAAACCCTTATACATGGACACAAGCGAACCCGCTGTTTGCCGATTTTCAGGGAACAATGCTTGTTCAGACACATTAAGTTCCTTTGACAACAGCTTCTTTACTTCCCTACCAGGTTCAATTCCGGAGTCAGTGGTGCATAACACCATTTTCAATGTGTTGGGAGCAAGATTCGTCAATCCCAACAAATAGTTGAAGAATTTTGACCTTGGTGATGGCAATTCCGCAAGTTGCTTGCTTAACTCGACGAGTGACTGATGAGCCTCGACATATTTGGCGTATCTCTTCATGGCTCATCATTTAATTAAGAGTGTCACTGCGGTCAACATCGTGGTAGCCAAGGCTATCATAGTGTCTTGAGAGCGCAAACCAAGGAGCCTGTCAGATATTCGCAGTGGAGTGCCTTTAGCGGTTCCCGTCAATTCTGCCGGAAACGGTAGCACTTTCTGTGATATATCATATTCTTTAAGGCCATCTGCTCCAAACTGGAACTTAGAGTCCCCAAGGTAAAAAACATTTCTCATCTTTTTTATGTTGAGGTTATTTCTCTATATGACTCTTACGGATATAGGTCTCCAAGAAAGAGATAAGTTCGGATTCAAGGAACATAGGAGTTCTTCCGAACATATGTGCCGGAAGGCCCTTCTTCCTATAATTATCAATCATCTTTTCTCCCTTTCCGATAAGGCTGGCTGCCTCTCGTTTTGTCAGGAACCTTTCATTTTTCCCGGTAAGCCCGGGAATATTCTCCGTGTTGATTTCTTGGAGTTGTGCTGTCACATATTGGCGACATAGCTCTTGGACATATCTTTCGAATGGTCCTGCCTGATATGAGGGGTTCGGGATTAAAATCGATGTATCCATATGCGTCGATATTTATTGTTTTCTGACGCAAAATTAAAATAGGTCGAACCCCCGAATGGTAAAATATAGTAAAAGTCGGTTAAGCTAAACGAAGTTAACTTTAACCGACTTTTACCAATAGGTCACATTAGTGACTGTCACTGCTTTGAGCTTAAAGCATACATGATTTCTTTCTTCTTTTCCTCTATGATTTTCTCGGAGCAACTGCAATCATCAAATGAAAGGTATCTGCTCAGAGCCGGCTGTGTTTTAGTAATTCCCCAGAAAGTTTTCATCGAGGGGAAGTCGGGTGTTCTTGACAGAAGATTTAACTCAATGGCTGCTTTGAGATATGGCGCAAGATCCTTGCCACCCTTACCACTGACAACAGAGGCAAGAGTATTGAATATTATTTCCCTCTCTTTCGGAGACGCACCAATTATACACTCAAATAACTTTTCCCTCCGTTCATCAAGGCAACTTTCTTCCTTGTGTTCTTTGGCAATTCTGGTCCGTTCTTCTATAGGCAGCACAACAAGATTGGCATTTGCCTCTCTCATTACAGGTTCATACTCAGTAATAAGCCATGTCAGCCATAGAAACTCTATAACTAACGCTATTTCTCTTAGCCGAGCCTCTTTCGTATCACTCTCTGATGTATGGTTGATATATTCTGTCGGCAATGATTCAGCCCATGCCATAAAGGTTTTCAAGGTTCGATGCACACTGATTATAATAGATGATGCGGCATAGCCGTTCATCTTATCAATTATCACCATCTCTTGAAATGCCTCTATGCTTTCGTTCAAAAAGACTTCAATGGACAACAACTGCTCTATTTTTATATCGTCCCAAGTGGACACATAAGGATCTATCCCCTGAAACTTTTGGCTCAGAGAACGATAAAAGGCGGGGATAGAGTGCGTCGTCATTTATATATTTGTTTATATCAATTAACGAATGGATTTGCCCGACTGTTCATTAAAATAGTCACCTTACCTATTGTATTCGGCCTTGAGGGAGAAGGCATTATTACCTCAAAAATCGTCATTAAAATGCTCCAGAACATAAGATTATATTTTTGTACCTCGAATAAAATTAGTAATTTTGCATTGAGCGACTGAGGTCGCAAAAACAAGACTTAATCTCTTGAATATTACCACTTTGTCGAAATGACAACGATTAGAAATAACCGAGGTACAAACAAATGAATATTATTCATTGATATTCAAAGAGTTAAATTTGCAATAAACTTCAATTTAACTTCTGCTACCTGCTATGTACCTTTTTAATGGCATTTGCCTGACTGATAATTTGGTGAAGAATTTGCGTCGGCAAGTAACCCCGATAAACAACAGTCGAAAACAATCACAAATAAGTGTCAAGGCGTTCACAGAGAGCGCCTTTTCTTATATCCAAAAGTCACGGTTATAGTCGGTGGAACCCGTTTCCACCTATTATTCACTCCATTTTTGAACCATATTTGTTGCACGTTTGCTGCTGGGCAAAACCGCTCAATCCAGTTGTGGACGATGTTCACATACATTCATCAACATTCACGTTGGTTCGTATGTGTTCGCAAAATTCAATCGAGCGGATAACAACAAATAGGTTCAAAATGTCAACTTCCAAAATCAGAATCAAGAAAGTGTGTGCATGGTGCGGTAAAGAGTTTGAGTCTCAAAAAGTCACAACTCGATACTGCTGCAAGCGTTGCAGTGAACTTGCCTACAAAGACCGCAAAAGGCATGAAAAGAAAAACTCCTTTGAGCGGAATGAAGAAAAGAAACAAGAGAAGAAAAACTTTGCGATGTTGGATATGAGAGAATTTCTTTCAGTGGCAGAAGTGGCTTTGCTTCTCCACGTCACGCCAAGAGCAATCTATTATCTAATTGAGCGTGGAGTATTACCGGCATCCCAACTTTCTGCGAGATGGACTATTGTCCGAAGATCAGATGTTGAGTCTATGCTCAATGCTCGTCCGTATGAGCGAAAGCCGAAAGTAAGTTCCATAACCAACGATGAGAATGGAGAACCCGTAACCGAGTTCTACACCACTAAAGAAATCATTGAGAAATTCGGGGTCAGCAATTCGTGGGTGTTCGCTCAGGCGAAACGACATAATATACCGAAAGTGTATCATCGTGGCAAGACTCTCTGGAGCAAGGCACATTGCGACCGGGTGTTTGCGGCTAAGCCAGAACCGCCGAAAGAGGAAGACTGGATATCGTATTCGGAAGTCAGAGCGGAATATAATCTGACGCATGATCAACTCCACAACTATGTGAAGTATCACAGACTGCAACGGAAGAAGGTCGGAAAATACACCTACATTCTACGCTTCGAAATCGATGCGATACTGGGGCCTCCTACATTCTAACCCCTTCGGTTTTTTGGTTGTCAGTCGGTTATCAGGCAGAGAACCTGACAACCACAACATAACCAAATAATTTTGTCACAAAAACAAACACAACAAATATGGATATATGTACCAAAGTGACTTTACGTCAACGCCTGCTGCCGTCGGGGAAGATTACGCTCTATCTCGATTATTATTCGGCAATCCGCAATCCAAAGACTAACAAATCGCAACGCCATGAATACATGGGAATCTACCTCTACGGCAATCCGACAACCGATATGCTGACGATGCGCTACGACCGGCTACTTTTCACAATCATTACCACCAACCTCACTCCACAGGAAATCCGGGAAAAGTACGGTGACAGAATAGCCGACCGTCTTAACGAAATGATGGTCAAGATAGTCTTCGAGAATCCCACTTATAGGAAGCCTTGATTGGTAACACGTGCGCTTGCGCGACGGCTCCGCAATCGGAACAAAAGTGAAGATGGAGGAGGATTGCAAGGTTGTTTTTTATGTCCCATAAAAATTGGCATTGGCTCTCTATCGGTTGCCGGATAGCCAAAATCTTGAAATCATCCTGATTCCGCCCTCAACCTCTTATCCTCCTCCATCATTTTTAACTCTCCTCTATAACTTTAACTCTTGACTTATGACCTGTAATAAGCGTGGGCGCAAGCCCAAACCGGAGTGGCAGCGGCTCCGCAACGAGATCAAGCTGCACCTTGACGACGGCACATTCGCCGTTGTGAAAGACATGGCAAGCGAAGCCGGGCTGCCCCTCAACCGCTTCATAACACGGGCGGTCTTGGGTGCGAACATCCGCAAGGCTCTGACCGAGGATGAATACCGTATGGTGCGTTCCCTTCAAGGCATTGCCAACAATCTCAACCAGCTTGCCCGATGTGCCAACGGCATAGGCTTCGATTCGGTGGTTGACAGGTTAAATAATCTGCTCGCCACTACGCTCGATTTACTATCCAAATTCCGCATGTAATGATTGCAAAATTCAAAAACCGAGTGGATTTCGCCGGCGTTGTCAGCTATGCCAACGACAAGAAGAACGAAGCCAAGCGTGGTCGGCTCATCGCCCATCAGGGCGTATGCGTCGTGTCCAACGAGACTATTGCCGACAGTTTCAATACTCATCTGCGGCGTCCCGACAGCCGTGGACGAGTACACAACCTTTCCCAACCGGTAAAGCATGTGTCTATCTCATTCTCGCCGAAGGATGCGTTACTATTCCCCGACGATGAACATGGCGACCGCTTTATGGCACAACTTGTCGATGAATGGCTGCATGGAATGGGAATCACCAACGCCCAGTATATCGTGGCACGGCACTTCGACAAGCCGCATCCGCACTGTCATCTTGTATTTAGCCGCATCGACCTTGACGGTAATGTAATCTCTGCATTCAATGAATGCATCCGCAGTACCAAAGTCTGCAAAGAAATAAAACTGCGCCACGGTCTGACATTTGGCAAATCGTCAGGCGAGGATATTAACCGTAACAGGTTGCTTCCGATTCAAAGAACCTTCTTTGATATGAGATCCGCAGCCCTTTCAGCAGTCGAGTCTTCGACATCATGGACTGATTTCCATGATGCTTTGGAATCACAAGGCATCGAGGCCTGTTTCAGTTTCAACCGCTCGACAGGCGAAATCCGGGGTATCTCTTTCGCAAAAGACGGCTACCGTTTTGCTGGGTCGAAACTCTTCAGGCAGAAACTGACTTATAGTAAGCTCGCTGCTAAATTCGGAGAACTCTACCCAAAGGAAGGACTACCCATAAACTCCTTCCATGCAGGACAATCAGATAGGGTTATCCACTTTGAGTCAGACAAATCAGTCATCCCTTCATGGGAACGAATGTCCCTGATGGGCACTCCATCAAATGAAGACAATCCCATTTTGGCAACTACATCTGAACATGAACCTGACACAACATTGATTCCCCTATCAGCAATCCTCGAGCTATTATCCGGTGGACCCGCAGTTATGCATTCCTCGGGTGGAGGCACTACCAACGATCTTGACTGGAACGATGAACACCGTCGCCGTCAGGAAGCCCAAGAAAACCGACACATCTATAAACCATTCAAATCTCGCCGCTAATGACCGCAAAAGACAAAGAATACATCGACCGTCAGACCAATCAACTCCGCTCTGACATCAATCAACTGTCCGAGCGATTGGTCATACTCGAAGGTCGCCCGGTTGAATTGCCCGGCTCCGATATTATCAAAGTGGAAGTTGACATGACGCAATTTCGCTCAATCGTCGAGGAATACTTCAATCAAACCATCAATGACTTTGAGAGCAAACAATCATCATTACTCGCCCTATACGATGATATGGCCAAGACTCTGAACAAAAATCTCGAAATCACAAACGAGCGATACAAACTCATCCACACGGGTCTCGTCTTGATTCACAAAAAATTCCTGACATCAAAGCCCACCCAAGAGCCACAACAATCCCCTTTATCAACCTCACACACCACAGAAAAACCTCTACGATTTTTCGCTAATCTACCATCCGGCATTCACCTCGCTATCCGCGAACTCTGCCACCGTTTCACCACTCGCACCCATTCCTGGCTCACCGGCAATTTCACTTTACCACGCAGCCACACCATCCTTTCCCTCCTTTTATACCTCGCCCTATTCCTACTCTTCGCCACCCATCGCCTCTCAATCACCATCTCTTAAACGTTATTTTAATATCCCCTTATATATCTTCACCATCGCCTTGCATGGATAACCATGACCATCTCGCCACCTTCAATGAAGCCTATGTAACATGCATACACCTCTTCTAATCCCCATACAACCCCACTCCCCGACAAGAAATACCGACCTTGTCGGGAGTTTCATGCTATTTAACATATCAACCCCTTATTGCCGTGTGAAAAATTTTCATTAATTTTGTAGCCAAATAATAAATGTGATTTGAATGGAAACAGATATAAACCGCCTAAAAGTCGTTTTAGTAGAAAAAAAGAAGACTAATAAATGGTTATGTGAGCAACTAAAAGTTAACCCATCAACCGTTTCAAAGTGGTGCACGAATAGCTCTCAACCAGATTTGGAAACTTTGATTAAAATATCTCATTTATTAGATGTAGAACTTACTGATTTGGTTAATAAACAATGTATTGATAGTCTCACAAATGATTGAGAGTATTGTAAGGCATGAAAAATAAACGTATTGAATATATTATTGACGAAATTTTAGACCAGTATGCTTATGCTGATGAGTCTAACCGCCCTTGGATAATAGGATTCAGCGGTGGTAAAGATTCCACAGTATTACTTATGCTGGTTTGGATTGCTTTACAAAAATTGAAGGAATTACCCTGTCCTTTCCAATTAAGACGTCCAATTTATGTTGTTTGTAACGATACTTTGGTAGAAAATCCGATCATAGCCACCTATGTCGACGACGTATTGGATCAAATTGAGACAAAGCAAAAGAAGAGGATTTGCCAATATTTGTTAGAAAGACAACGCCGAGGCTTGAAGATTCTTTTTGGGTAAATGTTATTGGTAAGGGTTATCCGGTACCCAACACTGCATTTAGATGGTGTACAGAGAAACTCAAAATTAAGCCCACAGCTCGTTTTATTACAGAACAAGTAGATGAGTGCGGAGAAGCGATTATATTAATTGGTACAAGAAAATCAGAAAGCGCAACACGTGCTCGCTCAATTAAGAAACACGAAATTCATGGTAAGCGTCTAACAAAACATACTTTATTGGCAAATACATATGTCTATGCGCCAATAAAGGAGTTGTTGTTAGAAGAGGTTTGGTATATTATAAACGCAATTCCCTCTCCATGGGGATTTGACAATCGGATATTATTCAACATTTATCTTGATGCGAGTGCCGATGACTATGAATGCCCATCTGTGGTAACAGACAAAAGTCATGGTTCTTGTGGTCAGAGCCGTTTTGGATGCTGGACATGCACAGTTATTAAAGATGACAAATCCATGCGTTCTCTTATTAAGAATGGACGCGAATGGATGCAACCTCTTTATGATTTCAGGTTAAAGTTGGACCAAGAGCGTAACGTCATAGAGAATAGATTCCCATTGCGTCGTGATGGCAAAAAAGCTGTCAACGATATGGGACCTTACACATTCATGTATCGAGCTCAAATGTTGGAAGGTTTATTAAATGTTCAATATGAATTACAACAGCACAACCCTAAAATCAAACTAATTACCGATCAAGAATTGATTGCTATTCAAGTAAATTGGTATAGAGATTTCAATTTTGGGCATCAGGTATCAGAAATATATAATAAAATCTATAATTCCACATTAGCTATGGAAGATGGCAAGATAAAAAATAAGTTGGAAGCAGATTTAATGCGAGAAATTTGCAAAGAAAACATAGAAGAAGGCGAATTAATCGAACAACTTCTGATGCTCCAAAAAAGCAAATCACTGATGCAACGGCGTCGTGGCTTAAAGACTGAAATAGAATCTCGCTTAGAAGAATTTGTAAATACTAAAAAGAAATCATGACCATACGAGAAATCGAACTAAATAACTTCCGTATTTATAAAGGAAAGAATAAAATTGATCTTTCCCCTAATGGAGACCGAAATTTGATTATCGTTAGTGGTAATAATGGTTTCGGTAAGACTACTTTTCTCATGTCCTTAGTCTGGTGTCTATATGGCAAGAACATGGCAAAAGTAGATGAACTATATCGCAAAGAAATTGATGAAAAAGGTGGTTATAGTAAATACATCGGAAATAGCCTCAATTTCGAAGCACATAAAGAGGGCGCAACTAGGTTTTCTGTTGCAGTTACGTTTACTGACGTAGAGATTCCTGATACCCCTTGTACCGAAATAACAATAGTTCGTTCTTATGATAGTGCCACCAATTATGATGATGAATTAGAAATCTTAATTGATGGAAGGAAAAGCGATTTATTTTCAGGCACAAAAGAAGAAATTGCCAAAGAAGAAGAAATATTCATTCGTGATTACATTCTTCCTATTGAGATTGCAAAATTTTTCTTCTTTGATGCTGAAAAGATTGTCTCATTTGCACAAATCAATACTCCAGAACAGCGAAAGGATTTGAGTCTTGCATATTCTCAGGTGCTTGGCATACAGAAGTACGAAGATTTAAAATCAGAATTAATCAGAATTCAGGATGATTACAGAAAGGCTTCTGCTAAACCACAAGAAAAACTTGAATTTGATAGATTGATTAGTGCAATAAAAATCAAAGAGGAGAATATCGAATCCTTGACTGATGAAATTTCAAATTTAGAAGATGACCGAGTAATTAAACGGCACGATTCTTCTGAGCTTCAGTCAAAATTAATCCGCGAGGGCGATTTGATGTCGGTCGATGAATTAGAACGATTAAACGACCGTAAAACCGAACTTTATACATCCCTTAAAGATACTGAAGACGGTCTTAAAGATTTCTATAGTCTTATACCATTTGGATTATCCGGAGGTCTGTTGGCCCGACTTATATCACAATTAGAAAATGAAAAGGCGTACAAGCAGAATATACTACAACTTGAAGGGGTCAATGATAAAACCGATGTAATCCTTGGTGACATTGAAGAAGCCAAAAAGGATTTAGAATTCCGAATTGATCTAAGGACTCGAGACTTTTATGAGACTCAAATCCGGAAATTAATCAAGAGACATTTCTATAATGACTTGGATGATAGCAAATTCGAGCATTTTAGTATTTTGCATGACTTCAGTCAAGGACAAACAGAGGAATTTACGCGTTTAATAATGAAGATTAAGAATAGTAAATCCTCATTTGAAACTCTATTTAATCAGTACACGAAACTAAAGGCAGAGCTCTTTACTATCGAAAAAAATATTCGTGAAGCTGAGAAAAAAGCTGAAAGTGATTATGTGCAAAATCTTAGAGCCCGGAAAGAAAAACTCGACCGTGAAATAGATTTTATCGGTGAAGAAATCGGGAAGAAACAGACAGAAATTGAATCTCTTAAAGAACAAGTGGTTGCTCACAAAAAACAGAAAGAGAGTCTTTCTAAGAAAATTGAAGTTTCCGATCAAAACCGTGCAGTGGACAATGAAGCTACACGATTGATTCATAAAATACAGAAATTTCTTATTCGATTTAAGGATGAGAAGAAAAAAGCTCTGGCACAAAAACTCGAATCAAAACTTCAATCCTATTTACACAAAACTAATCTAGTAAAGAAAGTTATTGTTGACATCAACGGTAATGGGGATGATGTTGACATCAGTTTGTTTGGCTACGATGATAGAAAAATTGACAATAGCATACTTTCTATGGGAGAGCGACAAATGTTTGCGTCAGCCCTTTTAAGTGCCTTAGTTGATGAAACAGAAATTGAGTTTCCTGTATTTATAGACAGCCCAATGCAGAAATTTGACCCTCTGCATACAAAGAATGTGCTGACAAAATTCTATCCGAATGTCTCTAAACAGGTTATACTGTTTCCTCTGCTTAAAAAGGAACTAACAGAAGACGAATACCATTACATTCAGCCGATTGTAAGTAAATCTTATTTGATTAATAATGAAAAGGGTGTATCTCATTTCATTGAAGTCAAACCAGATAATCTTTTCGAAGAATATAACAAAATAGAAAATGCAAATTAATATACGAACATCGGCTGAGAACCAAGCCGTAGTAACGCAATTAACGCGAAAACTTCCAGGCGGAACAAAGGAAAATGTGATTGCTCGTATCGCATTAGGCTATTCTTTGTCTACAGGCAAAAGATTCACTCCACAAGAATTTTCAGCTTACGATTCTCAAGGAAAAGAATACAAGGATCATATATTGTTTGATGGGCAATATCGTGATTTCTTCATTGCTATGATTAGTCAGGCATATGGAATAACAAAAAACGATGAATTGATTCCCAAATATATAAAACTCCATGTGGATCATGGACTCGAAAAGATAAACTATCTTTTTGAACATAATCCCCAGTATACATTCTTCGACTTTCTTACTGAATTTTTCAGCCAAGGAGTTGATGCTATTGAGGATGCACCTGAACGCTTTGATTCTGTAGAAAATAGGAATCAGCATATAACAAAGAGTGTCTTCTCCGGTCCAATTAAAATAAAGGTCGGTTATGATCTTTCCTCCAAAGAAGAAATCTTTTGCAGCTTTAATGATTCCACACGCTATAATAACCAACATATAGCTGTTGCTGGAAAATCTGGTTCAGGTAAAACTCAATTCGCGCTTGAGTTTCTTCGTCAACTTCATAAACAAACACAGGGCCAAGTTAATTTCTTATTTCTTGACTTTAAGGGGCTCAGCGAGGATGACAAATCTAAAATGAGTGACTTCTTTTCAGAAACTCATACTGAGTGCATCAGCGCTCCTCATACACCTTTCCCCTTGAATCCGGTTTCTTTCATTGACAATGTTAATGAAAAAAACAGATTAGTCGGCATAAATAAATTTGTCGACATTATAGCAAAGTATTCTAATATTGGGAAAAGACAACAACAGACGCTAAAGGACGCAACCAAAGAAGCTTTTTTACATCATAAAGATGGGAAACATCCTTCTTTAAAAGAAATCTATGATTTAGTCATTGAAGCTGTCGGAGATAATCGAGATACTCTTACAGAGATAATGGAGCGACTCAGCGAATATGAGCTATTTGCATCAAAAATAAATGATCCAAGTGTATTCCTAAATAACAACTATTATTTCTCATTGTCTGGAGAACTTGATAGTACCGTGCGTTTTACATCCATATTCTTAATCATCAACTACATCTTCAATGTATTCACTAATATGGGTGGAACAGAGGTTGTTGATGGAAACAGAAGTATGCGCTATGTGTTAATGATAGATGAAGCTCATGATCTTTTTCGTGAGAAAAAATCACTGGAAATCCTGGAGGTGCTGTTAAGAAAAATCCGCTCTTACGGAGTTTCTATCGTTCTACTATCTCAGGGAATCTCGGAATACAATCAAGGTAATTTTGATTTCTCACAGGAATGCGAGACTGCATTCCTTTTACCCATAAATGACCTTAACAATACAAAAGCAATCAACAAATTCCTAGGTCTTAGCGAAAAAGACGGCACCCGAGCAATGCGTAATCTTGAGAAGTTAGATAATGGGCAGTGTGTATCTAACGTCAAGGAGTTACCCAAAGGTAACTTGTTTGAAGTAGTCCAATACCATAAAGAGAAGAATCATAATAAGTAAAAATATGGACTGGATTAAATCTCATAGGCGAAAACTAATGTTCTTCATATTATTTTTTTTAATATGCGGTTCTAGCAGTATTTGGATGTCTTTTTTATTCCTAGAGAACGTTGGGTGTAAAGACATTGCTATTGGGTTAATTACTATAGCGATTGCTTCGGTATGTGCATCGGCTGAAAGAGTTCTTGAAAGAATTGGAAAACCTAAGCCAGTAAAAGACGATGATGACTTTTACGGAATCGCATGGTTGGTTGTGCCACTATTAGCTTCTATTTTAGTCGTTGGTATTTTGAAACGTTCAGATATTTGGGCTCTATTCATATCAATAGCGCTTTATTTAGTATATTGTGCGATATGGTGGTATCAAAATAGAGATAGAGATATTTTTAATAATGCCAATAGTGCTCTTGGAGGAGAGATATAAATTTTATATGATACGAATATCTGCTATAAAAGTTAGTCAACCTCTAGGTGATTTCTATGTCGCTAAACTAACTGCTAGACATCTTTTAGAAATTTCCACATCTTCGGTAGCTCGATACAATGAAGAGGGGAAAATAATTGGTAATCAGAGGCCATTAAATATTCCACGATTAAAGCTAATCGCTAATTTCATAAAATCCTCTGAAATGAGTTTCCCAACATCTATTCTCATTGCGGCTAATGTTGATTCAGAGGGACACATCATTGAAGAATCATCTAAACGTTGGAATATTAAGGAAACGGATATTCCAGATTGCTTCATTATTGAAATACCGGATGGGGTGTCTTCAATAATAATCGATGGGCAGCATCGATTAAATGCATTTTCATATACACAAGATGAATATAAAGATATTGAATTGGTATGTTCTATATTTTTCGATCTGCCAAATCCATATCAGGCATATTTATTTGCTACAATAAACGGGAATCAAAAAAGAGTAGATAAGAGTCTCGCACTGGAGTTATTTGGATACGATGTGGAGGATAAACCTGCCAATACTTGGTCTCCCGAAAAATTAGCAGTTTATCTTACCAGGAAGTTTAATTTTAGGACAGACTCTCCATTATATCAAAAGATTAAGCTCGCACCTCTCTATTCTAACATCGAGCAATCTGTGGATAAACGTAAATGGCTGTTATCTACCGCAGCCATGGTTGAAGGGATTATGCTTCTAATTTCATCGAATCCTCAAATGGATCGTGACTTTCTGGCTATGAGGCATTCTATTTGGTCTAAGAGTAACACGCGTTCTGACTTAAAGAAATTAAGAGATGATAAAAAACAGATAACTCTGTTTTGAGATATCTATATCTTGAAAACAGAGACGAAGAAATCTATGAAATTGTATATAAATACTTTTGTGCCGTTAATAATATTCTTTGGAAAGAACCGAATAAAGATAATGTGATTTTTAAGACTATCGGCATTTCTGTTTTATTTGAATTATTAAAATTAATAATCGAACAGAATGGGATACAAGAATCCTATGAAAGTTATATTCAATCAATTTCAGGTGTTGATTTTACTAGTAATTACTTCTCATTATCTGGCGTAGGAAAAACTAGGCTCCGCAGAATTTTAAAATTCAAAATGGGACTAATTTATGAAAATCAATTAAACGAGGAAGATAAGGCCTTCTTATCTATTTAACATTCATGTGCATATCATTTTTATGGCTAAACGTATTCTCATAATAAAGGCATGTGGCAACATTGATGAACCGCATGAATGCAACAGTATTTGTGAACAGTCTCAACTCTACGGTATAAATACTATTTGCAAGTGTGTAAACGACAATCAAGAGATAGAGGACATCTTAGCATCTAACGGTCGATTTGATTATATATATTTAAGCGCACACGGCAATTCAGAAGGTTTTGGAAGTACCGATAGGAAAGTTGATATGAGTTGGCAAGAATTCTCTATTTTATTATGTAACTATAAATGCATGAATGAAGATAGTATACTCATGTTGTCATGTTGCAGAGGCGGATTAATGGAAGTGGCTTATAAAATCTTTTTAACATGTCATAATATTTGTTACGTGTTAGGTCCTCGTCAAAGTCTTACTTCTGCTGATATGCATATATGTTTTGGTATCTTCTTATATAATCTTGAAATACGGAATAGCGATCCTATTATTGCCTGTGAAAAAATAAAATTGGCTACTGATCAACGATTCTCATGCTATGATCGAGAAGAAGAGAGCTTCAATTTGATAAATTACAACGAGTATTATTATTCCAATCCTTAATGCTCATATTCAAAAATGTCCGAATTTGACGAGTACATAGTCCATGAGGAACTGGGGCAGAAGGAGAGGGCTGATGCTTGGCAGACGGCTATTGGTCTTCAGGATGTCGATGGTTTGAAAGTTTCTGCATGTCTGTACGACGCTCTGCTACTCTTCTTCATCCTTACCGACAAATCTTATAACTATGCAATGTAAAATAACGCCTATTGAACGTCTGATACGAAGAGTAAGACGCAATAAAGTAACTCTATTTATTGGTTCTGGATTTTCCATAAAAGCGGGTGCTCCATCTGTTACTGAATTAATCTCAAAATTAATAGAAGATGGTGATTTAAGCTATGATATAGAACCGAAAGAACTATCTCTGAGGGATGTGGCATCCGACTTTGTAGCAAAAGAAGGACGACACGAGTTAATGCGATGTTTAGTTAGGCATTTCTCTTTTACTCCTACCGACACTTCTGATCATGAATTGTTGGCATCTATTCCTCATTTTAAAACTATCTTCACAACAAACTACGATTCATTAATAGAGGATGCTTATCCCAAAGGCCAATGTGTCGTAATAACATCGTCTCAGGCGTGTTCTAATTCTGATTGTGCTCCAGTAAATGTCTATAAAATACACGGAGACTTAACTACTTTATCCAATACTGACTCAATTATAATAACGAATGAAGACTATAAAGATTATTTTCACAAGGATGGACTTAAGGCCCTTTGGGAAGATTTGAAATATGCATTTCGCCATTCTTATGTAGTTTTCATTGGATATAGTTTGGCGGATGATAATATTTTGGAGATTGTTAAAACAGTTCGTCGTGAATTGAGTAATAATGTTAAGGGGATGTATCTTATATCTCCTCATATCAATGATGCACGCAAGCAACAATTACAATCTAATGGAATAACATACATTGAACTTAAAGGTGACCAATTCTTAACTATGCTTAAGAAATCTATTGATGATACTATTGTCAAGGATTTTAAGGAATCTCGTCTTGAAGATAATAGCGTTTTTTACGAATATCTTCAACGAAGAGGACTAAATCCGAGTATTCAATTCGGTAATGAGACTAATATAATTGATAAGATTATAGGATATAACGGCACCCCTGGAAATCCTCAGCTAAATCTAAAAATCACATCAGAAGCAGCGGATGCAATCAATAAAAGGCTATTTAATGCCTCTCAAAGTGTACCTGGAACAAAGTTTGCGCTTCCAGCGTATCAAATAGATGCGTCATCTTTAATCGCTGGTGAGTTTCGATATAATGGCATACTTTTCGGAAGCAAATCTGATTGGAAAGATTTTTTGGTTATGCCTTCTCATAGAGTTGTTGAATTGACAATTAAAATACCTTCAATTGATTTTTTAGAAAAGACCAAAGTCTGCATATATAATCATACAAAGGACATTGTAGGGTTTAAATTTGATATAAAAATTGGAGAAATCACTATCTTCTTAAGATTTGAGGATGATAAACCAGTTGGTAGAGTTAATATCGATACAAGATTTTATGAAACCTATGAATCCTCTTCGGAAGCATTACGTTGGATTGAAGTTCCAATTGCTTTATTCTATGGAGAGCTTGTTAATTTTCAGCTATTTGGGATACAAGAAGTTGCAAATAATTCATATTATTCAAATGAATTTAAACGTGCACAGCTATATTACCGAACAATTAAACAACTTGAACTAGAAAATAATATCCATTTCACTGAATATAACAATTATTCAAAGGATGGATTAATGTGTGCTCTTATTCTGAAAAGCTATTTAAGCAAGCATGGTATAGGGTATCCATTAATAAAGACCTTTAACTGTGAATTGGAAACATCTAAAAATAATTTAGAAGCACAGAAACTCATCAAACAAAATAAACCTAATGTGATGGCTGTCTCATATGTGGATTTCAAAGGCAATATAAATGGTCACGAATTTAAAATTCCCTATGTCAACATCTGCTTACAGCATTGTATAGTTACTGATTATCATTTAATTGAAGGCAATAGATATGCATTGACCATGATAGATGAAGCTGAAGAAAACATTATCTATGGTTCAGATACATCGGTAAATCAAGTTGATAACATCTTACATCTTCAGAGTTAAAATGGTTATCTAAAAATAAGAATACGGTTAAACTATGAGCAAAAAGTTTGAGATACGAAATAGCACTGCGGAGTTCTTGATTTTCCAGATTGAGGGAAAAGAGGACGGAGTGCAGGTGATGTACCGAGACGAGACCATCTGGTGTACACAGAAGGCTATGGCGCAGTTGTTTGATGTCGGCGTACCGGCTATAAACAAGCATTTAGGGAATATATTCGCAGAGGGAGAGCTGACACAAGAGGCAACTATTTCCAAAATGGAAATAGTTCAAAAGGAAGGTTCTCGCGAGGTATCACGTCAAGTGGATTTTTATAATCTCGATGCGATTATCAGTGTCGGATATCGCGTCAATAGCACCAGAGCAACACAGTTCAGGCAGTGGTGCACGTTTGTGTTGCGTCAGTTTGCCATCCGTGGTTATGTGATTGATAAGAAGCGCATGGAGAACGGTTCTTTCATCGGGGAGGATTATTTCGAGCATCTGTTGGCGGAGATTCGGGAGATTCGTCTAAGTGAGCGCCGTTTCTATCAGAAACTAACCGACATATATTCTACAGCTATCGACTATAACCGCGACGCGCCGACCACAAGACTATTTTTCAAGAAGGTGCAGAACAAGATGCACTATGCCGTCCACGGACATACCGCAGTCGAATTGATTGTAGAACGAGCCAACGCCGACAAGGAGCACATGGGACTGACGACCTGGGAGAATGCACCCGACGGAAAGATTGTCAAAACGGATGTGAGCATCGCTAAAAATTATCTCAAGGGTAATGAACTTGAAATTATGGGTCGTCTCGTCAATGCAGCTCTCGACATGGCGGAGCTTATGGCGAAACGCCATATCCCGATGACTATGGAGGACTGGGCAAAACGCATTGACAAGATTCTCGAACTGACTGAAAATCCAGTGTTGCAGGATGCCGGAACAGTAACAGCGGATTTCGCCAAGAGCTTTGCCGAATCAGAGTTTGAGAAATACCGCGTTATTCAAGACCGGCTATTCCAATCCGACTTCGACCGCTTTAACGGAGATAATCTCCTACCATTAGATATGGAATAACCACAACGACCATGACATACGGAGATAAACACAAGGAACTTGAGATGCTATCGCACAGCGATGTTGCGGAAGTCAGACAGAAAGCTGACAGTTGGCTCATTGGCATCGGGCTGCAAGGAACAGCCGGCCTGAGAGTCTCGGAGTTTTTGTTGGACTTGGCTATCCGCAATTCCAAAGGCGTGATTTCCGATGAGGAAGTCAGTCGTCTGATAAAAGAGCATTACCCCAATTCCCCTCTGCGTGATACGCTCGCGCATCACCCTTTAGATGGCGGTTACGAGGTGATTCCTCCCGATTCGCCTAAGATAAAGGAAATTGAGGAATATAACCGCAAACTCCGACCGGAATTATACAAAAGCCGTGATAATAATACTTAATTATTCGGGTATCAGAGCCATTTGTTGATGCGTGGGGCGAAGGTGTCGATGTCGCGCTGGGGGATGCCGAGGCGACGAGCTTCGGTCTGCCACGATTGCATAGCTGCTTTGACTTCGGCAATGATGGCTTCGGCTCGGCTTTTGGGTATCATGTATTAATCGGACGCAGATATCTTTGCCATTCTCAATATATCTAATTGTATGCAAAAACAATAATTCTTACTTATTATATGATATATTAAACATAGGCATTTTTATTTGTAAGAGATTTGATAAGCGGGAAACTAAATGCCATTAAATTATGATGAAGACCCCGTGGTAACGAAAACCGCGATAACAATTCCGAAACATGGAAAATCGCGCCAAAATAACGCCATATAAGAAATAAATCGCGCCAATATGTCGTGATTATTCGGCGATTTTTGCTAAATTTGTCGCGATTAATGTTGCTGATATGACTCTCGAAATTGAAATATTGCAGTTTCTTCATTATAATCCGCTATCTAAACGGTCGGACATATTGCCGTCTTTATCAAAAGAGATAAGCGATAGAACCCTCATGCGTATGCTGTCGGATGCGGTCTCTAAGGGACATGTCGAAGTTGTCGGACGTGGTCCTGCCACGCGCTACCGGCTCACTCAGCAGGCACATGTTACGATGGAACTGAACCTTGACACGTATTTCGACCGAGATATTGACGAGCGACAGGTACAGGAGTCGTTCAATTTTGAGCTGATCAATGAGGTTCTGCCAAAGGTTGAGCTGTTTACTTCTGAGGAGCTAAAGCATCTTGATGATGCGCAGCAGTCTTTTCGTGAACATCTTTCTGATATGTCGGATGTGGAATATCGTAAAGAGATGGAGCGACTGGGCATTGACCTTTCGTGGAAATCGTCACAGATTGAGGGCAACACCTACTCATTGCTGGAAACTGAGCGGTTACTGAAAGAGAAACAGACCGCCAGCGGCAAGACAAAGGAGGAAGCTGTAATGCTTCTGAACCATAAGGACGCACTCGACTTCATTCTTGACGTACCGGACTATTTGAAAAATTTGACCGTTGCAAGGATTGAAGAAATCCACGCCATACTGACGAAAGAACTTGGTGTCGGCAGAGGCATTCGCCATCGCCGTGTCGGTATTACCGGAACCAACTACACGCCGCTCGACAATGAGTTTCAGATACGCGAGGCTCTCGAAGATACCGTAAGGCTCATCAATGGCAAAGCCAATATCTTCGACAAGGCATTGCTTGCGCTCGTTCTGCTCAGTTACATTCAGGCATTCACCGACGGCAACAAGCGCACAGCACGCATCGTGAGCAACGGCATACTAATTGCCAATGGCTATTGCCCGATTTCATTCCGCACGGTCGATTCCATCGACTACAAAAAAGCTATGCTGATGTTCTATGAGCAGAACAACATTGCCGCCTTCAAACGCATTTTCATCGACCAGTTCCTCTTCGCTGTCAGAACCTATTTCTGATTTCCTCTATTGTACGCATAAAACAAACCGGTAAAATTTAGGTGAGTTGCACAATTTGACGATTTTACACGTTGGCCGAATATTAAAACGAATAGCTCCATTCATTATATTTGCCAAACTTATGAAAACTCACTATCTTTGTACGTGAAAGCAACCACAATATGTGGAGAAAATGGAGGCTGCGACAGCCCGGAACATAAGAAAAACGCTAAAAAGTTCACTTTCAACCACTTTCCACAGGAGAGGTTGAACCAGTTAAAAGTCAAGCCCTTGACACGCAAACGATTGTTGAAACTGCGTCGGATTGTGTGAAAACTCAGGAACGTGTTGATTCCGTATGCTGTATTTACAGTCTACGATATCACGAGCTTTCACAACCCTTCTTGTAACGTTTAATTTTACCACCAACTTATGACAGATTCTGATAAAATGTTGTTACGTTTGAGCGATTATCGTCTTCTTGACACATCTGGGAGGCCTATGCGAGATACGGACATATTGATTTTCTGGAACATTATTAATATGTTCCGGAATTCAGACCAGAAATTGTGGGTTGTCAGGGGTGATTCAGATGTCAACTTGTCCCGGCAATTCAATGGGGTGGATTCCCGCCAACCGGAGTTGCTTGCCCAATATATTTTCATGGTAGGGGAGAAAGGACGCATATGCTGGAATGAAAAACGTTTTTTAGATCCCGAAGACACGTCCGCCGACAATTTCAGGAACAATTGTAAGCTGCTTGGAAAGGTCCTTGCCTCTTCCCGCAAGGGGTCGGAAGGACGCTCAAGAAGGATGGCCGCATTCATGTCCGAGAACCAGACGTTTGTTGCTCAATTCATCTCTGGTGCCATCGACATGGCAGTGGACAAGTATGTCGCGTTGCCGCCGGAGTCACGCAGAATAGTCAACCGCTACTATCTTGCGGTCGTTCATACCATAAATCCTTCTGAGTTTAGATCCCGCAGTCCTTTTGTTTCATTGACAGAGGATATTGATGTTGCGGATGGTTTTGGGAAAGATGTCACAATATTTGGTTGGGTGCCAAAATTTTATCAACCGTATTATATACGGCACGGGTTTGCCACGGAGGCGGTGTCTGTGCTACGCGACGCGGAATTGCCGTATTTAACGCAGCCCGTGTATCCGGAACAGGCGGAGGTTTCTGTTCTTTGCGGCATATTGCCACATTTTATTATAGGATTTGCCTCAGGGAACAACTTTTACGTAAATCCTGCAGTTTTCACTACGATGGATCTTTTCCGCCAGTGCCATTGTTTTTCCGATATGCAGCAGTTGCGGAAGGACATAATTAAGAACGGCTTATTGGTAGACCAGGATAAATTTGAAGAATTTTGCCGTATGACCAGTTACAAACGGTATTTTACATCTAACGGCTTGCAATACCGTATTCAGTCTATCAATTAAGTGCGGTTGTATGATTTGCAGTATACCGGCTATGGATAACGATCAAAGACAGCATGATGTATGGAATATAGTATCGGAATCTGCTCACCATCCTGAGTCGCAGCCATGAATTCATCAATAGATTGAAGCAGTACATCTTCTCCTTCCGCTTCCTCATAACTTGGGAATGTTATATCATACCGGGGATAAATGTAAAATGAATGAGGTGTCCCGCACTTCTTAATCATCCAGTAATCTTCATGGACCATTTCCGGTTTTGGTTGAAGAGCCCGTGTTATGTCCTCTTCAATTTTATCAGCAATCTCTCTGATAAAAAATTGATGATAGTCAAAATGTCCTCCGTTCATTGGTTGTACCGTCATCACCCATTGGTGCCAATCGGTTCATCGCTTCGTGTATTCTGCGGATTACATCTGCGCACCCTACTGAAACGACCGGTTATATCAAGGCCGCGGCTTCGGGATGCCCGCAAAATAAATTTTTTAGAAAGCCATGGGGTACAACATAATAGACTTTTACTATCAGTGGTTAGCCCGATCATGATAAATTCATCAAAAGTATAATTTATCATACTGTGCCGAAGCGGGAAGTGTTGATGTTGTTGTTGTCTTTGGGCCTGAAGCCGTTAAAACGCCATATAAATGTCAGTTTTAGATTTTGCGTCATATCCTTTACTTTCATTTTGTAGTCCTGACCGGCTCGGTTGATTGTCATTGTCGGTGACCAACTGTTGAATATGTCATCGACTTTCAAATCAACTTCACAGCAACGATTCTTTCCGAATTGCCATTTCACGCCCGCATCAATTTTCCATATGCCGGAAAGATTTGCGATTCCTTGCAATGACGGAGAAATATAGCTGAAATCGACAGATAATGACACCGGGCAGTTCTGACTGAATTTGAAAGAATTGTTTAACGCGCCATAGAAAATCCATTTACTGTTGTCGAAACTTATATCATGGAAATGACCGGCCTTTGCATGTCTGTTCATGACATTTGCAGTGACAGTGGCATTCCAGATATATCCTACCCCGAAGGGCGCGTAGAGATTGAGTCCCGCCACGCGTTCATAGTCCATGTTGATGGTCTGATATATGAGTATGAGCGCGTCAGGCGATTGGTAAGGTAACTGCACCGAGGCTTTGTCGCCATACTGAAAATACAAGGTGGCAACATATTTCTGTCTCAAAATGTAGCTGAATTGAGCATCATATTGAATATAGGGTTGGAGTTCGGGATTTCCTATCACAGTGGAGTAATCATTGATATGGCTTGTACCGCCATGCAGCTCCCAATATGACGGGTAGATTCGCTGAGTGTTCAGGTTGAGTTGGAATATACTTTTCGGAGTCTTGTAATATGTGGCTCCGAGCTGAGGGATAAAATTCCAGTTGTGTTGATATTTGTTGTGATAATATTCTCCTTTTGCCGACACGTTGAACGACAGCCCCCAGTCGAATGACCGCTGAGTGCCGACATATATACTCGCCACATCTTCGTTTAGGATGTCGTCAAAATCAGGATTTTCAGATAATACGCCGTAGTGTTGCGAACTATGATCTTCCGAATGCTGATATTCGGCACCATAGTTCAGTTGCCATTTTCCCAACCGATGTTCTTGGTCAATATAGACATGATAGCGGTTTATGTTTTGACGGTTTTCAGAGCCAAGCAGATAATCTGTTCCCTTAAATAGCGATTGTGAACGATTTTCGGAATATCGGGTATAGTCGCCTCCTATTGTCGTACCGAACGGTGCGGCATAGCGTAAGGCTATATTATGATAATTTACGGGCGACAACATATTATAGGCATTTGTAAAGTCGCCAAGAGTACCGGATGATAGACCCCAACTTTTTGAATCGGGGATTATCTGACCGTTATAAGTGAATCTGAGTGTTTTCCATGAGGCTAAGGCAAATATGGTATTGCTCCAGTTATGACTGATGCGACGCATATCGTCCTCAATCATTGTATGCTGACCGTTATGGAGATGGTTGGACCAAGTTTCCTCTCGCTTCCATGATTTTGTTCTTGAAAGCCCATAGTTCAAATCGAAAGTCCAATCCTTTACGGCGTAAGTGGCGGCAAGACCACCGCCATACGAGCCATAGTGAGCCTGATTGTATCCGGCTCTGACCTGTCCCTGCAAGCCGTCGAGAGGCTTGGGCGTTTTCAGTATCACATTGATTACGGCACCATTGACATGATACTTAGCCGGAGCTGAATACATAATCTCGACATTTTTTAGTCTATCAACAGGCGTGGTGTAAAGAAGCTGATATAAGTTCTGGAGCGGCATATTGGTTAGTTCGCCATTGAGAATGATGGTGACGTTTGATGCTCCCGTGAGCCATATCATACCGTTGTTGTTTGTCACTCCCGGCATATAGCCCAGGGCTTCGAGAATGTTTGTCACGGGCTTGTCCTTGACAATCGCAGGGAGGTCTACGACCATGATGCCGTCCTCACCTTTGACTTGCGGTTTCTCACCTTTCACAACAACCTCTTGAAGTTGTTTAGTGGCAATAGTATCTACGGTCTCGGTTTGGGCATGAACCGGGATACAGACCATAAATGTTATGAAAAGGATTGTCTTTCTCATTGCTGTAAGTGTTTGGTTTCTGCCGCAAAATTACGTCCGATTAAAGCCTTTACCGCAATCTTCAACCTTATTTAGTCTTAAACGCACCCTTATTTAGTCTTAAATTGACGCTTGTGTAACCCGTTGTATGACGGATTATTAGTAATTTTGCTATATGAAACGCTTTAAGACCATATCAATATCATTCATTGTTGTCATTGCAGTAATTTTCGGTTGCAATGTCTTTTACCTCGTGACCTTGTATAATTCGATAAGGAACAATGTTGAACGTGATGTGTTGACCGCTTTAGCCGATGCCGATATTGATGACCTCATGTATCGTGCCGGAAGAGCACAGGCATTAGCATCAAACGTACAGGTTCAGGAAGATATTGATGAGTATCAGGCACACGGAAAGGCAGAGGCAACGACATATAGGGATGAAAACGGCCAACTCATATCAGTCAGAACTGAAGCCGACGGTACAGTTGTCGAGGAGAGGTCGATGCTTTCAGAGAACACATCCTATTCCAATCAGATGGTGGATGCAATGAGCAGACAATTTCACGCGGTCATGGATAAATATATCCCTTATGATATGGCGGTTATGGACAGCGTACTGCGCAACCAGCTTTCTCACAGGTTCATTCATCCGGATTTCCTATGTGTTGAGGTTGTTAATGACGACGATTCTGTAATATGCAACAACCCAAAGTTCAAAGGAGAATCAGGCTTGGATTCATTTCGTGTAAACATAAATCCTAATGAGGGAATCTATTATAAGGCGTATATGACACCGCTTACCGGTCACATACTATCACAGATGCTTGGGATTATTATCACTGTATTTCTTCTTATGATTGCATTTTCGCTGGCTTTTTGGTATCTGTTTCATACAGTGTCGCGTTTGCGTACAATTGAGGAAATGAAAGATGATTTTGTCAGCAACATGACCCATGAATTGAAAACGCCAATAGCGATAGCATATTCTGCCAACGATGCTTTGCTCAATTATGATACTGATAATAATCCGGCTAAAAAGGAGAAGTATCTGACGATTGCAAACAAGCAGCTTAAACGACTTGGCGAACTTGTGGAAAATATCCTCGCAATGAGTATGGAGCGAAGGAAAACAATGAAACTCAACCCGGAGGAAATCCGATTACAGCCATTTATAGAGGAAATCGCCTCAGCACAGCGCATGAGAGGCGACAAGGCAATCAATATAAATGTAAATATTAGTGAGGATATTGCGGTTGATGCCGACAAAATACATTTTGCAAATGTGCTGAACAATCTGATTGACAATGCGATCAAATATTCCGGCGATAGCGTTGTGATTACCATAACCGGCAATGACAAAGAAATCTCAGTCGCAGACAACGGTATAGGTATTCCGTCAAAGTCGATTCCTTATCTGTTCAATAAGTTCTACCGAGTGCCGCATGGCAACCGTCAGGATGTCCGTGGATATGGTATCGGTCTGTATTATGTGAAGAGTATGGTTGACAAAATGGGATGGTCAATTGTTGTCAGGAGCAAGGAGGGAGAAGGCTCGATATTTACGATTAAATTCAGAAAAGATGAGCAGTAAGATATTATTTATTGAGGACGAGAAAGATCTGACATTGATTGTAGCAGACACACTGCGTGGTCAAGGTTTTGATGTAATTATAGCCACTGATGGAATCGAAGGGCTTGACAAATACAAATCCGACGGTGCCGATATAGTGGTTGCCGATGTAATGATGCCAAAGATGGATGGGTTTTCTATGGCACGGGAAATACGTAGGCTTTCGCCGAATGTACCGTTGTTATTCCTAACAGCAAAAAGCACCATAGATGATGTGGAAAAAGGTTTTGAAATAGGTGCCAATGACTATCTGAAGAAACCTTTTGAACTCCGAGAATTGATAGTCAGAATCAAGGCATTGTTAAGACGGTATGGCGACAACCGCACCGAAGATATAAGGTTTTCGATAGGCACATACACTTTTAACGTGACAACACAGACACTGTCATTTGCGGATAAGGATACCGAACTGTCTCACTTTGAATCCAAGATACTTGAACAGTTGGCAACAAATATCGGAAAGACAGTCGATGCCTCAGACCTGATGATAGCCGTATGGCAACGCGATGACCATAGCAACCGCAACTCACTCCACGGTTATATCCACAAGCTGCGCCGAGCATTACGTCATGATCCAAATATTTCAATCATCAATCAACGGGGCTTCGGATATATGCTAACAGTCCGCAACTGATAAAATGCATATAATATGAACTGACGGCTTTGAGGAGGATTTGCACAACATATCATTACAGTATTCCGGAGGCGGCGGAGCCGGAGACGCCGGGTTCGTTGTCGCGGTTCACTTTCTTTCCGAAGCCGAAGGTGTAAGTGACCGAGAGTTGTATCATCGCATGGCTTTGACCGTCAAGCTGTGTCTCTGCCGTGTCGTAATATTTACTGCGCATAACCATCCTGGCGCTCCGCCAGTTCCATCTGGTCAGGTTTATAAGGTTAGCCTTTATGTTCCAGTCGGAATTGGACCATCCGGCAGTGACGTACCAATCGTTCTTCCCGTATACCCATATGCCGTTCATGCATCCGTCGGTGGAAGTGCTGTCTGAGATATATGTCGCGGAGAAGTTCCAGTTTCCCAGATAGTAACGCACCTGTGCGTACCAGTCAATGTATGAATGGTTGATATTGTAAGGTTTGTCGTTATGGTTAAGCACTTGTCCCACCTGCTTTGAGTTGGGGTATGCCTATCTGATCAATCAGGTCCGCACCCGTTTGGGAGGCGTTCTTTTTGTCTGGAAGTTGGAATGTAGGGAGGCCGGGGCAATCCATAAATTGCCCCGGCCTCGCTGATGATGTGTATAAAGATGGAGTCCTCGGAAACTAATTAATAGTTCTTCGCTTCGATTTCGAAGAAAGCTTTCTTGTGGGCGCATACCGGACAAATTTCCGGAGCCCTTTTCCCAATATGGAGATGACCACAATTGCGGCAGATCCACACGGTGTCGCCTTCGCGGGAGAAAACGATTCCCTGTTCGATGTTTTCGAGCAATTTGCGGTAGCGCTCTTCATGATGGCGCTCTATGGCAGCCACGCCACGGAATTTGCGGGCGATTTCCGGAAAACCTTCCTCGTCAGCTTCCTGTGCCATGCGGTCATACATGTTGGTCCACTCATAGTTCTCACCTTCGGCTGCATCGCGGAGGTTGGTCATCGTATCGCTGATTTCCCCACCGTTCAGAAGCTTATACCACATCTTTGCGTGTTCCTTTTCGTTCTGCGCTGTTTCCTCGAAAATGGCCGCAATCTGCTCGTAGCCGTCTTTCTTGGCTTTGGAAGCGAAGTATGTGTATTTGTTGCGTGCCTGCGATTCACCGGCGAAAGCCTCCTGAAGATTGCGCTCAGTCTTTGTTCCTTTCAATTCTTTCATATCCTTATTATTTTGAGTTATTAGAAAATTTCTTAATACACACCGGACACAATCCTTTGCAGTAGATTTCCATGCTTTCAATCTTGAATCCCGGCATATTGTCGATGTTATGTTTTTCATTCAGGGGCATGTCGTAGATTTTGCCGCATTCCCTGCATATGAAATGTCCGTGCTCCCGTTGGCGGGCGAGGTCATACCGCTTGTTGTTGCTCTCTATCTCCAGTTCCCTCACAAGTCCGCACTCGGTGAGCGAGTGAAGTGAGTTGTATACCGTAGTGCGCGACAGTGTCGGGAATCGCTCTTCAAGGGCAATGTAAATTTCTTCGGCAGACGGATGTATGCGTGAGTTCGCAATCACCGAGAAAATCGCGATCCTCTGAGCCGAAGGACGCATCCCTGCGGAATGTATCATTCCCGCCAACTGTGATTCGGTATATGTTTTAGCGCTTGTCATCCGGTTGGGTTATTAACATTATTGAAATGATTGCAAAATTAGTAATAATTACAATTGTGTAAAAATTTTTGAAATAAAAAAATGTTAATTAATGGCTAAGAGCTTGTTTAAAAAAAGAAGCGGCGCGTCAAATTTTTAATTTTGACGCACCGCGGCATTCCCTGCATAGGAACAATAACGCATTCTTTTTAGTCGTCGTAGCGCAAGAACTTGCCGGCCTTGTCGAATTTAAGCTCGATACCGTTTGACAATTCCACGTCATAGCCCTTGCGGTCGCGGTCTATACCGACAATGCGTTGCCCCGGCTGTTGCTTCGCGACGAAACTGCGTACGGCGGTTGGTATGAAGGCACCCGGCACGGATTTGGCATTGTTCACCTCTACGTTCTCCCAGTTGCCGTCTCTATCGAAACTTATTTCGGTGCCATCTGTGAGGATAACTTCATATTCGCTTATCCGGCCCCAGTCTTTGTCGATTTTGACGAGACTGACTTTAGCCTTGAAATTGTTTGCTATTGTGGTCTGAGCCGCTTTCGGAAGGGCAGAAGCGTCGTGTGCGTAAGAGTCTCTGGCACATGCGAAACCTGCGATGCCGAGAATCATAGCGCATGCAATCAATAATTTTTTCATAACTTTATAATTCATTGTTTTCTACTTAAAACATATCAAAACTGAAAATGGTTGGGCGTATTGTAATTTAAGAAGATGTCAATACTTATAACCTCCTTCTCGGATCAATTCCTTATCCTCGTCCACTTTTGATCCAATGGTGGTGAGCATATCTCCCATAATGCCTCCGTTCATACCTATTTTCAATGCCCTTAGTTGGATGTCGCGAGAGAGCTTGGCTCTGCCGCCGGCGAATCTAAGGATCTTTTTTGGATGGATAAAACGGAAAAAGGCGATGGTGTTAAGTATTTCATCTTCTTCAAGAGGTTGTTCGTTTTCCAAGGGGGTTCCGGGGATCGGACAAAGGAGGTTTATAGGTATTGAATGTGGGTCTATGCGTAAAAGTTCGAGGGCGAGTTCTATGCGTTGACGTCGCGTCTCGCCCATACCTATTATGCCGCCGCTGCATACTTCAAAACCTATTTCGCGGGCTGTTTGGATAGTGCGTATCTTATCTTCAACGCTATGCGTTGTGCATAAAGATTTGAAATAGGAGGGGGCAGCCTCCAGATTGCAGTGATATCTGGTCACTCCGGAGTTGAAAAGTTTCTGCAATTCCTCTTTCCCGAGCAATCCCAGCGATGCGCAGAGATTCAAGCCGCCCTGTCGGCGCAGCTCATTATAATATTCGCAAAGGATGTCGAATTCCTTGCCATGCATTTTCCTTCCGCTTGCCACGAGCGAAAGCCTTTTGATACCCGCTTTACGGTTCAAGTTCGCGACCCTCATGCATTCATCATGATCAACGAGTGCATAAGTGTCGATTTTTGTTTTATAATGAGCGGACTGGGCGCACCATTTGCAATCTTCAGGACATTTTCCGGACCTGGCGTTTATTATCGAACAGGAATCAAATGTTTTGTCGCATAAGGCTGCGGTGATTTCTTCTGCCGCGTCCCAAAGCTCCTGTTGTTGCGATGCTTCAATATCGCATAGAGAAAGTGCTTCTTTTGATGTGAGCTTTTCCCCGGAAAGTATCTTTTCCTTTAATTTCTTGATGTTTACCATAATACTTTAGAAGTTGCCTCAAATAAGATTGAGCGGCGGTACAAATATAATAAAAAATTGATAGCGATGATTGAAAAACAACGAAACAATTTGCTAAATTTGCACAAAAAATAAAGATATAATTGGTTATGGCGAAACAGTTCGGTATTATATTCGGCTGTCTGTTGGTCGGTGAATTGCTTGCAATGATTCCCGGTCTGTCGATTCCCGGCAGTATTCTCGGCATGTTGTTGCTTACCTTGCTCCTCGATAGGAAAATTGTGAATCCGCGGTCAATAGCGCCGGTTTGCAAATTCCTTATAAAGAACATGGCTTTTTTCTTTGTGCCCCCTGGCGTGGCATTGATGCTATATTTCGATGTCATCGCCGCTGAATGGATGCCCATCACGGTGGCAACGGTTGTAAGTATTTTTCTTGTAATTGTAGTTACAGGGAGGCTTCATCAATTTCTGCATCAACGCATAAAAAAACATTCCCGATAGATATGGACTTATCAACTATTATAAGAAGTGAACTGTTTCTGATCACGTTCACCTTCATGCTCTTCTGGCTCTTCTCCTTTATTCAAAAGAAGAGCGGTATCGCATTGTTAAATCCTATGATATTTACCATAGCAGGCTTGATATTGTTTCTGCGGCTAACCGGAATATCGTATGGAGAATATTACCAGAGCGGGAGGATGATTGAATTCTGGCTTAAACCGGCCATCGTGGCGCTTGCGCTGCCTCTTTATAATGAACTCAAACACATCCGCAGCCAGTTCATGCCGCTTTTTGTGGCTGAGTTGACAGGTTGCATCGTAGGTATTGTTTCGGTGGTATTGTTAGCCTCCTGGCTTGGAGCAAGCGATGACGTAATCAGGTCTCTTGCCCCTAAATCAGTCTCCACTCCCATTGCCATCGAGATATCCAGGCAGATCGGCGGAATTCCGGCGTTGACATCGGCGATAGTAGTGATTGTGGGAATGATAGGTGCCGTTGTCGGACTAAAGATGATGTCATGGGGGAATGTCAAGGCTCCCGTGTCAAAAAGCCTGAGTATGGGCACTGCCGCCCACGTTATCGGCACGAGCCGAATCAGCGAATACGGAGAGCGTTATGGAGCCTATGCCACCCTCGGGCTTATTATCAACGGCATCCTAACAGCCTTTCTCGCCGGTCCACTTACGGATTTGTTATTGTAGAATTTCTAAATTTTTTAAACAAGCTCTAAAGTTATGGCTTCCTCATACGATGATAAAACAGAACAAGAGCTTATGACGGAACTTAAGAAAGGTTCAGTCAAGGCTCTTAATGCCATTTATGATCGGTATGCCGGAAGACTTTATGCCTATATAATCCCATGGGTGAAATCTGTTCAAGACACCGAGGAAATCGTTCAGGATGTATTTGTAAACCTATGGAAATACCATGCCGGATTAGATCCTTCCCGCAGTCTGGAGGCTCTGTTGTTCACAATAGCTCAAAGATACAGAATCAATGCCGTGAGGGCACTTGCTGCAAGTCCTGTGTATGAAGATTTCCTTGACTATAGTAACAAACTTAAAAGTGAGGAGTCCGACAAGCTTGAATATGATGAGTTCCTGGCACAGATAAGGAAAGCTGTCGGCTCTTTGACAAGTCAACAAAGAGAAGTTGTTGCGATGTCGAAACTTGACAATCTCAGTAACGCGGAGATTGCGGAGAAACTCGGAATAAGTGAAAAAACAGTGCGCAACACTCTTTCAGCCGGGTTAAAGGCTTTGAGGACGCTACTGTCTGACACCGTGTTTTGTATATTGATGAATACCTCCATATATCTAATATCACAGCAATGAAAGAAATATTCGGCAAATTAAAAAACGACAGCCTGTCGGTAGAAGAATTGAGACATTTGCGTCAATCTGTTGCTGAAATGAGTGATAGAGAGATACAAAATTTGCTTGATGCCAATACATTCCCTTCTGACGAAGAAGAATATAGAATGCCTGAGCGTTCCTTTTTTAAAGTAAAAGAAGGGGTAAATGCTGTCGCCGTCAAATCTGACCGCGGGTTACGCAGATATAGGATTCTGACAATTGCCGCTGCAGTGGTCTTGCCGATATTGCTTGCCGTGTGTATTTGGTTGTTTGTTGAAAACTCCAACGTTCGCCAATATAGTGACATCATAGGAAAGGAATTGGCTGTGACCACAGCCAAAGGGGAATCTGCCACAACCATGTTGCCCGATGGAACCGAGGTGACGCTCATGTCTCAGTCATCGTTGGAATATTCCATTAAAGATTTCAAGAGTGATGGCCGAAGAGTGCTGTTTGATGGAGACGGGGTGTTTAATGTGACTGCAAATGCCGAATCTCCCTTCAGGGTTATATGTAACAATCTTGAAATAATAGTGAAGGGAACAAAATTTAGCCTGTCGGCGCGTAAAGATAAGCATATGGCCTCCCTTTATCTTGAATCGGGTAAAGTTGAGATCGAATGTGGGGGCGGCGCACACACAGCGCAGGTTGAACCCGGGGAATATGCTGTGATAGATACATCCACCGGGGAGGTCAGCATAAGTGAGATCAGTGAGAATTCAGCCAACGCCCTGATGAGAGGTGATAAAATATTTGAGAATTGTATGTTGTCGGATGTGCTCCTTGAACTCGAAAGATTATATGGGAAGAAATTTGAATTCCAAAAATCAGATATGCTCAAGGATAAATTCACCGGATATCTCCCCTCTGACAATCTCGAAGAGGTGATAGAGACGATTGAGGACTGCTATCACGTTAAGGCCGTGGTAGGCAAAGACACAATTGTATTCATGTAAATTAAAAAGCTATTTTTAACCTGGCTGTATCAAATAAATTCCCCATTATCGGACTGATTAGACTAAACTTTCGCGTCAGCCCTTGAAGAGGGCAATTAGT
>CAJTZS010000035.1 GCA_910584055.1 uncultured Muribaculaceae bacterium | reverse complement strand
ACGGATTAAACACTCGGCTCCTCGGAGCCACTAAAAAATAACCGAAGTATTGAATTTATATTAAAAACGTTTAATTTTTATAAGAGTTCAGTACCTTGAATAATGTGTAATGTTAAATGTGTAATTGGCATCCGCCTAAATCATTGAACATTAAACATTACTCATTAAACATTGAACATTAAACATTAAACTATATGGCACTTATTTACACTGCAAAAACCACCGTCAGGGATTTTCCACGCACACTGCTGAGGGGTATCGGACAGGTAATGTTTCAAGACTCCATGTGGTCGGGACTTTTGATAATGATTGGCATCTTCTGGGGAGCGTATGAGGAAGGCCTCGGCATTGTGGCATGGGGAATGTTCCTGGGTATGGTAGTATCCACGATTACCGGATATATCCTTCAATTGCCCGACCAGAATGGGGCGCAAGGGCTAT
Source organism: uncultured Muribaculaceae bacterium (assembly GCA_910584055.1). Lineage (GTDB taxonomy): Bacteria > Bacteroidota > Bacteroidia > Bacteroidales > Muribaculaceae > Lepagella. The sequence goes on along the minus strand of CAJTZS010000035.1, from coordinate 43,145 downwards.
GGAGCTTTAACGGCTGTCTCGTGGGCTGCGCATTACCTACATTCCTCGGAAACACCGTCTGGATGTGGCTTGGGCTCATAATCTGTTCGGCAATGACCACATGGGTACGCACAGGCATGGACAACGTGCTCGGACGATGGAAGATGTCTTCTTTCACATTCCCGTTCGTGCTTTGCACTTATTTCTTTCTTCTGGCCGCACGCCTGTTTCATGGAATGCCACCCACACATATGTCTTCACCGGAATTGCCGATAGGGATGCATGAACAGTTGAACCTTCATTTTGGCGGTCTGGTAATATACTGGTTGAAAGGGATTGCACAAGTGTTCCTCATCAACTCCTGGGTGACGGGAATATTCATTCTCGCCGGGCTCGCGGTGAAAAGCTGGAGAGCAGCTGCCTGGGCTGCCGTAGCCTCAGCATTGGCACTGTTCATAGTGATTGTTTGGAAAGGTCCGGGTGAAGATATAGCCAACGGCCTCTACGGTTTCAGCGCGGTATTGACAGGTATCGCATTAGGCGACACATTCTGCGGTCACACATGGAAATCGGCTGTATGGGCAGTTATAGGTATCATCTGCACCGTATTTATCCAGGCCGGAATGAACGCATTCTTCGCTCCCATGGGACTTCCTACATTGACAGGCCCATTCTGCGTAGCGACATGGCTCTTCCTCTTCCCCAACTACTCTTTCCTCCAACCCAAAGATAAATAATATGACGGATATAGCGAATATGAAGATGACCCCGAAGCATTATTACATTGTCTTCGTTGCGTCATTAGGTCAGATGATCGGCACTGCCGTCGCAACGCTTGCCGGTATTATCATCCCCATGCTAAATATCATCCTGTATCCTGAACTGTCCTCATTCATGCAAGGGCTTATCGGGGCGGTGGATCTTATAGGCATCATATTCGGTTCAGTCATATTCGGTAAACTGAGCGACCGTTACGGGTATCTTTTCTTCTTTAGATTCTGCCCTACACTTATTCTTGTCGCATCACTTGCAGGTATATTGTTCCCCTCGGTTCCGACACTTATAATTTGCCTCTTCTTTATCGGCCTGGGTATAGGAGGAGAATACAGCCTCGATTCCGATTATGTCTCAGAACTGATGCCGGTCCGTTACCGTTCGCTGATGGTCGGTGTCACCAAGGCAGCATGCGCATTGGGAAATATCATTGTTGCGGCAATATGTTTCGGCCTGCTGTCTTATTGGAAGAGTGCCGACTTATGGTCACACCTCCTGTGGATCATTGCTGCAACTTCCACCCTCATGCTCCTTCTCCGCATACGTTTCTATCAGAGTCCGAAATGGCTCCTTGACCAAGGAAGGACAAATGAGGCCGAAGCTGCCGCAAAAAAGTTTTTCGGTTCCGATGTCATGATTGAACAAGCGAAGAACGATGCGCCACAATCCAGAACAATACGAACGTCCACCTGGAAATTCATCAAGGAGAACTGGAAGAAAGTAATTCTCAGCGGAGTGCCATGGGCATGCGAAGGAATGGGAGTTTACGGAATCGGAGTGTTCCTTCCTATCTTAGTCATGGCATTGGGACTCGAGCATTTCACGGAGGGAGAAAACCCTATACTGCATGTCACTGATTCAGTTAAAGTAACTCTATGGATAAGCTGTATAATACTTCCGGGATTTCTAATCGGCCTTATCCTCATTAACAAAGGGAGGAGCATCGTACGCATTCAATCTTTAGGATTCTGGATGTGCACGCTTTCATTGGCGATATTGCTTCTATCCTATAATTTCGGTTGGAACAAGTGGATATCCATTGGCGCGTTCATGGCGTTCGAGCTATTCCTCAATATCGGGCCGCACCTCATCACATACGTATTGCCACCCACAATTTATCCCGTTGCGCAGCGCGGTCAAGGTGTCGGACTGGCAGCGTCCATAGGTAAAGTGGGAGCGGTATTAGGAGTGTTTGTCATCCCGATTCTCCTGAAATCAGGGGGAGCGGTAACAGTATTGGCAGTCTCTGCATCCGTCATGGCTCTCGGAGCCATTGTCACCACAGGTTTCGCGAAGGCAACTCATACGAATAGCGGCTGCGGAGGCGTTCGATGAGACGCGACATATCGCGTGTGAAACGGAATCCGGTCCAAACACCCGTGTTCATGGTGATAACCCAGCATTCGCCATCGGGGAAACGCTCGATCAGGGCATGTGCAGAAGAAAGTGTGCCGCTTCTGCTCCATTTCCCTTTAGCATCGGAATCGGTCCACCCAAAGCATATCTTCTCCTTCTCGTGATGAGATGTCATCTGCTCAACACTCTCCGCCCTGAGTACATCCTTAACACCGGGCTCACCATCGACAGCCGCCACAAGGCGGCATAAAGATGCCGCAGACGTGCACCATCCTCCGGCACCCATAAGAGCGTTGATATTCGCTCCGCCATAGCAGCGGTCAACCATCTTTCCGGGCGTATTGAAATCCTCTACCAGTTCAGCATCAGGTGAATAATATTTCACTTCCTTCGGATTCTTTTCTGCATAATAATTAGTGGCAGGCATGAACCCATAGGCACCGGCCGGTTCGAGAATATTCTGTTGCACATAATCCCAATAGCTCTGCCCTGTCACTTTTTCAATTACCAACGACAGCAACATATATCCGAAATTGGAATACCTACGGCCGTTACCAGGTTCGAAACCGAGCCTCCGTCCAAGCACAATTCTCACCAGCTCCTCATTTGTTGGGGCTTTTGTAAGGTGTTTCGCCTTCTTTAGTTCTACGGTGTTGAACATCGGATCGCCGGCTCCAAGGGTGAAGCCCCCTTGATGGCGCAGCAGATGCTCGATAGTGATGCTCTCCATTCGCGGATCATGAATCGCATCCGTGAAATCAGTTCGGTTCAATATGCCGTTGGCACCAAACACATGGCTTTGCAGACTTAGCTTGCCATCCTCCACAAGTTTCATTATAGCCGCGGCTGTAATGAGCTTGGATGCCGACGCTATGCGCATTATCGAATTTGCTTCCATCATCTCCCCCTTTTCACGATCCGCCCACCCGAATCCTTTGGTATAAATCAGGGAATCATTCCTGGAAACAGCTATCGACATACCTTCGATATCCCATTTCGACATGAAACGTTCAATCTCCTTCTCCATCGGGAAAAGAGGTTCAAAATCTGACGATTTATTTGTCAATGTGTCAATCCACGTATTTCCACGGGATGCAACATCGTTCTTCTCCTCCTCCGCCTTCCCTCTGGGTCTGAAGACACAGATAGCAATGAATGCCACAATGCAGAAGGCAATGATATATATTGTCGAATCCTTTATATTCTTTCTTTTCACTTTTCGCTATATTAGAATGCAAATTTAGTCAAAAAAATCGGAAAAAGCGATTTCTGAAATTGACGATTATTTATTAACTTTGCATCCCGTTATGAAATACGGATTTGACAATGACAAATATCTCAGAATCCAATCTGAGCATATAAAAGAGAGAATCGCGAAGTTCGGCAACAAACTCTATCTGGAACTCGGCGGCAAACTTTTTGACGATCATCACGCCAGCCGCGTGCTCCCCGGTTTCCAGCCAGACAGCAAGCTGAGGATGCTCAGCAATCTTGCAGACAAAGCTGAAATCATCATCGTAATCAGCGCGAAAGACATCGAGAAAAACAAGATGCGGGGAGACCTCGGAATCACCTACGACATGGATGTGTTGCGCCTAAGGGAGGAATTCATCAACCGTGGCTTCCTCGTAGGATCCGTTGTCATCACCCATTACAACGGGCAGGCAAGTGCCGATGCGTTCCGGGAAAAACTCAAACGCATGGACATTACATCATATTGCCATTATACAATCGAGGGTTATCCAAACAATGTTGCCCTCATCGATTCCGACGAGGGTTTTGGGAAAAACGATTATGTTGAGACAACCCGTCCCCTCGTTATAGTCACAGCCCCCGGTCCGGGCAGCGGTAAAATGGCGGTCTGCCTCAGCCAGCTCTACAACGAACATAAGCGTGGAGTAGAAGCAGGTTATGCCAAATTCGAAACTTTCCCCGTCTGGAACCTACCCCTTAAACATCCCGTAAACATAGCATACGAAGCGGCAACAGCCGATTTGAACGATGTCAACATGATCGATCCGTTCCATCTTGAAGCATACGGAGAAACCGCGATAAATTATAACCGCGATATTGAGATATTCCCGGTTCTTAACGCTCTCTTCGAAGGTATATGCGGCAGCAATCCTTACAAATCGCCGACAGACATGGGAGTGAACATGGTCGGCTTCTGTATCAGCGATGACGAAGTATGCTGCGACGCTTCGCGTAACGAGATAATACGGCGTTATTTCACCGCGCTCAACCGGTTTGCCCAAGGAGAGACGAATGATGGTGAAGTCAACAAGATCGCCCTCCTCTTCAATCAGGCAAAGATTGATGTATCCTACCGCAGGGTTGTCACTGCCGCCCGTTCCCGCGCGGAAAGAGATGAAGTACCATGCTCGGCAATCGAACTGTCTGACGGCACAATCATCACTGCTCAGACATCCACGTTGCTCGGACCGAGCGCGGCTCTCCTGCTGAACGCCATGAAACATCTTGCAGGGATAGATCATTCCATCAAGCTCATACCTCAGGAAATGATCGAACCTATCCAAAAAATGAAAACGGACTGTCTCCACAGCCGTAACCCGCGCCTACATACCGATGAGGTATTGGTGGCACTCTCCGTTCTGTCAACCCACAACGAGAATTGTCGCTTAGCCTTGGCTGAGCTGCAGAAACTTAAGGGCTGCCAGATGCATTCCACAGTAATGTTGGGAGAAGTGGACCACAAGATATTCCAGAAATTAGGAGTAGGCCTAACATGCGATCCGGCAAAGAAACGTAGCAAAAAATAAGTATATTCGAATAAGTAAACCAAACAACCTCAAAGGGGCGCTTACCGGATTGTAAGCGCCCCTTTGAGGTTGTTTGGTTTCACTTCGTTAAAGACACATGGGAGCAAGGTACTTGGCAAGTATGTAACCGCCTCCTATCAACCATACATCAAGGCAGAAAGCTAACACGAAAGGTTTCGCTCCCGCTTTTTTAAACTTGTCGATACTAGTCTCTGCACCAAGGGCCGCCATCGCCATTGTCAAAAGAAAAGTATCGAAATAATTTATCGCGTCAACAAAAACTGTAGGCAGGAGATTCAAGGAGTTGAAACCTATCACTACAAGGAAACCGACAGCAAACCAGGGTATGCTCACTTTCCCCTTTTGTGCACCTTCTGCATTCTTAGAACCCCGGCGGGCAACCCAGAATCCTAATATCAGCAACACCGGCACGAGCATCATCACCCGGATCATCTTGACGATTATCGAAACATTGGCGATCTCTGTGCCCATTGCATTGCCGGCACCTACGGCATGAGCCACTTCGTGAAGAGTCGAACCCGTATAGATACCCATCTCTTGAGACGAAAGGTCAAGCCAACCGGAAGAATAAGCTATTGGATAAAGGAACATGGAGACTGTTCCGAAGATAACAACGGTTGCCACGGCTACAGCTGTCTTATATGGCTGGGTACGGATCGTGGACTCGGCTCCGAGCACAGCGGCGGCCCCGCATATACCGCTTCCGATAGACGTAAGCAACGCGGTCTCCTTATCCATTTTCAAAAGACGCCCTATCCATATACCTCCGAGTATCGTCACCGTCACAATTATAACATCAATCACGATACCGGCAACACCCACGTTCACAACATCCTGGAAAGTAAGACGGAATCCATAAAGAATAATACCGAGCCTAAGTATCTTCTTTGAACAGAACTGAATACCTGGAACCCATGTTTCGGGTAGATTGTTTCGGAGTGAGTTGGCATAAAGCATACCGAGGATAATACCGATTATCATCGGACTGAACGAAATCTCCTTAAGAATCTGCGCCTCTCCTATATAAAAGGCTGCACATGCGAATAAAGCTATCAGCAGGATACCATGGAGCATGCTGATGCGTGTTTCTGAAATCTTGGGCATATTAAATGTCTTGTTAAGTTAGTATTTCCTACGGCAGAAATTGTTTTTACCGTTTCTTATACAAAAGTAAGAATTTGAAATTAAATTACAATATTCCGCCACTATAAGTTATACTATTTTCACATTAATTATACTGATGTAACTATGCTCCGGCCGGAACTGACGAGCCCTTGCGTGGTAGTGGAGCCACGCCTGCCAGCCAGCGGAGTCCCGGAATCAATGACAAAATCTTTGTAGCCACATAACAATTGAGGTAAGTGCAAACGGCGATAGCCGGAATTGCAGCAACGGTAGGAAGCGCCATGTTGTCTTTGAAAATCCTCACCCATAGGCCCAACCATAATATATGCATAAGATACATGCCGTAACTGAGATTAGACAGGTCTGAAATAATTTTTGGCGCGGTGGTCCTTCTGATACATGTAAAGAGAAGGAACGCCCCGGTTGTAAGCATCACACAGTTTATAGTGCAGAAAGACCAACCCAATTCCAAAATCGGAGTGTCGTGAAGCTCTCCGGGAACAGCCTGCAGATAGAACGACAGAATGGTCCATACGGCACCAACTCCCAGCAATATGGAACCGACAGTCATACGTTTGGCAACGCTCCAGTCAAGATGCACACGTATGTAGTGTGCGAGCACAAGATATCCGAGATATCCGGAGAAATACCATAACATATGGAACTCATTCCAGAAACATTGACCCCACACATCTCCGAAAAACCTGTTAAGGTAAGGCATAAGTGTCGATATAAGGAAAAGAGAGATAAAGAAACGCTCTTCCCGAGCGGTTGCCTTTGTCAACCATGGTGATATTATCGGTATAAACAGATACAGGCTTATCAACGGATACATAAACCACAGATGACCGGCGAGCGTTGGAAAATTCAATATAAGACGCGAAAGATCCTTCATGGATGTGTCCTGGTCGATCTGATTCCAAAGCATGGGCACCGTTGAATATATAACCATGAAGGCGACAAATGCCGGAAGAATCCTGACCGCCCTCCTTCGGTAAAACTCCATGGCGGTCTGTCCTTCTTTCATAGGAACCAACAAAAAAGCGGATACTATCATAAACAATGGCACGGCCATACGCGAAAAGCCGTCATACACAGAAACCCACAGTCGGTCGGCCTCGTTGGCAAGGAATGACTGGGGACCTGCCATGTCGGTGGAACCCGGCGCACCATAAAAATTCTCACTCGCGTGCACAAGTATCACAAGAAAGCATGCAAACACGCGAACATAATCAAGGAATACAATACGTTTCATGTCCAAATCAAATTTTGGACACAAAATTAAGAAAAAATTTTAACAGATATATATGGCACCTCACCATAACATCCTCCTAATGTTTGAAAACCTTAACGAGCCGCTTGAAGAATCCGTCAGGTTTGTCTTTAGAAAGTTTGCTCGGGGTTCCGAGCCTATGGTCGGGCCGTTCGGCAAGACGAGGAGTGTCGTAATCGAAATTGTCAACACGTTCCACGAGCGCAAGCACCGCCGGATGCAAGTCAGGAGCTTCCCGAGGAGGTCTGATTCCCACCTCTTCTGCCGAAGGGGGATGTTTCTCCAATTTGTGGGCACTTGAAACAGACATATATTCCCGGTCTGTTATGTAGACTTCTGCATATGTATTCACATAAATGGGATCATTGGTCTGCAGCGTTCGTTTCAGATTGCGTGCCCGCCCATTGGATTCTATATTGAACGATAATCCGGTTATATTGTCGGCAAATACCTCATGACCGTCAACACCGGCAAACCTGTATTTAAGTGTAAGCCGGCTGCAATCCACCCTGTCAGCCATAAAACCCGCAAACGCGGGCACCCATTTCCGGTTACCCTTGTCGGAAAGGACATCAACATCCAACGTTATGATATCATCAACTTTCCGCCATATCGCAGCAGGACTGTATTTACCATAATCGGTATGGGTGGCAACGCTTTGATCACGAATATCCATAGGCACTGTGGCGTTGTCAAACACTCCGATCCAGTCTGACCATGAAAAATGCTCTCTATAATGATTGCTCACGCTGTCGAGGCCTTCGGAATTGGTAAGGTGATAATATGACCTTGAAGCGAGGACGCGAGGCAAAAGCCACCCCTTGTAATTCCTTACTTTTTTTGACGGGATCATGAAATCTACCATTTTCTCACGAAAAAGGAGCACAGTATCGGTATATGTTGAAAGTGTGGAATATTCACGCACATATCCGGTAAGGTGAAGCACCTGATGATCCTTTGAATTGACGGTTATCTCCGGAAGGTCATAAGCCATCTCTTTCAGAAAGACCTTATCCATACCCGGTTTATCAATTACGGATGTTGCATAACCCATATATCTGATGGAGATAGGATAAGAAAAACGGCTCACGAATGGAAGGACACCGTCTTCGGAGCATATCCCGATAAGATTTCCCTTTTTATCGAATACAGATGCCTTCGGCAACGGATTTCCGGTAGCGGCATCCGCGATAACAGTGGAATATGCCATCAACGGAGACAAGGAGTATACAGCAAAAGCCACCACAAATACTGCAAACCTTCGAGACATTGTGTCATATTTCCAATCCATAGCTGCTAAACATCTTTTTGCAAATATAGCACAATTCGTATATAAGATGCTTAGTATATAATGATATTTAACACAAATTAAAAGTAGACAACACAACTCACCTTGATTGCTATCGCCAGGGGAATTCGGGCGGGACGGGATGTCCCTTGACTTGCATGCGGACGCGAGAACAGAATTCGCGGACAATCTTCTTCACCGGTCCCGGCTCCATGCCGAGAACCTTGAAGAGCAGGCCGGCTTCGTTCGGCAGGTGAGTGATGCCGCAGGCAATTTTATTATCCCTGTCTATAAAGGCTTCAGTGGCTTCATATATCTTGTCGGCATGTTCCTTCGGCGTCATGACAATCACATTGGCAAACACATCGAAACTTCCCATTATTCCCAACCGACGCACCGGCGTGACGTTAGGGTCTATCACGAATTTTTCCCGGAAAAGCTGTTCGCCGTCAGGTCTTTCGCCATGGCTGCAGACCGAGAGAATATCATACTCGAACAATTCGCCGTCTTTATAGTATTTCCGGCCGCCCATATAGATTTCTGAATAAAAAAGCGTTGCCGTGGCATCAACGCATATTCGCGTATCGGAAATAAAACGTGTGTGACGGCAGGGATAGATCGGTTCGGGCATGAACTCAAGATAGGCACCTTCTTCCAAAACGATATTTTGAATCATGCCCGAGTAATTATATCTCATCTCGGCGAGTTTGGTTGCCGCTCCGGTCAATATCCATGCAAACGCATTTTTTCTTACGGTGATGTCCTGCTGATAACGGTCGCCGTCAACATTCGGACCTCCCGACGACAGAATGTAAAGGCATGGCATCTGAGGCATCTCCTCATCGAAATACAATTCCTGTTGGGCTATCAACGGCACACGGCGGTCAATGTCGCGCAGGATACTCTTCCCGTCAGGATCCAATTCGAATCCGAGACGCAAATATCCGTGCTTACCGGGAGCGCCGACATACATCTGCTCCGGTTCACGCAGGTATCTCTGCATCTCTCGAGCCGACGAGAAATCCACCTCAGGCACGGAGGATGTCTTGAATCTATCGTTCCTAATCATATGACATCTTTATTTATCGCTATCAAACAGCGCCATCTTGAATATGAGGTCAACCAACTCATCTACACCCTCTCCGGTCATACAGTTGGTAAACACAAAGGGCTTGCCGGGACGCATGAGCTTCGAATCGTGATCCATAACTTCAAGCGAAGCATGCACGTATGGGGCAAGGTCTGTCTTATTGATCACAAGTATATCGCTCTGCGATATGCCCGGGCCATCCTTGCGTGGAATCTTGTCGCCTGCAGCGACATCGATCACATAGATAAAGAAATCCACCAACGCCGGACTAAAGGTAAGTGTAAGGTTATCCCCTCCCGATTCAATGAGCACGATATCCGTTTCGGGGAATTTCTCCTCCATCTCTTCTACCGCCGCTATATTCATCGACGGGTCTTCACGCACTGCAGTATGGGGACATGCCCCCGTCTCAACTCCTATAATCTTGTCTTCGTGCAAAATCCCCTTCAGGGTTTTGCGCACGTGCTTGGCATCTTCCGTGGTCACTATATCATTAGTGATGATCAATACTTTCTTTCCACGTTCCAGAAGGCGTGGTGTTATTGCCTCAATCAAAGCGGTTTTGCCGGACCCTACCGGTCCCCCTATTCCTATTCTACAAGTCTGTGACATTTTCGTTTAATGTTTAATGTGGAACGTTTAATATGAAATTAATTCATGAACATACGCATGTTGCCCTTCTCATGGAGAGATGCCAGTATGTCCAGTTCGGGAAAGAATGCGTTCATGTCCTTCAGCTCCATCTGAGAAGCCTCTTCATAGAGTTTTTCCACATTCTCCGAAAGATCAAAAAGTATTTTCTGCGTCTCATAATGCGAGACCCTGACGCAACGTAGAGCCGCCGACAGCACCATATTGATAACGCCATACTGATGAGCGCAGAATAGTGCCTTTTCATCAACGCCCGCAGCCGCATACGCTATTCCCTGAGCAACAGGGAATGTGCCCGGCACCTTTTCATCCTTGATATCCTGAAGCCATTTATTCACAATGTCGTTACTAAAAAGCTTCGACATCAACTCGGCGAATTTCTTTCCCATCCTCTTAAGCATCATACGAGCCTCATCGTTCATCTTAAAGAGGATCAACATTCTGTCGGCCTCTGCAATGGCATCATAATCCCCACGAAGGAAAGCGCGGTGCGCATGAAGGGCGGCTACCCCGTCGCTATATGCCGCCTGCAGAGCCTGAGAAGCCGTGAAGGCATGAAGTGTCGGTGCATCGTGAACCAGACGTTCAAAGGAGGCAGTCTCCAAACCATTGGAAAAAGAAAACGTGCCGACAGGAAATGTTGAATCCGTGAATTGCAGCAGTCGCGATACCGCGAGCATATCCGCGTCAGTGTGTGTGTTCATGCGCTATTCCGTTTTCATCAAAATGAATATGCGTTATGGGATGATGGTGATGTTCTCCCAAACCATGGCTGTCATGACCGGCACCGCCAAAAAGTCTACGGATCTCGTGAGGTGCAAGATATGGGATAATCTCCATACCTTTCTGGAATTCGTAAGTGATACCTTCAAGATTATGCGTCTCCATAACGCTAAGCATAACCTTCCTGTCTACGGTAAGGGGGACATAGACCTTTGTTCCTTTCACCACGGCCGGCCAATGCTGGTTTCCTATCGCGTGCCCCAACTCCACAGCACGACGGATAGTGCCATGGTCTTTATCAGCCAGCGCGCCCATATCGATTACGAGAACCGGACTTAGTTCTATCTTCAATACCGCTGCTTTTCCGGTCTCCGGATTATAATCAATGACATCACCATCCACAACCTGAGTGTGACGCTTCAAGGCAATAGGATACTCCTCTCCACTTACCCCTTTACCAAGGAAACGGCTCTTCTGGGCCGTCCACTGGTCAAGGAATATATAATCAATTTCTGCATCATGCAGTTTCTCCTTCCATTCGGGATTCTTATTAATGTTCCCGAGAATTTCTGTATATACTTTCATAATTCGTAACCTTAGATATAGTTTCAATGTAAGTAGGTAACAAAAATTAAACGATATAAGCAAGTAATGAAATCTTGCCCAATAAAACTTGTTCTTTTTGGCTATTTTCACCTTGTAATTCAGTCGCATATGCCTATATACTCCTTCATTACGCAGCAAAAACATCTCAAAAATAACCGCGTTTTATTTGTGCATTAATTTTTGTTACCTACTTATCTTTATATTTATAACAATCAACTACCTGTTTTGCTTATTGAAACGTTGAGAAGTTATAAAAAAGCCGGAGCGTAACATCGCTCCGGCTTTGCAGTATATATTATTGACCTTAACTGAACCAATACAATTGAGCGAGCGCCAGCTCCTTGGCGGGGGGCACAGTGGCAGGATATCCATCCACCGTAACCTCGAACGTTTCGGGATTGACCTCAATGAAAGGTGTGGCTGTATTACGCAGCATATCCTTCTTTGTAAGCTGTCTTGTGCCATGAACGGGATGCACGATGCTCGTCAATCCATACTTCTCCTTAATGCCGGCATCAAATGCAGCGCGGCTCACGAATGAGAATCTTGAGTTGCACATAGCTTCTCCGAAACATCCATACATCGGACGCATAATCTTAGGCTGCGGTGTTGTAAGGGAAGCATTGGGGTCTCCCATGTTCGCCCAATTTATAAGACCACCCTTGATTACAAGCTGAGGCTTGGTTCCGAAGAATGCCGGCTCCCAAAGCACCAAATCGGCCATCTTGCCCTTTTCTATAGAACCGAGCACATCGGAGATTCCATAACATATTGCAGGATTTATGGTTATCTGCGCCAGATAACGAAGCACCCTGAAATTATCGTTGGAGTCAGAATCCTCCGGCAGCTTACCTCTTACCTGCTTCATATAAGAAGCCATCTGGAATGTTCTCATGAAAGATTCCCCGACACGTCCCATAGCCTGAGAGTCGGAGGAAACCATGGATATTATACCAAGGTCATGGAAAACATTCTCGGCAGCCTGAGTCTCGGGACGGACACGGCTCTCCGCAAATGCAACGTCCGACGGTATGTTCGGGTTCAGGTTATGGCAAACCATAATCATATCGAACAGCTCTGCCTGGGAATTAATTCCAAAAGGAAGTGTAGGATTGGTAGAAGAAGGAAGCACATTCTCAAGTGAAGCGACTTTCAACAGGTCGGGGGCATGACCTCCACCGGCTCCTTCCGTATGGTATGTATGGATTGTACGGCCGTCTATAGCAGCTATAGTATCCTCAACATACCCGGACTCGTTCAATGTGTCGGCATGCAGAGCCACCTGAACATCGAAACGGTCGGCCTCCGACATACATGTGCGTATCGCAGCCGGAGTAGTGCCCCAGTCCTCATGAAGTTTAAAACCACATGCTCCTGCCATTATCTGATCTTCAAGATTTCCACGACATGAACAGTTTCCTTTACCGAGTAAACCGATATTTATCGGAAGACCGTCAATTGCCTGAAGCATCCTCTTAAGATTCCATGGACCGGCTGTAATTGTTGTCCCGTTTGATCCATCTGTAGGACCGATACCGCCGCCGATCAAGGTCGTGATTCCGTTTGAAAGGCAATTGTATGCCTGTTGCGGAGCAACCATATGCACATGTCCGTCAATACCGGCAGCCGTAAGTATCATGTGCTCTCCGGAAATGGCATCCGTTGAAGGGCCGGTCACAAGATCCGGTGACACCCCTTTCATCACGTTCGGGTTTCCAGCCTTACCGATACCGGCTATTTTCCCATCCTTCACACCTACATCAGCTTTCACAACCCCTAAGACAGGGTCAAGAATAGTGACATTGGTGATTACAAGGTCAAGGCTTCCGGCATCTGAAGTGCATTCGTTTGCGAGACCCATTCCATCACGAAGTGTTTTGCCACCTCCATAAACAGCCTCGTCTCCGTATACGCGTAAATCTTTTTCAATTTCGACGTACAAATCTGTGTTTGCAAGTCTTATCTTGTCTCCTACGGTCGGGCCGAAGAGCATATTGTTTTGCTGTCGAGATATTGTTGCCATCTTATTATTTATTTGGATGTTTCACTTTGGGTATATTCTGCAGCAGCCTCATCCGGCGATACAGACCTGTAACCATATTCTTTCATACGGCGTATTGCTTCCGTGGTCTTGGGATAGAACGTAGGTGCATCCTCCAGACCGGCATAACCGTTCACAAGGTCATCGAAGCCTATTATCCTTCGCTTGCCGGAGAAGGCCACAAGTTCAACTTCACGTTCCTCCCCTGGCTCGAAACGGACTGCCGTTGTTGCCGGAATATTCAAATGATAGCCCAATGTCGCAGGGCGGTCAAATTCAAGATAACGGTTGGCCTCAAAGAAATGATAATGTGACCCTACCTGAATTGGACGGTCTCCAGTATTCCTGACCACGACCTTTACCGTGCGTCTGTATGCATTATATTCAATCGGTGTGTCGGCAAGTTCAACTCCCCCAACCGGAATATAGGACTTTGGCGTATACCCTGGTGTGTTGGGATATGCAATGTCCGGCTTGCCCGGGAATATTCCGTCAGGCTGAGAATAAATCTCCTGCGGTGTGTTCTTATTCTGCTCCATAGTATTTTAATTTAATGATAGGGCTTATTTGATAGGGTGATGGATTGAGACCAGACGTGAACCGTCTGTGAAGACGGCCTCTACCTGCAGCAGTGTAATCATGTCGGCCACCCCCGGCATAACCTGATCCTTAGTCAAGGCCTGTGCTGCATCAGTCATTACCTCCTCAACCGTTTTCCCTTCCCTGGCCCCTTCAAGTGCCGTGCTTGTGATATAGGCTACAGCCTCGGGATAATTCAACTTTAGTCCCTTCTGTAAACGTCGCTCTGCGATCATGCCAACCATCAGAAGGGTAAGTTTGTCTTGCTCTTTGGGTGTGAAATGCATAATAATCTAAATTTTGATAAGGTTCAATCTATTCGTCCAACAACCGGGACAGCCATAAACATATTCTCCGGATTGTTGTCATTAACTTTTATTAAGAAACAATTTTTAGCGCGTGAAAGTTTATCTGGATCCACGCATGACATTCTATTTATAATATTTCCAAATTAGATGGCCAAGACAAATTTTAGACACCCTCTAAGACTATAATTTATGATTGCGTGAAAACGCCACATAGCACAAAGTATACAGTCCGAGCAATACAAGAGTTAGAGAGACTGTGCTCCAGATTACAAGCGAATATGCCGCTCCATCCGCATCTGCTATACCGAACAATGACAATGCGAACATCACCGCAAGATTCCACGGGCCGAGACCGCCATTGCTTGGGATCGCGATACTCATCGAGCCGAATACAAAAGCTATCAATCCCGGCAACAGTCCCCATGCCATTCCGGATTCTTCCATGAGATGGCGCGTAAACGGAAATGCAAGGAATCCGATATATGTCTCAAGGAAATAACATATCCAGATTCCAAGTGTGAGCCATAGATACGCCCACCGCCCTTTCATGGTGAAAAGAACTTTGAAACCAAGCCACACCCTCTTGAGGGAGACAACAAGTTTCTGTTCCCATTCTGTTTTCCTGAATATGTAAACCAATCCTGCCGCAGAAGCCAGAATTGCGAGTATGCTTATCCAGAAATAAGGGTCATGGAGCGTATGTATCACTTTTTTCCCTACAGAATAATGGTCAAGAAACGCTACAATATAGGAATGTCCCACAACAAGGGCAAGTATCAGAAGCAACACCACTACCACTGCATCCGAAATACGGTCGCCTATGTCCGTGCCAAGCACCGTCGAAACCGGTTTGTTCTGACGCTTTGCAATATATATTATCCTCCAGGCCTCACCCATATACGGGACAAGGAGGTTTAGCGCATATGCCCCGAAAATGGAGCAGCAGAGCGACATCGCGGGCACATTGCCGATTCCTGCGGCACGCAGTTGGTATCCCCAGCGAATTCCTCGGATACAATGAGACAGTACGACTATAGCCATCACCACAAAGAGCCAGCGGTAATCCACATTCCCCCTGATAATTGTCATCACTTGCTGAAAATTGACTTTTCTGAAAAGCCACCATACAAGAAGCACCGAAAAAAACAGTGGAATCAAGAATTTCAATATTTTCTTTACCCTCTCCATTTAGTACCTTACTCATGTTAGCACCTTAGTTATGCTTTCTTGTTCCGGCAAGGAATTCGTGGAATATGCTGCGCCGCGAAATCACTTCTTCGCGATTGTCAACCTCATCTCTCAACTTGTCGATATCTGAGGTGTCTGTGTCAAACCGTCCGCTCGAAAGCTGGCCGATTCCAAGAAGGATCACCACCATCGCAAGCATGAGCATCACCACCAATATAATCTTCAATATAGTCATAAAAAATGTTATCAATATAAAAGAGTACTTTCTTTGTCTTTTATATTGATAACAAACTTTGTCCTATATTGCTCACTCAAGAGACAAAAACTGTCTTCATATCAACTTGCATGAGCGCGGGGATTCGCGTGGTTTGAACGGATCTCGACCCGGCGGATCTTGCCGCTTATGGTTTTGGGCAATTCATCCACAAATTCTATCTGGCGCGGATATTTGTAGGGTGCTGTGGTGTGTTTCACATGATCCTGAAGCTCTTTCACAAGATCCTCCCCTATCTTGTTTTTCCATTCATCGGCAACTACGATGGTAGCTTTCACAATCTGGCCACGGATAGGATCCGGGACACCTGTAATAGCGCATTCAACAACTGCAGGATGGGTCATCAACGAACTCTCGACCTCAAACGGACCGATACGGTAGCCGGAGGATTTTATCACGTCGTCCGCCCTTCCGACAAACCAGAAATATCCATCCTCATCGCGGGTAGCGACATCTCCTGTGTGATAAACACCGTCAGAGTGAGCCTGACCCGTAAGCTCCGGATCATAAAGATACTCCCGGAACAACCCAAGAGGTCTGCGGCGATCCGTATAGATCACAATCTCTCCCTGCTCTCCGGGTTTGCAGCTCTCCCCGTTGGCATTAATAAGGTCTATGTCATATTCAGGATTGGGCACGCCCATCGAACCGGGTTTAGCCTCCATCCAGGGGAATGTTCCGATAGTAAGCGTCGTCTCGGTCTGACCGAATGCCTCCTTTATGTCCAGGCCGGTTAATTCCTTCCATTTCTCGAACACACTCGGATTCATGGCTTCTCCGGCAGTGGTGCAATAACACAATGATGAGAGATCATATTTTGCGACATCCTCAAGAATCAGGAAGCGGTATACTGTCGGAGGCGCACAGAAGGATGTTATACTGTATTTCTCGAATATGCCGAGGAGATCCGAGGGGTGGAACTTTTCGAAATCATATACAAATACGTTCGCCCCCGCAAACCATTGTCCATAAAGTTTTCCCCACACAGCCTTTCCCCATCCGGTGTCGGCAAGAGTAAGGTGAAGCGATGACTCATCAAGATTATGCCAATATTTACCGGTGACGATGTGCCCGAGAGGATAAAGGAAATCATGGGCCACCATCTTCGGTTCGCCGGTGGTGCCAGACGTGAAATAAAGCAACGAAAGGTCTTCGTTATGGTTAGGAAGCAATGGGCGATGGAAAGGAGCGGCGTTTTCCATACCGGAATTGAAATCATACCATCCCTCCGGAACAATGGGACCGGTGGATATGCAGCTTTCAACGGTAGGACATTGAGGCAATGCCCTCTGAATATGCCCTGTAACAATATCATCGCCCACCGCCACTATCGCCTTTATTTTGGCGGCATTGCAGCGGTATATTATATCCTTCTCAGTAAGTAGGTGAGTGGCGGGTATGCAGATGGCTCCCAATTTATGTAACGCGAGTATAGAGAACCAGAATTGGTAACGGCGTTTAAGGATAAGCATCACCTTGTCGCCCTTCCCGATTCCGAGACTTTGGAAAAAAGAAGCAGTCTTGTCGGACTCATCTTTCATATCGGCGAAAGAGAACTGACGTTCCTCTCCCCTCTCATTAGTCCAAAGCAGTGCGGGTTTATCAGGTGCTTCCTCAGCCCACTTGTCAACCACATCATACGCAAAATTAAAATTCTCGGGCACATTGACACAATAGTTCGCCCTGAAATCCTCAAGCGAATCAAAGTCACATTTCTTCAAAAAACGTTCAACCATATTCCAACCTTAATTTTCTAAGGAGCTGCTAAGAATAAATGTTCATATCATGTGAGATTATTTTTGAGATGATTTCGCAAGCTGAAGAGGAAGCAATGCGGGCATTGCGACCGATGAGACTTGGCGGAAGCATCCAAAAAGAATCCACAGGGTATGAATCGATAATAAATCATATGTTCATTTATTCTTAGCTGCTACTTATCTGTACTATTTTCATTATAAGCAAACGGAGGGCAATCCGTTATGGTTCGCAAAATTCCAAAATATTTCTCAAATTTCCAAACAATTGATAGTAAAAAGACAAAACACTGCACACTCTATTTCAGAGTGCGCAGTGTTTTATTCACATTGCTTTTCGAAGTGTGCAATCTTGTAAATTGCCTATAATGACTATATGTGGGCGGCGGCGAGGAGGATCTCGCTGAGTGTCGGATGTCCGAACACTACCTCGCGGATGGACTCTGCCGTGGCATCGGCATTCATCAGATCAACTGCCTCCTGTGCGAGCAGAGCTGCATCCGCGCCCATGATATGGGCTCCAAGCAACTTATGCTTTCCTTTGTCGAAAATCAATTTGCAGAGACCTTCGCTCTCACCCATGGCAAGGGCTTTGCCATTGGCGCGATAGAAACTCTTGCCACAAACAATATCAATACCGCGTGACTTACATTCCTCTTCCGTCAGACCAGCCATGCCGCATTCAGGCGTGGTGAAAACGGCTGACGGGATAATATCAAAACGGATATTGTCGCTCTTGCCTTCAATATGGTTCAAAGCTCGCTTCCCTTGGAAAGACGCTACGTGCGCAAGCATCATCTTGGCATTGACATCACCGATTGCATAGATATGCCCAACGTTTGTGCGCATATTTTCGTCAACCGGGACACCTTTCGGAGAATACTCAACACCCGCAGCTTCGAGATTAAGTCCCTCCACGCGTGGCGCACGACCGACAGCCATCAGCAAGTCGGAACTCACAACAGTCTGCTCCTTCCCTTTGGCCTCATAAGTCACGACAATCTCATAATCCTCGTTCTGTTCGATTCTCTTGGCAGCCGCGCCGGTTATGATCTCCACACCCCGTTTCGAAAGAGCCTGCTTCAAACGCTTAGCTATGTCGGAATCGAAAGGTGGAAGAATCTGTTTCATAAACTCGATGACGGTGACCTTAGAACCGAGACCGGCGAAAATAGATGCAAACTCCATCCCTATGACTCCGCCTCCGATAATCGTGAGCGATGCCGGGACATGGTCGATATTCAGAATATCGGTAGAATCCATAACGCATTCCAAATCATGACCCGGGATAGGCAATGATTTAGATACGCTTCCCGAAGCGATGATGATATTGTCCGCCGTATATTCCTGACCGTCAGCCACAACGGTGAGGGCATCCTTGAAGCTCGCTGTTGCGTTTACAACATTCACCTTAGCCTGCTTAAGCATCGTTGCAATCCCCTCGCGCAATTGTTCGGTGACTTCACGCTTGCGTGAAGTAATCTTGTTGAAATCCACCGCAAAAGTGAAATCTTCAATACCGAATTTATCCGCCTCCTTGAATTGCATTACCATCTCGGAGTCACGGCACAAGCATTTCGTAGGTATACACCCCTCGTTAAGACAAGTGCCGCCGAGTGCACCGCCATTGAAAAGCGTAACGCTTTTTCCATGGTGTGCGGCCTCCAGGGCGGTTTCATACCCCCCCGGACCGGCACCAATGATAATTATGTCGCTATGCATCTTGATCTGCCTTGAGTTGACGATAGGAAAGAATCGGCTTCTTGGCTGCCGTAGTCTCGTCGGGATGCGAGATAAGGGTGGTCAGCGGTGCATTCTTGACAGTGTCAGGATTCTCGCGTGCCTCTTTCGCAACCTTATGCATCACCTCGATAAACTCATCAAGCGTCTCAAGACTCTCCGTCTCGGTCGGCTCAATCATCATAGACTCATGGAAGAGCAAGGGGAAGTAAATCGTGGGGGCATGGAAACCATAGTCGAGCAGACGTTTCGCCACATTGAGCGTGGTCACACCCGTAGATTTGTCTTTCAACCCGTCAAACACAAACTCATGCTTGCAAGCGCCTCCGATTGGAAGGAGATAATCATCCTTAAGCGATTCCTTAATGTAATTGGCATTGAGCGTGGCCATAGGACCCACATTCTTGAGATTCTCCTTTCCGAGACTGAGAATATACGCATATGCCTTCATCATCACGCCGAAGTTGCCGAGGAATGAACTTACACTGCCGAGGCTCTTATCTGTCTTTCCTGTGATATGGAATTTACCTTCCGCATCCTTGATGACTCTCGGCGCGGGGAGAAGATCCACGAGATGGGCAGCAACTCCGACAGGCCCGGAACCCGGACCGCCACCGCCATGAGGCGTGGAGAATGTCTTGTGAAGGTTTATGTGCATGATATCAAAACCCATATCTCCGGGACGAACCTTTCCGAGCATAGGATTGAGGTTAGCGCCGTCATAATACAACAGACCGCCAGCATCATGAACAAGTTTGGCTATCTCCAGAATCTCAGTCTCAAACATACCGAGAGTATTGGGGTTGGTCATCATGATTCCTGCAACGGTCTCATCGAGCAAAGGTTTGAGATCCTCCACATCAATAGAGCCGTTGGGTTTGGATTTCACCTCCACAACCTCCAGACCGGCAACCATTGCGGAAGCAGGATTGGTTCCATGAGCTGAATTCGGAACGATCACCTTGGTGCGCTTGGTGTCGCCACGGGTGATGTGATACTGCCGCATCACCATGAGTCCGGTCAGCTCTCCATGCGCTCCGGCATAAGGGTTAAGCGTGAACTCAGCCAAACCTGCAATATTGGCGAGGGCCTGCTGCAGGTTGTAATAAAGTTCCAAGGCACCCTGTGCTGTCTCCTCGTCCTGAAGAGGATGAAGGGATGCAAACTCAGGCAACGCGGCAACCTCCTCATTGATTTTGGGATTATACTTCATCGTGCAGCTCCCGAGAGGATAAAAACCGGTGTCCACACCGAAGTTCTTATTGGAAAGATTGGTATAGTGTCTCACCACATCCAACTCGCTCACCTCCGGCAGTTCCGGCTGCTCCTCGCGGAGAAGACCTGCTGGAATAGCAGAGAGTCCGTCGGTATCATATCCGTTGGCGGGAAGCTCGTAACCTTTGCGTCCGGGACGCGACACTTCAAATATCAACTTATCGTAATATTTCATCTTTACTTCCACTTAGGCCTCCAGAATTATATTGACAAATTCATCTATTTCCTCACGGGTGCGGTTCTCAGTCACAGCAAACTCAACCATACCGTTCCCGAGATCAAGCGGACCCATGAATCCCTTCTCGAGAAGACGGGCGTTCATTTTCTTCACGTCAAGATCAGTCTTGAGAGTGAACTCCTTCAGGAACGGCTTATCGAATGCAGGAGCAAACTTACCGCTTTCCACAAGTTTACCATAAAGATAATGAGCTCCGTCCGCAGAAAGCTTATTCACTTCCACAAGACCTTTCCTTCCCATAAGGGAGAGATAGATCGTGGCATAAAGCGCCATCAAGCTCTGATTGGAACAGATGTTGCTTGTTGCCTTCTCACGGCGAATATGCTGCTCACGTGCCTGAAGGGTCAGGACATAGCAACGTTTCCCTGAGGCATCTTTGGTTGCACCGACCACGCGACCGGGCATCTTGCGGAGCATATGGCTCTTGCAGGATATGAAACCGAGGTACGGACCGCCGAACTGCATCGGCATGCCGAGGGTCTGACCGTCACCGCATGCCACGTCCGCTCCCCATTCCGCCGGCGATTTGAGCACAGCAAGAGTAGAAGGATCGGCATATATAGCCATCATTGCCTTCACTTCATGAATAGCATCTGCAAAACCGGTGAAATCCTCCACTATGCCATAACGGTTGGGAGAAGGCAGCAAAACTCCGGCAACATCGCCGGCACGCAATTCCACTTCCATCTTCTCGAAGTCGGTCACTCCATCCTTCTCGGGAATCATTGTCAGATCCACGCCATGGAACTTCGCATAAGTTCTTACAACCTCAAGCACGTTCTCCGGGAGTGTGGCAGAAAGAAGAACCCGGTTCTTCTTGCGCACGGATGCAACCATCATGAACATCACCTCTGCGGCAGCCGTTGAGCCGTCATACATCGAAGCGTTCGTAGATTCCATTCCGGTAAGCTCGCTGATCATGCTCTGATACTCGAAAATATATTGGAGTGTGCCTTGCGAAATCTCCGGCTGATATGGAGTGTAGGCTGTGTAAAACTCGCTGCGTGCAAGAAGATGTGAAATCACGGAAGGAGAATAATGATCATAAACACCTCCACCTGCGAACACCTTAAGCTGACGGTTCTTTGCGCCCAATTCATGGAAATGGCGGCGTAGCTCCATCTCCGACATCGCCGACGGGATGGCATAATCCTCTTTGAAGATCACCTCCGCCGGGACATCGTTATAGAGATCATCCACGCTCTGCACTCCTATCCGGTCAAGCATCACGCGGATGTCTTCCTCTGTATGAGGGATGAACCTGTTACTCATTTTCGCAAAGTTTTTCGTAAGCGGCAGCATCGAGCAGAGCATCCACCTCGGAAGGATCGGACATCTTCACCTTCATGATCCAATTTTCATATGCATCGGCATTGATAGCTTCGGGTGCATCCTCAAGCTCTTCATTGATCTCCACAACCTCACCTGATACGGGAGAGATAAGATCACTGGCAGCCTTTACAGACTCAACTGCACCGAAATCCTCTCCTGCGGTTACTTCATCGCCCACCTCCGGCATATCAACATACACGATATTGCCGAGCGCGTGCTGCGCATAGTCGCTGATACCGATTACGGCGATGTCGCCCTCTACTTTTACCCACTCGTGTGATTCTGCATAACGCAGACCTTCAATAACTTTACTCATATCTTTTATTTTTTATAATTTTTATCGTAAAAACGTTTCTTCACAACCTTGGCCGGGAAGGTCTTCTTGCGGATACGCACCTCTACCTCCGTGCCGAGCTTGTCGTATGGTTTGTTGATCATAGCCATAGCCACGCTCTTGCCGGTGGAAATCGAACGGTAACCTGTCGTTACCTCACCTACCTGCTCGCCATTGACCTCAACGGGATATCCATGACGCGGAATTGCATTCCCCTCGAGTTCAAGACCCACTATGCGACGCTTAACACCCTCCGCCTTCTGGGCAGCAAGGGCCTCCTTGCCGATAAATTCTGGTTTGTCAAGTTTGACAAACATACTCAGACTCGCCTCAATTGGAGTGATTTCCGCACTAAGTTCATCTCCGTAAAGAGGAAGACCGACTTCAAAGCGGAGTGTGTCACGACAACCGAGGCCACACGGCTGTACGCCTCCGTCCATCAGTTTGTCCCATACTTTACGTGTGAAATCGTGGCTTCCGTATACCTCGAAGCCATCCTCTCCGGTGTAGCCGGTACGGCTGACAATCACTTCCTCTCCGTCAATATCGAATGTCTTGAAATTATAGAAAGGAATATCCTTGACTCCAATACCGAGAATATTTTCCATAGCCGCCTCAGCCTCGGGTCCCTGCACGGCAACTTCCCCGTAATAAGGGCTTTGGTCCTCGATTTTCACATCGAAACCTTCAGCATTCTGACGTATCCATGCCACATCCTTATCAATATTTGAGGCATTGATAACAAGGAAATATTCTTCGTCGTTAACTTTATACACGAGAAGATCATCCACTGTGCCGCCATTCTCATAGCACATCATGCCATAGAAAATCTGACCGTCGGGAGCTCCCGTTACGTCATTGACAAAAATATGACTCACGAATCTATAGGCATCAGGGCCGCTTACGCGAACCTCTCCCATATGGCTGACGTCAAACACACCTACGTGTTGACGCACTGCGTTGTGCTCTTCCGTGATCCCGGCATACTGTATAGGCATGTCGAATCCGGCAAAAGGCGACATTAATGCCCCTAAGGCAACATGACGGTCATGCAGACACGTCTTCTGGCATTCTTGTTCCATGTATATATTAGGTTTAAGATGATTTCAACATAAAAAAACTCTTTGATTCTTGCCACGTATTCTCTTTTGTTAAGAAAACATTAAATTTAGACAAGTTCATCTGCAAATTTACTATTTGTTAAATATTCCTCCAAATTTTTTTGCTAAATTTGTAATGAATAAAAAAACTGTTTTAAAATATATTTTGCATCATTATGAGAACCAAGCATATATTATCCTTATTATTATTTCTTTTCTCTTTCATCTCCTTCATATTTCCTGCATTTGCCCAGGATAAGCTTACGGTCACTCCTATCGGACGCGTCCATGTTGACGGCGCATTGTATTTCCCGGAAAAAAACGGGTTCAGCGACGGGGCTTCATTACCTGAAATACGCGCCGGCGTAAGGGCCATTTACGCCCAATGGATGGCACGTGTGGAAATCGGTTATTCTTACGGCAAAATCGGAATGAAGGATGTCTACATCCAGCGTTGGCTTGGAGAGAAGGATTTCCTGCGCCTCGGATATTTCATTCCACAGTTCGGAATCCGCGGGGGCGGTTCGGCATCATATAAGCCCGGCATGATTTCCCAAATATCGGAAACATTTTTCCGCACTACAAGCAGGAAAATCGGAATAGGCTATACGCGTTATAATCCATCATATTTTCTGAGCGCAACAGCATTTGTCGGAGGCAGATCCCTGACTTTGACATCTTCCGAACAAGGGAAAGTAAGCGTGGGCGGCGCTTTACGCGGGGTGTGGCATCCGGTGGCAAGACCGGGAGCAATAGTGCATGTGGGTGCTTCAGTCTCATATGAGACCGCATCCCATACAAGCCTGGTCAATGATATGGGGGATGAGGAAGCCTCAGCCGGTTTCCGGACCTTCTCCGCATCCTTCCCCACGACAGTAAGCAAAGTTCCTATGCTTAAGGCAGAGGTCACTAACGCGGTTGGCGACTGGAAATTATCTCCGGAAATAACGTTGGCGAAAGACCGCTTTGCTCTCGAATCTCAGTTTTATTACATGAAGGTTCCCAGACATAACGGCATTCCTTCGTATCATGCCGTCGGCACCTACGGAATGGCACGCTGCCTGCTCTTTGGGGACAAACAATACCGGTATTCAGAAGCAGAAGGGGCTCTGACTCTCCCCTCTCCAAAATCACTTGAACTCATTGCGGGCTATGATTATACAAACGCCGATGCAAACGCAGCGGCCATAGACGGGGGCATTTCATGCGACTGGAACTTGACTTTGAACTATTATATAAATAAGTATATGATAGCGCGTCTGCGTTATTCATACACAGACGTTCGCAACTCATCAGTTTGCGACCGCCGCGGTGTCAACATAATCCAGGCACGTCTCCAATTCGTATTCTGATTATTAACGACCATTAATTCGATATCATTGATTATTCCTGTTTCTGACATATACACTCCAGAACTTAGAGTTTTCGCTTCGCTCACCGAAGCCCAGCTCCGTAACGACCTTCATCCGGAAACCGGATTGTTCATTGCAGAAAGCCCGAAAGTTATAAGGGTCGCCATCAGTGCCGGATACAGTCCCTTGTCTTTACTATGTGAAAAGAGGCATATTGAAGGAGATGCAGCTGATATAATATCCGGACATCCGGATATGCCGGTATATACGGGAGACCGGGAAAAACTGTCTAAACTCACTGGCTATACACTGACCCGAGGAGTATTATGCGCTTTTCGCAGACCTCAACCGAGAGATTTAGAGGACATATGCCGCAACGCAAGGCGCGTCGTCATTCTTGAGGGCGTGTGCGACACCACCAACATCGGGGCAATCTTTCGTTCGGCAGCTGCTTTGGGAATTGATGCCGTGATACTTTCGGACGATTGTTGCGACCCGCTCAACCGCAGGGCTGTACGAGTATCTATGGGATCGGTCTTTCTCGTACCGTGGGCAGTATCGGCGAATCCTGAAGCGAAATTGAAGGAATTAGGATTCAAGACGGTGGCAATGGCACTTAGGAACGACTCAATAGATCTTGATTCGCCTGCGCTAAAGTCAGAACCCAGACTCGCCATAGTAATGGGAACCGAGGGAGAGGGCCTACCGGATTCGATAATAGATTCAGCAGATTATGTAGTGAAAATACCGATGGCACACGGCGTTGATTCCCTTAATGTCGCCGCAGCATCCGCCGTGGCATTCTGGGAACTGCGGAATAATGTATGAAAAATCCAACATAGCATATAAATCCAACATAGCATATAATAAGAATGAATTATCCATTATATCTCGCTAAACGATTGTCGCTCTCCTCCGACAGCAGGCATAGCTCCCCGGCTATCCGTGTAGCGGTTGCAGCGGTCGCCCTGTCGGTGGCAATAATGCTTGCTGCTGTCGCAATCGTGCTCGGTTTCAAACGTGAAATTCGCGACAAGGTGATTGGCTTCAATTCACATATCACATTATATGCCATCCCTGCCGGTGCGGAGGACTCCAACCTCATAACCCTTACCCCGACACTTAAAACAATCCTTGACTCGCAAGAATATATAACCGGGTATTCTCTGGAGGCTTCGATACCGGCAATCCTCAAAACTTCAGACAATTTCAAGGGTGTATATCTCAAAAGCATGAGCGGAGACGCACTCCGTAAATTCCTCACATCAAACATCGAGGAGGGAAAACTTCCCGATTATTCAAAAAAGGGATCGGAAATGAAAATAGCGATGTCAAGACATGCCGCCAACCAACTCAACCTTAAATTAGGAGATAAAATCGACACCTATTTCCTATCCGGCTCAATACGTGTGCGCCGTCTTGAAATCGCGGCTATATTCAACACACATTTCGACACATACGACAATGTTTTCATATATGGCAATCTGCCATTGATACAAAACCTCGGAGAAATATCTCACTCGCAAGGGACATCGATATCTGTCACCACCGATGATTTCAACAACCTCGAAGAGAATGCACCCCGCCTGGCGGCCACCCTCAATGAAGCCCTCGCCTCCGGACTTCTATACAAGTATTACCGTGTAGACAATGCCCTCAATCAGGGAGCGGGCTATTTCCGCTGGCTGTCCCTGCTCGACACAAACGTGATTGTGGTGTTGGTGCTCATGACAATAGTGGCTTGCGCAACGCTGATTTCCGGTATGCTTATCATAATCCTCGACAAAAAGAGTTTCATCGGCCTTATCCGTTCGATAGGAGCGACCGTTAGAAGCGTTCGACATGTTTTCATCTACATGGCCGTGCGCGTGGCGTTGACCGGACTGCTCATCGGGAATATCCTGATGATCGCGCTGCTTTGGGTTCAAGACAAATGGCATCTCCTCTCTCTTGACGCAGACTCCTATTACATTGACTTCGTTCCCGTTGAAATCGACTGGCAGTCAATCGTAATATTAAACATTGCAACTATTGCCATCATCTATCTGTGTCTCATCCTACCCTCCTGGTTCGCCGCCAAGATCTCTCCCGCAGAAACCATGCGCTACGAATAGCATAAGGGGGTGTTTTTACAAACACCCTCCTGCACACATCCCCGATTATTCTCTAAAATTATATTTCCCTATAATCCTAAGTTGCATCCAAAACTAAATTACCATTTATCGCACTGAATAAACCAAATGTGTCTAAGCCAATGGCCGGACAGGGGGAGACAAGCAGCTCCCGTCCGGCTATATGCACCGACGCGTCATTTTTTTACCTCGCAGAGCCGCAGAGTGGCAGAGCCTTCATATCCGGTTGTCAGAGGTCGTGTCCACTCCTGCCGAGGAGCAGAGCCTGTCGCTAAAATCGCCGCGGCAGGCTCTGCCACTCAGCCGGGAGTTCACGACCCTAAAAGACACAAGTGTCAAACCTTTGCGCTCTCTGCGGCTCTGCGAGGAATAATGTTCAGTGCGATAAATGGGAATTTAGAGGACTCAAGATCGGATTATAAGCAAGCATACAGTATTCTGGTTGCCATTAAGACACCTTGTCTCGTAATCATGATTACGCGTATCTGTTTTTTTATTAATTTAGCAAGGAATTATATAAGTAGGTAACAAAAATTAAACGATATAAGTAAGTAAGTAATGAAATCTTGCCCAATAAAACTTGTTCTTTTTGGCTGTTTTCACCTTGTAATTCAGTCGCATATGCCTATATGCTCCTTCATTACGCGGCAAAAACATCTCAAAAATAACTGCGTTTTATTTGTGCATTAATTTTTGTTAAGTAAGTGATCAAATTAAACATATAGTACGGACGCAGGATTTTTCGAGGGATTTTCGCGAGTTGAAGAAGGCGCAATGCGGGCATTGCAACTGATGAAACTTGGCGGAAAGCACCGAAAAAGACAAGTTCAGACTATATGAGATATCAAAATCACTTACTATCGTTTTAATTTGATTACTTACTTACCTACTTAGGATCTGAATGATATGAAAAGAATCGGGATTCTTAGCGACACACATGGCCTGTGGGATGATCGGTATGCCTCTCATTTCAAGGACTGCGATGAAATCTGGCATGCCGGAGACATCGGTGATTATTCTATAATCGAACGCCTCTCCGAAATAGCCCAGGTCCGGGCTGTATCGGGAAACATAGACCACGGCATGGTGAAGCGGAAGTGCCCTGAAATCGAGATATTCACTGTCGAGGGAGTGAAAGTATTGCTCACTCATATCGGTGGATATCCCGGGAAATGGTCTTCTGGTATGAAGAAATTACTTAAAGAAGAGTCCATCAACCTGATGGTTGACGGACATTCCCATTTGTTGAAAATAATGTTTGATAAGGAATTGCATCTGCTACATATCAATCCCGGGGCTGCTGGCAATCAGGGGTGGCAGAAAGTGCGCACACTCGTACGGCTCACAATCGACGGCACCGATATGCGCGACTGCGAAGTCATCGAATTGGGAAGATAACAACTTGGCGAGAGGTACAAAATATTATATGGATAGTGCCCGTTATTAATAGGGTATTATTAAAAAATTTGAACATTTACTTAACAACCTATATGACATTTAATTCCATGATTAAAGAAACTCTATTATCTATCTCTATTCTTATGGCAACCGGCGTTTTTGCGCAGGATTCAATTGTGAAGGTATCGGAAGCACAGGAACCTATGGCGAAAGGCAAATTTGAGCCGAATTGGGAATCATTAAGCCAATATGAGACACCGGAATGGTTTCGCAATGCCAAATTCGGCATCTGGGCCCACTGGGGACCACAATGCGTCGAGGGCTCAGGCGACTGGATGGCGAGAGAGCTATATCAGGAGGGATCCAAGGCATATAAATACCATGTGGCAAATTACGGTCATCCTTCCGAAGTGGGATTCAAGGATATCCTTCCTCTGTTCAAAGCGGAAAAGTGGAATCCCGACAGTCTTGTCAAGCTCTATAAGAGCATAGGTGCCCAGTATTTCTTTGTACTTGGCAACCATCACGACAATTTCGACTTATGGGACAGCAAGTATCAACCATGGAATTCAAAAAACATAGGGCCAAAGCGCGACATTCTCGCCGAGTGGTCGGCGGCGGCACGGAAGTATGGCTTGCCTTTCGGTGTCAGCCTCCATGCCGACCACGCTTGGACGTGGTATGAGACCGCCCGCAGATATGACCGCAAGGGGGATAAAATGGGCGTTCCATACGATGGTTGCATGACAACGGCAGACGGTAAAGGGAAATGGTGGGAGGGGATGGACCCGCAACAACTTTATGTGCAAAACCATCCGCTCAGCAAAGGAAGCTGGGCAGACGGCATGATCGGCTCTCAATGGGGATGGGAAAATGGAGCAGCAACTCCATCTGAAGAATTCTGCACAAATTTCTATAACCGCACTCTTGACGTTATCAACCGCTATAATCCGGATCTCCTCTATTTCGACACTACCGGCGTTCCGTTCTACCCCGTTAGTGATGCGGGACTTAAGATTGCCGCCCATTTCTACAACCATAACATGGCTTCGCACGGAGGAAAGAACGAGGCCGTGATGTTCGGCAAAATCCTCACCGATGAGCAGAAGGAGGCTCTCGTCTGGGACGTTGAACGCGGTGCGCCCAACGAAATCACACCTCTCCCCTGGCAATCATGTTCCTGCATCGGAGGATGGCATTACAATACCGACATTTACAATAAAGGCCGTTACAAATCTGCAGAGACCGTCGTGCGTCTCCTTGCCGACATTGTAAGCAAAAACGGTAACCTCCTTCTCAACATACCACTCCGCGCCGACGGCACATTCGATGAAAAAGAATATGAAGTCATAAAAGGCATAGGGGCCTGGATGGATATCAATAAGGAGGCAATATTCGGCACACGTCCCTGGAAAAAATTTGGAGAAGGGCCGGTCGCAGAATCAGACATACCGCTCGACCGGCAAGGGTTCAACGAGGGCTCATACTCCAATATGACAGGTGAAGAAATCCGCTTCACCACCAAGGGAAAGAATATTTACGCCATTCTTCTCGGACATCGCAACGATAACACAGCTGTTATCAAGTCTATAGCAAAAGAGAAATTCAAAAGAATCGACCTATTGGGACACGGCAAAGTCAAATTCACACGAACCGAAGAAGGAGTGCGAGTGCAACTCCCTTCAGATTGCGGTTCAATCCCCGTGCTCCGTATACGTTAACACTGCAAATAATTCCTCAGAACGGGCAGATGCATCTCATATCTGCCCGTTCAATCAACAATCTTTCTACCTTCAAGACATTTCTGAATCAAGTATTTTTATTATTTCAGGAATAAGTTTTTCAAGAATCCGCGTGAATCCCAGATCAGTCGGATGCGTTCCGTCCACCGTCCCCTCATGGTCTTCCCCGAGCCACATCCCCGGATCCATAAAAAATATTTTTCTGTCATCACCATCAAGGTATCGCTTCATGCCTGCTCTGGCGCTCCTCCTCTTTTGAGCCTCATATTCCCTTTTGCCGGTATCGAAAACACAGCTTTCCCTATCAACGGTCTGTAGGAACAGAATCGGAACATCGGGATGGGTATCACGAAGACGCTTCACAAACCTGTCAAGCCTCTCCTCTATCTCTTTTGCCGAGGGATTGGAGAATGAATCAATAATGAACATATCAGGTATCATTCCATCGGCTATGTCATTATACCACTCCTCCATCCTACAAAGTCCTGCCAGTCCAAGGTTTACGACTTCCATACCCAACGTCCTCTGGATACGCGCCGGATAAGTCATCCCCGGTCGGGATGCCGCCACCCCATGCGTGATGCTCGACCCGATAACCGCAATCTTACCCTCGAACAAAGGTCTATCCGGAATTTCGATAAATGCCTTTCTCTCCACCCCGATCTCCAAAGAATCAACGATATCCATAACAGGTAGATAGAGAAGACAATATTTCATGCTATCTTTCATCTCTTTCACTATTATAGATTCATGACGTGTTCCTGCTGATGGAGTCCCGATTCCGGCGAAAGTCCATTCCCCGTCTTTCAATATATACAGATCCAGACCCTCGCGTAAAACGCGCGTGGTGTTTGCGCCATCATCGCATTTTCGTGTGGTCCATTTCGCGCTGACAATTCGGCTGTCGGTGCGGAAAGCTACTGCCACTCCGGTAGAGAAGTCAAGATATTGTTTAACGGTCTGAGGCAAATTCTTATATAGTCGCGTATCTACACGAGAAAAGCCATCGGAATCCTTATTCGCTTTATTGATAACACCCAGTTGCTTCGCATCAACATAACGAATTTCGGAATACGCATTAAGACAGAGCGTGAGCATCGCTATCAACAATATTATGTTCCTTGAATTCATCACGAGTATCCTTAATTGAAATCCTTAGTGACTTTAAATAATATATCTTTCGATGACGTTCCTATATGGAAAGTATATTTACCCCGATTCCTCCTCCAAGAATGTGTATTCACATCCCAGAACGCAAGAGCCTCAGGATCAACTTTAATATTAACCACGCCTTGTTTCCCCGGTTCCAGATTAATCTTTGAATACCCCGTCAATTCCTTTAGCGGGCGTTCAACCGACGGATTTTCTTCCGACACATAAACCTGCACGGTTTCCGTCCCAGCCATTTTTCCGGTATTCTTGACCATTATAGACACAAATATTTTCCCATTTTCCATCTCAACCTTAGGATCTGTAAGATTGAATGAAGTGTACGACAGACCGTATCCAAAAGGGAAGAGAGGTTTTATTCCTTTTTTCTCATACCACTTATAACCCACAAAAACCGATTCATCATAATGAACGTCGAACACGGAAATCAGCTTCTCATTATAAGCCCTATAAGCGCTGTTATAAAACTCTGCACCGTCAGGCATCGTATGCAACGCCGGAGAATCCTTGAAATCACGCTCTATCGTTATGGGCAGTTTTCCCGAGGGATTTATCAGACCGATCATTATATCAACAATTGCCGACATCCCGTTCTGCCCCGGATACCATCCATATATTATAGCCGCTGCATCTTCAGCCCAGTCAGACATCCGGATTCCCGAACCTGAATTAACCAGCACCACTGTATTGGGATTCAACATTACCGACTTCTTTATTAGCCTTTCCTGATTTGATGGTAATTCGAACGGACGTTCGAAAGATTCCATATCTATCGTTCCGGCCGACACAAGAACAATATCTGCTGTTTCGATATCCGTGTCGGAGGGATTAGTCTCAAAACGCACATTATCTCCCAATGCAGACGCCATCGCACCCCTAAGAGGAACATTGTCATAACCTTTAACCGCAGCCGATGCCGCAGGGTTATCTCCCGTACGCGGCACTTCATCAATAAATTCCCCGACCACAAGCACCCGTGCATTCTGTCGGAAAGGAAGAATGCCGTTATTCTTCAGCAACACAGTGCCTGCTGCCGCCACCTCTTTTGCCAATGCAGCATGTTCTGGATATTTCTCCAAAAGTTCGGGCAAATATTTAGGACGGTCATAAAAACCGAATTTGTATCCCGTAGCGATACACGGGAGAATCATAGCATCAATATCGGTTTCATTGATTTTACCTTCTGCAAGCAATCCTTTCATCTCTGCGATGGCCTCCCGTCTGCCCGGCATTTCAGTATTCAGTCCCGACTTAACAACCTTATAGGTATCATACACAGAACTCCAGTCACTAATAATTGCGCCCCTGAATCCTATTTCATTTCTCAGGATATCCGTAAGAAGCCACTTGTTCTGACCTGTCCACTCGCCATTAAGCTGATTATACGAAGCCATAACAAATCCCGCGCCTGCTTTGACTCCGGCTACAAACGGTTTCATATAGACTTCATGAAGGGCGCGCTCATCAACCACTGAATTGGATCTCCGGCGATAGAATTCCGTCTCATTGCAAATAAAATGCTTCAGACATGCAGCTGTGCCGGTTGACTGCAATCCTAATACATAGGATGAACACATATCGGATGTCAAGAGCGGATCTTCTCCTAAATATTCAAAATTGCGACCACACTGGGAATTTCTCGATATATTGATTCCCGGACCCAGCAACACCTCTATTCCTCCCGCACGACATTCCTCCCCCACTGCCTTGCCGTATCTTTCGGCAAGTTCTGGAGCAAATGTTGCGGCAAGCATTATCGGAGCCGGCATGGCCGTAGATTTTTCCAATGGTTCGATCAGAGAGCCGTCAGGTAGATTACGACGAATATTCACCCCTCCTGTCGCATCCGAATGATAGAGGAAGGGAATCCCTTTGTCGGGGATTCCATAGAAAAAGAACTCGGAATAACCGCGCACAAAATGCAGTTTCTCTTCCAAAGACAATTCCTTAAGCTTACAAGCGGCTTTTTCGTAAGCCTTATCCCAGGAGATTTCGGCAGTTGCCGGCACGCTGACTGCGAATGCAGCCAGCAATACCGTCAACTTCCTCATATTACTAATACAGAATCCTCTCATCCTTAAAATTCCATTTTCTCACCCCACACGGGAAGATAGACATTATCCATCTTCAACTTATCAATCTCATTGAAACCATATTGGTAGCTCCATCTCCATTGATTCACGGGATGTTCCATCTCCAAGACATGCGACATAAGTACACAACCCGGCTTAAGCCGGTTTATAGCCTTCCTCATATCCAGTCCCACGGCAAGATGCGGTATGAAAATATCTATCGACTTTGTTTTCTTGAGTTGCTGCCAATTATAGGAATCACCTATATGGAAAATCACTTTGTTGCCGGATGACATGCCGCAATCAATCTGGTAGTTTGCCACAAAAGCCGGTGTATTCGCATCATGATCCACGACATTGGTGACAATCTCTATATCCCCCTCCGGATATAGTGTCGTCACTCCGTCAAAACGGTCGGCATTATCAAGGAAATTTGAGTAGACATGCTTTCCGAGCTGCATCATGGCATCCACGAGTTTGGAGTCGTAGTGGTCTTTATGGGCATGCGTTATGCATAGAAAATCAAGATATGGCGCAAAACGCTCGGAGAACTTATGTTTTATATCTATTCCGAAGCAATAATCAGGAGTCTTGACCACATACCCCATATTATACAACTGCCACATCACAATCTTTCCCTGCGGCACTTTTTCCGAACTCATTTCTTCCAGAACTTTTTCCAATGCCCGGCAATGATATCCAAGGATTGTGTTGTCCTCCATCAATGCAAGTTCTTCAGGATCGGACACCGCATAGTATTGCTTGAAGTAAGTGTTGGGACATAAGTCGGCATATGCCTGCATCTCATTCAGCAGTTTCTTTCTGTCGCCATCAAGATTGAAACATGAGGATTCAGACCAGATAGCATTCATAAGCACGCCGACCTTATCTTCTGTGACAGGATATTGCTGACGCGGCAATTCAAGGTCTTTTTCGCTCTCGCAGGCCGCAGCCCCAGTCATGAACATACACGTGGAAACCGCCAACAACAAGTTTTTATATAAACATTTCATAACCCTCTAATTATTTTACTATAAATTTCTTTCCGGCCTTTATATATATTCCGGGAGCTAAACTGTCAGTATCAACTTTCACTCCCATTATTGTATATACCGGCGCATCGTTTCCATCAACTGCTCCTATGGTCTCTACGATGGTTGTGACACCCTGAGAATCACTTACAATATATGCAGGCGTATTTCCCGCTGTGTTTTTTCCGAGAGCCAAGTATACCCGCCCGGCAACCGGTGCTGTTTCTTCAGTCTCTGTGAAAGCACATCCGCCGCCATAATTGGTAAGACAATAATACTTCATATCTTCCTCAAATCCATTTTCTGCTAAAGTGAGAAGATTATTCTCCCCCGGCTCATCAACATTATCGGGGACCATGACAGGATACAATACGGTTTCAGCATTTCCGGTGCGATGCATAAGGACGGGAGTGAATGCAGGAAGTTCTGATTCAGAACCGAATTCTGTAAAGTCTGACATAACCCTGTTTCCGCTAATATCCGTAATGCAAGAAGCCTCTGTCGATTGTGGAATCTCAACCGCAATCGGGCTGACATAGGTCTGGAATGGAGAACCGGTCACGATCGGGACCCTGAGAATTTCCTGAGGTATATTATCTAAGTCGGAATAGCAATACGCTTTTGTATCCGAAGCGACGATGGATTTCCCGTCAGTGTTAGGAAATTTTCCTCCTCGCTGCATAAGTAAAACTTCCCTCACCCCTCTATCGGAATCAACATGCCCAAACGCACTCTCGCCAATATCCTTCACTTCTGCAGGCACTTCCACGCGGTCGAGACCGGAGCAATTCATGAAAGCCTTGGGTTCAATAACCTCCAAAGATTCCGGCAATGTCAGCCACGTCACCTTGCTATAGCCATTGAAAGCATTTCTTGTAATCCTCGTTGTTCCTTCCGGATATATTACATCCGTAACATTGACATTGGCAAAAGCTTTTGCCGGCCTCCATTGCTGCGGATTGCTTTTTTCAACAAAATCAGTGGATGGCGACATAACCAATGTCACTGATGATGCTTTGGATGCTATTGCATTGGGAGGGAATACGGCAAGATTCTCCAATCCGGATATGTCGAGATACCAGAGGGCATTGTTGTTGGCAAACGTATACTGAGGTATGGAAGTAAGCAATATATTCGGTCCTTGAAACACAACCTTTTCCAGATTCGTGCAGCCATTGAAATTAGAGTTGGCTGTCATGGCGGCAAGCCTTTTGGGCAGTTCTATTTCCTTGAGAGATGTGGCATTGTTAAATGTCCATCCACCCATTGTCAGGTTTTCATCTCCTGACAGGAACGTACAGGTCTCGAGAGTGGCATTGTTCTGGAAAATTGAATTCCCCATTGTTACAATACTCCCCGGTATCGTCACAGAAACGAGATGCGGGGCTTTTGTGCCATTGAAAATACCGGCCGATATTTCACGCACCGGGAGGCCATCGACCTCTGATTTTATTGTAGCATCCACAATGTCGGCAGAACATCCGGACACAACATAATATGAGCCGTCGGAAGAAATTTTATACTCTATTCCATCTACTGTGGTCTGAGCATTAGCGGCAATTGCGGCAAACAGGGAACATAATCCCGTTGCTACAACAGGAAGCATTTGTTTGAGTCTCATGTCTTTATTAATTAATTGTTTTATGAATTTCAATATTTGCTTTATTAATATTTGCTATAATCGGGCATCTCAGTATCCGGGATTTTGGGGATATGCCTCCTTTCCGGCAATATCTATCTCGGCCTGGGGAATGGGATAATACATCAGGTATTCCCTGCCGCGCAAAGTCTTCAACAGGTCATATCTTCCTGTGCGCTTAACATCCTGCCAGCGCATTCCCTCCGCATAGAACTCACGGCGGCGCTCATCAAGTATCAGGTTCTGATACTCGCGGTCGGGAAGGTTTTTGATTTCATTTTCCGTAAGGCACGATGCATACCTTTTCTCAAGAAATTCATGTAATCGTTTTGCACCTTCAACCTTACCTTTTCCTTCGGCTGAAATAAGATACATTTCAGCAATCCTGGAAACAATCACGGGCGTATGCAGATAATCATCATTTTTTGCAAGCTGTTGTTTTCCATTAGAAAACTTTATCACGCGATTTGAATTGACAGGGTTTGACTGGAACGTAGCATAATGACGGACATCTCCAGCCCTTTGGAATTTTATATCGTCTGCAAACAAAGAGCTGTAACACTCCGGAGCCGGGGAATAATCCCAATTGCCGTCCACATCATTGACGACACCGGCAAAGTTGCAGTAGCTTGAAGTACGGGTGTTATTGACAAATCCGAATACTATTTCCTTGCTTGATGAATCCGGCAAAAAAATTGAAGAAAAGTCCATTGCGGTGTTCACAAGGGAATACGCAGGATTGGCAAGCACGTTTTCAGCATATTCCGCAGCCTCCTTTCCCTTTCCGAGGAAGAGGGCAGTTCTTGCAGCGAGCGCGTTGACGGCATCTTTGCCTACAAACCACCTGGATTCATCGGAAGCGATTTCAAGCGACAATGCAAGATTCTCCTCCACAAATTTCCACACTTCACTTTCGGGCGAGATCGGTATCACCGCATCGGTACATTCCCGAATCACCGGGACATTCCCAAAATGCGAAGCAAGACGGTAATAAATGAACGCCCGGAAATAATAGCATGCGCTCCCAATCCCCTTCATGGCTGACGTTTCTTTATTCGCAGACTTTTCATACATCCCTAAAAGATAATTCACCTGATACAGCGCCGAGAATGAATTACGCCAATAAGAAAGCACATTGATATTGGAATTGATATTATCCGGCGACATATTGCAAGGGTCGGGCATT
This sequence comes from uncultured Muribaculaceae bacterium, assembly GCA_910584055.1. GTDB lineage: Bacteria > Bacteroidota > Bacteroidia > Bacteroidales > Muribaculaceae > Lepagella. The sequence continues at coordinate 5,594 of CAJTZS010000035.1, read as the reverse complement.
GGTGTTATTCCGGTGCTGGTGGCGAAATTCTCTCCTTGAATATCATCATTAAACCAAAGCTGGAAAGTGTATGTCTCCATCTTTGCATAAACACCGTTGAGGATTTTCACCATATCATTTTCACTCACATCCTCCTGCGGTATAGCATGCCGGGGCTTCACGTCATCAAGCTCGGAAGAACACGATGCAACGGCAAGAAGCATCGTAAATAAAGTTACGAATAATGTATATCTGTTTTTCATCATAATTTTTCGACTTAGAAATTAACGTTAACACCGAATATGAGGCTTTTTAGAGAGGCCTGCTCACCGAAGTCCGCGCCATATGTGGCGGCACTCGGAGAAGAGGAGTAGGAAAACTCAGGATCATATCCGGAATAACCTGTGAATGTCAGGAAATTGTCAAGGGATACATAGAATCTCACTGAACTTATTTTCGCTTTTGAAACTATGTTCCTTGGCAATGTATACCCGAGGGTTATGGTTTTAAACTTGAAGTAAGATGCGTCCTCAAGATATCTTGTCGAGGTGAGATAATTGGAGAATCCTCCTGTAAAAGTGTTTTTCAACACAGGACGCGGAACGGTATTGCTTGTGCCTTCACCATGCCAATAATGGTTTGCCACATATTTCGAGATATTGAAATATGCCTTTGACGATACATTTTCTCCGTTGCTTATCATATTGAAGGATTGTCCGCCCCCATAACCAAGACTCTCTGTGCCTTCATTGCTGCCGCTGCCCCTCCACGCGGCCAAGATCTTGCCACCGAATGCGAACTGACAGAATATTCCGAGGTCGAATCCTTTCCAGCTCATTGTGGAAGTTATACCTCCGGTGATATCGGGAGTAACCTTGCCGACATACATCCTGTCGTCTGCGGTTATATCGCCGTCTCCATTCAGGTCATGATACATCACATCGCCGGCACGCACTCCTTTGGCATATAGTTTCGCAGGGACATCGCTGTCTTTTTGATAGATTCCGTCCTGCCTGTACATATAATATGCGCTGACCGGTTTTCCCACTATCAAAGCATGATAACTGCCCCCCTCAATTCCTGAAGCAGACTTGATTTCCATATCGAGCGAACCGTCAAGTTCAAGAAGCTTATTACGTGTATGGCTTATGTTGGCCGTAAGATTCCAATTGAAATCGCCGGTAAAAATATCTCCCGAAGCAATGAACTCCACTCCTTTATTCACAATACGGCCGCGGTTGGCGGTTCTTCCCGTGAATCCGGAAGTAGAGATTAGATTAGTATTGTAGAGCAACCCGTTGGTGGTCTGATGATAGAGGTCGAGTCCCAAACGCAACCTGCTGTCGAAAAGCTCGGCATCGACACCTACATTATATTGCGTGGATCTCTCCCACGTCAAATCACCTGTTGAATTGCCGATGCTAAGACCTGAGGAATGGTTATAAGATGAGCCTGTGCTTGAAGAAATCAGAGACATGGCCGCCCAGTCGCTTATCCCGGCCATAGACCCCGTATTTCCCCAGCTCAACCGGAGCTTAAGGTCGTTGAGAACGGTATTCTTCGGAAAGAAACGCTCATTCGTTATCCTCCATGCAAGAGATGCTGAAGGGAATGTGCCGTAACGGTGATTCTTCGGGAATCTTGAAGAGCCGTCACTGCGCACTGTTGCATTAAGGATATATCTGTTGTCCCAGTTGAGAGCTACCCTGCCGAACCAAGATTCGATTGCATATGAATTATATCCTATGCTGTTAGGATATATTGCCGTGCCGGAGTTTACAAGATCGAAACCAGATGACGGATAAGCATTGTCCTTATAATTGTCGCTCTTGACACCAAACTGTTCATATGCGTATTTTTCATATGAATGACCCGCCATAACGCTATACATCAGCCTACTGACCGAATTATCATACTGCAGCACATTATCTATTACAATCCGGTAAGTGGTGTTCTTCTGTTGCGTCAACGCTCCCCAGCCGGAAGACTGTCCCCTGGCGTCGTTGAGTTCCGAGAGTTTCTTCTTGCCATCGGAAAATTTACCATATACGCTAACCGACGGTGTCCATTTAAACCCTTTGAACGGAGTCACTTCCACATTAAGGCTTCCTTGACCCTCCACCCTATTGTTCGTATTGGATTCTTCATTGAGAACCATCACCGGATTATGACGCAGCAGCTTACTTCCGTTTTTAGTATAATTACCGTTCTCATCATACGGTCCGATCCATGGCTGCTGCTCTCTTGCCGAACGGATTATCTTCAGCGATCCGTCTCCCTCCTCAGAAAGGAATTCAGAAGTATATGAACCTGATAAATTAAGGTTCACCTTGAATATACGGTTTATAATATGAGAGAATTTGGCACGCGCATTAAACTGGTCGAATTTCGTTCTCTTGATTATTCCTTGCTGGGTATTAAGCCCCGCCGACATGAAGAAAGATGTCTTAGAATTGCCTCCTTGCATACTCAAATTGGCATTAGTTGTGTTTGCCATGTCGCGCTGCAGCCAGTCCATCCAGTTCGTCTCCTCAATATTGTCAGGCACCATGAAACTCTCCAACGGTTTCACACCCTTAAATTGATAATTATAGTTTTCAACCGCCTGACGGATTGTGCGTATATATTCCGATGAATTAGCCATCTCAATATCGTGGGCTATCCACCCGAGACTATGACGGACACTCGCATTGAATTTTGTTTTTGTATCAGTTGCACCGGACTTGGTTGTGATGATGACAACGCCATTGTTTGCCCGCGATCCATAAATAGCCGTTGCCGATGCATCTTTGAGCACGTCCATACGCTCGATATCGTTCGGATTTAGATACGGAAGGTTCTCATTGGGAACGCCATCAACGACATAAAGAGGTGTCGCGCTACCGGATATGGAGGCGATACCGCGCACCCTGACATTGGGAGTCTGTCCGGGCTTACCACTGGCGGTAGCCACACTCACGCCCGGTGTGCGCCCTTGCAGCATTTTCGCCACATTATAATCATTACCTTGATCTACGTCATCCATCTTGACGGAACTTATGGAAGTGGTGAGCAGCTTTTCCGATTGCTGTCCATAACCTACAACCACCATTTCGTCAAGAAGCACCGTGTTTTCATCAAGTGTCACCTGTGTAAATCCGGATAGACCCGACACTGGAATCTCCTTGCGCGTATAACCGATCATATTGAAGGAAACCTTGGCATTATCCGGCACATTTACAAGAGACCAGTTCCCATCCAAATCAGTAGCCGCGCCAATCGGGGTTCCCTTTACCATCACCGTCACTCCCGTTATCGGTTCCCCCTCGGCATCAACCACCTTACCACGAACATTCTTACCTCCGTTATCTTTCTTCTTGCTGACATTCTTCCTATTGTCGGAGATCACAATCGAACGTGAAGATACGATACGGTACCCGATACCGGTATTCTTCAGAGCCTCGTCAAGGACACGGCTCACAGAAACATTCTTAAGCGAAACAGAAACTTTAGGCGCGTTTACCAGTACCCCTTCACGATAGGAAAAAATATATGTTGTTTGTTTCTCTATCTCCCGGAAGAGATCTTTCAGAGAGGAGTTTTCCACGTTCACCGAGACCTTCGGCACTTCACTCCTTGCGAATATATCGTTGCAACACAGCATCGACATCGCCAGAAAGAAGACCATAGTCCATTGTCTTAAGTTTTTCTGCATGATGTTGTTATTTGTTGTTAATGAGTTTTCCACATCCGGAAGTTGGTTGAGCAACTTCACTATTTCCCGAAATCCAATCCTTCCGATTGATTTCACGAAATCTTTTGACTCAATTGCCAAGTATTAAGGATTACACAACAAATCACACATTGTCCCAAACAGAAATCATGTTTTACAACATAAATCGGTTATTCAACCATTCATTTAAATTCCCGCTTATCGGACTGAACATTATTCCTCGCAGAGTTGCCGAGGGCGCAAAGAATCGACACACTGTCTTTTTTAGGGTCGTGAACTCCCGGCTGAGTTGCAGAGACTGTCGCGGTGATTTTCGCGGCAGTCTCTGCTCCTCGGCAGGAGTGGAAACGACCTCTGATAACCGGACAGACATACTCTGCCACTCTGCGGCTCTGCGAGGTTAATAAAATGACGCGTCGTTGCATATAGCCGGATGGCGGAGCCGCTGTTGCTCGCAACGGCGGCATATTGCGACAGCCTTCGAAGAAGGCACTTGGTTATAACCCCACATCGATGCGCCGCTTCTGCAAGGAAGCAGGCGGAGCGGTGTGGGGTTATAACTAATTGCCCTCTTCAAGGGCTGACGCGAAAGTTTAGTCTAATCAGTGCGATAAATGGGAATTTAATTGTATCCTTTCATTGCTTCGGACTTCTCTATTTAGAGGATATACAGCACAAAAAGCGGGTGAAAGCCTAAGGCTCCCACCCGCAGATATTCCTATGTTATGGATTGATTTATTTAATCACGCGCTTTGTAACCTTATTGCCCTGCTTAACGATATAAAGACCGTTCTCTGGATTTGCAACGCGGATACCCTGCATGTTGTAATACTCAACAGGAGCATTCTCTTCAGCCTCGATACCGGCAACACCGCTGCCGTCAGCAGCATAAACCTTGATGTTGTCAAGATGCCAACGCAAAGCCTTACCACTCTTAAGCTGACCATCTGCGTTACGAAGAGTTATTCTCGTATCCTTATTAAAGGATGCTTCTGACAAATCTATGTCGGCAGGTACCCATTTCAAATCCCCATTCTCTTCAATCCCATGAGCAGGAACAGCAAAAGATTTCTCATCTTCTCCATTCTTAACCACAACGACTAAAGATGTCGGATCTATAACACCAGAACCCTGTCTTTGAGGACACCAATCAAATGAAATGTGAACTCCAGTCGCACCATCTGCCATTGTAGGCATTGCAGGCAGCACAATTCCACCTTGATAGCCTGTCTTACCGAACTTAAGGTAATTTGTATTAATGTAGATACATTCACCCTCTTTCTTGCTTGACGCCCACCATCTAAGCAAATTATAGCCTTTGTCTTCAAGAGTAGCCGCAACTGTCTTGCCTTCTATTTCAGCAGCAACTATTTGAGGGGAAACTGCACTGGGATTATTCGTGCCTACACAATCTCCGGCTTTTCCATCTTTATTACCGGCCTCACACCAAGGAGCGAGCCATTCGAAGTCTTCTTCGAAATAGACAGTCTGTGATACTGCGGACAGCGCGAGTGATGCTGCCGCGATAGAAAGTAAAAATTTCTTCATAAACGTTGATTTTAAAGTTAATATTGTTGGTTAAGTTTATTCACGATATACAATTGCTATATGGCGGGAATGGCATCTACAGGGAATACGCGAGCTTTCATATGCCGTTTTAATCGCCAGACTTCACATATCGATGCAAATTTAAGATAATTTAGTTACAAAACAAAATATTTTAACTTTTTTATCGAAAACAAGATAAATTCAGGAAACACCTTTTAAGAATGACAAAAATAACTATTTCTCAACATTGTCAATTAGAACCCACCTATCGGGCATAATCGCTAAATTCCTATATATCTCACTGTCTTTTCCTGATTTAGGTTGACCGTCTGAAGGTCCTAACCCTGATAGAAGT